>NZ_JNJG01000001.1 GCF_000702705.1 Mycoplasma simbae ATCC 49888
ATTAAATCTGAACATATATTTATGATATGCTCTGTTTTTGGCTTTTATATCAGCAGTATCTGACAAATAATTACCGTTATTATCTGAATTTCTCTTTAACTCTCTCGATATTGTTGAAGGAGAAACATGTAAAATCGAAGCTATTTCTCTAATCGAAAAATTCTTATATCTAAGATTTTCGATTAAGAATCTTTGATTTTTATCAATATGAGAATATTTTTTACTATAATTCATTTATGTCCTTTCTAGTACCAGTAGATAGGGCATTTTTTTATTAAAAATGCAACACCAGTATTATATTACTAAGTGTTGCACTTGAATATACAATTTGGGAAACAGTAATCTGTTTGGATTACTGTTTTTATTTAACAAATTTTTTGAATTCGCTATAACCTCTTTGATCCATCTCTTCAAGAGGGATAAATTCAAGTGCTGCACCATTGATGCAGTAACGTTTACCACCCATATCTTTAGGGCCATCATTAAACACATGACCTAAGTGGTTATCACCTTCGCCAGATCTAACTTCAATACGGTACATATTGTGTGATGTGTCGTCTAGGTATTGAACACTTTCTTTTAAAATTGGCTCTGAAAAACTAGGTCAACCACAGCCTGCATCAAATTTTGTGCTTGATGAAAATAAAGCTTCGCCAGTGATTTTTTCAATATAAATACCTTTACGGTGTTCATCATTTAGCTCTGAGGTATGTGGTCTTTCAGTTGCTGAATTTTTTAAAACATCATAGCTTAATTGGTCTAATTTTAATTCATTTCTAACTTGTGAAAGTAATTTTAATTCCGATTGATTTAAATTGTAATCAGTGTTTAAGTTAACGTGGCAATAACCTGTTGGGTTTTTTTCAAGATAATCTTGGTGGTATTCTTCAGCAGGTACAAAGTGTGTTAATTTTTCTAGCTCTACATAAAATTGCGCGAATGGTTTTTTCAAATATTCAAATAATTTTGCAATCACCTTATGGTCTTGTTCATCTTCATAATATACACCAGTTCTGTATTGAGTGCCAACATCATTACCTTGTTTATTTAATGAATCAGGTTCAATTAATCTAAATAAATGTAAAACTAATTCTTCAACAGTAACAACGTCAGCATCATAGACAACTTTAACTGTCTCTGCGTGCATTGAATTTTTTAGATTTCGGTAGGTGGCGTTTGTGTCTAATCCATTTGCATAGCCTGATTGAGCATCAATTACACCCTTAACACGCGAAAAGTAGGCTTCAACACCTCAAAAACATCCGCCTGCCAAATAAATTGTTTTTTGCATTTTTACTCCTTAATGGTTTGTGATAATAATAATCTAATTTTACTTGTTTTAAAAAAACAAAAAAGCGATTTTATGAGTATTTGAATACTCAAAATTCGCTTTTTTAATTTAAATTAGACAAGTTGATCAAAGATGTCATCACCTGTTTCATTGACGATTTCAACGCCTCAGTTGCGCGCAACAATGTTGCCTGTGGTACCTAAACCTTCCACATCTTTAAGGACTTTTGGTGAAGTAAATGATTTAGAAAACACTGTTAAAGGAAGCATTTCTCTAGTGTGGTTAAAACCTGGATACAATGGATCATTACCGTGATCTGAAGTCATAATTAATAAATCATCTTCTTTCATCGCGTTGATTAAAACACCTAATTTTGTGTCTAGAAGTGAAATATTAGAAGCATAACCATCAACATCTCTACGGTGTCCATAGTGTGAATCGAATTGCACTAGGTTGGTGAAAACAAATTTGTTTTCATCGTCTTTTTTGGCTTCATCAATAGTTATATCCATTGCGTGTGCATCACCATCTGAATGGATCGCTCTAGAAATACCTTGACCAACAAAAATGTCATTAATTTTACCTACCGCTACAACATCAACACCAACTTTTTGAAGTTCATTCAAAATCAATTCACGTGGTTTGTTTGCATAATCGTGTCTGTTGAATGTACGTTTGTATTTGCCGTTTTCATCAGTAATGAACGGTCTTACGATAATACGTCCAACATTTCACTCCGGCTTAGATGAACAAATTTCTCTAGCTGCTTTACCATAACGATATAGATTTTCTAGACCAATTCACTCTTCATGAGCTGCAATTTGCAGCACTGAATCCATTGATGTGTAAACAATTATGGCACCAGTGTCTTTTTGTTCTTGAGCAAATTCATCAATAATTTCAGTACCTGAACCACTACGGTTGCAAATAATTTTTCTGCCGTCAAAAGCTTGAGAAAGTGCATCAATTAAATCTTGTGGGAAACCATTTTCTGTAAATGTAGGGAAAGGAACTAAAGTTTTAATCCCCATCATTTCTCAATGTCCCGCTAATGTATCTTTTGCATTCGAAACTTCTTGAATTCTGCTCATGTATGCAAGTGGTTTACGCACATGATAATTTCCTTCAAGTGTAGTAATATTACCAATACCTAGTTTTTTTCATGTGTCGATATAAAACATTGCACTTTTTGAAGCTGATAAAATGGTGTTAGCTCCTTTGTCGCCAAAAGCGTTTTGATCGCGGTCAGCTCCAATACCTAAACCATCAGTTACAATCATGAAAACACGTTTAAATTTAGCCATACTTACTCCTATCTATTTTCTAGCTGTCAACGTTCAACCTCAAGGTTGCAATCATTAATCACATTTTCAACATCATCAAAAGTTTTAATCATGCAGCCTGAAGCACGGTCGTGGCCGCCACCACCTCATTTTAAGGCAACATTACGAACAATTGGACCGTTTGAACGATATTCAACTCTAATATTTCCATTTTCCTCTTCGTTGAATGACACTCAAATTGGATAGCCCTTAATATTGCCAATTAAGTTAGGTCTTGCCATATCATTTGGTTTTTTACCAAGCTTAAGTGTGGTCGCATAATCTACTTGAATGTATGCAACTTGTCCACTAGTTTTAAGCGAAGACATTAGTGTAGATTGAACTTTTAAGTCCTCAATACTGGTTTGTGCAAGCCCTAAAAACACTTTTTCTGCGTTTAAATTATTTTTATATAAATAGCCTGCCAACTCGTGAGTACGAGCACTAGTATCTGAAAACTGGAATCTACCTGAATCAGTTACAATGCCTAAAAACACGCAATTAGCTGCTTTTTCATTGAATTTTCAACCTTTTTGAAAAGCTAATTCAGCTATCATTTCAGCCGCAGCAATTCTATTTTCTTCCAATCAAACCGTACATTTGTCAAGATCATCTTCATTTGGATGGTGATCAATACGAAGTGTTTCGGCAAATAAATTTTTATCTAAAATTTCACGGTTTTGAATTCTTTCTTTTTGGTTGGCATCAACGACCACACCTAAAGATTGTTTCAAAATTTCATCACTTGGAACTTCATCAAAATCTAAATCAAGGAAATTAGAAAAAAGTCCATTTGAATCACCCACGGCATAAACTTTTTTATTTGGGTAGTTAATTCTTAACAATTCTCTAAGACCAAACTGTGAACCTAGACAATCGCCATCAGGACGAATATGGTGAAATATAACGATTGAATCATATTGTTCTAGTTTAGCCGCGGCATCTTTTCATGTGCCAGTATCTTGCATTTTCATTATTGTGCCTCCCATTTAATTATTGCTTGATTAAGTTCGTTTAGAACTTGTTCAATTTGCTCATGTGAATCAATTGTGCAACCAGCAGCGTTTGCGTGACCGCCACCCTCATACTTAGCAGCAACTTCGTTTACTAGTGGCCCATTAGAACGCAATCTGCAACGAATTTTTCCATCTGCTTGTTCAACAAAAAAGGCTCAACACGAATTATCTTCAATGTTTGCTAATTCATTGACAAAAATAGCTGCTTTTAATTCATCAAAACCAAATTTATCTTGAACTTGTTTAGAAGCAATATAGTATAAAACTCTGTCTTTTTGTTTAAAATTTGACAAAATATCGCCAATATACTTAATGTCTTTTAGGCTTCTTTTTCCTAGTTCTCTATGCAATTTTCAAGGCTCAATTTTGCCTTGTTCTTCAAGAAAAGCTGCAAGTTTATAAGTACGCGAACTAGTATCTGGATATAAGAATCTACCGCTATCAGTCACAATTCCTAAAAAGGTATGCAATGCTGATTTTTCGCTTAGTTTTCACCCTGCATCAAAGGCAATATGTGCAACTTGTTCAGCTGCTGCAACATAATGTTCATCAACAAAATGATAATCATATTCAATATCACTACCGTTTGGGTGGTGATCTATACGCAATTTAGCAGTGAATTTATCGCCTAGTAGCAATTCTCCATAAACAATTCTATCTGAACTAGAAGCATCAACCACAACCCCTAGTGAATCATTAAAATCAATAGTTTCAACAGGATCAAAATGATAGTTCATAAAGTCGTATGTACCCACATTATCACCAATTGTATAAACATTCTTATCAGGAAAATTATCTCTTATCATTTGTGCGAGACCATGTTGAGAACCTAAACAATCTCCATCGGGTCTAGTATGGTGAAAAATTACAATATTTTTATATTTTTTGATTGCATCAATTGCAACCTGTGTGCTTCCAATTTTCATCTAATCTCCTTAATTTTTTGTGTGTGTAAATTATACTATTTTTACATATATTAATATGAGTTATATATCAATATAAATACAAATTAATCCTTTATACGGGACATATTATTGTTCAATATTTTGTCGTAAAACTCTATAAAATGAGTATTTACGTAATTATTGTTCTACGTAAATACCATTATCGTGATAATGTTGTAATAACTCCTGCATTAAAATTTCGGCAATTGCATCATTACACATCATTATAAATTTAGTCAAATCTTTGAACATAAAATAAATACTTTTAAGTTCTTTATTTCAGCGCACATTTTGCGAATGTGCAAAACATAAAAAACCGCCTTTGTGAAAAGCAAAATCACACAAATTATATGCTTGACCACATTCGCAACATTGCTCAACTACTGGTTTAATTCCGTAGCTAGCTAGACCGCTTGTGTATAAAAATAACAACAATTTTTTGTTAATGCCTTCGCCTAATCTTTTAATAATTTGAGTATATGCGTTAAAAACACTGAATGTTTTTGTTTTAATTTGCTCAATAAATTTGATTGCTTTTGCTACAAAAATCAAGTTTAATCGATTTGAAAAATCAATTCCTTCCAGCAAACTAGCTTTTTTTAACCTACCAATGGCTCCTTTTTTTCTTGCCTTAAAATATTCAATTTCGACAATACAACCTACTTGCAAATTCACCCTGTTTTTGGAACTTGCTTTATTGATGCCTTTAGCTAACAGGCGAAAACTGGAGTTAGGTGTTAAAAAATCGACAAAAGAATCATTTATCGATGTATTAGATTGTTCAATATTAACCACTATAGCTTGCGTTATAACTTCGGCCATAATTTATAATATACATCAATATTTATAGTTTATAATTGAATTTAATTATTAATTAAACAATGTATTTGGGAGGCTAAGTGGAAAAATCAGAAATTAGCAAAATCTTCATTGATATTTTAGAATCAACACCTGGCGTGTTTAGCATTCAATGCCCTTTCGATCATCCTGTTGATGATTGTAATGAATGAGTAGTGGCCAACAAAAAAGATGATTCAAATGTATGAGACTTTACAGCGGCAATTACAATTTTAAAAAACAGTAACTTGAAAAATATTGTAACTTCAATTACTTCTTTGTTGCGCTTTGCACTTAGACAAAAAGAACAAAAACTAGGAAAACTTAACATATTAGTCGGAGGTTTGAATAATGATTAATAAACTAGACGGAAAAGTGTTTTATGAACTGTGCCTTTCAGGTGCCAATAATTTAATGAATCAAAAAAATCGTATTGATGCCTTGAACGTGTTTCCTGTGCCAGATGGCGACACTGGCACAAACATGTCTTCAACAGTTAAATCTGCAATTCAAAATTTAGAAAACGGAAATGAAAATTTAGGTGAAGTTGCTCACAAATTTGCACGTAATATGCTTTTTGGTGCACGTGGTAATTCAGGAGTTATTTTAAGCCAAATTTTTAAAGGTTTTGCCATAGCTTTTGAAGGCAAACAAAGCGTAGATATTTTAGGCTTACTTGAAGGATTTAAAAAGGCGACCGAAAAAGCATACGGCTCAGTTTTAAAACCTGTTGAAGGAACTATACTAACAGTAATTAGACAAACAACTGAAGAATTGGAAAAAATTGTTGATAATTCTACAACTTTTGAAGTATTTTTTGAATTAGCGGAAAAATTTGCACGTAAAGCTTGTGATAACACTCCAAACTTGCTAAAAGTTTTACGTGAAGTGGGAGTGACCGACTCTGGTGGAGAAGGTTTTTACACAATCATTGTAGGTATGAACTCATTAATGAAAGGTCAACCAGTTAAAATTCAAGAAGAAAGTTCATCAATTGATACATTTATTCAAGATGGTGAAGTTTACGATGGTGAGTTTGGCTATTGCACTGAGTTTATTATTGAACTTAAAGATGTAGATGCATTCAAAAAAGATTTATTCGAAAAAGGAATCAACAAATTCGCAACTAGTTTAGTTGTTGTGCAAGACAATGAAATTTTAAAAGTTCACGGACATGTTTTAAAACCGGGTGAAATGTTGAATTATGGTCAAAAATTTGGTGAATTTATCAAAATTAAATCTGAAAATATGTCATTGCAGGCCAAAGAAAACAGAAACAAAAATGTTGTTTTAAACGAGGCGAGTGAAGACGAAAAAGAATGTGCAATCATTTCATGCAACTTAGGTTCAGGAATAATTTCACGCATGAGAGAGCTTGGTTGTGACGCTATTGTTGAAAGTGGACAAACACAAAACCCTTCAGCTCAAGATTTAGTTGATGCAATTAAATCAGTTAATTCGCAAAATGTGTTTGTGTTACCAAATAACTCAAATATTTTCTTAGCAGCTCAACAAGCAGCACAAATTATTGATGATAAAAATGTATTCATTATTGAATCTAGATCGCAAATGCAAGGTATGGCTGCCATGATTCATTTTAACAGTGAGTCAAGTGCTGAAGAGAATTTAGAACTATTAAACGAAGCCATTAAAACTGTTAAAACTGGTGAAGTAACAACCGCTATTAGAACAACTAAAATAGATAATGTTAAAATCAAAGAAGGACAATTTATTGGAATTTTAGACCACAAAATTGTCACTTCGCAATCAACATACATTAATGCAGCCAAAGAATTAATTAAAAAAGCTATTACTCCCGATCATGAATTAATAACAATTTTTTATGGCAACGATATTTCAGAAACTGATGCTAACGAAGTTCAAAGTTTTATTGAAAGCCGTTATGATGTTGAAGTTGAATTATTGAATGGTGCTCAACCTAACTATCACTTTATTATAGGATTTGAATAATGAAAAAATACACAATTGCTTTTGATATAAACGGCAACGATAACGGTATCAAACCAGCTGTATTAGCCTCATATGAATTTAGCAAATTAAACCCAAATTTCAACATTATTTTAGTTGGTCCCAAAAACGAAATCGAAAACATAAAAGTTAAAGGTTTTGAATCAATGCCGCAAAACATTTCTATTGTTGATAACCCAAATGTTTGTTCAAACACCGATAACATTAGAGCTTGCTTACACGAAAATACATCAATGAATGCAGCTATAGATTTAGTGAAAAATCAACAAGCGGATGCAGTTTTAAGCTCAGGTAACAGTGGTTTATATTTAGCAGCTAACACCTTAAAACTTAAACGTTTAGACAACGTATCGCGTGCTGCTTTTATGCCAATTATGCCTACAATTAAAGGTCACAAATTCTTGCTTTTAGACGTGGGGGCTAATTTAGACACTAAAACTGAATACTTACTTGAATGAGCAAAAATTGCCAATGAATTTGCCAAAGTAATGTTTAAGATCGCTAACCCAAAAGTTTCTTTAATTAATATCGGAACCGAAGACAATAAAGGTATTGAGATAATCAGACAAGCACACCAAGAGTTCAAAGAAACTAAAGAATTAAACTATGTAGGCTTTAAAGAGCCACGTGAATTGTTAAATTATGTGAGCGATGTTGCGGTAATTGATGGTTATGGTGGTAACCTTGTACTAAAAAGTTTAGAAGGAGCCATTTTAAGCTTTAAAGATTTATTAAAAAGCAAAATCATGAAAACAACTATTCGTAAGCTAGGTTACTTGCTTGCAAAAAATGCTTTTGTTGATGTAGCCGAAACTTTAGATTATAGAAATGTTGGTGCTGCTTGAGTAGTTGGTGTAAATGGAGTGGCTATTAAATCACACGGAAGCAGTGATCACAAAGCTTATCTAGGAGCTCTTAATCAGATTAAATTAGCTCTAGAAGCAGATGTGTTAAATAATGTCAAAAAGGCCTTAGAACAAGGGAATAATGAATAAACACAAAATTGATCTTTTTATTGATTTTACCCGTAAATACTCAATAAATATCAAGAAAATTAGTAATTTTATTCCTGCTTTTACACACCCAAGTTATACCAAAGTCAATAAAAACACTACTGAAGAAGACTATCAAAAACTTGAGTTTTTAGGTGATTCACTTCTACAATTTTTATCAAGTAGATTTTTGTTTAAAAAATACCCTAACCTTAATGAGGGTGAATTGACACTCATGCGTGTAAAACTTGTTTCGACAAAAAACTTGAATGCTCTTTCAGATAGCATTGGAATCAAAGAATTTTTACGTACTGGTCCGGGTATGATGCACAAAGAGGTGCTAAGCTCTGTTAAAGTTGGAGCTGACGTATTCGAATCATTTATTGGCGCTCTTTACATTGATCAAGGACTTGAAAAAGTGAACACATTTTTAGGCCAAACTCTATTTTTAACTCAAATCGACACTAGTAAACTTAAGGATTCTAAAACACGTTTTCAAGAACACATTCAGTCTTTTTCACGCACATCAGTTACATATCTAACTACCCAAGAAGGTGATGAATTTATTGCTAAAGCAATTCATGATAATCAAGTTTTTGGCGAAGGAAAAGGCAAAAGCAAGCTAGAAGCTGAAGAAAACGCGGCAACAGACGCGTTAGAAAAACTAGCACTAAACCAGTAAAAATGTTGATCAAAACATATTTTTAAGGAGAAAAATGAAATTAATTAGAGTTCAAGCTCATGGCTTTAAATCATTCGCTGACCCTGTTTCATTAACCTTTGATGGTGGGGTTGCAGGTATTGTTGGGCCAAATGGTTCAGGTAAGTCAAACATTAATGACGCTATTAGATGAGTTTTAGGTGAGCGTAGCGCAAAAGAATTGCGTGGAGATAAAATGGATGATGTTATCTTCCAAGGTTCTCAAACCGCTAAGGCAATGGATAAAGCCGAAGTTACACTTACTTTTGACAACAAAGAAGGCAACAACTCAATTCCACACGAAATTTTTACAATTTCGCGTGTGTTGGAGAGAGGATCAGGGGCTAATAAATATTATCTAAATGGCGAAGAATGTCGTCAAAAAGACATTCTAGAAATTGCTATGGAATCAGGTATTGGAAAATCAAGCTTGGCCATTATTTCACAAGGTACCGTTTCTGATATTGCTCAATCAACTCCTGAGCAACGTAAAGCAATTTTTGAAGAAGCTGCAGGTGTTTCAAAATACAAATTCAAGAAAAAAGAAGCTTTAACAAAATTGGCTAAAACCCAAGAAGGACTAGAAAAAATTGAAATTACCATCAAGGAAATTGATCGTAAATTAGTTCCGCTACGTAAACAAGCTGAAAAAGCTAAAATTTACATTGAAAAATCTGAGGAATTAAAACAAGTTGAAATTGGCTTGTTAGTTGATAATATTCAAACCTTTGGCCAAAAATATGAAGATCTTTCAACCGAACTTGAAGGTGTTGCTGAAACTAGGGAAGATCTAGAACAAAGAATTAAACACGCACAAGATAAAATTACCCAAAATACTGGTTTTAGAATTGAAGAAGAAAAAAGAATTGAGTCTTTAAACACTGAATTAAAACAAGTTGATGAACGCTTAAGAAACATTGAATTAGCAATCACGCAAGAAACTGCACGTGAAAAATTAATTGCTCAAGGCGAAATCGAAGCTAGCCGTGAAGAAAGAATTAAAGCTTACCAAAAACTAGCGACTCAGTATAACTCAAACGTTAAAAACATTGATCACCAAATCGAGGTTTTAAACCTAAGAGTGAGCGAAAACCGTGTGCAATTGAGCAAACTTGAAGAACAAGTTGGTATGCTAAATATTCAACTAAGCAAGAAAGAAAAAGATTTAACAGCCGTTAAAACCCATTTACAATTCTTAGAACAGCAAAAAGAAAACAGCACAATATTGTTCAAGGGTACTAAAACCATTTTGGAAAATAAAACCTATTTTGGTAAACCTTTAAAAGGTACTGTAGCTGATTTACTTCGTGTAGATCCTGAGTACGTGCGAGCTATTGACACTGTTTTATCTAGTGCTTCTCAGCACCTAGTTGTGGACAAACCTGAAACCGCTGTTAAGGCAGTTAATTTCCTAAAAACTAATGACGGTGGCCGCGCCACATTTATTCCATTAACATCTATTCAACCTAAATCTGTTCGTGATGATCACTTATTAGGCATTCAAGGGCACCCTGGATTTGTTTCGGTTGCTTCAGAGTTAGTGTATACAACTCCCGAATATGAAATCTTGAAAAAATTCCTACTTGGTAATGTAATAGTGGCTTCTGATATTGAGCAAGCAAACAAAATATCAAATATTTTAGAGCGTCGTTATATGGTTGTAACACTTGAAGGTGATACAATTCGTGCCGGCGGAATTATTGTTGGTGGTGCTAAAGATAAAACTCAAAGTTTATTGGGCTTTGAAGATAAAATGACTGAATTACAAAAATTAATTCCTGGCATCAACGCACAAATTCAACTCTTAATCACAAAACTAAATGAAGCTAAAAACTATCGTAAGCAATCATTTGAACTAGATTCATCACTGCAAGCACAACTGTCAGCTCTTAGATCTAAAAAATCAGCTGAACAAGCAGCAATTGATGAATTAAACGTTAAATTGACTAATTTAAATGCTCAAATTGTTGAGCTAGATCAGCAACAAAATCAAGCTCAAAAAGCTGCTCAAAAGCAAGATCTACAAACATTGCAAACAAGAAAAGTAACAATTGAAACCGAATTGTCCGCTGCTTTGCAACGTGTTAAAGCATTAAACATAGACATTGAACAAGCTAACACCTTGAAAAATGACTACAATTCAACATTAAATCAGTTAATTCAATCGTTTGCTAACAAACTAACCGAAAAAGAAAGATCTAAATTCTTATTAGAACAATCTAGAGATCGTTTAGCTTCGCAATACAAGCTAACTCTTGAAACCGCATCATTGAACTACAAATTAGAACTTCCTCGTGATGTGGCTGAAGAAATTGTTAGAACCTTGCGTGAAGAAATTGACAAACTTGGTTCAGTAAACATTGAATCTTTAGAAGCATTAATCGAAGAAGAACAAAGATACAACAAATACAATGAAGGATTCAAAGAATTAAGTGAAGCTAAATCGACACTTGAAAAAGCAATCGCCGACATAGATAAAGTTATTACAACTCGTTTAGTAAATATAGTAAATGATGTAAATGGACCGTTTAACGAAGTGTTTGCAACAATGTTGGGCGGTGGAAAGGCTGAGCTATACTGAACAGACCCTAACGACATTTTGGAATCTGGTATTGAAATTAAAGCTCAGCCTCCAGGCAAAAATATTGCCAACATTAAATTATTCTCAGGTGGTGAAAAATCACTGATTGCAATTTCATTGCTATTTGGTATTTTAAAAGCAAGACCATTGCCATTGTGTATTTTAGACGAAGTTGAAGCAGCACTTGATGAAGCTAACGTTGTTAGATATGCTGAATATCTACAAGAACTAAAAGAAAAAACACAATTCTTGGTTATTACACACCGCCACGGAACAATGTCAAGAGTTGATGCTCTATTTGGGGCAACAATGCAAAATCGTGGGGTTACAACCTTCTTTAGCTTAGAATTAGCGGAAGCTAAAAAACTTGTTAAAGATGAGCAAAAACAATTGCTTGAAACAGAACCTGACGCAGAATAATACAGAAATAATTAACTTGTTATGAGTTAATTATCCCAAATTGTATATTCAAGTGCAACACTTAGTAATATAATACTGGTGTTGCATTTTTAATAAAAAAATGCCCTATCTACTGGTACTAGAAAGGACATAAATGAATTATAGTAAAAAATATTCTCATATTGATAAAAATCAAAGATTCTT
>NZ_JNJG01000002.1 GCF_000702705.1 Mycoplasma simbae ATCC 49888
GCAGCGTGCTCTTTGAAAACTGAATAGTTGTTTTAAAATTCATTGAAATGTCATAAATACACATTACTTTTAAACCTATCGATTTATTAGTACTGGTCAGCTCAACATGTCGCCATGCTTACACATCCAGCCTATCGACCTCATAGTCTATAAGGAATCTCAAGGGAATACTAATCTTTGAGGAGGCTTCCCACTTAGATGCTTTCAGCGGTTATCCTTTCCGTACTTAGCTACCCAGCTATGCTCCTGGCGGAACAACTGGAACACCAGTGGTACGTCCGTTTCGGTCCTCTCGTACTAAAAACGGCTCTCATCAATATTCCAACGCCCACATCAGATAGGGACCGAACTGTCTCACGACGTTCTGAACCCAGCTCGCGTACCGCTTTAATGGGCGAACAGCCCAACCCTTGGAACCGACTCCAGCTCCAGGATGCGATGAGCCGACATCGAGGTGCCAAACCTTGCCGTCGATGTGATCTCTTGGGCAAGATAAGCCTGTTATCCCCAGGGTAACTTTTATCCGTTGAGCGACTGCCATTGCACAATGTACAGCCGGATCACTAAGTCCTGCTTTCGCACCTGCTCGACTTGTAAGTCTCACAGTCAAGCACACTTCTACCTTTGCGCTCTGCATACGGTTTCTGACCGTATTGAGTGTACCTTTGAACGCCTCCGTTACTCTTTAGGAGGCGACCGCCCCAGTCAAACTACCCACCACGCACTGTCCCCCCACCCGATGATGATGGCAGGTTAGAAACTCAATATAACAAGGGTGGTATTTCAAGGTTGACTCCACTAAGACTGGCGTCTTAGCTTCAAAGTCTCCCACCTATCCTACACATGTTAGACCAAATTTCAATACGAAGTTGTAGTAAAGCTCCATGGGGTCTTTTCGTCTTGATGCGGGTACCCAGCGTTTTCACTGGGACCATAATTTCACCGAGTCTAGTGTTGAGACAGTTGAGAGATCATTGCGCCTTTCGTGCAGGTCAGTATTTAGCCGACAAGGAATTTCGCTACCTTAGGACCGTTATAGTTACGGCCGCCGTTCACCCGGGCTTCATTTCAACGCTTCGCATAAAGCTAACGCATCCACTTAACCTTCGGGCACTGGGCAGGCTTCACCCCCTATACATCACCTTGCGGTTTAGCAGAGAGCTGTGTTTTTGATAAACAGTTGCCCCTCATAATTTTCTGTGGCTCACTTGCGTGAGCACCCCTTCTTGCGAACTTACGGGGTCATTTTGCAGAGTTCCTTAACACTAGTTTTCTCGCTCGCCTTAGAATACTCATCTTGGGGACGTGTGTCCGTTCTCGGTACAGGTTTCCATAATATTAAGTTTAGAAGCTTTTCTTGGAAGTATGAAATCAACTAATTCAGCTTGCGCCTATGCGTCACAGCTCCCGGTTACAAATTGCGGATTTGCCTACAATTTCCAGTTGCTACTTGCCCCTCAATCCAGTAAGAGGTAAGCCTATCCTTCTCCGTCACTCCATCACTATTATAGAAAGTACAGGAATATTAACCTGTTGTCCATCGACTACGCGTATCCGCCTCGCCTTAGGTCCTGACTAACCCTGGGTGGACGAACCTTGCCCAGGAAACCTTCCCCAATAGGCGTCGTGGATTCTCACCACGAATCGTTACTCATACCGGCATTCTCACTTCTTAGCGCTCCACCAGTCCTCACGGTCTGGCTTCATTGCCCTAAGAACGCTCCTCTAACGTACATAAATGTACCCGTGGCTTCGGTTTCGTGTTTTAGTCCCGTTAAATTATTGGCGCAGGGTCTCTTGACTAGTGAGCTATTACGCACTCTTTAAAAGATGGCTGCTTCTGAGCCAACTTCCTAGTTGTTTATGAAACCCCACAACCTTTCTCACTTAACACGAATTTGGGACCTTAGCCGACGATCTGGGTTGTTTCCCTCGCGAGCTGGGACGTTAGCACCCCAGTTCCGACTGCATGGCAATACATGATGGTATTCAGAGTTTGATTATAGTCAGTACCGCTAGGCGCGGCCATTCCACATTCAGTGCTTTACCACCATCATTTAACACCACACGCTAGCCCTAAAGCTATTTCGAGGAGAACCAGCTATCTCCAAGTTCGATTGGAATTTCTCCGCTATTCACAAGTCATCCGGGCACTTTTCAGCGTACTACGGTTCGGCCCTCCACTTGGTGTTACCCAAGCTTCAGCCTGCTCATGAATAGATCACCTGGTTTCGGGTGTATGCCATCATACTATGTCGCCCTATTAAGACTCGATTTCTCTACGGCTCCGCTTTTTTCCGCTTAACCTCGCATGATAACATAACTCGCCGGTCCATACTGCAAGATGTACGCCATCACCCTTAAATGGGCTCTGACTAATTGTAAGTAAGTGGTTTCAGAATCTATTTCACTCCCCTCTCGGGGTTCTTTTCACCTTTCCCTCACGGTACTAGTTCACTATCGGTGTCTGATTAGTATTTAGCCTTACCGGGTGCTCCCGGCAGATTCAGACAGGGTTTCACGTGCCCCGCCCTACTCAGGATACGATCAAGAGATTTAACGATTTCGCTTACGGGAGTATCACCCTCTGTGCTACGTTTTCCCAAACGTTTCTGCTATCATTAAATTTTGTAACTCTATGTAGATCGTCCTACAACCCCACTTAAAGTGGTTTGGGCTCTTTCTCGTTCGCTCGCCGCTACTAAAGAAATCATTATTTATTTTCTTTTCCTCATGCTACTAAGATGTTTCAGTTCGCATGGTGTCTCGCTCGACTTCCTATGTATTCAGAAGAAGGCAACTAGGCATTACCCTAGTTAGGTTCCCCCATTCGGAAATCCCCGCTTCGTAGCTTATATCCAGCTCCACGAGGCTTATCGCAGGTAATCACGTCCTTCATCGACTTTCAGACCCAAGGCATCCACCACAAACTCTTACTTATTTAAAAGTATGTCCTTAATTTATTCAATTAAGATTTCCTATTGTTGTTATGATGTGTATTTTAAGACATTTCAATGAATCATATATTTAAATATGACTACTCGATGAATCAATACGAATAAACCAAAATTTATTCATTTTTGATGTCGTTGTAATATTTTAAAATATTAACTATTCAGTTTTCAAAGAACAATTTTGAGAAGAATTGTCCCCTCAAAACTAGATATATGCTTGCGACCTAACAAGCCATGACTGCTAAAAAAATTAAGTAGGTCTGAATATAAGGTTAAAGTGTCAATACTTGATTGACTTTTGTACTCCGTAGAAAGGAGGTAATCCATCCCCACGTTCTCGTAGGGATACCTTGTTACGACTTAACCCCAGTCACCAGTCCTGCCTTAGGCAGTTTGTTTATAAACCGACTTCGGGCATTACCAGCTCCCATGGTTTGACGGGCGGTGTGTACAAGACCCGAGAACGTATTCACCGTAGCGTAGCTGATCTACGATTACTAGCGATTCCGACTTCATGGAGTCGAGTTGCAGACTCCAATCCGAACTGAGACCGGTTTTTTGTGGTTTGCTCCCTGTCACCAGTTTGCTTCACTTTGTACCGGCCATTGTAGCACGTGTGTTGCCCCACTCGTAAGAGGCATGATGATTTGACGTCGTCCCCACCTTCCTCCCGATTACTCGGGCAGTCTCCTTAGAGTGCTCAACTAAATGTTAGTAACTAAGGACAGGGGTTGCGCTCGTTGCAGGACTTAACCGAACATCTCACGACACGAGCTGACGACAACCATGCACCATCTGTCATTCCGTTAACCTCCACTATATCTCTATAGCTTTGCGGAAGATGTCAAGAGTGGGTAAGGTTCTACGCGTATCTTCAAATTAAACCACATGCTCCACCGCTTGTGCGGGTCCCCGTCAATTCCTTTAAGTTTTATTCTTGCGAACGTACTACTCAGGCGGATCATTTAATGCGTTAGCTGCGCCGATGAGTTCCCCATCAGCTAATGATCAACGTTTAGGGCGTGGACTACCAGGGTATCTAATCCTGTTTGCTCCCCACGCTTTCGTCTCTCAGTGTCAGTATATGTCCAGTTAGCTGCCTTCGCCATGTTGGTGTTCTTCCTTATATCTACGCATTTCACCGCTTCACAAGGAATTCCGCTAACCTCTACATAACTCTAGTTTACCAGTATCCAACGCGGTTTGGGGTTGAGCCCCAAAATTTGACGCCAGACTTAATAAACAACCTACAGACGCTTTACGCCCAATAATTCCGGATAACGCTTGCAACCTATGTATTACCGCGGCTGCTGGCACATAGTTAGCCGTTGCTTTCTAATAAGGTACATTCAATATAGTATCATTTCCTATACTATTTTTTATTCCCTTACCACAGCAGTTTACAACCCATAGGGCCTTCATCCTGCACGCTGTGTCGCTCCATCAGACTTTCGTCCATTGTGGAATATTCCCTACTGCTGCCTCCCGTAGGAGTCTGGGCCGTATCTCAGTCCCAGTGTGGCGGTTCAGTCTCTCAACCCCGCTAAACATCATTGCCTTGGTGGGCCGTTACCTCACCAACTAGCTAATGTTGCGCACCCCGCTCCTCCAGCGACGCTTTGAGGCGTCTTTTATGTAAAGATCATGCGATCTAAACAAGTATTTGGTATTATCGGTTGTTTCCAACCGCTATGCCAATCTGAAGGGTACGTTGAGTACGTGTTACTCACCCATTCGCCGCTAAGTACAAGTACTTCGCTCGACATGCATGTATTAGGCACACAGCCAGCGTTCATCCTGAGCCAGGATCAAACTCTCGAAAAAATTGACTTCGTCATGTTTATATATCTAGTTTTCAAAGAACAATAT
>NZ_JNJG01000003.1 GCF_000702705.1 Mycoplasma simbae ATCC 49888
TCTCTGTTCTCAAGCGTTAGTAAATTCTTTAAATCTTATTGATGGAACAAGTTTATTTTTCATCTCCACCGCCTAAAATTTTAATTAATTCATCTATAGCTAACATGTCAGCTTCCTCGCCTTTTAGATCTGACAATAGAGAAACAAGTTCAGTTTCATTTTGTCTGATTTGATCGTTTATATCGTTAAGGGTGTCTTTATATTTAGCTTCCAGTTTTTCAAATTTAGCTATGTAATCTTCAATAACATCTTGACCTAGTTTTAAAATATCAATTTTAATTTGATTCATTCATTTTTCAATCAATAGTTCATAAACTTCTTCAGATGTTAGAGCTAAATATTTATTGTATGAGTCTTGAATTAAGCCCTTGATATTTTCGTTTAAAGAAGTTGTTAAAGGTTTAACTTTATTTAACAATTCATTGATTTTCAGTAACTTAAATTCAATGCAATCTTCATCGAATTCAGTATTTTTGTCAATATTTTGTTTAATATATGTGTTAATTTCTTTCTTGATGAATTTGCCATTTTCATCAAAAAGTGGAGCCACCTTATCTTCTTCGTCGATACTTTCAATCAGTTGTTCAACTTCTGAGTTTAAATCATCAATTTTGTCATTAGTTTGCTTAATTGAATAATTTGCGCCCGCAAAGAATGTTTTACATATTAACTCATTGCTGATTAATTCTGATTCCCACTCTTCAACCAAACCTGATTTTTTGTTAAATTTAACATCCAAAGTATCATCAAGCAAGATTTTTATGTCATTTTGACTATCAGTAAAATTAAACTTACTAATTAATTCAATATCATTTTTTAAAGTATTCACGTGATTCATGAATATTTGGTAAATATCATATTTTTCGATTAAATCAATGTCTTGAACTTCTTTAAAAATATAATCGACTACTTTTTCCTCAAAATCTGAAGCGGACAATTTAGAAATTTTGTGTAAATTTTCAGTATTTTGATCAATAAATTGAGTTAATTTATTGCTAATTTCGTCGAATTGTTCTAAATATTTTTTAACATACGCATCTGAATCTATTGCGTTTCTAATTGCGTCGTTTTGATTAGCTAGAATACTGTAGTAATTGTGCTTAACGGGTGTAAATAATTTGTTTTTAATTTGTCCAAAACTATTGAAAAATGTGTTGTGTTGACTCAATTCTTGCTCGCTTACACCACCAAACATTGATGAGTATAAATCAAAGCTTTCATCTTTTTGGAAATTATCCAAGTAACGCGAAATGTTTAAGTTAAAATCGTTTTGTTCAATTTCTTCAAAGCTTACAATACGTGAAAATTTGTCAATTTCTAAACGATAATTAACTGTATCTACAATTTTTTTAACGTGTTTATAGTCTAATTTATTATTTTTGCCGTCTTTAATGTACATTTTTGATGCATCAATAAATTGAATATCACGTCCGCTTTTTTGCTTTTTCAAAATCATAATGATTGTTGAAATGCCTGTACCAAAAAAGATGTTGCTTGGTAAACCAATAATTGCATCAATTTGACCTTTTTCCACTAATCTTTGGCGAATTTGTTTTTCACTACCGCCCCTAAACAAAACACCATGCGGAAGCACAATTGCCATAATCCCATCATGTTCTAGGTGGTATAAATCGTGTAATAAGAAAGCATAATCAGCCTTAGATTTAGGTGCTAAACCATACTCAACGTATCTATTTTCGACTTCCTTGCCTTCAGGGTTTCACGGTTGAGAATAAGGTGGATTAGATACAACTGCGTGCATTGTTTCAAGCGTGAAATTACCGTTTTCGTCAATATAAGGTCAATCTCTTTCCAGAGTGTCACCGTGTCTTACATGAATATCGGCTGGGTTAATATCATTCATTACAAGGTTCATTCTTGTTAGATTAAATGTATTTGAGTTAAGCTCTTGAGCATAATAAGTTACAGGACTAGAATCTTTATTGTATTTTTTGAATGCATCTTTAATTGTCAATAATAATGATGCCGAACCTGATGTAGGGTCATACACTTTAATTGTTTTTTTGTCACGTAAATGGTAAGTAACTATTTGTGACATTAAGTTAGAAACTTCGTGAGGAGTATAAAACTCACCACCTTTTTTTCCAGCTGAAGAAGCAAAGTGGCTAATTAAATACTCATAGACAAATCCTAAAACATCATATTGTTGCGAGTTAAAAGGAATAATTTGCAGAATATCAATCAATTTGGCTAATGATTGAGTTTGTTCATCCCTATTAGATCCTAATTGCTTGATATTGTCACGGAAAAGTTCAAAAATACGAACATACAGTGCTTTTTTATCTTCAGTTAAAGAAGAATCAAAACTAGATATAGCATCATTCATGATTGCGGCATTAAATTGAAATTCTTTATTGTATTTTGGGTTTGTCCAAGTTTGGTATAAATGCTCAAATTTAATAAAAAATCCTAGATCATTTCTGCATCCTTCAATTGTTGTTTTAACGGCTTCAACGCTGTCAAAAGCAATATCGTCTTGACTGAAATCAAAGTCCTTAATGTGTTCTTCATCTCTTAAAAGAAACATTGATTCTTTATTGATTCCATTTTGAACTAAAAAATCTTCTTGTTTTTGACATAAAAATTTGTAGAAAAGTAAGCCTAAAACAATGTTTTTGTACTCATTTGCATCAATTTTACTTCTTAGTTTATTGGCTGATTCTCAAATTTTATTGGCTATTTGTTGTTTAGTTAAGGTCTTATTGGTACTCATTTTTCATCCTATCTTTATTGATTTAAATTGTGTTTATGTATATTATACATAAGATTCAACTCTCGCTTGAGAACAGAGAATTTTAGGGGATTTTCTCGAACTGCCAATTCTCTTAAAACACCCTGCCGTGGATGAGTCAGAAATTATTACTCTTGGTC
>NZ_JNJG01000004.1 GCF_000702705.1 Mycoplasma simbae ATCC 49888
ATTAAAAACATGCTTCTAGAGAAGATGTTTGTTTAGGAGTAACATGGAAAATTCAAATTTCAAAAATGAATATGATTTTGGTACTAACATTGTCAATGAATTAATTCGCAAAGGATGAGTGGGTTATTCACAAAAAGAGTGCGATGACGAAAATACTGAATCATTTAGCAAAAATAACAACATTCTTTTACACAATTGCACTGAAGAAGACCTAAAGCAAAACTGAAGAAGGATTATTTTTAATAACAATAAAGATAAGCTTAATGGTGTGGAGCTTAGCGACAATGAATTTGATCAATTATTAGAAATAGTTAATAACATACAAAATACCGCTCAAGCCAATAAATTGATCAATAGTGAACAATGAGAAATTGTTCGTGACCAAAATAGTAAAGACACAAAAAATGCTGGTTCACCAGTATATTTATCAATTTTTAGACGTAAAGACGTAAAAGCTGGCAATAGTGTTTACCAAATTGCTCGTGAAGTTAATCTTTCTAAAAACCCCTCAAGTAATGTTGATCGCAGAGCTGATTTAATGCTTTTAATCAACGGCTTACCAGTAATTTACATTGAATTAAAAAATCAAAACGTGAATTCAGGAATAGATCAAATACGAAACTACACTCAGCAAAATCGTTTTGAAGGATTATTTAAATTATTGCAACTTAGCGTGGTTATGACGCCTAACGATATGGTATTTCAACCCACTGCTAGAGATCACAATAATGTTATTAGAAGTTTATTTTCAAATTGACATAATGTTAAAAATGAAAAAATTTCTAATTGATTAGATGTAATACGCAACTTTTTACAAATTCCGATGGCGCATAGACTAATTTCTGATTTTTCAGTGCCTGATGAGTCTGATGGTAGTTTAAAATTTTTAAGAAGTTATCAGTATCATGCTGTAAACGAGATTGAAAAAAGATTGAAAAAAGAAAACTTTTTCAGTAAAGTTTCTGAAACTAGTCAAAAAGGTGGCTATATCTGGCACACTACTGGTTCTGGTAAAACCTTAACCAGTTTTAAGCTATGTAAGCTAATTCTGGATTGAAATCTAGCCGATACTGTTGTTTTTGTGGTTGATAGAGTTGAACTAGGTTCGCAAAGTCTAACAGAATTTAGTAACTTTAAAGGTGATTCCATCAGTGTCAAACAAGCAAGCAGCACCTATGATTTAATTAGAATGATGAAGTCAAATAATGTTGAAAAATCTATAATTATCAGCTCAATATTTAAACAAGCAAGAATTGATAAAGATAAAGACCTAGATAAAATCAACCAAAAACGTACTGTGTTTATTTTTGATGAGGCGCACAGATCCACTTTTGGCGATATGCACGCAGACATTATTAAAAACTTTAAAAATGCTGTTATTTTTGGTTTTACCGGTACACCTATTACCCCCACAAACAAAAAGAATGATTTAACTACCTCTGATTTATTTGGTCCAGAATTGCACGCATATACAATCAAAAACGCCATCGAGGATGGCAAGGTATTAAGATTTCATACCGAATTTGTGCTTTTTGAAACACTATTTCGTGATGCAATGGGCAAAATGATTGCAAACGGTCATCCTAAAGCATATGTTGAAAATAATCTAGCACATGATTGAACTGATATTGCTAAAAAATTCGTAAGTGAAAATAATCAATATGAAGATATAAATATTGAAATTGAACATAAATTAGATGAGTATGGATATTTTGATAATATTAACTTCAAAAAAGAGGTGGTTAAAAGTATTTTGCGTGATAATAAAACTAACGCAACTGATAGCAACTTTAAATTCAGCAGTATTTTAGCTACCAATTCAATTTCAGATGCTATAACTTATTTTGAATTATTCGAAGAGGAAATAAAACAAAGAAATTTACAAGATACTTTTAAGTTCAGTGCCTTATTTGATTCTAGCTTGGATCGAGAAACTAACGATGAAGACCAATTAGAAAGAAAAGATCAAGCTATAGGTAAAATTTTAAATCAATATAATGCAGATTTTGATGTTAAATTTGATTACAGCAGATTTGATGATTTTAGAACTGATCTTTCATATCGATTAGCACATAAGAAAACACATGTCAACGTTGAAAAACACAAGCAACTTGATTTATTAATCGTAGTTAACCAAATGCTTACTGGTTTTGACTCAAAATATATTAATACCGTTTATTTTGACAAAGACAACAAAATGCAGTATGAAAATCTAATTCAAGCTATGTCAAGAACTAACCGTGTGCTGAATGAACAAAAACCGTTTGGTAAAGTATTTTTCTTCCGTAAACCGCACATAATGAAACGCAATCTTGAAAACGCTTTAAAAATTTACGTACGTGCTAACACTGCTACAGTAGGAGTGGGTAAAGCAAACGATTTTGTGGAAACAATCAATAAAAATAAAAAAATTTTAAATGATATTTTTGAAAATAGATGAGGTATCAAGGATTTTAGTAGCATTAAAACTATTGAACCCGGCATGGGTAATGCTAAAATGATTGAAGAAGAATACAGAAGCGTTAGATCAGCATTTAATGCCTTATATAGAGCTCAAATAGCAGTCAAATTATTAGGTGGCTCACTAGATAATAACCCTGAAGCTGAATATGTTCATGACCCTGTAGATCTAAGCGATTCTGAGTTGCAAGCCTTAAAAGCTCGTTTTATAGATATCCAAAATTACTTTAGTTCTAAGCCAACCATTGAACACAGTGAAAACTGAAAATTAGACCTTGAAGAAGGCGATGGATTCTTTTTTAGTTTTAACTTTGAAATCAACAATAACTATTTAAATGAATTAATAACTACTGGTGAATATGAAAGAGCTTTTGAGTATATTAATACATTCCCAGAAAAAACTCAAAAACGTTTAAATGAAATATTATTCGATATAATGCACAAGAAAATTGAGTTTACTGAAAACGATGACATTTTAGTTATCCTTCAACACAATATCAATTTTGAAACAAAAGCAAGAATTGAAGAGTTTGCCACAAATTATAATCTTGATAGCAATTTATTGAGAAACGTTGTTTATTCAAGTGATGATATTAATAAAAATAACCAGCTAGACAACATTTATCTAAACAATAATTGACTAATAGCTAGAGAATATATTGCTAAAAGCGAAAACAGAAACATCTACAAAATCAATAAGCTAGAAGTAAAATCAAAAATCATGGATTTTATTAATAAAGAAAGAGAAGCACAAAAAAACATATAAGCACAAACAGGCCGTTTGTGCTTATTTTTCGTGGGCTTAATTTATTTAATTTAAACTTGATATTGATCGCATTACCAGATCAATATCTTTATTTTCTAATTCATTAATTACGTGCAAATATACACGCTCGGTTGTATTCATACTTGCATGACCTAAGCGTTTAGCTACTGAAGCTATAGAAACACCAGCATAAAGCAATAGCGATGCGTGCGTATGACGCAATCCGTGCACTGAAATTACTGGCACATTAGCTTGTTTACACCTTCGTTCTAGCACATCATTGATTGTAGAGTTATAGATTTTTTCTTTGAATACAAAGATAGGCTCATCGGTAGGTAGATTTTTAACAAGACCACTGAATTGACTTATTGTCATTCAATCTAGCGGTATTTTACGCACACTAGATTTATTTTTGGTAGGCATAAAACCACCATGTTCTTTATAGTTTCAAGTTTTAGATACATTTAATGTTTGCTTAGAAAAGTCAAAATCATTTGGGGTTATAGCTATAGCTTCTGAAAAGCGAAGCCCTGTTTTAGCTATCAACAAAATAAGTCAATCCATATTGATTTTATCTTCAATTTTGAGTGTTTTGAGTAATAGTTGCAATTCAAATTGACTTAAATATTTGGGTTTTTTCTTCCTTGGGTTTTTACCTTTTATAACAACTTTTCTTGTTGGGTCTGTACTCAAATAGCCATCATCATATGCGTCTAATAAGCAACTTTTTAAGTGGTGATGAAAGTCCATTGTGGTTTGACGTTCATGGTAAATTGCGTATTCATTCAATATTCCTTGGTATGTTATTCTATCTATTTCGCTTACCTTTATGCTAGGGGCGATCTTAATAATTCAATCTAAAGTTAACTCGTATTTTTTAAAACTTACGTTTCTAATTGAACCTTTTTTGTATACATTTATTCAGTTTTGAAAATATTTATAGAATAAGATATCTGATTTTTTCATTGTTTCCTTTCACAGCCCACGGTTGTGTGAAGCAATTATTAAAATAATCTGAAAATCTTTTTAGTTGTGTTTACTTGTGAACATTTATATTAGAGTGTATTGTATTTTTTGTGTAAAGCTATTCTCAACGTCGTTTTTAAATAACCGCAACTAGTTATATAAATATAATCAATTAAGTGATTATTAATGCTTAATTAACCAATGACGATTGAAAGTTAATTAAAGTTACCTTGATATTGTTGTATAAATTTAACCTGAAACGCAAAATTATTATTTAGAAGAAACCATAGACGACAAATGATCCTAATATGAATGTCAAAATGACACCCAAAATGACACCCAAAATGACACCCAAAATGACACCCAAAAATATTGTTCGTTAATAAAATTATTAATCTTGTTTAGTGTAATAGAAAATTAAATTTGCATGATTCAAAAATACTAGCAACGATTGTGTGATAAAGTGGCTATTTAAAAAATTGGATCCTTAAGCACACAACATATAAAATCTGAAAAATTATGAAAAAATGCCACGTGGGCATTTTTATTATTTAATGAATTTAGATTTGTAAGCTTTTGCTTGCGCTAAAAACTCAGGAAATTCTTTATCACTGGCTAAAACAAAGTGTTTAGGTGAAACTTGCTGCCATTTTGGTTGATACTCTTCATCATACTCGTGAGCTTTTGCATCATATGCTTTACCAACAAGTGAGCCTTTTTCCGCTTCAATAGAAGGAACTGCATCCAATAAGCTTTGAGTATAAGGGTGATGAGGGTTATGGATTACTTCTTTGGTTGGTCCAACTTCAAGCAAGGTACCCTTGTTGATTACTGCAATACGATCAGAGATATATTCAACCATACGTAAATCGTGAGCAATAAAGATAATAGTTAAATTATATTTTTCTTTTAACTCTTTGAAAATGTTAATAACTTGTGCTTGAATTGAAACGTCAAGTGCTGAAATAGGTTCATCAGCAATAAGAATTTGAGGCTGCAACACAACCGCACGGCAAATACCAACACGTTGTTGCTGCCCACCTGAAAACTCAAGTGGAAAACGGTTTAAAACAGTTTCGTCAAGTCCAACTTGTTTAAGGATGTCAATAATTAACTTACGTTTGCATTCTTTTTCACTTAAGCTATTTTCTTGGTCTCTAAATTTTTTTCTTGACTCTATAAACTGAGTAATTTCGTCAAATTTATCTTTGTCAATAGTTGAAGATAATTTTGCAACTTTTTGAACTGAATCAACGTTTACAAATTCATATAGTTTATCAAGATTATCTCAGTTGTTTCTTAGATCAGCTCATGGGTCTAAACTTAGAACTAAACTTGGGTCAATAGCTTGTAACTTTTTGTTTAATTCAATGTATGTTTCAACATCAATATTACTCAAGTGTAAATATTTAGAACTTTTTAGGTTAGTTAATCCTTCACCCACAACTGCTTCCACATTTTTAAATGGGTTTAAACTGTTGGTTGGGTCTTGGAAAATCATTTGTACTTTATTAACCATAAAGTTAATGATATCTTTACCTTTTTTGGTTCATTTATTGACTTTTTCACGGTTTTTTGGAATAATGCGATCTAAAATTTTGATTTGACCAAAGCTATGTGGTGTAAGACCAATAATGGCTCTACCGGCTGTTGTTTTACCCGAACCAGATTCACCAACTAAGCCTAAAACTTCACCTTGATAGATGTTTAAATTTAAATCTTTTAAGGCATTAAATGCCTTAGCGCCATAGCCATAAGTTACATCTAGGTTTCTAATTTGAACAATTGCTTCTTTGTTTTCACAATTAAGCATTTCGTTTGTGCCGGGTCTAATTTGACGGTAGATTTTTTTACCGCCGCGAGTAGTTTCAACATAATATTGTTTATTCTGTTGCATTTTTTGCCTCCTCGCTAGCTTGCTCAGCACGCATTTGTTCGACTTGTTCATTGTGTGCATGAATTAGTTTTAAATCATTTTGATAGGTTTGTTCATCAACAAATTTATCATCACCATAAAGCATTTGTAAACGGTTAAAGTATCTTTTTCATAGGTTTTGAATGATTTTTGGTGGTTCGTAGAAAGGAGCAAAATCATCTAAAAGACTTGATTTTGCATAGTGTGTTGGTGAAACAAAGTAAAAATCTGATTCTTCTTCAAGATCTTTAACAAGCGCATAATCATTCCGCACAGCAAATGCATCACCTTTAATGTTGTTTAATGAAGAAGGGACTGCGCCTCTAATCACGTTTAAGCGTTCATCATTGTTGTAATCTGGCATTGATGAAATCAATCCTCAAGTATATGGGTGTTGAGGGTGCATTAGCACTTCTTCACGTGTACCTGATTCGATAATTTGGCCAGCATACATAATGTTAATAAATTCAGCAATCGAAGCAACAACACCTAAATCGTGAGTAATGAAAGCGATTGCAATTTTGAATTTTTGTTGCAGTTCACGAATAATATCAAGTACAAGCGCTTGTACAGTTGGGTCAAGCGCGGTGGTAGGCTCATCCATAACCAATACTTTTGGTTTTAAACTAACAATGGCTGCGATTGCGATACGTTGAATCATACCACCAGAAAGCTCGTGTGGATAAAGCTTCATCACCGCTTCTGGGTTATTAATACGAGTTAATTCAAGATATTTGATTGCTTCTTGATATGCTTCTTTGCGAGTTTTAACAACGCCATTAATTAGCATCCCTTCCATGATTTGGTTTCCTACTTTCATGGTTGGGTCTAATATTGACATTGGGTTTTGGAAAACAGCACTGACAATTCTGCCTCTAAGTTTAGATTTTTCTCAGTTGTATAGGTTAAAGTTGTGAACTTCCAGTCCGTATAATTTAACCTTTCCGGCTTCAATGATGGCGTTATTTCCCGTTAGTCCATATAGTAACGATGTAATAACTGATTTACCTGAACCGGATTCACCAATAATGGCGTGAATTTTGCCTTCGTATATTTTGAAGCTAGGGCCACGTAAAACAAGGTTTTTTTCTTTAGGGTTAGCTGGGTTTTTGAAGGTTAAATAAATATCTTCAACTTCAGCAGCAACTTTTAAATCCTCGCCCAGCACACGTTCAACTTGTGCTGAGGCGATGTATTGATCAAAATCAAAATTTGATTCAGTTTTTTTACCCAGACGGCTTAAACGAGCAATTGAGTGGGCAAAGTTTTTTCAAAAGTCAACGATGCCACGAATGAATGATTTGTTTTTATCTTTTCTAACCTCAAGCAAGTTGAGTGGGTGAGGTTTAGCAAGTTTTTTAATTACGTGTGGATAAAGCTTAGTATAAGGAGCAACATTCAAGTTTTCACCAGTAGGCAAATTGGTTAGCATATTGTGTTCATAGTATTCAATTTTTTGTTGATATGTTAATTTATTTCAATCTTTTTGCATATTTACCTACTATCTTTGACGCAATAATGAGTCTTGAATACTTGCTGAAATTAGCTGAATTGAAGTTGTTAAAATAACTAGCATAGTTGAAGGTAAAAGCACATAGCGTGGATACGCAGTGAACACTTTGGATCCTTCTGAAATTAAATTACCTAAGGTTGGAATATCAATACTTAAACCAATGAAAGCTAGTGATGTTTCACTTAGAATAACACCTGGAATGTGGAAAACAATCTCGGTAACTAGCAATGGAATAACAACTGGTAAGTAGTTGAATAAAATTTTGTATGTTGGTGTTCCTAAAATTCCTGAAGCTGCCACTCATTCAAAACTTTTAGCACGCAACACTTGCGAGCGCATTTGGTTAGCAATACCAGTTCAACTAGTAAAGGTTAAGGCAAAAACCATAACTCAAAACGTTGGCCTAAACACGATTGTGATCACAATTAGAATAATAATTGATGGCACGTTTGAAATAACTTTAATAATGTAAGTCATAATGGTGTCAAAAATTCTAAAGTGACCCATCATAATTCCAATAAATAAACCGACAAAGACTTGAATAATTGCAGTAACCAAAGCTAAGGCTAATGAGTATCTAAGTCCTCATCATAAACGTGCGAATAAATCACGACCTAAAAAGTCTGTACCAAAGATGGCCGAAGGAGTTTCAAAGAAATTTTGGTAACGGTTGTTGATATCCAAAGTTTCTGGATCTTTAGTGAAAAATGGAATAAAGATTGCACTCAAGATTAAAAACAGGAACATCACCATCCCAAATACACCAGCAAAGCTGCGTGAATAACGGTAAAATAGCTCTACTCATTTATTTTTTTGGGCTTTAATGTTGTTTGATTCATGGTATTGAAATAAATTCCCAAGCATTTCTCATTTTTTGTAGTTGAAAGGTTGCAAGAAACGGTTTGGAGCTAGCTCTTCACCGTGTTCATTGTTAGCTGAATAATATTTTTTATTATCGAAGGCTCAATTATATGTTCGCATCCTATCTCCTTCTTCTCACACGTGGGTCAATTGCTTTGTATAAAGCATCACGGCAGGTGTATGAAAGTATTGTAATTAATGAGAATAAAGTAACCATGAATAAAATAATGTTGTAGTCTTTTGAGGTAATGGCGTTTAATAATAATCCACCAGAACCTGTAATAAAGAAGATTTGTTCAACAAACATACTTCCAATGAAGCTACCAAAAATAACTACTGGGAAAAATGTTGCGATTGGGAATAATGAAGGTTTAAGCGCATGTGTTCACACAAAGCGCGATTTTGATAAACCTTTCAAGTAGCAAAACTTAGCATGCTGTGAGTTTAACTCACGGTTTAGCTCTGTACGTATGTACTTGATATACACAATAATAGAACCAAGCGAAAGCGCTAAACCAGGCAGAATATAAGTGGCTAAATCAGTTTCAACATATAGATAAGGAATGCCGAGTGCACGACCTAATAACAATAGCCACAAGGCAAACACTAGGGAAGGAATTGATGAAAACACTGAAACAATAACGGTTGCAATATGATCTGGTAATTTATCGGGGTTCATACCTACATACACACCAACTGGAATCCCAATTAGCAGTGTAATCATGACTGAGAAAATACCAATTAAAAAGGATTTATAAAATCTTATCCACACAAAATCATTGATATCTTGACCAGGGAAAACTGAGTAAGAAATACCAAAGTTTCCTTGCAAGATGTTTTGTAGATAAATAAAGTAACGTTGCACCAGTGGTTTATCTAGTCCATAGGCGGCTTCAGTTGCTTTTTTACTTGCTTCATCTAGACCGCTAGTTAGCGTTGTTGAACCTGGAATTGAGTTGATTAAAAAGAAGGTGATTGTGATAACTATTCACGAAATTGTAATAAATTCAAGAGCAATAATTAAAAAGCGTAGCAATGATTTAACTAAAGGAGATTGAATATTGAAGGCGTGTTGAAGCTTAGTAATTTTAGGCTTAACACGGCCTGCAAAATCAACATATGAAGGTCTTTCAACATAAGCTTTATTGTTGAAATCTAATTCATTTTCATTGAAAAAAGATTGATTTTGACTCATATTTCCTCCTATTTAATAATGGTTGGTAAGCTTGCTACAGGTGGGTTTAATACATCATAAGCATATTGCAGTGCGTATGAGTATAAACTTGATGCACCATTAACTCTTGAAATTTCTCAGTATGTATCCACTTCCATTAGCGGAATAACTGGTGCGGCTTCACGCACTATTTTTTCAAAACCAGCAATTACAGCAAAAGCTATAACTTCGGTTCAACCTTCTTGTCTTTCTTGTTCAGTAAATTGACTTGTTAAAAACTTCATGTGACGTTTGGTGTATTCGTTGATATCTTCATTATTGTGCATTACAGATAAATCAACAATTTTGTTTCAAACATCAGGGCTTTGAGGTTTAGTACCTAAAATTCTTAATCTTTGTTTTAATTCTTCAATGTTGGCACGATCAGCTTCATTTTTGATCACTAAATTATTGTTTTCATCACGTGAATAACCTAGCTGTGTGAAAAAGTCGTGATAGGTTCACGAACCTGAAGGGTTGTTTCTAAATCCAGTTGTTTTTTGTGACTTAGTATCAATACCATCTGGCTTTAAAAACACACGAATATATGAATAAATATCGCTACCAAAGGCATCAAAGTTACGATAAATTAAATCGTATTTACCCGTGGTTCTTCAGTCTTCATACACGTTTTCAGGTAGGTTTTTGATATCAATTTCCACAAAGTCGCCAAAAGCTTTACGCATAAAGTCTTTTAGGGCAACACCGGCATTTTTTTGTTCATCAGTTGAGTTAGAAATCATACGTAAAGTAACTTTATCTAGCTCAGGGTGTTGTTTTTTAAATTCAGCCATAAAGCCACGAGCTACATCTAAATGGAATCCTTTATCGGTACGATCCACCGTTTCAAATTTCATTGATTTAGAAATATGGTCAATGTGAGTGTAGTTTTGTACAGGGATAGGAATTCCTCAATTTTTCTGGTTTGCTTGCGCTTGAGCTTTACGGTAAATGTATTGGTTTAAGTAGTTGTTTTTATCGTTACGGTCAGTTGGGTATGAGCCATATTTTGTATACATGTAGTCATGTTCAAAACCAGCTTCCACAGCATCACCAAAGCTTGATGAAGCTTGACCAAAGGCTGTTCAAGTAATAACAGGGAACGAACTTGATCAACCAACAATGTTTAATAATTCATTACGGTCAATAGCATAGTAAATTGCATTCCGTAAATTAATGTCATTAACTATTGAATCTGAGTTTGTTTCTTGATCCAAGTTGAAAGCGAAAGCAATGGTACCAAAACCATTTGATTTGTTCATAAATCTACGATTTGGTAAGTCTGTTCAGTATTTTCACTGTAAAACTGGTGGAATTCTAGTTGCTGAGATGTAACCATCTTCAAACATTGCTGAGTTGATGTTTGGATCATTAGAGAAATAAATTTTAATTCTGTTGCTAATTGTTTTAGCGGCTGAATAGTATTGGTTGTTTTTGTTTAGTGAAATAAAACCTTGAGGTCCTAAAACTAAATCATCAATATTGAAAGGACCATTGGTTAAAAAGTTTTCTTTTTTTAGTCCAAATTCAGTAATTCCGCCAATACTTTCAACAAAACGACGATTTACTGGCACAACAATTGAGCTAATGTCGCCATAGGTGTTGTTTAAGTTAGTTGGTTGGTAATCATCATAAGCTAAACGCAATGTGTACTCATCAAGTGCTAGCACTCTATTTTTCATATATTTTTTAGGCTGTAAACGTTTTACAAAATCATTATCTAGAGTAGTTTGACCATTTGGCAACAGATTTGAATAAAGCTTATTTACAGCGTTTGTGTACACTTCAGGATTGAATTCATCATATGTGACTGAGCCAAGTTTGTGTTTTAGTTCACGTGATTGACGCAATAGGTTTTTAAACTCATCAGAAGTAGATTGTTTAGGATCTAAGTATAAATATTTACGTACACGTGTAGCAATACGTTGAGGAATGTTTTCTAATTCTTTTTCGCTGTGTTTGTCTAAAGAGTACTCAGGGTTAGGTAGCATTAAAACTGTATCTTCAGCTTCAAAATCAAAGTCTGGTGAGTATGGAATTGAGCTTAGCACAGTTTTATTGTCAACATTTCAATACATTCTACCTGAATAAAAACCTAAATCTAATGCTGTTTTTTTGATTAGTGCAACATCTTCTTCATCACCTTCAACTTGTGAAGCTCAAGGATCATATGTTGGGCTAAACACGTCATATACTCATTCACCATTAACTTTTTTTAGTGGTGGATAAGCAAATGGGTTGTTGTAAGCAACGTTATGTTTTTGAATGTATTTTTGTTGAGCTTCAATCATTTCGCTTGAAGATTTAAATTTACGTTGAAGCATTGTTGTCACTTTTTGTGATCCAGTTTTAAGATCAAAAATGTAGTGCATCGCATCAATATAATCATCAGCTGTTACTAAATCACCATTGCTTCATTTGCTTTGACCTTCATTTAGCAAAACGTTAGTTGACAAGAACTTGTTGCTTGGTGTAACTACTGAGTGTACTGCGTAGTATTCAGTTTGGTCAGTAGCAATATTTCCTGGAGCTGAACCAAAATCATCTAAAGAATAATAGCTGCCTGAGTTGTCAGGGTTTGGGTTATTTTGTAGATACGAATCTAGCGTACCTTCTTCTTCAGTTTGGTAGATTCCTAAATGAATTTTAGGAATATTTGCAATACGTTTAATTGTTTCGTTTGGTCCAGTTTTCAATGGTGTTTCAACTAAAGAAGGCAAAATTTTGTTAACCGAAGGGTATTTAATGTAATTTAAAGAGTTAATTGGATCTGTTGAAAGACCTAAATCATAATCTTTAACATTTTGTCTGTAATCTTGATTTTTTTGGGTACACGAAAGAGCAATAAAAGGAAGGCTTAAGCCAGTTAATGAAAGAGCACATAATTTTAATTTGTTTTTCATATTTTCTCCTTTATTTTGTACCGTTAAACTGTACGCCTACTCTCATTACAGCAACTTTTTCACCATTAATTTCCTTCATGTATACAGCTGTAGGTGCTTGTGAGAAGGTTTTGCTGTTTTCTGAAACACTTTCAAACGTTCCTAGGTCAACATTTAATGCATGTTTACCTTTTTCATCAGCTGCAAAGTAAATTTTGTACTCATGGTTTGGTGTTAGCAATCTATCTGCATAATTTGACATGATTGCATAATCAGATACTCAAGCAGTGAAACCGCGTCCTTGATGTTGACCATTTGAGTCGGTATAGTTATATGGCTCATCTTTTAGCCAGTGTCTTGAAGTTGGATCAGTTTCATTATTGATATGTTGAGTTTTGTAGTAGAACATATTACTTGAGTTTTGTTTGTTGATTTTTAGCGTGAAAATTTCACCTGTTTGTAAATCTTCAAATGCAAGATAGTTAGCTAATTGTGCATCCGAGTTGTTTAAGTAACCAAATAAGGCAACTGCGTCTTTATCAGTGTTTCTTCAAATATTTGTCAAGTTACGTTTACCAACACCTTGAGATTGAATGTAGTATTGTCAGTACGCTTGTGGGCGGTTAGTTACAACATTGCCTTCAAGGTCTTTAATTCTGATTGTGTCATCATGAACAGGTTGACCTTCGTCATCATAAAGTCTAAAGTTCAGCATATCTCTGTATCAACGGTCTTTAAATCAACCGTTATTAATTGACTTAAATTGTCCAAAGTAGTTTGAAGATTTGTTGTTATCAGCTGAGAAGCCATCGTTTGTTGAAAATGTAGAAGGTGAAAACTCACTGCCAAGTTTATCAGCACGGAATTTTTTCTCGTTGTCTAAACGACGTTCAAAGTCAATAATTGTATTTCTTACTGTGCTTCTTGCTTCACCTGTAAAGTTAATTTTTGCATCGTTTCATCTTGCTGTTGGCTCGCCATCAATCACATACTCTAAACCTGTGTTTGCTTCACTTACACCACTAATAAAGCTTGGCAAGTTAGCAAATTGTGAAGTTGAAGGTGAATAAGTAATTTGCAAGTTGTCACGGTTAATAACTTCGGCAAATGAATATGTATAATCTGAGAAGAATTCATTGAATTTACGTTCAGTTTTGGTTTTGAAATATTGTTCAACGTCTTCAGTTGGACGTGATTTTTTGGTAAAGCCTTTAACAAATGAAAGCAGAATGTCAGCCATGCCAAATCTTGATTGTTGGAAGTTATAGTGCAACTGTGTTGAATACATTTGTAATTTGTCATCCATGATTAATTCATCATAAATGGTTAGTTTGTCTAAGCTTACATTGTTGTCTATTGCAAATTTTTCAAAAGTAGCAAGTAGTTCTTTTACACTCACTTCTCAGTTGTTTTTGTCAATTTGTTGATCATTGTTTACTGCTTTAACGTCAACCGATTTGAACATGCCATAACCTAAGTCTTTGTCGAAAATTCACCCGTATCTTAGTTCATTTTCACGATTGGCTTTAATTTGTTCGTTGATTGTGCCTAAGCTTAAATCTTTAACAAACATAGCTAGTTTAGATGAGCTAAATCTTTCCATGATTTCATTAGCTAATGCTTGACGGCTATTGCCAGCTACTAATGCGTTTAAACGCTCTTTTTCTTTGGCGCTAATTCCAGTTGCTGAAATTAATGAAGATTTTAGACCTTTAGCAAATTTATCAATATCAAATTTAGAGCTTACATAGTCTAAGTCTCAGTTTACAACACGATTAATTGGGTCTAATTTGGCTTTTAGAGTGTCAACACTTGCAAATTTTGTGAAGGTTTTGATGTCATTAAAGACAATATCAAAACCAAATTGTCTGTTGCCTGATTGTTCAACAAAGAAGCTATTAAACAATGAATTTTCTGCATCTTTTGGCAATAATGATTCATTAATTTTAATAGATTTCATTTCGTGAAAGGCTGGGAATTGAGCTGAACGTGGGTTTTGATTTACAACTTGTCCGCTTGCATTAACCATCAAGTAAATGTGGTCTTTGATGTTGTGACCAACCATTTTTTTCATGTATTCTGAATATCAAGCTAGCAATGGTCTTTGACGTAATTGATTTAGAATTGAAGGGCTAAAACTATCAGTTAAAAAGCTTTGACGCAATGATTCAGGCAATTTAATGTTAGGTAAATATTGTTCGTTTTCTGATAATCATAGAGATAATTTACCACCAGCAGGAACAGTTGGGTAGGTTTCACCATCAGCTAAATACATCGCGATAATTACATCGGTAAACGTTGATTGAGCTTCTGATTTTTCTTCATAAGGGTTGACAAAGTAATTTTCTTGGAAAATTGCTCTATAACCTTGCGGCTGTTTGTTTTTATCTAAACGATCGTAAATCACTTCACCATTAATTGCGTAGAATTTAGCTAGTGTGTTGTCGCCAACTACACCACCTTTTGATCTATCACGCGCTTGTAGATAGTCTATATAAGGAAGCAGAATAGATTTGTTGTAGTTTTTGTCAGCATCAGTAAACAATTCACTGTAGTTTGGATATGCAATTTGAGTTCTAGGCTCAAGAGTTGTATCAGTTGTTGCAAAATCTCAACCATTGATAATGTAATCTTCAACAATTAAAGCTCTAATTGTGCTAATTGCTTGTTGAATTTTTTCGTTTACATAGTCAATAGTGATGTTGTTGTGTTTATCGTCTTCTTGATAGTATGGGTTAACTTCTAGATCATTTGAACTTAAATCAATACCAGTAGGCACATTAATAATTGGACTTCCGTCAGCATTATGAACTAAAACTTTATCAATTCTAGTAAATCTGCCTCTTGCGTCTCTTTCACCTTCAACAATAATTGGTACAATGTGGCCATCACGTTGTTCAAAGTTAATAAATTTGCCTTGACCATCTTTCAATACGCCTTGAAGCATATCTAAAGCAGCTTTTTTGAACACGTATTTGCCGTTTTCGTCTTTAACCATGTATTTTACAGGGTATTGTTCATCTGAGTATTTTGTTGGGTTAAGTGTACCTGAGTTTTGATCTAATGTGTTCATTAATCAAAGGTCAAACACTTCCAATCATTTTTTATCTTGCTCGTTGTCAATGCCGTTTTCTTTTCTACGTTCATTCGTAGCTTCAACTAAGCCTTTGTATGTTTGTAAGAAACGACGCTTGCTGTTTTCCATTGCTTTACGCAAACTTTCATCACCCACAGCGTGACCTCAAACATCAGCAGCGTTTTCAACAGTGGTTTTATCAATAACAATTTTATCGCCAACTTTACGAGCTAAATCATATAGCAAGTATTCACCTTCATTATTTTCTGAAACAACGTTAGGTTGGTTTAATAGTGGTGAAGAGTTTAAGCCTAAGTGTGTACGTGCTTTTAAGTATAAATCTAGCACTTCACGTGAGTAGTAGTTGTTAATATTTGGTGTAGAACCAGGAACAAGGGCAGAACCAAATAAAGGTTTTTGACCTTTGTTGCCTAAATCTTGTGCTGAGTTTAGAGTAATGTGGTGACCATATTCGTGAGCAGCAACAAATTTTAAAAAGTCTACCGATAAACCTTTGTAGTTTGGATTACTCATCATAATTAATGATCATAAACCAATACGTGAATCGGGTCTAAATCCTAGATATTCGCCATCTTCAATTTTGTATTCAAATTCACCTTTTTCATTGACTTTTTTGACTAAATGTTCACCTTTTAATCATTCACCAGCTCATGGAACTTTGCTCAATAATTCGTCAGTAAAACCATCGTATGCTTCAACAAACAAGCTGTATGTAGTTATAGTTTTAGATTTACCGTTTTCATCAGTAACAATTTTGCTGCCTTCTTCTTTAATAGCTGAAGGTTGAATAATAGTTTTATAACCCGCGGCATCAAGCATATCTTTAAATTGTTGCAATGCATGCGGATTAGATTTGCGATCAATATTTGCGTCAATAAAGAATTTTAGATAGTTGGTATTTTTGTATTTTTCAATAGTTGTACCAGCAGCAGATTTTTCTTTTAGTACAAAGTTTAATTTTGTGCCAGTTTTGCTTACATTACTTAGTTGCATTTCAAAAATATTGTTTTTTGTAAATTGCACTAATTCAGCGCTATCGCTTGTTTTGATAATACCTTGTTTTGTTAGTTTTTCAATTAAAGCAAGTTTTGAAGTGGCAACGATTAATTGGTTAGTATTATTTAGCTCTTTACCTTCTGATTCATTGATTGATTTGTGGACAAATTTGTCTAAAACATCAACATTTTTGATTTTTTCGGCATATTTTTTAGCTTCGTCAAAGGCGCTATAGTATTCATCGTTTACTAATTTAAATTTATTGGCGTTAGCAAATAAAATTTCAGTTTCATTTTTTTGACGAGTGATAAATCCTTTTAAGTGGTCTTCGTATCTTAGTGAAATTTGAATGTATCTGTTTAAATCTGAGTTAAATTTAGCGATTTGGTCGCTATATTGTTGAGCTAATTGAGGGTTTTGATCTTCAACATCATAAGCGTCTTCTTCATTGAAGTCATCACGTTCAAATGCTTGTGTTAATGGTTCTAAGTTAGCTAGTTTTTCGAATTGTTCAGCATTACCAAAACTAGTTTCTGCTAGCTCAGTGTAATATTTTGCATAGTTTTTAGCTTCGATTAATTCCGCTTGTTTTTTGGCTACTAATTCAGCATTTTCACCTAATTCAGCAATTTCGGTCAATAAATCTTCAGCTTTATCGTTGTATTTTGATGCTTGATCTTGGTTTCATTCATTTATTTGAATTCTTAAAGAAACAATTGGGTTGAATAAGTTAGCTATAAATTTACGTCCTTGGTTTTCGCGATTTCCTTGAGCGTCCATTTCTCAATAAATTCTGTGTTTTAAAACGTTAAAGTAAGCAGTAGCTAATTCTGGTAAATTATCTAATTCGTATTGGCTTGATAACTGTTTTACATAGCTTAATGTATCTTTAAGTCTAGTTGTAATTTCTATAACTTCTTTGTTATCAACAGCTAGATCTGTGTTAAATTCTTCAATTTTTTTGGTTGAATATTCAAATAATTTTTGAATATCGTTTGCATATCTAGGATCAGTTAAATCAGCCGTTTTAATTACATTGATAATTTCAATCATTTTTTGATCAAATAAAGCGTGTTTTGAAGCTCTATATTGTTCAAATTCTGTATCAATGCTTGCATAAATTTCTGTAACTTTTGAGTAAATTTCATACATTTCTGCAATAACTTTAGCAACTTTGTATTTGTAATCATTTACTTCTTGTTGAGCTTGTTTTGACAACGCATCAGTATCATTCATGATTGCATCAAAAGTATCTCATTCAGCTGAGATTTCACTATCTTGAAGAATTAACTTTTTAATATCGTTGTAGTAAAGTTTTTCATTACTTTCTTCGTTTTGAGCAGTAGCAAAAGTTTTTAGTGTAGCAACTCTAATTAATAAGTTAACGTTAGTTTGGTGTTTTTCACCCAATTTTTCTAATTCCTCAGTTAATTTACTGTATTTTTCAATTAAAGTTTCAAGTTTTGCTTGAGCTAATTTATCTTCAATTGCTTGAGCTTTTTGGGATAGATCTGCATCATTATTGAATGAATTTGCTAGCTCAGTAACTGAGTTTTGAACTTTTTTAAGTTCTGCGTTTAATGCTTCATCACCCGCTGTGAATTCTTCACTTATTTTGTTGATATTAGGAGCATATACAAAGAAGCTTTTTTGTTCTTGCGAAGCTGAATCTCCTTGTGAACGAATAAAGCCATCTAGGTTTGCATATTCACGTCAGTTGATTTGCGTTGTTTTAATTAAATCAGCTAATTCGTCAAGTGCTATTAATTGTGTAGGTAAATACGCAATATCGTTAGAGTATAAAACAATATTGTCTGATTCTGGTTTTAGTTTTGCATAGTTGTCGCCAGATAAAATTTCATTGTATCAGGTGTAGTAAGGTCTAGTTTTAACGATGTATTTACGTAGTTCAAGTAAATAATCAGCTTTTGCCTGTACAGTACTAAATTCCTCAGTAAAGTTGTTGTATTTTGAAGCACCTAACTCGTTGTGTAGTCTATATAGGCCGATAATTGTGTCTACCTGTGTTGATGCAACATTTACAGATTTAAGTAATGCTAGTAGATCTGAGTGGTTTTTTGCTTCGTTTAGTGATGTTTTTTCAGCATGTAAAGCTTTTATTTTATTTCCAGCAGCTTCAACTTGTTCATCTGTAGAAATTTTTGAAGTATATTCATCAATACTTTTTTGAGCTGAAACAATTGCCCCTTGATATTCAAAAATTTCTAACTCAATTGCTTCTTTAGCTTGTTGTAGCTTGAATAATTCATATTGTTTAGTTTCTTTAGCATCTGCATCTTGTTCAGCATCAATTTCAGCTTGTTTAGATTTAATTTCTTGAGCATTTGAAGCTAATTGCGAATTAAGTTGTTGAACTTTAGCTTGACTTTTACCCATATCTTCGCGATATAGTCTAATAGCTTCATTGTATTTTTCACCACGGTTTTGGATAATTGTATTTTGAGCAATAACTTCTTGTTCAATTTCTTTTAAACGATCAATAACTGCAATGTGTTTTTTGAATTTTTCCAGTTTTGCTTCAGTGAATAAAACATTGTCTTTAATTCATTTCTCATATAAAGAAGCAACATCGGTTGCTAGGTTGATAAACATACGTTTTGAGTGATCAAAGCCTTGCTCGATGCTTTCTACATTTTCTGATTTTTCAAATGTGTCGTTTTTGTTATATTCGGCATTGTCAATTGCGTCAAAAAGAACAAAACTTTTGCCGTCTTCAAAAATTAGTTTTAAGTATTTATCGCCAGCACCTTCTTTTAGAGCAAGTTGGTTTTGTAAAAAGTCAGCATCAACAATTGTTTTTTCTTCAAATACAAATGAATCGTGATTTTGCAGTGAGTTTGATTTGTCTGAACCTTTGTATTGTGCAAGGTATTTTTCAAATTTTTCCCTTGCTTTTGCTTCGTTTTCAGCATTGATGATGCTAATGTAATCTGAATTAATTTTTAGTCTGGTTTTTTCAATTAAACTGTATGCATCACTAGCTATGTTTTGAGGCAATTCACCTTTAACCGCAAACACTTTTTTGCCTATAACACTTCTTTTATCTGCTAGCGTTCTAAACGCATGACTACGTAATGTATCTATTGATGTGTTCGTGAATGTGTTGTAAATTGCTATAGAGTCTAAAAAGTCGTTTAGCTCTTTTGATGTTAGAAGTTTTTTGTTAATACGATATAGTAAAGAATCACTAGCGTTACCTTGACCGCTTAGTGTACTGTGTAATGGAATTGAACCAAAAAAGGCATCAGGGAAGAACTTAATGGTTGTATATTCTTTGTCTTGGTTAGAGTGTGATCCAAGTGTAATGTTGTTACCTTTTAATTCAACACCCTTAACAATTGAGAACTCTTTTAAAGTGATAATTTCAGGACCTCATGAAACATTTTGCATAAATCATTGAGTAAAGTTGAAAAAGTCTTTAGCGCTTACTGCCTCAATGTATTCGTTGTAAAAATCAAAAGATCCATATCTAATGTTTAAAAATGGCAATGATTTGTTTTCTTCGTAGTAAGACTTCAAGAATACATCGTAATCGATTCAAGTATCGTTAAATTTAACTTCACCATTTTCACCTCTAGTTGGATCAAATTCAGCAATAGAGTGAGCTTTATCTGAGTCAACAAAAGACATTTTTGGTGTTGCCTTAGGATCTAAAAATTCATTCTTTAAGTACTTCGCACTAGTCCCTTTTTCCAATGTTGGATTATTTGAATTATATTTAAAAATACCTATGGTTGTAGCGGCTGCAAGAGCAACAACTCCAAAAGAAATTAGGTATTTTGGTCAAACCATGGTTCTTCAATTAAAACGTTTTTTAGGATTTTGATTTTGTTTGTTTTCCATAATTCCTCGCAATAACAATATTAATATTTTAATTCTATCATAATTCCATTTTTTTGAGTATATTTACGTGTATTTTTGTGTAATAACACTCAAAAATTCAATAAAAAACACGAATAATGCATATCCGTGTTTATATTAAATTATCCCTCGATGTAGTTGCCATCTGTAATATTTTTAACAACTTGTGTTAAAGCATAAACAGTAGCATAGTATTTAAGAACGTGTGAACCAACTCATGTATCTGGGCTGTTTGGTTCTTCATCGTTGAATACATATTGATCTGATCCAAATCTAATGTATGTGTTTCCTAAGAAAATTTGTCTTTCACTTAATCCATTTAGAAAATCGTAGTAGGCTTTTCTAGTTTCAACTAGTTTTGCTTTTAAAGCCTCTTTATTTGAATCGGTTCTAGTTGTTATGTATTTGTATAAAGCTTCTCCGTATGCAAGTTCAAATCCAATAAAGTCATTGTATATTGTTTGAGGGTTAACAGGGTCTCCTGATTCAAAAGCCATATCGAAGTTTTCTACATTAGGTTTTACGCCTGTAATTTGTCTAAATCTACTGTCATCTTCAAGATCTTTGTTCAATTTTGAAAGATATTTAGCAAGTTCTTTATTTGGGTGTGTATCTTCGTTTAATAAGCCTTTTACAACTTTATCTTTGTCTTTTGATTGTCAGTAACGTGTTAAAACATAAATCTCTTGTCCAGCAACAAATTTAGCAGTTAATTTAGCTTTTTCTTTACGTCTATTAAATCTAGAAATTTTTGAGTCAACTTCATCTATAGCTTCTTGAGTTTGTAAAATTAATGGGTCAGGAGTGTTGTTATCAGATTTTTTACCAATCTTGGTAACAAATTCAGTAGCCTTGGTTTTTAATGGAGTTAGCTTACTGTTAATATCTTTTCCTTCAGTTTTACTTATTTCTGCAGCTAATTGAGTTAAGTCAGCAACAATAGATTCAGCATCCGCTTTTAAAGTGTCACGAATTGTTTCTGCTTCACTAAAGTATAAATCGCCTCATTTTTTGCCATAATCTTTAATTGTTTCAAGTTCTGTTTTTAGCAACTCAACTAGTGATTTTTTAGCATTAACTTTATTTGCTAAGTCTTGATCATCAGAGGTTAGATCATTTAAACTTGCATAAACCTCCACTAAGTCTAGGAAGATTTTAATTTGATTGTCGTATTCAGATCCTTCTCTTGGATATGATTCAGTTTTTAGTGCTTTGTTGAATTTTCCTAACTCAGAAGTTGATTCTGCAGGTTGCTCACCTACTTTGTATCCAAAAACTAGAAGATATAGATACTTAACCGCATCATTAACTTCTTTTATTTTGTTAGTCAATGCATTGCCTGATAATTCTTCGCCTTCACGTGCATTTGTTGTTAAAGTTCTCAAATCATTTAAGCTTGAGTGTAATTTAGTTTTTTCAGTTTCTTCAAATAGGTTTGATCACGATCCTTGGTGATTTTCTGAACTTGAAATGAATGTTTCAATAGATGAAATTCCTTGCTCAATTTTAGTTAAACCTTCAACAAATTGTTGATGAGTAGTTACGTTCGAAAGAGTGAAAGTATCAAGTAAAGATTTAAAATCATTAATTGATTTTGTTGCGGTCTCTTTGAATCTTTGTTCAACTTGGATTAATCTATCAAATTTAGCTGAATTGTCTCATTTTAAAAGAGCTTTTAACTCCGCATCTTCAATATTTTCACCTAAATTTGTGTATAAATTGATGATTTCTTGAGATATTTCAACTTGTTTTCTAACAACTAAATATTGTGTATAACGATCAAATGATTTAGTGTATGTTGATTTATCTAGATTAAAAATTCTCGTGAATTCTTTTGAATATGTTGAATAAAATCCTTTGTATAAATACTGAGCTTCTTTATCATTTCTTGTTGATTTTGATTTATATGTTGTATCAAAAGTTTTAGCAAAGCTATTGTCTAACGCAACGTTAAATTCACGATCAACAATGCTGTCAATTAATGTTTTTTCTTTTGACGGGTCCACTAATAAAGCTTCAAACAATGTAGCTTGAGCTTGAGTAACGAATTTATCTAGATCTTCTCAAACTTGAAACTCGTTGTAGAAGTTTAGGTTATCACCTGTTAATGCACGTGTAATAGTATTTACTATTTCTCTAGCTTTATTGTAAAGTTTTTCAAAACGAGCTGAATAAATATAGCTAGATCCTTTTGTATCTAATCAGTTTTTATAGTCATTATTTAGTTGAGTTAATTGAGTTCTGGCTTTTGTTTTGAAATCTTCATCCACTATTTGTTTGTACACTGGGAACAATGAAATTCTAAAGTTTGGCAAGTTAAATTTAGGTAGCAATGAACGATAGTGAGTTGAGTTAAAGTTAACTATTTTATTGATTACACCGTGCTCGTTATCTCTTTCTAGTTTAAATCAGCTTGAAATTTGGTGAGCTAACAATGAAGCAGAATCTTTTGCACTTTGGTATTTGGCTTTAGCGCCACTAACTAATTCAGTTAATGAAGCTTTGGTAACTCCATCTCTTAGTTGAGCTTCATTTAAACCAGCGATTTCTGTTTCTAGACGAGTTAAATCACTAATTCTTCAATCAAATAATACATCCATTAATTCGCTCTTAGGAACAGCGATTGTAACTGGGTTATTTGGGTTGTCCACATATTCAGCTACTAATTGAGAACGGTTTAGGTTGTAAAAAATTGCATTTTGTCAAGTAAAGATATTAGCAAAAGTTTCTTCTGTGGTTTCAAAATCTCTTAGGCTATCAACAACGCTATTTTTAATTTGATTGAATAAATCGCGATTAGAATTGAACTCTTCAGGTTTTTGCGATTCCATTGCTTGCGGGAAGTCTTCTGTTAAAAACTTACCGATTTGGAATAATAATTCTTTAGCTGAAAGATTGTTTCTTTTAATTTGAGTACCGTCTAGTTTGTCAACTTGCTCTTTTAGTTTTTCAATTTCACGTTCTAGTTCGCTTTTGTTGTTTGCTGATTCTTCTTTTTCTTGGTTAGCTTGAGCCAATTGAGCTTCAAGTTCTCTAATTTTAGCTTGTAATTCAGCATTAGCTTTAGCAGTAGATTTTTGCAGTTGAGCTAACTTTGCTTTTAGACTCTCTAAGCTATCGCCGTTTTCATCAGTTTTAGCAGAATTTGATCCACATGAAACCGATAAAACTGGTAAAGTCAATGAAGCTAATATTGAGCTAGATAAAATAATTTTCCTTTTCATATGTATTTCTCCATTTTTGATTATTTTTTGTATTAATTTCGGTGTTATGTAAAAAAATAAAATAGATTTTTCAACCTACTTTATCAATAATATATCTCTATCGTAGGCTTATTATTGCCACCTACAAAATAAATAGTGGCCACAAAACTAAGAAATAAACATCATAGCAATAACGATGTTTTTAGCATTCATTAGTTTACGTGGTGAAATTTTTTCAAACATAACGCGTCTATTATAAACAATTAAAATAAATTCAATAACATATTTTATTTTTTCAACAAATTATTGATTATTTGTTCATAAAAAGCTAATTTTTCTCTTGATTCTTGCTGGTTTTTACCATAAGCAAAAATATAAAACTTAATTTTGGGCTCAGTTCCAGAAGGCCTTAAGGCGATTCAGTCCGAATTTGATTCAAAAGTTATTTTTATCATATTGGATTTCAAAAAGTTAGTGTAGTTATTGAAATCTTCAATCTTTTTACCAATAATTTCAATATTTTTAAACTTATTTTGCAAGTTTGCTAAATCAAAATCAGCATCAATATTAATATCGATTGTTTTGCTAGTTACGTAGCCAAATTGAGCATAAATATTGTTCAGCACGTCTATTAGTGTGAGACCTTGATCTTTATAATATTGAGCCATTTTGGCTATAATCACGGTTGCTTGAATTGCATCTTTATCACGAGCAATATTAGGGTCAATCAGTGAGCCATAACTTTCTTCAAAACCATAGTAAAAATTATTTGGATTTAAAACAATGCTTTGGCCAATTCATTTAAAACCTGTTGGCACAACTTTAACGCTTAAATTATTTTTTTGTGCGATTAAACTAGGCAAATTTGACGAAACAAAAGAATGAATTAAATATTGATTTTGTTTTGGCGGATTGGTTTTTATCAAATAATCTAATATTAAAGTTGCTGTTTCATTGCCATTTAGTGCAATGAATTCGCCTTTATGTTTTACTTTAACACCTACCCTATCAGCATCTGGATCAGTTACTATAGCCAATTCACACTGATTTTTGTTAGCTAAATCTATCACTAAATTGTAAACTTCATCTCTTTCTGGGTTGGGATAATTACAGGTTGAAAAAAAGCGATCTTGAATCATTTGTCTTGGTTCAAAGAAAACATCTTCGTTTTTTATCCAGCCTATTTTATTGAAAACTTGCTCAATAAGAGAAATTCCAGTTCCATGTAATGGGGAATAAGCAATTTTGATTTTTTGAGTATTTTTGTCAGTATTTTGACCTACTTTTACAACATTTTCAATATAAGCATCCCATTCAAGTTTTGTAGCATTTCTAATATTATCGGCTTTAGGTCAAGGATCCATAGTTGCATAATTTTCGCTAAATGAATCATAAGGTTCAAAATACGTTTTTATGGTTTTTATTTCTTCACTTAAGCATTGCGAGCCGTGTTCATTATATAGCTTAATTCCATTATATTCTTTTGGATTATGGCTAGCAGTTACATTCAAAGCAGCTTGAGCATTGTTGCGCAATACTAAAAATGAAACAAAAGGGGTAGGAGTTATTTTTTTAGGCAAAATAATCTCAAAATTTGGGTATTTTGACATTATTTCAGCAATTACACGAGCATATTTGCAAGAGTAATTGCGGTTATCACGACCAACTACTACCTTTATTTTTTTATTAGTTTTAAACTTATTAGCTAAATATTGTGCATATCCATGAGCTACACGTTGCACATGCGCTAAACTCAAATGATCAATGCCTTTACCTACCTTGCCCCTGATTCCGGCAGTACCAAAGTCAATTGGCTTTAAATTTTTCGAATTATTCATGCCAAAATTATAAATTAATATTAGTTTAATTAATTGGTGCTATTTTATTTTTAAATTTGATATTCATATTAGTGTTTGCCCTTATAATTATCTACTGTTAAGGAGGTAATTTGTCACATACAGAATTAAAAAAACAAAAATCAGTGTGAAAACCTAGCTTAAAAAGCATTTTTTACTTTAGTGTTTATGATATAGTTTTATCTGCTATCTTATTGAGTTTACATATAGTTGTTATGATGTTTGCTAAATTCACAATCTTAGCTGTAATTCCATTGCAACTTGAATTTATTTTATATATATTTTATGGCTTGATTTTAGGGCCTTTTAAAGGTTCATTGCTTTCAATTGTGGGCGATACAGTTGTATTATTAATCACTGGAACAATTGGAACATGATTTTACATTTATGCATTAATTCCGCCAGCTATCGCAATTGTTTCATGGCTATATTATTGAATGTTTAAATCAACCAAATATACACGTTTTATAGTCTCATACATCTTAATGCTTATTAGTTTTATTTTGGTAATTTGAGTATATGCTAAACACTCTGAAAACGATGGAACATTTAAACTGACCAAAAAAGTTTTTGCGCCTAAGGACATTATGATTGTGTTAATGTTTGTGTATGCGTTCTTAGCTTTTGCACTTTCAACCACATTTTTAGGCTTATATATCAAGTTTAAAAATGAAAAATGAAATGACTACATGATGGTTACTTCATTAATTCTTTTTGTTTCTGTTGTTTTTAGATGAGTAATAGGTCCAGTAGCTTTCATTGAATACTACAACTATTTTACAGCCCCAAAAAGTGGAAAATTAAAACATTATTCAATTGACTACATTGTTTTATTTGTCAAAATTGTAGTTAAAGATTTATTTGCTATCCCTATTTACATTGCGGTATTAGCACCAGTTTATAGTGCTGTTAAAATTATGGAATCACATTTTTCACTGAACAAAAATGTGCGTTATTAGTCAATATAGTATAAAATTAAAACATGAAATCGCGCAGAGATAACCGTATTGAAATAGTGAATGTGATTTATTCATGTGAATTGCTTGATTCATATGATTTAAAAAGTATTTTCCAAAATAATGAACATTTAAGTGTTGAGCAATTTAAACAAATAGAAAAAATAGCATTGAATTCAAAAATATTAACCAAAATTATTTCTAAATTCTTGGTTGATAAAACATGAGAACAAGAAAGTCCACTAGTTAGAGCTATCTTGTTGAATGCAACTTTTGAATTCTTTATTCTGGATCCAAAAATTGTAATTAATGAAGCTGTTGAAGTAACTAAAGATTTCTTTGGCGAAGAGTTAAAACTTTACAAACACGTTAACAAAGTGCTTGATTCAATCTATAAATTCTTCGTGGCCAATGAAGCCTTAGTTCGTAAATACATGCAATAATATAAAAAAAGCGAAGTTGTTAAATTCGCTTTTTTGTTATTTTTTCAATATTTTAGCAACAATTTTGTCTAATTGTGGATCAATTTCTTCCAAAATTTCTTCATGCGTTTGTTCACTTCTTGGGGCCACTTTAGTTCCAGCAACCAAAATTGTTTCAATTTTTTTAGCTCCTAAGAATTTAAAAGTACCTTTAAGGTTTTTAATAAAGTTACCAAATGGATATCAACCTTCTGGCGCTCCTTGAGTCCCAACGATAATAACTTTTAATTTGTCTAAAAGTCCAATTGAGCCACCTTTTTCAGAATATTTATAGCTAAATGTTTTGTTTGCTACAGCAATTGCGTCAATAAAGTTTTTAATGCCTGCTGTATAGTTGAAGTTGGTCATTGGTGTTGACAAAATTAAGATGTCAGTATCATGTAATTTTTCAATTCACTCGTCTGAATTGGTTTTATCAAAAAATTCTGCAAAATTATTGGCCCCAAGCACATTTTTATTAAATTCTGAATTCGCTGTATTTAGCACAGTTGCCATGGCCATTGGGTCCAATTTAATAATTTTTTTCATAATTTCAACATTGATTTTTTCAGAAAGTGAATTTTTATTCACTGTTCCTGCTACAGATAAAATTTTAACCGGTTTCATTCTTCCTCTTTTCATTATTATTATATAGCATATCAATTTAGCTTAAATAATTTAAAGTTAATCTAAATTAATTATAATTAAGAAATGAATTGAAATCTTGCACCAATCTCTAACCAAATGTTAATAGGAATTATAATCGGAGCCAGCTTAATGGGTTTGTTTTTTGTACTAACAATTAGCTTATTAATTTATTATTCACAACGTAAAAATCGCAAAAATACACAAGGTTTTGTGTTTGAAGAGCAAATTTCACGCAGATTAGAGCATTTTGCTAAAAATAGCGAGTACAAATTTATTAAAGGGCAAAAATTTATCTATGCAGGTGAACAGCACTTTGAAATTGATGGTTTCTTGTACACAGACAAGTTCGCAATAATAGTTGAGGTCAAATATTTAAAAGGTACAATTTCGGGCCGTGTAGATGAAAAACAAATTAAATTGAGCAATGGCAAAAAATCAAAAATGTTCCCTAACCCATTAATCCAAAATTTAAAACATATTGAACATTTCTACAAAATGTGTCAATTTAAATTGCCTATGTTTTCAATGCTTGTTTTGCCTGCTAATACACAAGCAAATTTTGAAGGTCAAGCCAGCTGATCAATTGTTGTTAACGAAGATAAAATTGATGATGTATTAAAACAGCTCCCATTGGATTGTTCAGATCTAGAACCTATTGATCCAATAAAAATTAAAGCTATCAATGATATTGTTAAAGCACACAAGGTGGTAAGCTTAAAAGATTTAAGAAAATGGGAAAAAGGTATTAAAAATAATGCAAAATAAGATAGTAGAAACTATTGAAGTAAACGGTGAAAAATTTAGTGTTTTTTATACAAATTTGCATGGATTATCAGTCAATGTCATTCCTGAGCAAAAAGCTATTGTTGTGACAGGGAGTGATATTTATAAAGCTTGCTACAACTTAGATTTTATAACTAACAAGATCATGAACAATTTAGCTAATTCTCAATACAATAAATTTGCCTACATATGTGCAGACGAAAATGCTAATATCCATCTTTACGGCAAGGTTTACAAGCAAAAATTCATCTATTCTAGAAATGTTAAAACTTCTTACAGTATTGACACCAAAAATATGGTTGTTACCTTTAATATGGATAACAGATATCAAAACGAAATTAATAAACGTTTTAAAGAAATGATTCGTGTTTTAAGTGAAGGATTAGAGCTAGTTATTAGAAATATTCAAACCAGAATACAAAAAGATTTGCAAACGCCTTCATTCGATATTAAATTAGGTAACTGGATTGGATTTTGAGGTAAATTTACACATGCTGTCAAAGCTAAAGACGTTAATTATCCTATTAAATACTCGACTTTATTGCTAACTTTAAATAAAAAGCAAATCGAGTCGGTTGTTGCACATGAATTAACACACTATTTCTATCACAACCATAGCAAAGACTTCTATGCGAAGCTAACTGCTTATATGCCTGAATACGAATCCTTACATGAACAACTTAAAAAAACATTGAGCTTAGTTGTACCTTCATTAAAGCAATAAAAAATTCGCTTCTGGCGAATTTTCTTATAGCAATTCTTTATATTTTTTAATATAAATTCGTTTGACAATTAGTGTTAAGACAATGTAGAGAGCAATTAAACCAACTAACATTAAGAAGTATCATGGGTTTAGCGACGCTACTTTTAAAGCCCCATTTAATCAAGGAATGTATGGGCTAATTGTAATCACGATTGAACCTAAAATTGAAAATAGCAATAAAGGTGTAGCGGGACGAGATTGAATAAATGCTCGTTTTTCAGTACGAATAAAGTGAATAATTAAACTTTGAGTTCACATCGAGATAATGAATCAACCTGTTTGGAACAAGCCAATAAATTGAGGGTCATTAATTTGCAGATTTGGATAAAGTTGAGGAATGAACACAAAGCGTAATAGAATAAAGCCTAACACGTCCACAATAGATGAAACCGGGCCAAATCAAAGCATGAAGCGTGAAATTGATTTAGGATTTCATTTACGCGGTTTGTGTAACAGTTCGGGATCAACATTGTCCCAAGGAATTGAACCACAAGCAATATCATAAACTAGGTTTAAAAATAGAATTTGTACAGCCATCATTGGCACAAAAGGAAGAATTAAAGCAGCACATAGAATACTGATTATGTTTCCAAAGTTACTTGCCACAGTCATTTTGATGTATTTATTCATGTTGGCGTAAGTTTTACGACCTTCAACTATTCCAGTTGCAAGCACGTTTAAGTCTTTTTCAAGCAAAATAATGTTTGCGCTTTCTTTAGCAATATCTACTGCTGTATCGACTGAAATAGACACATCAGCTACTTTCATTGCGGGAGCATCATTGATACCATCACCCATGTAACCAACAACGTGACCCTTGTTTCTTAAAGCAATAATAATTTGGGCTTTTTGATCTGGCGATAATTTAGCAAAAATATTGTAGTGTTGCACTAAATCTTCAAGTTCAGTTGGGCTTAATCCTTCAAGATCTTTACCCAAAATAACTTTATCAGCAGGTAAACCTACCTGAGCGCAAATGGCTTTAGTAACTCTGGCATTGTCACCAGTTAGGATTTTAACTTCAACACCATGATCATGCAAGTTCTTGATTGCGCTAGCTGTAGATTCTTTTGGTGGGTCTAGAAAGGCTAAATAACCAATTAAAATCAAGTCCATTTCATCTTTAACACCAAATTTACCAACGTATGAAGCATCAACATCCTTACGAGCAACTGCGATTACACGCATGCCAGCATCATTTAAAGAGTCAACATTTTGCAACACTTTATTAGCTAAAGTTTTGTCTAAAGGCTTAATTTCACCTTCAATTTCAATATGCGAACAAATTGAAATCATCTCTTCAACAGCACCTTTAGTAATTACTTGCACGTGCTGATTTTTATCCGCAACAATAACGCTCATACGTTTGCGTTCAAAGTCGAAAGGAATTTCATCAACTTTACGGTAGTGTGAATCAAGTAGACGCAATTGTTCATCGACTACACTTAATTCTTCAGTTTTTTCAATAATTGATAAGTCAAGCAGGTTTTTTAATCCAGTTTGGAAATAAGAGTTTAAAAAACCATAGCGAAGTACACGGTTGTTATCGTTACCTAACACATCTAAGTGACGTTCAAGCACGATTTGGTCTAGAGTTAAAGTACCTGTTTTGTCAGTGCAAAACACATCCATTGCACCGAAGTTTTGAATAGAGTTTAAGCTTTTAATAATTGTTTTCTTTTTAGACATTGTAACAGCACCTTTTGCTAGAGTTGACGTTACAATCATTGGAAGCATTTCTGGCGTTAAACCAACAACAACAGAAATTGAGAATAACAATGCGTCCAATCATTTTGAAGAATCACCAGCCACTTGGCCTTTGATACCGATAATAAAGAACACAATCGGCACTATCACAAACATAATTCTAATTAGCAGTTTTGAAATAGCAGAAATACCTTTTTCAAAATCTGTTTTAATAGGTTTTGCATTGATTTTTTGTACAACTTGGCCAATATAAGTTTGGTTTCCAGTTGCTACAACTATAGCTTTAGCCGAGCCTGAAATAACGTTTGAACCCATGAAGGCTAAATTGTGGTAGTCAACAAGGTTATCATATTCATAATTGTTGACTAAATTCGCAAATTTTTCAATTGAATGGCTTTCACCAGTCAGCGAAGATTGAGATACGAATAAGTCTTTAGCGCTTAAAATTCTAACATCTGCTGGGATAATGTCACCGGCTGCTAAGGATACAATATCGCCAACCACTACTTTTTCAAGCGGAATTTCATAAAACACGCCATTACGCTGGACTCTGGCAGTTGTGGAAATCATATTGATTAATTTTTCCGAAGAAGCAGAAGAACGAATTTCTTCAACAAGGTGCAATACTCCACTTAGCACAACCATTGTTAAGATTATAATCATGGTGGCAGGTTCAGCACTTTCACCTTTAGTTAAAGGCAAAATTACGTCCGTAACCATTGAAACAAGGCTTAATACAATTAAAATGATTGAAAAAGGATTGAAAAATGAAGAAACAATCTTATTTCACAGTGTGTTGCTTGATTTTTTGTCAAGTTTGTTGGTTCCATATTGTTCTTGATTTTGCTCAAGGATTTCATCTGTTTCAATTCCTTTAGCAGATGAGTGAAATTGATCATAAAGCTCACTGGCACTCGAATACGCTGCTAAACGCATACGTTGTTTAATTTCGTCGCTTGAAAATGTTTGTTTTTTCTTTGCCATAGTGACCTCCAAATAATATTTAATATTATATTGAATTTAATAATTATTTGAAACATTGAAACAATAAAGCAATGTGCAAAATAGTACTTATTTAATTATTATCGAAGCTAAAAAATAATAAAATTTATAGCATTAAGGAGATATTATGAGCAAATTTGAAAAAGTAGCAAAACGTTTAAAAGAATATATGGCTATTGAAGCTATGAGTAGATATGAAGAACCTGTTGCACAAGCATTGAAAAAAAACATTCAATCAGATAGACTTGAATTTAGTAGAGATGGCTTTGGTTCATTGATCATTACAAATAAAAACACAGATCCTAAAGCACCAGTTATTATGATTGCTGCACACATGGATGAAGTGGGTTATTTTGTAAGAAACATTGAAGATAACGGTAATTTATTGGTGGCGCCAGTAGGTGGCATTTGACCTGTTACAGTTATTGGAACTAAATGTAAAGTTGTTACAAACCGTGACAATAAAGAAATTTTTGGTATTTTTGGCCACACATCAATTCACATTTTAGAAAGTGAAAAAGTTTCAAAAGCACCAACAAATAAGGAACTTTATGTTGACTGTGGTTTCAAATCAAAACAAGAAGCAATTGATTTTGGAATTGAAGCAGGGGATAGAGTTTACATGTCGGGTGAAGCTATTGACATGCCAAACGATTTAATCGCAGGTAAATCAATGGATAATAGAGCTGGAGTTACTGTAATTGACTTTTTAGCTAACAACATTAAAGATTTGGACTTGCCAAATAAAACATATATTGTTGGTACAGTTCAAGAAGAAGTTGGTTTAAGAGGAGCTCAAACCTCAACATCATTGATCAATGCAGACGTTGCCATTGCTATTGATACATGTGCAAGCCACGACACAACAGGTGTTATTAAAGGCGGTACAAAATTAGGTGATGGTGTTGCTTTACTAGTTAAAGATGGTGGTTTATTGACCAATCCTAAATTTAGTGAAATGTTGATGTCACTAGCACGTAAACACAACATCCCAGCATATAAATACATTTCAGAAGGTGGTGGTAACGATGCGACTGCTCTTCAATATGGTAAAGGTGGTGTGCCAGCAATTACATTCTCATTACCACAACGTTACTTGCACTCTCCAATTGGGGTTTGTTCACTAGTTGACATTCAAGCTGCTATTGACTTAGCAACAGAATTTGTTAAATTCTTCAACGCTGAAAAAGCAGCTGAACTTAAACATAAATAAAAACGAAAATAACACGCCGCAACGTGTTATTTTTTTGTATTTTTATTGATTTTTACTCAATTTTTTGCAAAATTCCCTTATTTTCAAACTTTGCAGTTCCGGGTTTAAATATTAATTGTGCTAGTTCAGGATAATCACTAAACGGGTTTCTTAAGCCAGAATAAAATTTTGCTATTTGATTGTTTCGATCAATATCAAAGCTATCTATATTATCACTTTCATTTCAACTTAAATATCAATTTAAGTATTGATTGTCAAAGTAAGGAAACATATCGCTGTATACATTTTGTGATGCTATAGCTTTATCAAAATGCGTGATTAGAAAATAAAAGTAAGCTCGTGCAATATCGCCTTTAAATAAGTTAGTGGGTTCAACATATTCATCACCTATTTTTGTTCCATTTTGTGTTATTTTGGTTGGGTTTTCAACTGAACCAAACGGTGTATTGCCTCTTAAATTATTAATAAATTTATCGCTTGGCCAAACAAAGTGTGCATCAGTGCCGATCACTGGATCTTTATCAAATCAAGATTGGGGGATAAGGTGCTCACGATTATAGATATAACCTTCTTTATTTGGAGTATTTCCTAACGGCTCACCGTTTTGCTCGAATATATCTTTGCCCTCATGATTGTTGAAATTGAAATTATATAAATCAGTTTTTTGGTCTATTTCTGAGTAAATATCAATAATTTTTTGGTCATTATCAAAATATTTGTCAACAAAAGCGTGTTTATATATTGTATATAATTCACCATAACGATTTTCTTTAGGTTGCGAGATATTAAGTTGTCAGTATTGTTGTTGTTTTTGTTTTAGAGCATTAAACAAATCAAGTCCGCTTAAACCCTCCAAGCCGTCATAATAATTACTGTTAACGTAAAATAATTTTTTACCTTTTCAACTATAAAATGAGTCTTTTGGAATATATTTGATATCTAAAACTTGTTTAAATTCATCACTTACATAATTAGTGATTGTGTCCCTTAGAATATAGGTTAACTCAATTTTGTTCCCTATTGGTTTAATGGATTTAGCTTTAATCTGGGTATATAAGTCTGAACCATCTATTTTAATATATTTTTCACTCATAAACTGAGCAAGGGTAGTCTCTTCAGAAACAGAGCTAGCAATTGGGCTAATTTTAATATTTTTTGCCCTTTGATTCATTTTTTCATTATTTGCATTATAACCACACGACACAGTAGTCAAAACACTTAAAGGAAGCAATGGCAACATTCAAATTTTTTTATTCATTTTCGCCTCCAGAATAACTTGGAAATAATATTTTATAAACAAAATTGCTATATTTAAAACCAGTTTTATTGTCTTTTACATCAAAAAACACAGATGCTTGGCGAGTAGAATCATCAGCTTTGTAAGATTGAACTTCAAGATTGAATCGTATATACTCATCTTCACTAAATTTTGATTGATTGTAATCTACTATCACGTCTGTAAGTTGAAAATCAGAAGGATTAGTGTATTTTAAATATTGATTGTCTTCACCTGTATATCCTTTTAGACCAAATGTCAATTTATCAAGAATGGTATCTACATCAAAATCGCTTTTTGCAAAACCGCTAAATTCAATAATTGCAGTGTCTGTTTGACTATTTTTATTTGTGGCACTAACATAAACGCGAACAACGCCCTTGATATCATTTAGCTCAACTTGATCAATCACTAGATTAGTAAAATAATCAGAAATTGATTTTACCTTTATGTCTGTAATACCAATTGAAGAAGGCAAAATATTGACTTTGTTATTGGCGTTTATATTCGCGATGTCTACACGCACATTTTCTGATAGTTTAGACTCAGTTTTAGCGCAACTAATTACACTAAAAGGAAGCATTAAACTCGTTAATGTTAAAGTCTTGAAAAACATTTTTTTATTCATATATTCTCCGTAAGTTTTATTTTACACGATTGAGTAAAAGTGTATAAAAATAGTTCGCATTTGCGAACTATAAAGATTATTTTTTGGTTTTTTGGTTTCAATATGTTGTCAAGTTAGTTTGTGTTTTTTGGTCAGTAGGTACAATTCCAACGTGTTTTACATTGTAGCTAAATAGAACCTGGTTTGTAACTGGGTCAACAATATTGTAGGTTGGTTGGATTTCATATAGCTGTTTAGCGTATTCTGCTTCATAAGGAGTTAAATCATTAAAAATGTTGTTCAATGCGTACTCGTAAAGCACTTTGAATGCAGGTGTATATGAAACATAGTTAAAGTTTTCAAACGCTGGTAAAGCTTCCACTTGTTCAGATGATAAATGTGCTCAAGAATTTTGTTGTAAACCGTCTAGAAAGGCAGCTTTAGCTGTTTCAAGAACACGGTCATATTCAGATTCTTTAACGTTATCACTGTGGGCGATAACTAAACCATCAATCAATAGTAGGTTTGATTTTGGACGCAAGAATCTAATTGTTCCATCAATTACACTTTCAATGTTATCTGATGAAAAGTATGCGTCAGTTGCGTCACCATTATAAAGAATACCAGCTTGAACGTTTGATTGATCACTAATTAAGTTGGTTAATAATAATTGCCCATCACCTAGCAGTTGCACTGAAGGATCGGTTAAACCTGCTCCGATACCGTCTTCAATTAGTTTAGAGAAGTTGTCAATTAAACGTTTGTATAAATCTGGTTCTTCAGCTGTATTTGCATTACCGGTAATAAAGCTATCATCGTATGTGCTTTCATTGTCATATTCATATGCGGAACCATAAATCATGTTATCACGAACAGCATCAGTCATTTCTCAACGTGTATAACCTGAGTTTTTTAATGCTCTTAAAATGTCCACTAATCTAGCTTCTTTTTCAGTAGCAATTTTGTCTTTGTTGAAGCCATCGTTAAATAATCTATTTAATACTTTTTGATCAGCTTGGTAAAGTTTTGCACGGCCTTCTTCAGTTGAAAAGTCAACACCTTCAAGGCTTTTTTCAACTTTAACTGGGTTGTAAGCTACAACCATGTCTTGAGTAAAGTAAGGAATAAAATAATCGTATAAGTGTCTTGCTTGACCATCTTCTCAAGGCTTGTTGTTGTAGTCAGTTTGAAGCACTTTATCGTATGAGGTTAAGTGATTTCACACTAAATCTGTGTAAAGATTTTTTTGTAGCTCACGGTATTGAGGTAAATTACGATATTCTTCGTATTTTTTACCTTGGGCTCATTCAGGTGTTTGTTCTACAAATAATTTTAAGTAGTCAATTTCTTTTAATTGTCCACGTCTAATTAATTGTACAGCTTGAGCGTCTGAACCAATACCTGCCAATGCTTTTCTAGTAAGAATAGCTTTAGTGAATTCGTTGATTGTTTCGAATTCTTTGTAGTCATAATTTTGGCTAACTGTATCAATAGCTAATTCTGACATGTATGATTTATAGTTATAAAAAGTTGGTTTGAAAGGTTTATTGAATTTGTATGTTAGTGCAGCAGCTGCTGCTCCAGCAACACCAATCACACCAGCAGCTAAAGCAACTTTTTTGACGATTAATTTGGTTTTATTATTCATCTTTTCCTTTCGCTAAAGCTACTTTTTTAGCTTTATTTTTTCTAACTTTGTAAGCAATGTACACGCTGTTTCCAATTAAGGTTAATAATAAAACAGCTGCTCCTACAACTAGTCCTCAACCTCTAAAGTTACCTTCGTAAAGTTTTGTACCTAGTGTTGAAGTGTTAGTTGTAGTTTTTAAAATGATGAAATCGTCAAAAGAAAGGAATGTTGCAACTAAAGCAACGAAAATAATTGAAGGAATCATGTATACAAGGTAGGTTTTAAATCAACTTTTCACTTTTGAATAGCCTAAATCTTGGCTGGCTTCAAACAATGAACGTTCAAATTTTTCGCTACGTGGATACATTAATGAAATTCCATATGGCAATGCCATAACGGTGTGACCTACAATTCCACGTAATAAACCTTCACGAGCAACTGAAAGTGTACCGAAAAAGAATGTGAACACCAATACTAAACCAATAGCAGTAATGTTGTCTGGGTTGATGATTGGAATATTGTTAACTGATTTAATTGCTCTTTCGTAATTTTTGTTTTTTTGTCTTCATAAAGCAAAAACTGTAACTAGAGAAATTGATACAACTAAAACAGAGGTGAAAATCGCAATAATAATTGAGTTAATTAGAGCAATATCTCTACCTTCCTCAAAAAATCCGCTTCAAGATTCTAAAGTAAAAGTGTTTCAGGTTTGTGATAAATAACCTTTATCACTTGGTTTGTTAAAACTAAAGATTGCAGCAAAAACTAAAGGAATATAGGTGATTGCTAAGATAAAGTAAATGTATGTACGTTTAAAAAATTCACTAATCTTCGACATTTCTAGCTCTCCTTGCCACTAGTTTAAGCACTAGTTTTGGTAAAAAGTTAATTACTGCATAGCAACCAATAAAGATAGCACTTACAACGATAACTAATACTGAACCTGCTGAAAGTTCAAATACGTTTGAAGCGTCTGAATATTGGTTAATTACCGAACCAACCGTTTGGAGCTGGGCGGGGTTAGAAAGTAGTTTGTCACTAATAACAAATGTTGTAGCTGAGGCTAAAAAGATCAAGCTTAGCCCTGATAAAATAGCTTTGAAACTGTATGGAATTACAACTTTGAATAATGTTTGTAAACGGTTGTATCCTAAGTCTGAACTTGCTTCAATGATGTTTTTAGGCATGTCTTTAAACACTGAGTATAAAGGCATAATCATGTATGGAAGGTTTAGGTATGTCAAGGCTAAAATCATGAATCATTCAGCATTTAACACATCTTCGTCAAACATGCTTAGGAAAAATCCTCTAATTGCGTAAATTTTGGCAATTGTGAAAATAATCATTGGTGAAAGAATTAAACTCATTGCATAAATTGGCAAGATCTTGCTTTTTGATGTAGCAGTAAAGTATGCGTATGGAAAACCAATTAATAAGCATAAAATTGCTGAAATTACACCAATTTTTAAGCTCCGACCAATAATAACTCAGGTGTTAAATTCTTTAATAATTTGTGAAGAATCGAATCCTTCACGCGGGGTAAAGGCTTGAATAACGATTAAAATCATTGGTAAAACAATTAATAAAATCGCTATGGCAATATATGGTAAAAGAAGTAATAAACGTTTATTTAAAGATAATTTTTGACTAATTTTTGAATTCATCAGTTGAATAATCTCATTTTGAGTCTTTTGCCATAATGTGAACTGAGTCAATTGTTCATGAAATTGACACTTCATCGCCTTCTTCGAATTTTTTAGCAGTTTCAACAAAAATACTTTGTCCGTTTGCAAATTCAACTTTTAAGTAGTAGTAGCTTCCACGGTAGCTCATGTCAATAATTTGACCAATTAAGCCAGTTTTTTTCTTGGTTTCGTCAGCTAACATAATGTCAACGTCTTCAGGACGAATCAATACGTCAACTTCTTCGCCTGCTTTAAATTCATCTTCTTCGTGAATAGTTTTGAAGGTTCTACCTAGAAAGTTTACAGTAGCATCTTCGTTAAATGTAGCGTTGTAGATGTTTGAACTACCAACAAATGAAGCAACTCACTTGTTAACTGGGTAGTCGTAAATTTGCTTAGGAGTGTCGTATTGCTCAATCACTCCATCACGCATGATTGCAATTCTGTCTGAAAGCTCAAGTGCTTCGTTTTGATCGTGAGTAACAAAGATGAAGGTAATTCCTAGTCTTTGTTGCAAACTTCTCAATAATTTTTGCATTTTTTCTCTAATTTTAGCGTCCAATGCACTCAATGGTTCGTCTAATAAAAGAATTGTAGGTTCAATAACTAGTGAACGTGCTAAAGCAACACGTTGTTTCATACCACCTGAAAGTTCGCTAATGGCTTTGTGTTCTGAGCCTTTTAGACCAACTAGCTCAACAATTTTAGCTACTTCTTCATTCATTTCTTCTTTTGAAATTTTTCTAGTTAAATATTTTTTCTCAAATTTTTCAACTTGCATTTCAACATAGTTTTCTCATCATGAGTAGTTAAAGTCAGAAGCATCTAATCATTTTTGTCTTCTTTTGAACGGTAATGAGTTAGGTTTTAGTTTTTCCATTTCTGACTCATATTGAGTTTGTAATTTGTCTAACTTAGCCATTTCACTTTTGGCTTTTTGCTCTCAAATTTTCTTTTTTTGCTCCAATAAAACTTCGTGTTTAGGATTAATTGTTTCTTTAGGAATTCTTTTTAGAGCAAGACCATATTTAATGTTCCCTGATACATCTAAGTGTGGGAAAAGTGCATAGTCTTGGAAAATTGTAGATAAATCACGTTGGTGAGGTGCTAGATCTTTAATGTCACGCCCGTTAAATTTAATTTCACCACGTGTTGCTCTTTCAAAACCAGCAATCAGTCTTAAAATTGTAGTTTTACCTGAACCTGAAGGTCCTAGCAAGGTAACAAATTCACCTTTTTTAATTTCCAAATTAATATTTTCAAGCACTACTTTGTCGCCGAATTGCTTAACAACTTCTTTTAATTCAACAACATTTCGAGTATTTTGATTTTTGTCCATAAATTCTCCTTATAAAAATTGTTGCCAAAATACTAGTTGGAACTAAACAGCTACAACTAATAATTGATGGAAGCCAAATCAAAAATATCTTCAAAATATTCTGCGTACGAAAACTTAGTGAACAGCAATGTTCACTTGAAAAACTAGCTAAAATTTTCTTTGCTCTAGTTGTTCTAATGTCTTTCATGATGAAGCAATTATAAATTAATAATTTATATACGTAATTAATTATTTTTTAATTTTAAAGCCTCAATAATTTGCTCAACAATACGCTCAATAACACTAACACAAACTGAATTTCCGGCTTGCTTATATAGGTGTGAATTGGCCAAATTTGGCAATTTAAATTCACTTGGGAATCCTTGCAATAAAAAGCACTCTTTTGGTGTTAATTTTCTAATTTCATTTGTGTATAAAGAATAGGAACGTTGTGTCCTTTTGTACCTATATTCGCAGTCAAAGTTGGACAAACATTAGACTTATTCTTTCGTACATATTGACGTCTTCATTGATATAGAGTTTTATTGGAAGTTACACTTTCTTTTAATTGCTCAAAATGTTTGAAATTTGATTCATTATAATAGAATTTTGAATCAATTTTTGAATCAAAATTGTTTCAAAAGTTTTAACAGCGTTTGGATTGTATTCATTGGCATAAACTAAGTATCCAAGTTTTTTAAATCATAAATGTTTAATAATAGCCCATAAATATTTACACCTCTTGAATAGTGTTTGCGTACTAAAGCGTTAAGTTTTTTTGATTTTTCATACATTTCAAACACAAATTTTGTGTCTTTATTTTTGATATTGGGATTGTAGCAAATCAAGGAATAATTTTGCAATACATGACCGGATTATATGAAGCAAAATGCAACGTCAACATATTAGTTGACTTAATAACAAAGTTATTAACATGTTGTATAATATAAAATTATTTTTTGGAGGTATTATGAAGCAATATAAAAACATAAATGAAGTAGATAAGAAGTACCTTTTTGATTTAGATTGCTTGCTGGAAGGCAAAAGCATTGACGAATTATTCGTTGAGTATGAAAACAAATCACAATACCTTATTGACAATAAAGACGCTAAATACGAAACCATTGAAAACTATTTGAACTATCTTGAATATATGCGTGAGTATGGGATTTTAAGCAATAGAATTAGCAATTACATTTCAAACTCGTCAAATCGTGAATTAACTAATTCTACTTTTAGTGAGTTAAACAATCGCTGAGAAGTGTTGAATCAAAAAATATCTGAGCAATTAGGCTCAGAACTAGTACGTTTTTTCAAACATATTGACAAAATGAAGCAATGAATCAATGATGAAAGATTGGCTTCGCATCGTAAAAATTTGCAAGCACTAATTGATGATTATGAACACAAACTAGATGATAATGTTGAAGAATACATTGTTCAGCAAGCCTTAGCTAATCCTTCATATGAAAGCGTGTTTAACCTAATTACCGATGCAGAATTAGATTATGGTTACCCAACGGACAGCAAGGGCAAAAAACACAAACTTTCGCCAGCAGTAAGAATTAAATTCATGAAATCTGATGATGCACAATTGCGTAAAAACACTGCCATTTTATACAATAAAGCCCATTTAAAACACAAATCTTCACTAGCTAATTTGTTATTTCAACACTTCAACACTTTGGCAATTGAAGCCAAAACTCGTAAATACACTTCAACAGTGCAAATGTTAACTTATTCAGATAGAGTTAATGATGAGCTATTGCAATCGTTGTTTAGTAAAGTTTCTAACCTTAAGCATACAATCAAGAAAAGAAGCGATTGATTCAAGAAATTTTACTTTGCTAAATTTAAAGAAAAATGCAATCCCAAATACGATTCATACCGTGAATTGGTTAAAGTTAAATCAACATATACAGTTGACGAAGCTAAAGAGCTAGTTTTTAAAGCGCTTGAACCTTTTGGCAACGAATATTCACAAATTGTGCGTAAAGCACTTGATGAAAATTGAATTGACTTTATGACAATAGATAACAAAATGTCGGGAGCTTATTCAATAGATTCAACCTACGGTCTTGACAAAAAGTACATTCTAATGAACTTTGATGGTGATTTAGGTTCTGTAGAAACCTTAGCACACGAATTGGGTCACTCAATGCATTCATACTTTAGTGACAAAAACAATGAAATTCACAATGCTTCATATCCAATATTTTTAGCTGAAATTGCTTCAATTTTCAATGAATTAATGCTATATGATCATTTATTGAAAACTTCAAATAATGACCTGTTTAAATTCAAAATTATTGACTCAATGATTGATGGTTTTATAGGTACAGTTTATAGACAAGTTGTTTGAGCTAACTATGAATATGATCTGTATAAAGCTGTAGAAAATGGGCAAGTAGGTCCTAGCTATGATGCTATTGCCAAAATTTACTATGATAGCACCGCTAAATACCAAACAAAATTGCCTAAATTTGACAAAAATAAACAAATTAGTGCAGTTACCGTGCCACATTATTACTATGGCTTTTATATGTATAAATACGCTATCGGACAACTTGTAGCAAACTTTTTCTTTGCTAGCTATAAACTAAAAGGAAAAGAATTTTTAGATAGCTATATCAATAACTTTTTATCAGCTGGAGATAGAGATTGACCGCTAAACACACTTAAATCAGTAGGTGTTGACTTAACAGATGACAATTTCTACAAAGTCGGATTTAGCTACTTTGAAGACCTGGTGAATCAATACATTCAGCTAGGCAAAAAAATATTTAAAATCAAATAATTAAGGAGGGGTATGTTTAAACTTTTTAACATTTTGCCGCGCAAAATTAAACTTAAATTTTTACTAGCTTCCATAATGGTTTTTGTAACCGTTATTATAGGTTTATTTTTGCCTAACTTTGTATCTCAATTTATCAAATTAATTTTCACCGATAAGCAATACCACGACATCGAAATCGTTAAAGGTTTTGTTTTATTCAAAAACGCTCAGCGTGACTACATTAAAAACGCGTTGATTATCATTATTTCAGTTCAAACCATTATCACATCAATATTAACCTTTGTTTATACGTGAATATTTGTGTGGGCTGCTGAAAGTGCATCCTATTTCTATAGACTAAAACTATATGAAAAAGTAAACGCACTAAGTCTAAAAAACATTGCCGATCTTAAACCTGAATCAATTATGACTAAAATTTCTAATGACGTTGCGGTCTTTTGAGAATTTTTAGTTTCGGGTCTAAGAGTTGTAATTAAAGGTTTAATCATGATTATTGGTGGGGCTGTAATTGCCTTCATGGTCAATGTGTACATGGCTTTGGTGGTTGTTCCAGTTATTCCTACATTGCTATTATTAGTTGGGGTGCTTTCTAAATTTGTAAGCCCAATTATTGCCAAAACACAGGTTCAAGTTGAAGAAGTAACCAAAGATATTGATGAAAATATTAAAGGTTCTTTAACTATCAAAACATTCAATCTTGAAAATATTAGAAACGAGCAGTTTAAGCAAACTAACTCATTGTGATACAAATTTAACTTAAAATTCAACACAATTATTTCGCTTTTCCAACCCCTTTTCTTCTTGATCAACAACTTCATTGTTATTGGTATTTACATGTTTACTCGTCAACAAGTTATTAGTAAAGTCGCCACTGATCAAACTGTTGTTGAAATGAATATTTTTATTGAATATTTATGATTAATTGCTTTTGGTATTTTGCTAGTTACTGGATTTTTACAATTCTTTATTCGGGCTAAAGTATCGGCAAAAAGAATTTGAGAAGTGTTCCAAATTCAACCAGATAAATTATTTGTTCAAGATGGCTTGAACCTTATTGACAAAGACAAAAATATTGATGAACAAAGCTTTGATCTTTCAATTAAAAACTTGAACTTTAAATACTATAAAGACAATCCTAACTACTCATTAACCAACATCAACTTAGATGTTCCATATGGTTCAACTCTTGGAATTATTGGCCTTTTTGCTTCTGGTAAATCAACATTAGTTTCGTTGCTTCTAAACAACTACGTATACGAAGAAGGTTCAATCAAGATTGCCAATAAAGAAATAAAAGAAGTAAATACTGAAGATTTATTGAAAGTAGTTGGAATTGTATACCAGGACCCAATGCTTTTTGGTGGAACAATTCGTTCAAATATGCTTTGATCTAAACCAGACGCAACCGATGAAGAAATCAATTTTGCGTTGCAAAATGCCTGTGCTTATGATTTTGTTTACAAACTAAGCGACAACATTGATCACCCTATTGTTCAAGGTGCAACTAACCTATCAGGTGGCCAAAAACAAAGACTTTCAATTGCGCGTACATTATTAAGAAAACCAAAAATTTTAATTCTTGATGACTCAACCAGTGCACTTGACAACATAACAACCAGAAAAGTTATTGAAAATATCAAGAAAAATTACCAATGTACAACAATTTTAATTTCACAAAAAATTGGTGCGTTAAAAAATAGTGATCAAATTGCCGTTATGGAAGCTGGAAAAATTACAGCTGTAGGTAAACACAACGATCTTGTTCAAAACTGCGAGTTTTATGCGCAAATTCACAACTCACAATTGGAGTTATAGAAAGGAGGCTAATATATGACACAAAAACAAAAATACGGTTCTACTTTTGGAATCATTAGATTAGTTCGCAAATACTCTGAAAAATCTATTTGACTTTTTATCGCGGGTATATTAACCACTATTATTAACTCTATAGCCTACATTGGCGGTGTGGTTTTAGGGGCTGTTGTTGCTACCAAAACATTCACTCCTGAAGCGTTTAAAAATCCAGATCAAAATTTTAATGATAACTTCTTCATTTTAATGATTTGTTTGATGATCGCTTCATTCTTGATTTATTCAATCTTTAGATTCCTAGAATTTAGAATTTACATGATTTTAGGTTATTCAACAGCCAATAACATGCGTAAGATTGCAATGCAAAAATTACTAAAAATGCCTGTTTCTTTCTATGATAATGAACAAGCTGGTGATTTAATTTCAATTTTAGTTAACGACGTAAACAACGTATCAAACGCGTTGAGCCAAATATTAGTCCAAGGGCTTTCAAATATTGCTCACGTTATTATTACGACTACATTTATGTTTTTATACAGCGTCAACATTACGCTAATTGTGTTTGGAATCACAATGATTCTTTTCTCTGGCGGCTTTGTTATGATTAAGTTAGCTCGTCCATACGTTTCAAAAGTGTGAAAAGATTTTGGTGATTTAAATGCCTATGTTGAAGAAGGCATCAAAAACATGAAAATTACCAAAACTTTTGGTAGACAAAAAGAATCAACTGAAAAATTCCAAAAAATAGCTCACAACATTTATAAACACGCTTTCGTGGCCGATTTATACACACAAATGTTTATTCCTTGATTTATTATGTCAACAAACATTATTGTGTTAGTAGCCGCTGCGTTTGCTTTGATTTTTAAAAACAATAACTGGCCTTTAATTAGTGTTTTTGTGAGCACTCCTGATATTGGATTTATTCTAGCCTTTATCGGCTTTATTCACAACATCACAGGTGCGTTGCAAACTGTAATTATGACTGTATTTGGCTCACAAAACGGGGTTATTTCAGCCGTTAGAGTTCAAAAAATTGCTGATTTAATTGAGCCTGATCTTTCACACGAAACTATTGATATCAAAGACGTTAAAGGCCACATTAAATTTAGCAATGTATGATTTAGATATGATCAAAGCAAAGATGCATGACAATTAAAAGACGCTAGCTTTGAAGCCTTACCAGGCCAAAGCATTGCACTTGTAGGACCTACTGGTGCTGGCAAAACTACTGTCATTAATTTATTAAGCAAGTTTTATGATTATGAAAAAGGTTCTATCACTATTGATGGTAATGAACTAAAAAACATCACTAAAAACTCATTAAACAATTCAATGGCTACAGTTTTACAAGATTCATTCCTATTTAAAACCAATGTATATAACAACATTAAAATGGGTAATGATCACGCAAGTGAACATGAGGTTTATGCCGCTACAAAACTTGTATCTGCACATAACGCCATTTTAAGACTAGAAAAAGGTTACCAAACACCATTAGAAAACAATGACAACTTGCTTTCAAAAGGTGAAAAACAATTGCTTTCAATTGCTAGAGCTGTTTTAGGTAACAAAAAAATACTAATTTTGGACGAAGCAACGTCAAATATTGATACTAATACTGAAAAAATAATTCAAGATGCCTTAGCTAACTCAATTATGAAAAATAAAACAAGTATTGTAATTGCCCACCGTTTAAGCACCATTAAAAACGCTGATTTAATTCTTTTTGTTGAAGATGGTAAAATCGTTGAACGCGGAACACACCAAAGCCTATTGGAATTAGGTGGCAGATACGCTGCTTTATACAAATCTCAATTTGCTTAGACTACCAAAATAACGGTAAAAAAGCCGTTATTTTTATTATTTTTTCCATTTAATATTCCTATAGTAGATATCAAATGTAATATTAATTAGATATAATTTTATAACAACGACAAGGAGAAAAATGGATAATATAGAAATTTTTATGTACATTTTTATGTATAAATTAGAGCAATATCTTATAAATAAAAAAGCAGATATAATTAATTTAGCATTTCAAATTGACGAAGCTAACACCGATAGATCTCTAAAAGAGTTTTTGAAATACACAATTGAAAACGAATTTCATAACATTCTAGGAAACATTAATGACCTTAGCATTAATGTTAATGGTGTAAACTACAACTTATCAAATTTTAATGTGCAAATAATAAGGGTTATTTTACCGGAAGAAATCGACATTGACTTAAAGAAAAAATTGAGAAATAATAAAAATAATTCTGTGTATACTGATCCCGACATATGTCTTGAGATAGTTATAGCAGGAGAAATTTATTATCAAACAGTTGAATTGAAATCTACAAAAAATAATTCCATCCCAGGGTCTAGTGTTCAGCAAATTAAGCCAACCGAATGAGTTATTTTTGTAAAACATTCAGGTGAAAACATTGAAATATCTACTGGAATGTACGTTAATTCAATTAATTCTAAAATGCAATTTCCAGACAGAAGCCCAAGGCCACAAGTTTCTTTTAACGAGTTAAATAAATGAAATAAGAAAAACCGAAAACTAATCGGTTCAACTCTATATTATAATAATGATGAAAATGAGGTGGAAAAATATGCATTTATCACTGATTGACAGTCTTTTTTGAGCGACAAATGGTTGCAGATGTTGATAAAATCTACAAAAATAAAACCAAACGAACCTTGATTTAACAATAATATGAGAAAATTTATCATTAAGTTTTTAGAGTATTATGATTCGTTAAGTAATTATGACAAAGAAGAGCTTAAAAAAGATATTGAAGAATTAATAACTGAGGATACATACTAACTTTACGTTTTAAGTTTTAATATTATCAAACTACTCAGAGTCGTCATTAAAATATTTATTTCATTTAGCCGTCAAGTTCATTGCGATATTATAAGCTAACAGGCAAGGAACTGCATTACCAATAATTTTGTAAGCGGAACTAGCGCTAACACTTACTAGATCGGTAGTTTTAGGTAAAATGAACTGGTACTCATCAGGAAATGTCTGCAGACGAGCACACTCTCTTACGGATAATCTTCGTTCTTTTAAACCGGCAGAAAGCTCATCAATATTTCTCCCACCGTTTTTTAATTCAAGCCTTCTATATTCAATGTTTCCATGATGTTCAGACCTTATGGTTGGTGCCACATTATCTAGGTTAATTTCATTATTGCCTTGTCCTTTTGATAATTTTGCTCTAGAATATTTTGATTGAGAAGGATCGGTTGTTGTATCTGGTTCATCCAACCTTATAAAAGCATCTCTTGATCTCATAAAGTCGGACAAATTATCGCCATTGGCGCTATAGTTATGAGTTGGGGTGGGGTAGGGATCATAATCAGAAATAATATACTCTTTTTGCAACTCTAATAATGCGGTTGGTTTTAATGCACTTTTCTTAAAACCGAAGAAAAAAACTCTTTCTCTAGATTGAGGTACACCGAAATTTGCAGCTTGCAATACTCTAGCGGGGATTACGATATACTCCTCACCCGAAGCTATGGAAAAATCTTTTTCTATTTTTTCTTTTGCTTGTTTTAAGCTAACCAATCCCTTAACATTTTCGGCGATAAACATTTTTGGTTTAACAATTCCTATAACTTCCTTCATTCACAAATATAATGTGCCTCTATTTTCGGTTTTTGTATCAAAGTCATTAGACTTATTGTGTCCTTTTTTGGAATTGAAACCTTCTCTATTTCCCGCTAGAGAAAAATCTTGACATGGAAACCCCCCAGTAACTAGATCAATATTTTCTGGGAATATAGAATTTCCACTTTTATGGTACTTAACTAAGTCAACAATACTTTCTGTTCTATAAAGATCGTCATTAATTTTTCTTTTTTTTGAAAAATAATTTAGTCAAGCGGTTTTGGCATCTAATCTTATATCATTAGCAAAAACTGTAATAAACCCAGTCTTTTTAAGTTTTACAAAGTCTCCATAATCTTCACTAATTCAGCTTTTATTTATTGCTTTGTTAATTGATTTGCTTAAGCACGTAAAATCTCCCTCGATACCTATGTCCATCCCGCCACAGCCACTAAACAGTGAAAGCACCTTTTTTTCATTAATAAAACTCATATTACCTCGCCTCGATGTCTATTAGTTATTAAATTTTAACTTAATATAGTCAAATACTATACCGATTATAATCCATAAAAAATATAACATTTCAATAAAGCACAATAGCTATAAATATAGCTATTTTTTAATATTTGTTTTTGAATGCACAAGATATTTATAAATGCCACCATTTTTGTTTTTTGGTGCTATTTCATCAGCAATTTCTTTTAATTCCTTGGTAGCATTACCCATTGCTACCAATTTACCAACATATCCTTTCAAACACGCATCTGAGTTGGAATCACCGATATGTACGCTATTTGAAAGATCAATTCCTTTTAAAGATGCATATTCTTGTGCTGCTTTGGCCTTATTTGTTTTAATGTCAGTAATTTCAATTACATAATTATTACTTGCAGTGGTTGCGCTTAATGTATTTGGATACGTATCTAATAATTTTTGAGCAGTTTTACGAGAAAAAAAGTTAGTTTTAAATAAAAATGAAATCTTTGTTATGCCTTTATGGTTATCCAGACTAAACTTGTTAGCATGTTGAATGGTTTTCATTCACTTAGAAACGGTCATTTTTGCTAACTTAACACTGAAATTACTACGTAAATAAGCGTGCTCGCCATCGTTGTCATATACTACAAATGTTAGTTTGCGTGAATTAGCAAAATTAACAATATTTTGCACACTTTTGGCTTCAATTGGAATAAAAGAGGCAAGTTTATGATTAATATATATTTCAGCTCCTGAAGAACAAATAATATCGTCTATACGCAACAGTTTAATTGTTTGTTTAACCCTATAATCTGAGTATGAACGCCCTGTTGATAAAACTACATTGGCAAAATTTTTCATAATCAAAATTGCGCTTTGATTACGCAAAGAAACGCGGTAAATTCCGCGTGTATCAAATAAAGTTCCGTCAAGATCAATGAAGTAAGTAGGTTTAGTAAATTTCATAGATAATAATTATAGATTAATTTATATTTTTGCAAATATTAGCGGTCTAAACATCACATAAATAACATGCTTTTTTTATACCCTCTTTGAAAAAAGGGTATAAAAAAAGCAGCTCCCTATTTTCCCATCTCTGGTATCGTCGGCACTACAAGGCTTAACTACTGAGTTCGGAATGGTATCAGGTGATCCCTTGCGCTATAACCACTGACAATATAATACTACATAATTTTAAAAGTCAAAGAAATTTTTTAATTTTTTTATTTGATCATTTTCTAGCTTAATTTTTTCGCCTAATGCAAGATCATTTGGCAACATTAAATCGCCAAAACTTATTCTTTTTAAGTATGTTACATTATAGCCAAAAAATTTTAGCATTTGCTTAACTTGGTGAAATTTGCCCTCGTAAATAGTTAATAAGCAAGTTTTAGATGTTAAAAATTTAAATTCATAATCTTTTACAACATGTCCACTAATTGGAATTGGATCATTTCAGCTTAAAATTTTCTCATTAAATTCAAAGTCCACTTCCACATAATATTGCTTAGGAACGTGATTTTTGGGTTTAAGTACTCAGTTAGATCATTTTCCATTATTTGTAATTAAAAGTAAGCCTTCGGTGTCTTTATCTAATCTGCCAACAGAAAAATATTTATTTGGATCTAAATTTAAGATATCAAAAATTGTAGGTTCGTTGGCATCAAAATTAGCACAAATATATCCTGCAGGCTTATTAAATAAATACACACTATATAATTCGTATTTTATTAAGTTTTGAACAATATAAACCTTATCAACATCTGGATCAATATTTACTACTTTTGTAACTGTAATTCCGTTGATTTGGACACGACCTTTTTTAACCAAAGAGTGTATTTGGCTGCGTGAATATTCACTTGCGTGAGCTAAATATTTATCAATTCGCATTTAATAATCTACTTCTTGGGCTTGCTCAATATCTATTTGAGTATATTTTTTAGCTTTAAAATCGCGTAAGAATTTAACTACTTTAACATATTGCGATTTAGGAAAAGCTAAAAAAACATTTTGCAATGAGTGAGCAAAATAACTTTCGTATGCTTTGGTGATTTTATGATTTGGATTAATCTTCATTTGGCGTTTAGTTTGCACCAGCGAATATTCTAATTCATTAGCATTATTAACTCTAAATGGTAAGAATAAAGTTTGCACAAATGTATCCTTATCTTGCAGTCTAAAACTTGATCATTCTCCACCTAAATAAACTAAAAAATTATTTTTGAAAAATTCTTGGTTAAATACTTTTGAAAGTTTTAATTGCTCAATATCAGCTGGGACTTCATCTTCATCAGCATCAACGGTAGCAAAATTACGATATATCATAAAACTATCATATACAACATTAGCTTGCAAATCTTTATCCAATAATAAAGCTTTAGATTTATCGCTAGCATAATTATAAAAATCTAGATAAGTATAAACTTTTGGTTTGGCAGAAGTATTGCTGCAAGCAACCATGCTTAGGGGCGCTAAAAGTAATGGTGAAGTTAAAATTAATTTTTTCATTATTTCTCCTAATCGCATAAATTGTATCAAAAAACCAGCATAACATGCTGGTTGCGGTGCCAAAAAGGCATAAAAAAAAGCAGCTCCCTATTTTCCCATCTCTGGTATCGTCGGCACTACAAGGCTTAACTACTGAGTTCGGAATGGTATCAGGTGATCCCTTGCGCTATAACCACTGACAATATAATACTACAATTTTTGGAATGGCAAAATAAAAAAATAAATTTTTTTTAATATTTTTTATTTAGCGCCTTAAAGCATAAAAATTTAATAAAAAAACAAGCTAATGCTTGTTTGGCCACTTAAATGAAATGGTACGCCCTAGAGGATTCGAACCTCTGACCCAATGGTTAAAAGCCATTTGCTCTACCTGCTGAGCTAAGGGCGCATTTGTAGGTTTTTCAACCATATGGTACCCAGAACTGGACTTGAACCAGCACGGAGTTAACCTCCGAGGGATTTTAAGTCCCTTGCGTCTACCTATTCCGCCACCTGGGCAACTCAAAATTGCTATTTAATTATAGAACTTTTTTAGAAATAGAAAAATATTTTTTATTTTTTTTATAAGCCTTTTAATTAGCACTATTATTGTACCACTCAATAAAAAAGAATATAATTAAAAAGAGGTATTTATGAAGAAAATAAACTTATTTTTAATCTCGTCAGGTATTTTAACACTACCACTAGTTGTTTTATCGTCATCATGTAATGATAATAATAAAATCGACACTACAAATAAAAATGGTGATGCAGACAAAACCACATCGCATAATAAGGGCGAAAATAGCACCAAAATTAATAATGATTCTGAAAATAATGAAAAAGACAAAAACACGACAATTCAAAATAAAACAGATGAAGGCAAAACAAAAAATGATGCTACAAAACCTAATTCGCCTAAAAGCGACAACGATAATGGTTCGGTAGTAAATAATCAAGATGAAAATCCTTCTAGTAATCCAAGCACTGATACTGGTTCGCAGTCAGAACCTTCATCGGACAATACCAATGCAAATAATGACAGTTCTATAAACGAAACTGGCGCAAGTGAGCAAAAACACTATTTAGAATGAAGCGAATTAAGTGAATTGCAAAAAAGCGCATTAGAAATAGTTCAAAATGATATGCAAAACGTATTAAATTTTGATTTTAATATTGATTTTAGCTCGGTGCATAAAAATAGCCTAAACCAAGATCTGCACAAACATATAACCAAAGTAAAATTTGAAGTTTTATCTAGCAACCACGGATATGGTGGCGAAAAAGAATTAGCAATTAAAGCTAATAACAATGTAGATAAAGTAGTTTTTTATAAAGAAATCAATAAAATCGACAAACATCCTGATCAAGAAAATAAATATGTTACATCGCTAACCTATTTTGTCTATGATTTGTATACAAAGGATGGTTTTAGTGTCAAAGCTTATAACCCTAAAACTCGTAGGGATGAAAATGTTGATTTGAGCAATGTAAGAATTAGAATTAACAAGGCTTTTTTCTTTAACGAGTCTAACGTGGTTAACACTTCTATGAGCGAAGAAGAGTTTATGCAATATAACGATAATCTAAGATATAAAGAACTTGAAATTGAAAGATCATTTATGCGTTAGCATAATGATTTTTTTGTCTAAAAAATAAAAAAATATTTTTGTTTTTTTAATTTGATGCTAAAATTATATCCGTAACTCATTGTTACATAGAAAGTGTTATACCTTTTTAATATCTTAATTTATTTTTTATACGCCCTAACAACCTTTTAAATAAGGTTGTTTTTTTATGCATTTTTCAACAATTTTACTCAAAATGTATTAAAATAAGTGCCTATGAAATTAAAAAACAAATTATTTTTAGCCCTTTCATTGTCAAGTATTGGCTCGATAGTTATATCAGCAGGATGCGCTAACAATGAAGTTAAAGGCGAACAAGATTCTATAATTGATAATAACAAAGATAAAGATCAGAAAGGAACACAAGAAAAAAAGGATCCAAATCAAGGTGGATCGACTCAAACACCATCTAATCCAGGTGAAAATAATGGTTCAAAACAAGGCGACGACAATAAAAACGACAACCCAGGTGAATCAAAAAATCCAGGCGGTGACGAAGCTAACACCAAACCAGAAATAGTTGTTGATTTTTCTGATTTGGATCAGTTAAACAAAACAGTTTCTGTTTCATCACGTTATTCAGATTTTGATGCTGCTTCATTTTGATCAAGAAATTTAAATAATTTGAATAATTTACTGGGTGAATTACACATTTCTAGCGAAATATCAAATAAATATACTATTAGTTATGCACAAAAAGATGCAATTGTGATTAACCAAACAGAAGGCAAGATATCAAATATTGAACTTAAATTCCAAAAAGATGCAAAGCACAAAATATTAACTTTTGAAATTACAGGTTTAATGGCAAAAAACACCAATTCAAACAACAATAACAAGGAAAACCACTTATCGCAGCTTGAATTAACCAGTGAAGTTACTGATTTATATCCATCTTTAGTTGCTAACATGCTTTTATACGTGGAAAATACTCAATTATATAGTTCAAAAATCAATAATACTAAGCCTGCAAAATCGGATTATATTATTAATTTTGACTCTTTACTGAATAAAAATCCAGATTTAATGGGTTCAAAAACTGTAGGCTTTGGCCCTGGTACAAAAAATAAATTCTACTCAGTTAATCAAGAAACAGCTAAGTTGTATACAGATAAAATTATCGGCGCGACATTTGATGATCTTCAAGGCACATTAGGTCTAGAAGTTTTAATCGCTAATAGTGATGAAAATCACTCTTCAGAAGCACAAATTACTAAAAGGTTTACTTATTCAGGATTTAGAAAAATAGATTTAGCTAATCCTAAATCTAATTTAGTAGAATTTTTTGGCACTCCTCAAACTATGAGCGAAATTATTAATTCCGTTTCGAATGTTAAAAAATTAATCTTGGATAATAAAAATCAAAATGATGCAGAAGTGAATTTAACAGCAAGCATAGATGCAACTTCAATGCAAAAAATAAAATACGAAATTTATAAATCACTTGACTTTTCATTCACCGATAACAAAAACGCTTATCAATTGCGTTATTCAGGTGTTAAAATTGGTTCTTTAGCCGGCATGAGTCAATCATTTGCGCTATATCCGTTTTACACTAGAGTTGACAGAGATGAAATTTTTGACAATTTGGAACTTAAGATTAAGAATTCAAACTATGGCCGCATCGTTGCCTTTAGCTTCAATGTCAAATTGAAAGTTGGAGCAAGCAATTCCTACTCAAATTTAGTGGATCATCCATCGCTTGATAGTGAATTATTAATTCCAGTTGAAATTTACGCACCGTTATCAAATATTAGAAATTAATACTGCTTTGGCAGTATTTTTTCTATATTTTTTTTAAAAATTGACTATGTCAGGATAAAAAAATAAAGCCCAAAGGCTTCATTTTAGTCTTCATCATTATTTTGGATATTTCTTGTTTTAATAACTTGGTCAGCAATATTTTTTGGTGTTTTTTCGTAGTGATCAAATTGCATTTGGTAGTTTCCTCTACCAGCTGTCATACTACGCAAGTCAGTTGCATATCCAAACATTTCTTTCAATGGCACGTGAGCACGAATAACGTGTGCACCGTCGTTACGTGTTTCGTTATTTACGATTTGTCCTCTACGACGAGTTAAATCTCCCATAACATCACCAAAGTAATCTTCAGGAATAACACAAGCAACGTCCATAATTGGTTCTAATAGAACTGTTCCTAATAAATCTTTAGCTTTAGTTAAAGCTTTAGAAGCAGCGATTTTGTAAGCCATTTCTGATGAGTCGACATCGTGGTATGATCCATCGAATAGAGTAGCTTTAACATCAATCATTGGGTAACCAGCTAAAATACCGCTAGCCATTTTGTCTTCAAGACCTTTTTGGATTGATTTAATGTATTCTTTAGGAATTTTACCACCAACGATTTTGTCAACGAATTCAAAACCTTGGTCTTTGTTTGGTTCAAATTTAATTCAAACGTGACCGTATTGACCTTTACCACCTGATTGTTTAATGTGTTTACCTTCAACTTCGGCTTCTTTAGTAATGGTTTCACGGTATGAAACTTGTGGAGCACCAACTTTTGCTTTAACACCATGTTCACGTTTTAGACGGTCCACGATAATATCTAGGTGTAACTCACCCATACCAGCAATAATTGTTTGTCCTGTTTCTTCGTCTGTGTAAGTTCTAAATGTAGGGTCTTCAGCAGCTAGTTTTTGTAAACCTAAAGCTAGTTTTTCCATAGCATCTTTTGATTCAGGTTCTAGAGCTTGAGAAATAACTGGTTCTGGGAAAACCATTCTTTCTAGTACAACTTTTTCTGCTTTTTCAGCAACAAGTGTGTCACCTGTAGTTGTAGCTTTTAGACCTACAAGGGCATTAATGTCCCCTGCGTAACATTCATCAATTTCTTCACGTGAGTTAGCGTGCATTTTAATAATACGTCCAATACGTTCTTTAACATCTTTAGTTGTGTTGTATACGTATGAACCTTTTTTCAATACACCAGCATATGTACGGAAGAATGTTAATGAACCAACAAATGGGTCAGTCATAACTTTGAAGGCTAGAGCCACAAAGTCATGGTCATCAGTAGCTGGCACTGAAACTTCTTGGTCCCCTAGATAACCTTTAATAGCAGGCACATCTAGTGGAGAAGGTAGATAATCTACCGCAGCTTGAATCATTTTTTTAACACCTTTGTTTTTGAAACTTGTTCCACATACACATGGGAAGAAAGTAGATGTTAAAGTTGCTTTACGAATCATTGCTTTAAGTTCTTCTTCTGTTGGTTCTACACCTTCTAGAAGTTTCATCATAAATTCGTCATCGTAGGTTGAAAGTGAGTCAATTAGCATTGCTCTTCTTTCTTTAGCAACGTCTAGATATTCGGCTGGAATTTCAGTAATTTCTGGGTTTTCTTCAGGTTTACCATCGTAAATGTATGCTTTCATTTCCACAAGGTCAATAATACCTGTAAATGTTGATTCAGCACCAATAGGTACTTGAATTGCAACTGCATTACCATTTAGTCTTGATTTAACTGAGTCAACAGACATGAAAAAGTCTGCACCCATTTTATCCATTTTGTTTACATAAACAATTCTAGGAACTTTATAGTTTGTTGCTTGTCTTCAAACAGTTTCTGTTTGAGGTTCAACACCACTTTGGGCGTCTAATACTGTAACAGCACCGTCAAGTACACGTAATGAACTTTCAACCTCAACGGTAAAGTCAACGTGTCCTGGGGTGTCAATAATGTTAATTCTTGTACCTTTTCAAAACGCTGTTGTAGCAGCTGAAGTAATAGTAATACCACGTTCTTGTTCTTGGGCCATTCAGTCCATTTGTGAAGCACCATCGTGTGTTTCACCTAATTTGTGGATTTTACCTGTGTGTAGAAGAATTCTTTCGGTTGTTGTTGTTTTTCCTGCATCAATGTGGGCCATAATACCGATATTACGGTAATTCTTTAATTCGTATTCTCTTGCCATAATTTATTCCAATTATCATCTAAAGTGAGCAAAAGCACGGTTAGCTTCGGCCATTTTGTGTGTGTCTTCACGTTTTTTGATTGAGCCACCTGTTTTGTTTGATGCATCAATGATTTCGTTAGCTAAACGAACATCCATTGTTTTTTCGTTTCTTAGACGTGAGTATTGAACTAATCATCTTAGTGATAAAGTTTGTTTTCTACGTGCAGAAACTTCTGTTGGAACTTGGTAGTTTGTACCACCAATTCTTCTTGTTCTGATTTCTAGTTGAGGAGTGATGTTTTCGATCGCTGTTTGGAATACTTCTAGCGGATCTTTGTTTGTTTTTTCTTTAATAATGTTAAAGGCTGAATATAGAATGTCTTGTGCTACAGATTTTTTACCATCTAGCATAATTGAGTTAATCAATTTAGTAACTAGAACAGAATTAAAGATTGGGTCAGCTAGCACTTCTCTAACTGGAGCTTTGTGTTTTCTTGACATATTTTCTCTCTTTCCTTATTTATTAGTTACTTGCTTTTTCTTTTTTGGTTCCGTATAGACTTCTACCTTGTTTACGGTTATTAACTCCCGCTAAGTCTTGTGTACCTCTAACGATGTGGTATCTAACACCAGGTAGGTCTTTAACTCTACCACCTCTAATTAGAACAACTGAGTGTTCTTGTAGGTTATGTCCTTCACCACCGATGTAGGCAGTAACTTCCATACCATTTGATAATTTAACACGAGCATATTTACGCATAGCTGAGTTAGGTTTTTTAGGAGTCATTGTTGCAACACGTGTACATACACCACGTTTGAACGGAGCTGACTCTTTACGAGAAGCTTTAGTAAGAGTGTTGTAGCTTAAGTTCAATGCAGGAGCATTTTGTTTACGAACTTTTTGCACTCTACCGCTGCTAACTAACTGGTTTGTTGTTGGCATTTAAGTTTCCTTTCTGAAAATAAAATAAATAAATTAAAAAATATTGCTATATAAAATAACGAAACTATTATACAACAACTGAGCCGTGTGTATCATAATTTTACAAAATATTTATTTTGCCAAATTTGCCTATAAAATCGGTGTTTTGGCAAAATAAAAATATTAAACTACCAAAATAATATTGCACTTTTACAGATTTTTTTAATACCGCAACAATTAAAATACATTTCAAAAGTTAAACAAATAACATTACAATATAATTAATTAATAATTAACAAGGGGGTGTAATGATTAAATACACTACAAGCACTAAAGAAATTAATGTTAATGGTGCAGATTTTAAAAAGATTAAAAATGAAATTCTTATGCAAGCTATTAAAACTAAAGCTAAACTTTCACCTGATCAATTGGGTCAAGAAGCAGGCAGAAAAATCTTAGAAGAAGAAATTGACAAATTTGCCGCTCAATTACACAAAGACAACGGTAAAATATTGCCTTTTGGTCGACCATTAGTAGATGTAATTGATGATAAAAACGAGTTTAAAGCAGTAATAAAATTGCAATTTTACAAAAGTGAAGAAATTGAAAAATTAAACATTGATGAAATCAATTTTGAATTTGATCCTAATATCGTTACGCAAGCTCAATTAGATGAAATTTTTAGTCAATTCATTAAAAATAGACCAACTTTTGAAGAAGTAACAGGCCGTGACATTATTGAAAAAGATGTTGTCAATTTAAGCATGAAAGCTACAAAAGATGGTCAAGTAGTTGATGAAAAAGAAAATGTTGACCTTCAAGCACTAAATTCTGAGTCTTTTTCAATAAATTCGCAGTTAATTGGCAAAAAAATTGGTGAAACCTTTACCTTAAATGATCCTGCTAATCAATTTTGAACTATCACTATTCACTCTGCTAAAGCTTTAAAAAATGTGGATTTACAACAAAGTGAATCTCAAGATGATAAAAAACTTTTAAATGAATTGCAAGAACAAAAATCTTCGTTTGAAAGCAACATCAAAAAAGAGCTAGCGGGCAAAACATTAGTGAGTTATTTCAATCTTTTTATTGATAAAGTTATTGAAAAAGATGAAATTGAATACAGCCCAGAAATTCTTGCTGATTTCGTTCGTATCAATGCTGAAAATGAAATTTATCCAGGCGGACTGCTAGAAGGTGTTGAAACAATGAGTCAAATTGATATTAGCAACCCTAAACATAAACAATTTATTTGACTGGCCCACAACGAAGCTAAAAGATCAATTGTGGGTAGCATGATTTTATCTTTATTTGGCTTACGTAATGAAATTGATGCTGATCCAAAACTATTTGAAATTGAAAGCAAATACGCTTGAGAAGTATTGCCACTTGTTTATCCAAATGCACCTAAAGCTAGTGTTGAACAAATTCATGATGTGTTGTTTAAACAACTTTGTGTATTAAAATTACTTGAAAAAAGATTGCCTGAGGAAGCAAAAACACTTAAAGAGCACCTAAAATACAATATTTAGGTGTTTTTTTGTTGCAAAAATATAAGTTATTGTTATCTTAAATAGTATTTAGTTTATAATATTAACGACAAGGGTGCTGGAAACGGCTGAGATTATACCGACGAGCAGATCATGGTAATTCATGCGTGGCTCAATAAAGACTTAAAAATATCCCCTTGTCACATAGAGGATATTTTTGTTTAATTTTTTAAATTAAATATATCAGTTCCTCTTTTGTAAAGGAACAATATGAAGATTAAAAAACACATATTCAACTCATTACTTTCTTCATCATTGCTATCTATTCCAATGTTAGCTATTGCTTGTGAATATACAGATAATGGCAATAAAACTAAAAAAACAAACACTCAAGTGGATCCTTATTTTGACGCTAGAGAAAATCTGCCACACGTTTTAACAGTAAAAAAAGCTAAGGCTTTATTTGATCAAAAAGCTAAAAGTGTTGTGATTCCAGATGAATTTACTGAAATTAGCAATAATGTTTTCAAAAATATGTACGATTTGGAAACTGTAGTTTTACACGATAAGATTACTGCTATTGGTCAAAATGCCTTCGATAATACCAATATTAGTACTTTGAAATTACCAAGCAAACTTACAACTTTAGGTGGTTTTGCCAACACTAAAATCAAAAGTATTCAGCTACCTAATACGTTAAAAAATATCTTGCCTAATACCTTGGATAATACCAAAATTGCACAACTTGATTTACCTAATGGTTTAGTTGAGTTAGGCGGTTTTAAAGACTCATCAATTTCATCACTTTCCCTTCCCGAATCATTGCTTGTAATTCACCCAGGTTCATTTGATAAAACTACAATTTCATCTTTACAAATCAATGAAAACTTATTGAAAATTGGCGGTTTTAGTAATACCGCACTAACTTCAATTAGCTTTAATCAAAAGCTTAAAGAAATTAGTCCAAATTCATTCTCACACTTACAAATAAATAAGCTTACATTACCTAAATCACTGCGTAAATTGGGTGGTTTTGCACACACAAAAATAGATACTGTTAGCGTTCCTGAAGGAGTTGTGGAAATTACTGCAGATGCATTTAATTCAGCTGATGCTTTACGATCATTAACATTGCCTTCAACACTGAAAAAATTAGGTGGCTTTGCCAACACTAATCTAGTGGCTGTAAATTTACCAGCTGGTCTAGAAGAAATAAGTAAAGGTGCTTTTGATACAACTTTAATTAGCGATATAACCTTGCCTCAAGGATTAATTCGTTTGGGTGGATTCGCTAATACTGCAATTAGAAACATTGAAATTCCTCAAAGCGTTCAATTTATTGAGCCTTCAACATTGGATTATCGCACCGAAATGACAGGAAGTTATCGCACACTAAACTTACCTAAAAATTTAAAAACTTTTGGTGGATTTAAAAACTGAAAAATTAAGGAAATTAGCTTACCTTCAACTCTTGAACATATCTATGGATCAACATTGGATTTTACAGATATTTCAGAGCTTTCCCTGCCTTCTAACTTAATTTCTTTTGGTGGTTTTTCAGATACCAATATCAAGTCAATAAATTTACCAAAAACACTGAAATATCTATATCAAGGAACACTAGACAATACAGCTATTAAAACTTTAGACTTGCCTAGAGGACTTGAAAGATTGGGCGGTTTTGCTGGAACACAAATAACTTCATTAAAAACACCAGCAAATCTTGAATCAATAGCACCTGGTTCATTTAGCAATACACAAATTGACTCGTTAATTCTAAATGAAGGACTAACCAGTATTGGCGGGTTTACTCGTACTCCAAAACTAACAGAAGTTATCTTACCTGATAGCATAAAAGTAATTGAGCCTTTTAGTTTTGAAGATTCAGCACTAACAGCAATTCAATTACCAAGCCAATTAGAAGTTTTAGGCGGTTTTGGTGGTAAAGACACCAAAATTAAAAAATTAATCATCCCTAAAACACTTAAATACATCAGTAGTGATGCCTTTAGAAGCAATCAATGAATTCGTAAAATTGAATTTCCAGAAGGTTTAATTGAGCTTAATGGTTTTGCCTTTAGTCGTGTAGCTCAAATTAATATTCCAAGCACAGTTAAACGTGTAGCAGGTTTTAATGTTTCATACGTAAACGAGTTAAATTTACCTGAAGGATTGCAATATTTTGAAGGTTTTCACGAAAGTAATGTCGATACATTGATTTTACCTAGCACTGTAATTTATGCTGAAATAAGTAAGCCACACTGAGCAACATTAGAACGAGTAATTGTTAAAAGTAAACATTTAATGAATAATATTGAATGAGTTAATGAGATGCGTGAGCAACATGTTAATTTAATCGATCAAAGTAATCAAACACAGGAGAATAATTAAAAATGAAAAAGAAATTAATTTTGTTAGGAACAGTGCCGAGTGCATTTTTACCCATTGCAGCCGTGGCTTGTACAACTAATGAAGATAAAAAAACACCAGGCGATGGCGAAGTAAAGCCTGGTAACCCAGATCAAGAAAAAACCCCATTACAATTAGCTAAAGAAAAATTGCACGAAGAAATTCAAATCGCAACTGAAAAACACAAAAAATACAGTGGCGACTATGACTTAAAAGCCTTTTATGAATCAGCCGAAGCTATTAATGAAGCTACAGCCGTATATCACAATGCAACTGTTGTTGATCAAGTTGAAGCAGGTATTACAAAACTAAAAGAAGCTATTAAAAAAACAGACGTATACTTTAGTTTAGGCAGAGAACAAAAACAAGAATTAGTTAAACAAACATTGCGTGAAGAAATTGCTAAAGCAAACGAGGTTAAAGCAACTTTAACTAAAGATGATGCTATCGAAGTAATTGAAACTAGCGTAGCTAGTGCAAATTCAATTCAAGAAGGAGCGGACCGTTACTACCGTAAACTAGGAGAAGCAACTAGAAACATTCACGATGCAGTTGAATTGGCTAAAGAGCTTGAACAAAAAACAAATTTAGAGTTATTTGAAAGATACATTAATACTGGTTCTGCAGTGTTAAACGAGTTTGAAAGACAATATGGTAACGATGCAATTTACCAAGATATTCAAGCTGATATTAGATCTGAATTCCAAAAAGCAGCTGAGTTATTAAACACACTTAAAGAGCAAGCACAAGTTCAACAAGGTCAAACGCCCGACGAAGCAAAACAAAGACAAATTGCAGAGGCTAACGCACAAGCGCAAACTAAAAAAGTTGAATTAAGAGCAACAATTAAGCGTTTAATTGATGGAGCCAAAAATGAAGCTATTACCCCTGAAATTGCACGCCAATTATTCAAAATTACTGATACAACAGTTGAAATTCCAGCAGCCGTTAAATTTATTCACGCTAACTCATTCAATGATTTTAGCGAATTAACAACGCTAACTTTAAATTCTCACTTAGTAAGCATTGACCAAGGTGCATTTAGTGACACAAAAATCACAGCCGTAACATTGCCAGCAAGCTTAACAAAACTAAGTGGTTTCGATAGAACTCAAGTTAGCTCACTAGTAATTCCAGCAAATGTTAAAACAGTCGATCACGCATTCAACAACGTTACTACACTTACAACTTTAACCTTACACGAAGGTCTAACATCAATTAGTGGTTTTGACAACACCAAGATTACTTCTTTAACTTTACCAGCAAGTTTAACCTCTTTAATTGGTTTTAGATACACACCAATTACTACTTTATCATTGCCAGCGGGTTTAACTACATTCAACACTAACTTGCCAAACTTAACTGAACTAACTATTCCAGCTGAATTTAATATTGATTCAGTAACATCAAACCAATCTTCAACTACTGGAGTTGTAATTTCTAAAGCAGTCTTTCCTAAATTAACTTCAATTTATGTAGCTACACAAGAACAAAAAACTAAATTAGAAGAAAAATTAGGTGGGGAAATTAGAATTGAAAATGAAAGTGAAATCCAGGAAAGTGTGACAACAGGTGAAGCCGCAGTAGCACAAAGACAAAAAGACTTAGAGGTTTATGTAGGATATCTTCAAGATATTGCTCATAAAAATGTGCTTGAAGCATGAGACACACTAACTGAAGATGTAAAAGCTAAATTAATTGAACATGTTGGCACATCAGCAACAGAATCCGATGAAATTAAACAAGCAATCTCAGATGAAATTGAATACTCAATGTCTTGAGCTTCATGAAAAAAACTTAATGTATTGGATACTTTAATTGAGAAAGCAAAAGAGTTGATTGGTCATGTCGGTTATAATTTTGAAAACGTTGCCCAAGATACAAAACTAACCCAAGAAACAAGAGATAATTTTGCTGCTAAAAACACAGAATACACTTCAAGAATTGATGAATTTAAAGAACTGCTAAAATCAATTGATGACAAGAAAAAACAATTAAAACAATATGAGGCAGCAGTCGCTTCGGCTGAATACTACTTAGAATACTTGAAATTCCTTTCAGAAAAACGTGTTAAAGACCGTTATTCAAGCCTAACAAGCGAGCAAAAATCAGCAGTTAAAGAAATTGTTAAACCAACAGCTGAAACTGAATTGGAAACTTGACCAAACGCCACCGATGAACAAGTAACAGCAAGAATTGAAGCTTTCTACTTCGCTAACCAATATAACGCTGCTCACAAATTATCTGAAACAGATGCGAAAATTAAAAAACTTACAGCTTTAGTAACAGCAGCTGGCTACACCCTTACGCAAGAAAATATTGCACAAGACTCTGAATTAGAAGATAGAGATCAAATCAAAACAGATTTCGACATGGAAAAAGATAAATATGAAGCAGCTAAAGGAAATGAATGAAAAACAATAATCAAAGTAAAACAAACAAGTCAAGCCTAAAAAAATTTATATTATCTTCGAGCCTAGCAACATCATTTGTTGCTGGCTCTTTCATAGCTGTAAGTTGTAGCAATTTACCTAAAACCACTGAAAAAACACACGTTGAACTGCTTAAATTCAAAGATTTTGATTTTGAAAATAAATCTGCTGAATACAAAATTGAAGGTGTTAAATTGCAAACCTTTAAAGACAAAAAAACAGATGATTTATATGTAAATATCAATGAATTCTTATCAAAATTACACGGTATTTTTGACACTAGTGATTTAAAATACACTAGGTTTGAAGATGGTAAATACTACTATAACCTTGGTGAAAATGTAATGATATTTGACGATAAAGACAATAAAGTCTTTATGTCTTCTACAGATGCGTTCCAGATGGTTAAAAAATCTTCAACTACTGATTATTTAAGACATTTAAATTACACAGATTTTGAATTAAAACGTTTAAGCAAAGACAAATATGCTGAGTTAAACCTTGGTGCCTACGGCATGTCAATTAAAGCAATTGATGACAACATTTTTATGCCTTTTTCAATTTTTAACTTGTTATTTTTAAGCCAAAATTATTACAATATTTACTTCAACAATGATAAATTTATAGGAACTACAACCACAGTAAATAAAGACATTAGTGCTGAAGAATATAATGCAGTAATGACTAACTCAAGAAATAACACTTCACCAAGCGAAAAAGAAAGAGTAAATAACTATAACTTCATTCGGTTCATATTTGATCATTTCTACGGCTTAAATAAAGCTTTTTTAGCTAAACATAATGCTAGTGATTTTGAACAATATTTTGCTTCAAGAGTGGTCAATAGCCAAGATGAAAGTATCCCAGAAGCAGAGCGTACAAAAACGCTTAAAGAGCGCTTACTTTCAACAAATGTGAGTGAATTTACTCACGCTTATGAAGATTTTATTTACCGTGAGTTAGATGAATTGCACACCTCAATTCAATCAGCTTCATACTTTCACCCTAAAGACTTTAGAGCTCACCCATCTGCTTCGGCTTTAAGTTCTAAAGTAAATCAATATATCAATTCACTTAATACTTTAAGTCGAATTAGAAGCAGAATTTTGGGTGGCGATAGAGTTAATAACTTTGTCAACTTCTACAACGATATTGCCATAATTTACCTTGATAAATTCAGCATCGGTACAGATGAACAACTGAAACAAGAAGACGCATTTAAGCACGATACCTTTACTAAAATGGTTAAGGCTATGGAACAAATTGAAGAAAGATCTAAAACTGAGCCTGTTAAACGTATCATTTTAGACTTATCTTTAAATGGTGGTGGCTCAATTGCTGCCATGGAAAAAGTTGCAGCCTTTTTAACTAATAAAGAACAAAAATTATACTTTTACGAAACGGTTAATAAATTATTGGCTTTTAGCAAATATAGAGTAGACGTAAACCAAGATGGTATTTATGACGATAAAGACGGCTACCCTGAGTATGAATGAATTATTTTAACAGGTTTAAATACCTTTAGTGCAGCTAACTTATTAACCCATATTGCAAAAGAAACTAAAACTGCAAAAATAATTGGCAACAAATCTGGTGGAGGAATGTATTCAATCTTGCCATTTGTATTGCCTGATGGCACCAGCTTTGAATTTAGTTCAAATAATGCTTGAACCTCATGAACTCCTAGCCCAGTTAACACCGAGGCTGATTTACCTTACACACAAGATGGAATTGACGTTGAAATTCAAATCCCTTATCTAGCTTATTCAAATTACGAAGTTATTGACGCGTATTTAACAAATCCTCAATTAGGAGAACAAAAATACAATAAATGATTGCGTGATATTAAAGTTTCGGCATGAAATAGTGAAAAAGAAAGAATTAATAAATACTTGCCATTCATTAAAAATACTCGTAAAAAAGCAGAATACGAAAACACATTGGCGCAAAACGCTATCGATGATAGCGATGATTTAGATCAAATTCAAACAAAAATTGAAAATCTACAAGAATTATTCCGTTTTGTTGAATTTGAATACACTCGTGAAAATAGATAACAAGTCAGTAATCTGGCTTGTTTTTCAATAGAAAAACACTCTTTTTGGTATAATTGAAAAATATTTATGGAGGTACACAATGTTAGAAGTTCAAAATTTAAGTAAAGTGTTTCGTGATAAAAAATTGTTTGAAAATGTTAATTTAAAATTTACCGAGGGCAACACATATGGAATTATTGGGGCAAATGGAGCTGGTAAATCAACCTTTTTAAAAATGTTAGCTGGTGAAATTGAACCTACAAGTGGTCAAATCGTTATTGAAAAAAATAGACGTTTAAGTGTTTTAAGTCAAGATCACAACGCCTATGATGACTTAATTGTTACCGAAGTTGTTGTAATGGGCAACACCGATTTATATAAAATCAAAGCTGAAAAAGATGCAATTTATGCTAATCCAGATGCCACAATGGACGATTATACTCGTGCAGGTGAATTGGAAGAAAAATTTGGTGAATTAGGTGGTTGAACCGCTGAAAACGATGCCCAAGAATTATTGGCAGGTTTGCAAATCCCTAAAGACAAATGAGATTTACCAATGAATCAGTTGACTGCTAATCAAAAAATTAAGGTTTTATTAGCTAAAGCGTTATTTGGTAACCCAGACATTTTGATCATGGACGAGCCAACTAACCACTTGGATTTACGTTCAATCAAATGATTAGAAAACTTTTTAGCTGAATACGAAAACGTTGTGATTGTTGTTAGCCACGATAGCGACTTTTTAGACAACATTTGTACTCACATTGTTGATATCGACTTTAACGAAGCCAAAATTTACACAGGTAACTACACATTCTGAAAAGAAAGTAGTCAGTTAGCACTTGAACTTATGAAGCAGCAAAACGCTAAAAAAGAAGTACAGATTGAAAAACTTAAACAATTCATTGCCCGTTTTAGTGCCAACGCTTCTAAATCTCGTCAAGCTACCTCACGTAAAAAATCATTGGAAAAAATAACTTTAGACGAAATTAAGCCATCAAATCGTAAATATCCTTACATTAATTGAGACATTAACCGTGAGCCAGGTAAAGACATTTTAAGCGTGGAGAATTTAACATACGAAGAAAATGGTAAAACTTTATTCCAAAATGTATCATTTAGCTTATCAAAAAATGAAAAAATGGTTTTAATTGGTGAAGACGACATTGCCAAAACTAGATTTTTAGAATGTTTATTGGGTCTAAAACAACCTACAAGCGGTGAAGTTAAATGAGGTCAAACCATTAAACACACCTACTATCCAAATGAAAATAAGAAATATTTCACTGAAGATATGACTATTTTAGAGTGAATTTCTCAATGACCTCTTGAAAACACAACTGAAGAAACTAGAGATGTATCTGACCAAAGAATGCGTGGCTTTTTAGGTAGAATGCTATTCTCTAATGATTCTGTGTTTAAAAAAGTTAATGTTACTTCTGGTGGTGAAAAAGCTAGATTGATGTTTTCAAGAATGATGCTTTTAGAAGCCAACTTTTTAGTTCTAGACCAGCCACTTGACCACTTAGATGCAGAAAGTATTGACTCATTAATAGCCGGCTTGAAAGCATACAAAGGTGGAGCAATATTTACCACATATAACCGTGCTTTAGTAAATCAAGTTGCCAACGTTATTTTGGAAATAGCTCCAGATAAAAGCTTTATTTACCATGGAACATTGGATGAGTACGAAAAAATAATGAACTATTAATACTGCTTTGGCAGTATTTTTTGTACAAAAAAACAACATTGCTGTTGTTTAGTAAACCATTAATGAATTAATATATTCAACAAATTCATCAGAATTTAATGGATACACTATGCCCGGGAATTTAACCGTGCAGCCTGTTCTTTTTGTTATTCAAACTGGCGAGTCTGATCTAGATTTGTCAGTTTTTTCCACTCTAATATAGAGGGTAATTAAACATATAATTGTTTTGCATATTTTTGGAAAATTTTACTTAATTATTATTTTAACGATTTAAAAAAATCGGTATTTCGTTAGAGTGTTTCTATTTGCAGCTCCGATACTTGTTTATTAATATAATCAGCAAATTTTAAGGCGTTCTCTAGATGTAATCTGTATTTTTTACGTGGATTTAACGTATAAATATTTAGTTGTCTTCAGCCATATGAAACGGTTGCAATGCTAACATCTTCCAGTCTAATGGTGTATCTTTGAAAAGCATTCTGAAATACTATTTCATTATATTGATTAACGATTATATCTCCCATAGATATATGATGGATAAATCAGTGAAGCAGTCATAGCATCAAGATTATTTCTATAAAGATAAAAAATACAAAAAAAGGTAATAGTAATGCATATAGACTTTTTTGAGTAATGCTTCACCCTATCAACAAAATAATGTTTGCAATAACATTGCCAAGTAAAAATAAAAATAAGTTGAAAAAACTTCAAAATATACGAGATTTAAATACTTTTCCTACCATGTTGCCTCTCCTTAAGATTTATAGATATTTTAATTGTTTAAATTTGAGTTTTTATCGATTTGTAAAAAAAAAAAACTCCAAAAATATGGAATTGTTATTCATATTTTTGCAAATAAAAATCTCGCGTGTGCGAGATTGATTGATTAAGTTATAAATTATTTGAATTCAACTGTAGCACCAGCTTCAGTTAGTTTTGCTTTTAGTTCTTCAGCTTCGTTTAGTGAAACGTTTTCTTTAACTGTAGCAGGTAGAGCTGAAACTAGTTTGTTTGCGTCCATTAAAGCTAAACCTAATGTTTCTTTAACAACTTTAACGATAGCTAGTTTTTTACCGTTGTCAGCTGTAATTACAACATTAACAGAAGATTTTTCTTCAGCAGCTTCAGCAGCAGCAGGAGCAGCAGCAACTGCAACAGCTGATGGGTCGATACCGAATTCTTCTTTCATTGCTTCAACTAATTCCATAACTTCTTTAATTGACATTTCTTTTAAAGCAGAAATAAATGTGTCTTTTTCTAATTTAGCCATTTTATGTTTTCCTTTCGTTTATAAATAAATTGGATTAATTATTCACTTTCTTTTTCACTGTAAAGTTTTAAAGAAAGGGATAGTTGTTGTAAAGGTGCGATAAGTGAACGAGCAAGAATTCCAAGTGCTTCTTCGTAGTTTGGTAAAGTAGCAACTTCAGCAACTCCTTGAGCGTCAAGAACTTTTCCTTCAAAAATACCAGCTTTAAGTACTAATAATTTATTTGTTTTAGCAAATTTGCTTAATACTTTAGCTGCTGCTAATTCGTCTTCATTACTGAATGCGTAAATGTTTGGTCCCACTAAGTGGTCACCTAATGATTCAAATTCAGTTCCAACTAATGCATATTTGAAGATACGGTTTTTGTAAACAACTAATTCAACACCAGCTTTTTTAGCTTCTTCACGTAGTTCTGTTAATTCTTTAACTGTTAAACCACGGTATTCAGCAACAACTAGACCTTTAGAATCAGCAAGTTTTTGAGCAATAACTTTAGCTTGTTCTTTTTTAATTAATTTGAAATTTGATTCTTTAGCTTGCATAATAAGCATCCCCCTTTCGTAATTAAATTATTGCAATACGAAAATTGAATTTAGACAATGAGTATGGATATACACTCGGTAACAAATTAAGTTGAAACAGTTACTGTCTTGATGTATTGCTTTGCTATTATAACCCAAATGAATTAAATATGTATATAAATATTTACTAATATTTTCAATATAAGTGAAGATTTCAAAAATTCAATGAATGAATTTATAATAATATTATATGAAAAATCAATTTATTAAGTTTTGAAATTATATTCAAAACGCTCAATATATCACACTTTGCACTCATAAAAACCCAGATGGAGATACTATCGGCTCAAGTGTAGCTTTTCAAGAAATTATTAAGTTAAATTGCCCAAACGTAAAAGATGTCAAAATCTCAGGTGGCGATTGCCCACGTAACTTAGAGTTTTTATTAAAAAGCAAACTTGATTTAGTTGAACAAGATTTCTTTGATATGTCATTGAAAGTAGTAGTTGATACTTCAACTCAAAAACGTGTTTTTGATCAAAGGGTAGTTGCCAGTGAATCGTTAAAATTTGATCACCACCCCGAAGAGGAAGAATTTATGTTTGGAATTGGAGGAGATCATTGACCCGCTACTGGTCAGTTATTAACCCAAATGGTGATGGATTTAAATTTAAAGCTAAATCAACAATCGCTGCGGGCTCTGGCCGTTGCAATTATTACTGATACAGCCGCTTTTCAAGAGCGTAATATCTCAAACAAAACTTTTGAAGCTATGGCTTATTTAATGACCCAAGGCTTAGAATACAAAAAAGTATTACAACAATTAAAGTTGAATAAGGAAGAAAAACAACTGATTTTTGACACAATTAATTCGCTAAAAGTTGAGAAAAATGTTTCCTACATCATCTCTGAAAAAGTAATTAGCAACGATATTGTGCGCCCTCTTGTCAACCAGTTAATGTCGCTGATTAACACTGAAGTAGGTTTAGTGATACTTAAGCAAAAACAAGGCTTTTACCGTTGTTCAATACGCTCAATTGATACTTTTGATGTAAGTTTAATAGCTAATGAATTTGGCGGTGGTGGCCACAAAAATTCATCAGGATTTAATATTGATTCATTAGATAAATTAACTCAAATTATTGATTTAATTAACAAAAAAATTCAAGGCTAACTTGAATTTTTGTTTACAAATTTAATTTTTTCTCTTGCTCTTTAATTAAATTATTTAAGTCTTTTAATTCTTTAAAAGTCAATGAACGATATGTTCCTGTTGGCATTTTTTCAACATTAATATTAGCAAAAGAAACTCTTTTTAGATTAATAACTTTGTGACCAATTGCTTCAAAAAGTTTTTTAACGTGGTGATATGAGCCAACATGCAGGGTAACTAAATATGATTTATTTTCAACTTGATCAACAATTTGCTTAGAAATTTTACCATTAACCTCAACACCAGCATTTAGTTTTTTAAACTCATTTAAGGTTAAAGGAGAATCAATTCTAGCACGATATGTACGTGGAATTTCATATTTAGGGTGAGTTAGTTTATTAACCAAAACCATATCGTTAGTTAAAATTAGAGTTCCAGTGGTATTGTAGTCCAAACGACCTACAGGTACAACTTTATAATCATTTGGCACTAAATCCACAACAGTTTGGCGCTTAAATTGATCTTTTACTGTTGAAACAGTTTTGACTGGCTTATTCAAAACATAATAAACAAATTTAACATCATTTCACTGAACAAGTTTGCCGTTTACACTCACCGCATCATCGCGAGTAACTTTTTGCCCAAGCGAGGCTAATTGATTATTGACTTTGACTTTACCTTTAACAATTAACTCTTCAGCTTCACGACGTGAGCACACACCTTGCTGTGAAAGAAGTTTTTGAATTCTAATTGCTTGATCCATAAAATACTCCTAATTCATTCATTTTTGATAGATTTTTTCTTGTTCTTGATCAAAAACAACACCTTTATCTTTATTATAATTATAGTTAATTCTAACCACTTCTTTAAAACCTTGTTCCAAGTTTTCCATGGCCAAAGCACGTAATTTTTGCACGCCATTGAATGCTCTGCCATCGCAAATTTTATCGGCGATAAACAAAATTTTATCTAGTTTTGATAATTCTAGTTTCAGTGTTGTATGGCATGAAATAGCTTCAAAAATTTCCTCATCATTGATCATATAAATGTATTTGACTCATAAACCGCCACAAACTTGGTGCAATTTATGTTTAGGGAATTTAACTTTATCATAACCTTCTAGCCCCATAAACTGAATAAATTCACGCGAAGCTTCTTCTGTTAGCTCTTTGCAAATATCATGGAATAGGCCTGCGTAGTATCCTTGATTATAGCTTAGGCCATTAGCTTTGGCTAATTTAGCAGCAAATTCAGCGGCCGCTACAGAGTGCTTTGCTCTTAAAGCACTCAACATTGAGTGAACAATTTCCTTAGCATAAAGTCTATTTTGGCCAATGTAAGCATTAACTTTTTCAGGTGTATACTCCAACGCACCCATACGAATTTGCGTAGAAGACTCCTCGTAGAATGGGTTATCTAATCTTAAAACATTAAAACGTTTAATGTTAGTTTTATCAATATTTGTTGAACGTTTAAACACAACAAATTGAGCTTTTTTACTCATTTGTTCAATAAATTCTCATTTATGTAAACTCGGTAATGAATCTGATCCAATAATGAAAAACAATTCATCATTTGGGTGTTTATGCGCAAAATAATCAATTGTTTGATACGTGTAGCTTAGTCCACCTTTTTTAGTTTCGTATTCACTGATTTCAAAATTTGGGCCAAGACCTTCAATAGCTAATTTAAGCATATTAATTCGATCTTGAGCGGGTGCATTTTTTTGTTTCTTTTTGAATGGGTTAGTTGCAGCAGGAATAAATATCAATTTGTCAAGATTTAATTCTTTATAAGCATACTTTGCAATTTCAACATGACCTTGATGCACAGGATTAAAACTGCCTCCAAATAGTCCTATTTTCATTAGTTTTTTACCTCCAAGTCAGTATCTAAATAACGCGAATGAATATTATCTTTAATTTCATCTTTAACAAATTCGCTTGCGATTTTTAGTCCTTTTTTCTTTATTTTGGTATTAATTTTATCAATTAATTGTGTTATTTGATCTTTTTCAATTGTGTTAGTTTGCACATTTGTGTCAAAAAGACTTTGTGGTTTATATGTGTCAAATTCGTTAACCAGGCTGGATAATTTTATACCAATTCCACGGATATATTCATCATTAAATACTTTGTTAAATATTCTGGAACCTATTTCATAAATTTCTTCTGTGTCGTTAGTAGGGATTTTGATGCTTTGTTGTTTTCTGAATCACGTTTTATCAACAGTGCGCATCGAAAAAGTGATTACATAGCCAAGTAAGTTTCTGTTTTTAGCTCTTAAAGAAACTTTTTTACACAATTGATACAAAATTTTCAATATTTCTTCACGCTCGTCAATATCAAATGATAAAAAAGTTAACTCATTACCGATTGATTTTAGCTCATTGTGTTCATAATTTAATTTATTTGGTCCCTCACCCCTAGCTTGCAAAACGTAGTCTTTAGTTAATGAGCGAAAAACAGTGTATAAGTAGGGATCATGCACATCTCGAGCGGCTAAGTCGCCAATAGTATTGATGCCAATTGCACGCAACTTTAGAGCAGTTGACTTGCCTATACCAAAATATTCTTCAATTTCCAGCGGCCAGATACGTTTTTCTATATCATCTCAAGTTGTGTGTAAAACGCCGTATGGCTTAGCCAAATTAGTTGATAGCTTTGCTAAAAATTTATTGTGTGAAATGCCTACAGAAATTGGTATTCTGAATTTTTCTCTGATTTGGCGTTGCATTTTGCGCGCTAAAAGTTCTGGGTCTTTATTTTTGCACATTTCACTAGCGTCTAATCAGCATTCATCAATTGAGTAAACTTCAATGTTTTTTGTGTATTTTTGAGCAATAAAGTTGAAAATTTTATTGCTCAAGGTAATATAAAGATTAAAATCTGGCTCAATAAAAATAGTTCTAGGTTCAAGCTCTAGAATTTTGTAATTTGGTCAACCAGATTTAGCCCCCTTATTCTTTAACTCATAGCTCACAGAGCAAGCAATTGAACGGCGTAATTTACGTCCGATAGCTATTGGTTTATTGTCGTATTGAGGATTAATTACTCTGTGTGCACTGGCAAAATAAGAGTCAAAGTCAATATGAAATATTATTTTATCCATTTAGTTTTTCTTTAATAGCACTTGAAAGCATTGTTGCACAATAAAAACGATTTGGGTGCTCTTTAACATTATTAAAAATTGCTAACTCACCTAATGTTTGTTCATTTTCAATGTGTCCATTTTTGACAAAAGATTCATATTTTTCAATAAAATCTTGAGCAAATTCAACACTTTTGCCTTGAAGTTGATCAATCAATAAATCTGAAGATGAGATCATAAACGCACAGCCTTTTGCATCAAAACTCAAATTATTAATTTTGTTGTCAACAACATCGAAATTAAATTCTAAGTAATCAGCGCACGCTTGACCATGCTTTATAGTTTTAGCTTCACCTTGGCTTTTTTTGTTGTTTGGTTTAAGGTAATGAGCCATAATGATGCTTCTTTTTTCGTTTTGATTATATGACAAGGAAATCACCTCCATTCCGCAACGCTTTAACAAGCTTACTTATTTCGTTTTTAGTATTATATACCCCTAGCGAAACTCTAACATATGAGTTTTGATCTTTAATATTTCTAACATAATGGGCACAAAATAATCCTGAGCGAACATAGATATTTTGTGTACCTAAATAGTGGGCAACATCGTGTGAATCAACACCTGCTATGTTAAATAAAATAATATGATCAGATGGGTTAGTATAAATTTGAATATTTGGAATTTTTTTCAATGATTTATACGCAAAAAGACTCAATTCTTCAAGAATTTTATTGCTTTTTTCATAGCCAATATGCTCGTTGAAAAAATCAATAGCTTTATCAAACATATACATACCAGCAAAATTAGCTGTGCCTGGTTCAAATTGTTCAATAGTATCTTTTTTAACTCATTGACAAGCTGAGTCAATATTTAATACTGATCCACCACCAAAATTTACAGGTTCAAGATTTTTTAATAGTTCGTTTTTGACCGCAAGCACCCCTAGACCAGTAGGGCCATAAAATTTATTGGCACTAAAAGCGGTTACGTCGCAATATTTCATTGAAACTTGTTCATAAACCACCGCTTGAGCAGCGTCATTAACGACTATACAATTAAATTTTTTAGCTAATTCGTAAATTTTAGCTAAATCATTTCTGAAATTGAAGTTATTGCTCATTTGCGTTAGTGCAACTACTTTTGTTTTAGGATTTATAGAATTAATTAAATTTTCCTCAACAATAACTTTTGCTCCTTTATTTTTAGCAATTTCAATTCAAGGTATAAAGTTTGAAGAATGGTTGTATGCTGAAATTAAAATTTCATCATCTTTTTCAATATTATTGGCAAATATTTGAGCAAACATGTTTAGTGATGCTGTGGTTCCCGATGTAAAAATTACACTAGTTTCATCAGTATTAGAATCTAGTAATTTAGCAACTTTTACTCGTAAATTATTGATTAAATCATTATTTTTTATACCTAATGGTGCATTTGCAGTTCTCACACTTACTGAAAATTTATTGTAAAAATCATTGCATGCTTGGACTGCAACGTCAGGTTTAAGTGATAGGGCTGCGCTATCAAAATATAAAATCTGTTTTGCCATATTAAAATGGTCTCTAAGTTTTTTCATAATTTAATTTTATTGCAAAAGTTAAAAAACACAATTTTGGATGCAAAAAGTTGTAATTTTGAACGCAAAATTCAGGTTCTTAAGCTAAGCTAAATAAAGTATAAATATTAATCTAAATATTTTGATTTTTTAACTTTTGTTGTATAGTTTTATTTATACCGAGCGAAACTGTGTCGTTAAGTTCGTTATAAAGTTCGGTTCGACGAACAAAAATCCAGTAAAAAATTATCCCGTTAACGCTATTGGCATGGCCAATGATTATATTGAGGAGAAAACAATGAGACAAACAACTATTGTAAATAAAGAAAAAGCAAACAAAAAATGATACGTTGTTGACGCCGAGGGTCAAGTTCTAGGTCGTTTAGCAGCTAAAGTTGCATCAGTACTAAGAGGAAAAAACAAACCAACATTCACTCCTAACGCTGACATGGGTGATTACGTAATCGTTATCAACGCTGAAAAAGTTGTTCTAACAGCTAACAAAGAAGAAGATAAAGTTTACTACCACCACTCAGGATATCCAGGTGGACTAAAAAGCATTACAGCTGCAAAATTAAGAGTTAAAAAACCTACAGCTCTAGTTCAAAAAGCTATCGCAGGTATGTTGCCTCACACAAAATTAGGTGACAAACAAATTAAAAACCTATTTGTTTACGCAGGTCCAACACATAAACATGAAGCACAAAAACCAGAAAGTTTAGAGGTAAAATAATATGGCATCAACTAAAACTATTGAATACCGTGGCTTAGGTCGTCGTAAATCATCTACAGCACGTGTTCTTTTAAGACCAGGTAAAGGCACATTTGTAATTAATGGTCGTGACGCTAGAGCTTACTTAGCATCAGATTTATTTTTACAAGATGCTTCACAACCTTTAGCTTTAACAGAAACTCTAGGACAATTCGACATTACAGTTAATGTTCGTGGTGGTGGTTTAAGCGGTCAAGCAGGTGCTATCCGTTTAGGTATTGCTCGTGCATTATTATTAGCAAGCGATTCATTTAGAGCTAAACTGAAACCAGCTGGTATGTTAACTCGTGATGCACGTGTTAAAGAACGTAAAAAACCAGGTTTACGTAAAGCTCGTCGTTCACGTCAATTCTCAAAACGTTAATTTTAATTTTTTTATTACAAAATACAAAAAGTTGCGGTATAATAATCCCGCAACACATAAGCGAGCGTAGCTCAGCTGGTTAGAGCACACGACTGATAATCGTGAGGTCGATGGTTCAAGTCCATTCGTTCGCACCATTTCACATAGTGACCAAAATAGCTTTGATGCTATTTTTTTATTATCTTCACTCAAAAGTTATATAATAAAAGTGACATCTTGGGGACAGGATGTCAACGTCAAATTATCATTCATCTCAAAATATTTTATCCATTTATTCGTATATTTGTTAGTTATCGCATATTAAGCTATTTTTTTATTAATTGCATATATAAGCCTCCTATCTATATTAAATTACGAGATAATAATACCTAGCAGACGTGCTAGGTTTTTAATTTACATATGTGCAATAATAATTTACAATTATCAAGTATGTCAAAACCAAATATTGAACTTATCACAAATATTTTTGATCTAGCTAATAAAATTAATATTTCACAAGCAGATCGTAGCGAAATAATTAAAACATTATCTAATGACAATAAAACAAAAGTTGAATTAATCTTTTCTAAAAACGCCAGCACTGATTGAATGAATTCAAAAATGTTTGAATTAGCATTCTTAATCCAAGGTAAAGCAGTCGTTGAAACAAATGAAAATAAAATAATCGAAATGACTGCTGGAGATTGCATATCAATACATCCTAATGCAACACATAGAGTCGTTAGCACTTCAAAAAATGCTTTGTGAATCGCAATACACACGGAGGAATAAATGTTTAAACCAGTAAAAAAACTTATAATACCCGCTGCTGGATGGGGAACTAGATTTTTACCAATGACCAAAAGCGTGCACAAAGAACTTGTGCCTATTTTAAACCGTCCCTCGCTTGATTTACTTGTTGATGAGGCTATTGATTCAGGCATTGAAGAAATAGTATTAATTATTTCCAAAAGAAAAGAAGATATGCTAAATGTATTCAATGTTAATGAACAGCTTGAACATGAATTAATGAACAAAAATAAACAAGATTTATTGAAAAATGTTCAAAAAACAAATCGTTTAAACAAAATTAAAGTTGTTTATCAACACCAACAATATGGCTTAGGTCACGCTTTGGCTTGTGCTAAAGAAGTAGTTGGTGATGAACCTTTTGCTATCATTTTGGGGGATGATTTAATTAAATCAAAGGTCCCGGCAATTAAACAACTAATTGAGTTTTATAACCACACCGGCGCAAATATTTTAGGAGTTCAAAACGTTGATATTTCCCAAGTAAGCAAATATGGAATCGTTAATCCTTTAGATTCAACAAAGAAAGATGAACAATATTTTGAAATTAGTGGGGCAGTAGAAAAACCACAACCTGATGTTGCACCGTCACAAAAAGCGATTCTAGGTCGCTATGTCTTTAATCCTGAAATATTACAAATACTATCAAATATTAAATATGATGGCCAAAATGAAATTCAAGTCGTTGATGCTTTTAAAGTGTTGCAAAATGAATATAAGCAAAAAATATACGCGTATGAATTTGATGGCGTTCGTTATGATCTAGGTTCTATTGAAGGCTTTGTTAAGGCCAATATTGATTACGCATTAGATGATTTAGAAATCAAAGATAAAATTGTAAAATACATTAAAGATAAAAACTTGTAGGAGTAATTATGAAAACTAAAAAAATTCTTATGACTTTAAGCCCTCTTGCTTTAGCACTTCCTGCTGCGGCGGTTAGCTGCAATAAAGAAAAAAATTTATCTAAAGATCACCAATATTTAATCAGTTTAAGAGCGAGTGCTGACACCATTGAAAAAAGATTAAAAAATAACAAGTTTAAAAATGAGGAACAAAATGTTTCTTTAGCTAGCCAATTGTCTGAAAAAATAGCCAAAGCTGATGAATTATTGAAACAAGAAAATTTAACCGACGAACAAATAAAAACATTGCTAGATACATTTGTTCCTTTAGCTAAAACTGCTTCAGATTTATTGAATTTTCAAGAAGATTTAGCTAAATTAGAGTTAGTCAAAACTCAATTGGAAACTAAAATTTCTGCAAAAGAAACGCCAGAAGACAAAAAGCAAAAATATCAAGAATTTGTACAAAAAATAACAAGTGCTATTGAATCAAAAAATAAAGAACAAGTTAGTGAACTTTTAAAACAATCTTACTTATTGTAGGATCCAAAAATGACAAAAAATAACACAAAATTATTCACAAATGATTGAATAAGCGTGTACGAATCAGAAAAAGGCTTTACCTACTGCCAACGTAAAAGCATAAACTCAATTGCTGCTTTACTGTATAGAAAAAATAAAGATAAATACGAATTTTTAATCCATTATCAACCTTTGCCTGAGATTGAAGAAAAACAAAATTGAGACGATTTGTATGCTTGCCCCATTACTGGCAGTATTGAGCCTGATCAAAGCCCTTTAGAATGCGTAATTAATGAGGTTTTTGAAGAAGCAGGATATAAAATAACACCAAACAATATTAAGGTAGAAAATTTTGCTATCGCCACTACTCAAATGAATGAAAAAGTGTTCAATTTCTTGGTGGAAGCTAGCAATCTAGAACAATTCCCTTTCTCAACCGACGGCAGCATTTTTGAGTCAGTAGCTCAAAATAAATGAGTTAGTGAAACTGAATTATGCAAAATTTTGGCCAAACAGATTCATCTTTCTTCGTTAGCTAGTTTATACTTAATGTTTAAAATTTACGTTCTATCTCAGTAATTTGGATACACTTGATAAGTGTATTTTTTTATCAAAATATTTATTTTAATATATAATAGAAAAGCAAAAACGGAACAGTACTCAAGTGGCTGAAGAGGCGGTCCTGCTAAGACTGTAGGGGTGGCAACACCCGCGGAGGTTCAAATCCTCTCTGTTCCGCCATTTTTTTTATTAATTTTTTCCCATTTTAATGACTTTAGATAAAATTATTATTAAATATTTTAGGAGTACAAATGAATAGTCAGCAAGCAAAAGAATATAAGGGTCTATCAACCCAACAAGCACAGGAATTGTTGCTAAAAAATGGCAAAAACAGTCTAATTAAAAACAAAAAAGTCAATCCTGTAGCTGCTTTTTTCAAACAATTTATTGACCCAATGATTATTTTATTGATTATTGGTGCGTTAATTTCACTTGGATTGGGCATTTATGAACACTTAAGTGGTAAAAAAAGCGGTATCGATTTGACTATTAGTTATGTTGAACCAGCAATCATTATGCTAGTAATTATGCTTAACTCAATGTTGGGTGCATACCAAGAGGTTAAATCAGATCGAGCTGTTAGAGCTCTAGAAAAAATGAATGAAACATATGCAAATGTTGTGCGTGATGGCGTAGTTCAAAAAGTAAAGGCCACTGAGTTAGCTGTGGGAGATTTAATAATTTTAGCGGCGGGTGATACAATCAGTGCTGATTGCAAAATTGTTGAATCTTCAAATTTAATGGTTGTTGAATCTTCGCTTACCGGTGAAAATTTACCAATTCACAAGCAAGCAAATTGAGATCAACAAACAAATGCTATTTTAGCTGAAAATACTCATTTATTGTATTCAAGCACTTATGTAACCAACGGAAAAGCTAGCGCAATAGTTGTTGCAACTGGAGTTAATACAGAAATAGGTAAAATCAATGATTTAATCCAAAAACAAGGTAAAAACACAACTCCTCTTCAATACAAATTGAATAAATTAGGTAAATGATTTGGTATTGGTGGTGTAGTATTACTTTTTGTAAGTTTAATCACTCAAGTGCTATTAAACAATTTAACAACCGGTTCTTGAGACAATTTAGATGTATATACTCATGCAACCGTTACTGCCATTAGTTTGGCTGTAGCTGCAATTCCAGAGGGACTTTTAACCTTTACAACAGTATTATTATCCGTTGGTGTAAAAAATCTAACTAAAGAAAAGGCTTTGGTTAAAAACTTGCTTGCTGTTGAAACTTTAGGTTCAGCATCAATAATTTGTACAGATAAAACAGGTACGCTAACTGAAAACAAAATGAAAGTTGTTGATGCGTACGCTTTAGCAACTGACAAAACATTAGTTAATGAAGGTTTTAACAATTCATTTTTACAAATAGCTAAAAATTTAGTAATTTGTAATGATGCCTTCATTAATTACGATGAGCAGACAAAAACATTTAATGAGGTAGGTGATCCTACTGAAACAGGTATGTTAATGTGAGCTCATGAACATAATTTACACAAAAATGAACTTTTAAGTCAAAACAAAATCATTGCATCGCTACCTTTTGATAGCGATCGTAAAATGCACTCAGTTTTAGTTAATGATGGTTCACAAAACTATGTAATAACCAAGGGTGCACCTGACGTTATTATTTCAAGATCAATTAATATTAATAAAGAAAAAATTAGCTCAATAAATGAAAATTGAGCAGCTCAATCATACAGAGTTATAGCCTTAGCACGTAAAATTGTTGACAAACAAAATTTAGATTTTAGCGATGAACAAAACCTTGAATTTATTGGTATGATAGCTATGGTTGACCCGCCGCGCGCTAACGTTAAAGAAAGCGTGCTTGCTGCTAAAAAAGCTGGTATTAAAACAGTAATGATTACTGGTGATCACATCACTACAGCTAAAGCTATTGCCTTAAATTTAGGAATTTATCAAGAAGGTGATATTTGTTTAACTGGTTCAGAATTAGCTACATGATCGCAAGAAAAACTGGAGCAAGAAGTAACTAAAATTTCAGTTTATGCTCGTGTAAACCCAGAAGATAAATTAAGAATTGTTAAAGCTTGACAATCACATGAAAAAGTTGTAGCAATGACAGGAGATGGAGTAAATGATGCTCCAGCATTGAAAGTATCTGACATTGGCTGTGCGATGGGTATTACAGGAACTGACGTTTCCAAACAAGCTGCCGACTTAATTTTGGTTGATGATAATTTCAACACAATAGTTTCTGCTGTTAAAAACGGACGTTCAACATTTGACAAAATTAAAACAATCATCATGAACTTGCTTGTTTCTTCAATTGTTGAAATAATTGTAATGATGGTTGGAATGATTGCGTTTTTCTTTGCATACAAAGGAAAATATGAAGAATTTTATATTTTCGGTGCCAGCCAACTACTTTGAATTAACCTAGTTTCTCACGGCTTACCTGCTATTGCTTTAGGTTTTGTTGATAGCGGTAAAAATGTAATGGACAGAGATCCATACAATAAAAAAGAAAGCATATTTGCACGCGGAATGGGAACAACATTGATTTGGCAATCATTATTGTTGAGCTTAGCAACATTAGTTTCTTATACAATAGGAGCTGAGTATGCTCTAGCAAATAATCTTGATTTAGCTAAAATCGCTTCAACATGTGCCTTTATCACCTTAGGTCTAGCTTGCGGAATTAACACAATAAACTTTATGAGTCAAAAATCAATCTTTACTTCATCAATTAAGAAATATTGATTAGTATGAGCAGCTATTTTATTTTCAGCAAGTACAATTTTACTGATTGGATTAATTCCAAGTATTGCACAAGTGTTTAGAATGGATAATATTGTTTCACATCCAACTCTAGTTGCTAGCTCTATTGCTTTAGGTTTAATCTTAGTTTTTGCAAATGAAATCAATAAATTGATTGCAAAAATACTGAAAAAATCACAATAATTACACACACGACCACATTTGGTCGTTTTTTCATACAAAAAAATAAGGCCTTCGCCTTATTCGCTTGGAATGATATTATCAGGGTCAACAAAAGTTTGTTTAACTTTTTCGGCTAACTCAAACATGTTGGCTTCAGATTCTTTGGCTTGGTAATAAAAATCAAGTCATTGTTTTTCTTTTTCATTATCATCCATATTATCATCATCAAAGTAAATAGCATCTTTAATGCTAATCAACAGTGGGTCGTGACGCACATGAGCTGGGATTAATGTATCCGCACCTTGACGATCGTTAAAAATAGTTCTAACAACATCTGTAGCTATATTTGCTAGCATTTGATTGAATTTTTTGCTTCCTTCTTCAGTATAAACTTGGTAAGGGTTTTTTTGCGAATATTGCACTAAGTTAACATTTGAACGTAATTTGTCCATAGTGTTGATATGATTTTGTCAATAACGATCAACCACAGATAAAACAGCTTGTTTTTCTGTATAAAGTAGGTAGTCTCTAGCAACAGAATCTTCAAAAACTTCACGTCAATGATTGTAGTAGGCAATATTTTTTTCTGTTAAATATTCCTTCATGTCACTTTCGTGAACTTTTGATAACTCTTCAAGAGTATACTTGTTTCTAATTCCCGCACCTAAAAACTGCGTATTTAAATATTCCAATAATTTTTCATAAATAAATGCACCATTTTTGTTGATAAATTCAGGATTAGTAACAATTGTATTGGTTGCGTTTTTGATCATTCTTTCAATAATGTAGCCTAAATCTTCATTAACTAAAATTAAGTCACGTTGTGCATAGAAAAGATCTCTTTGCTGACGAATAACATCGTCATAATGCAACACACTTTTACGTGAATCATAGTTGAAACCTTCAATTTTTTTCTGAGCCGCAACAAAGCCATTAATTAATGATTTAGTGGTAATTTCAGCATCGCCTTTGTCTTTAAATTGTTCTTTAAACTCTTCAAAGTTAGCAAAACGACGCATTAATTGATCATCTAGTGAAACGTAGAATTTAGATACCCCTGGATCGCCTTGACGACCACTACGTCCACGTAGCTGATTGTCAATTCTTCTACTTTCAGCTCGATCAGTACCAATAACGTATAGTCCACCTAAATCTTTAGCTCCTTGGCTTAATTTAATGTCAGTTCCACGACCAGCCATGTTGGTTGCAATTGTGACTGCTTTTACCTGGCCAGCTTGTGCAATAATTTCAGCTTCTGACGCATTTTGTTTAGCGTTCAATACGGTGTGAGGAATTAAAGCTTTAGACAAGAATTGGTGTAAGATTTCTGAATCCTCAATTTGGGCAGTACCGACCAAGACAGGTTGACCTTTTTCATATAATTCCTTGATTTTTTCAGTAACAGAGCTTCATTTTCCATACGCTGTAGCAAAAATTGAGTCAGGTAAATCTTGACGTAAAATTGGACGGTTTGTTGGCACCACATTTACACGCATGTTGTAAATGTCAATGAACTCTTGTTCTTCGGTTTTGGCAGTACCAGTCATCCCACAAAGCTTGTTAAACATACGGAAAAAGTTTTGGTATGTAATTGTAGCCAGTGTTTTGGTTTCGCTTTCAATTTCAACGCCTGCACACGCTTGAATTGCTTGCTGCAAGCCCTCTGAATATGAACGTCCTTCCATGATACGGCCAGTAAATGCGTCAACTAGTTCAATCTTGCCGTTACGCACAATATACTCAACATTTTCACGCATTACTTTATGAGCACGAAGCGAGTTTTGAATACGGTGAACCATCTCTGAGTTTTCAATATGATACAGGTTGCTAAACCCAAAATATGAATTAGCCTTTTGAATACCGCTATAAGTCAATGAAATTGCCTTACTTTCTTCGTCAATTTCATAATCATCTTCGGTCAAAGTACGAACAAAACGATCTGCCATGTAGTAATCACGAGTATCTTCACCTTCACCACCCGAAATAATTAGTGGGGTTTTAGCTTCATCAATTAAAATCGAGTCAGCTTCGTCAATTAGACAAAAGTGAAGCCCTCTTTGGACTTTATCACTCATTGATGTGGCCATATTGTCACGTAAATAGTCAAAACCTAGTTCTGAGTGCACTGAATAAGTAATGTCTGCCGCATAAGCTCTTCTTTTAGATTCAGGATCCATTTGGGCTTTGTTGATACCTACGCTCATTCCTAATCAGTTGAAGACTTCACCCATTTCAATAGCATCACGCTCTGATAAATATTCGTTAACTGTCGAAACAATGGCACCTTTACCCTCAAGCGCGTTTAAATAAACAGGAGCAATCGAAGTAATAGTTTTACCTTCACCTGTTTTCATTTCCGCAACTGAAGCTAAATCTAGTAGCAATCCACCAATCATTTGCACATCATAAGGTCTTTTACCTAGCACACGTTTAGTTGCTTCTCTAGACACAGCAAAAACCTCTGCACGCATCGATTCTAAGCTTTCACCATTAGCTAAACGAGATTTAAATTGATGAGTTTTGTTTTGCAAATCTTGATCGCTTAATTTCGAAATTATTGGTTCATACTGATTAATTTTCTTTAGAGTTTTTTCAGCAATACGCATTTCGGTTGATTTAAAGTCAAAAAATTTCATATTTGTAATTTTACAACAAATTATTATATTCATATTTAGATATTAATAGGAATGTTGTTATGTAACTAAAAACTGTTTGTTTATAGCGCCAATTAAATAGCGTGTAAATCGTATTGAAATTTATTGATATCAGTCTAATTTTTAACGTGTATTGATCTTTTAATAACATTTGGTAATTTGCGGTTGCAATTTACACACAAAAAAACGCCTCGGACAACACAAGACGTTTTTGATTTGCTTATTTATCTTCTTAATTTTGCATTTTGAGCATTGATTTTTTGTTCAATAAGAGCTTTTTCTTGCATTAACCTTGTTCTATAAACATAGTCAACAATTGCTTCGCCTAAACCGTTTTGTTCAACAGAACTTGTGTATAAAGACACTGATTTTTTGACAATTTCGCTTGAATTATCCATTGCATAAGCAAAGCCGGCAACTTTTAGCATACTTAAATCATTTTCGCTATCACCTATAGCCATAACATATTCGGGTTTAGTATTAAACACATTTTTGCAAGCGTATAAAAGTGCATCACCTTTGCTTACATTTTTTGCAGTTATTTCAATGTGGGTAGATAATAAAACAATATCAAGATCTAAATCTAGCTTAATTAATTCATTGTATATTTTCTTGATGTGATCAATTGGCTCAGCTATTTCAATCTTAAATACTGATTTTATAGCGTCTTTTGACAAATTATAGTCGTCAAAATCATTGAAAGTTTTGTAAAAATCACTCATTTCAAAACTCATGTTGTATAGCCCAAATTCTGTTTCATTGTGTCATGCGATTGAGCCATCATATTTATCAACAATTTTGATTATTTTTTGCGTATTTTCATCTGAAATTATTTGTTTGTAAACATATTCATCATTTAATATGTCGTATATCTGTGCACCATTTGAAGTTATCACATATCTTGAGTTTAGCTCTCTAGCTAAAAATTTGATTTTGTCATAAAGAGGGTTACCTGTTACTATAACAAACTCGACACCCTCTTTTTTTGATTCCAATACAGACTCTTTAACATCATTTTCTAGTTTGTGCTCTGGAAAAGAATATATTGTTCCATCCACATCGCTAAAAACTATTCTTTTAAACTGCTCATTCATTTTAAATTAAGCTCTCCTGTGTCATTTCTTTAGGTTTAGGTATATTTAAATATTTTAATATTGTTGGAGCTACATCTCCAAGGATTCCATTTTTTAATTCAACATTTTTGTCACTACATACAAACATTACTGGATTATCAGTATGTTTTGTGGCAGGTCCACCCTTTTTATCAATCATTACTTCAGCATTACCATGATCTGCGGTGATAAATAAAGTTACACCATTAGAATTAGCCCACTCTAAAACTCTAGCTAGTTGGGTGTCTAAAAATTCCACAGCCTCAATCGCAGCACTCAATACGCCAGTATGGCCAACCATATCGGGGTTTGCATAGTTCATAATAACCAAATCGAAGTTTAAGCCTTGTTCTAGCAATGTGCCCGTTATTTCTTTAGCACTCATTTGTGGTGCTAAATCATAAGTTTTAACCTTCAATGAATCAACCATTATACGCTTAGAATTTTGATATTCAACATCAACTCCACCATCCATAAAATAAGTTACGTGCGAATATTTTTGCGTTTCGGCCAGTCTAAGTTGTTTTAACCCTGAATTAGCAATAGCTTCACCGATTGGATTTTTAACTTGCATTTCTTCAATAGCAACAATTGAATCAATACCTTCATATTTCATCATTGTAACAAAACTTGAAAGTTTTACTGAATTTAAAGGCACATAATCAAATAAATTCGAACCGATTAGGCAATGTGACAATTGACGCGCTCTGTCTGGTCTAAAGTTAAAAAATATTACACTATCACCGTCTTTAACAAAATCCCCTTCAATGCTTGAGGCCGGAATAATAAATTCATCGCTAATGTTTTGTGAGTACATTTGTTCAACATATTCAATAACATTATTGAATTTATTGTTGCTTTTGCCAACAATAGCATCGAAATGCACTTGAACACGGTCGAACATTTTGTCTCTATCCATGCCATAGTATCTACCGCCTATTGAAGAAATTTTGTAGTTAAATTCACTAGTTAATTCAATAGTTTTACTTAATGAATCTAAAATTGATTTAGGTGCTACATCACGTCCATCGCCTATTAAGTGCAACGATACATTTTTTAATCCATTTTCGTGTGCTAGCTTCATTATTTCAAATAAGTGATCTTGATGCGAGTGGACTCCACCATCGCTTAATAAACCAATTAAATGCAATGTTTTATCAGTATTTTTTATTGAATTTATTGCATTTAACAAAGCAACATTAGATTTAAATTCACCTGTTTTGATTGACTGATTAATTAAACTTAGCCCAGTATAAACAATTCTACCTGCACCAATGTTTAAATGTCCTACTTCTGAATTGCCCATTTGACCTGCGGGCAAGCCAACATATTCGCCTGATGCTTGCAACAGTGAATGCGGATATTCGCTTAGCAATTTATCAAGTGTAGGAGTTTTAGCTAACGCGAAGGCATTGCCTTCATAATTTGGTCCAATTCCTAGACCATCTATCACTATTAAAACGCTTTTTTTCATATATTTCCTTTCAACTTATAGACATATATTCAAAAATTTAATGATTTATGCTGATTTAATTTTAATTGAATTTTTTTGCTAATTTTAAAATAATTATCTTAATATTAATATAATTAATAAACTAGAGGGGGTAAAATGAGTTATAAGGCACTATATCGAAAATACCGTCCAAGCATTTTTGATGAAGTTGTGGGTCAAGACCACATTGTGAAAACCCTAAAAAACATTATCCTAAATCATAAAATTTCACACGCATACTTATTTGCTGGTCCACGAGGGGTCGGTAAAACTAGCGTGGCTAAAATTTTTGCAGCTACACTAAATTGCTCGCATGCAGACACTTTAACTAATATTTGCGAACATTGTTTGCAAACTGTAAATCAAAATTTTGACATTATTGAAATGGACGCTGCTTCAAATAATGGCGTTAAAGAAATACGTGATTTACGCGACAAAATTCAACACACTCCCGCAAATGGTAAATATAAAGTCTACATTATTGACGAGGTTCATATGTTAACCAAAGGTGCGTTCAATGCTCTTTTAAAAACATTAGAGGAGCCACCTGCACACGCAATATTTATTTTGGCTACCACCGATCCGCAAAAAATACCTTTGACAATTCTTTCGAGAGTGCAAAGATATAATTTTAGAAAAATTCCAAACAACATTATTGTGCAACAGCTACAAAATGTATTGAAAAATGAACAAATTTTGTATGATTCTGAGTCATTAAACTATATTGCGCGTTTGGCGAATGGCGGCATGAGAGACGCTTTGTCTATTGCTGACCAAGCCTTGGCTTATGGCAATGGTAAAATCGAATTAAAAGATATTGTGTATGCCTTTGGAATTAGCGATAATCAAAATCTAGCCAATATTATTAATTTACTATACACAGGCGAAATCAAAAACTTGATATTGCTTGTTGAAGAATTAAAAAATGGCGGTATAGACCCCAATTTATTTGTTTTAGGTTTACTAAGTGCAATCAAGGATTTTTTGGTTTATGAACGCACTGCTGACGCATCATTATTGGAGCTATTCCATGTAGATGAAATCAACTCATTAAACATTGATTATCGATTCGCTCTTGAGTTATCAGATAGCTTTTATAAGTTAGCTCGAGAAACTGCATTTAGTGATGCACCATTTGAATTAATTGAACTAAGTCTAATTAGAATGTGTAAGCAGACAAAATCGAGCATCAACATTGGCAGACCTAAAGTAGATAATTCTGAGAATTTAGCAACAAAAAATACTGAAAAAGTTGAATTAAGCGCCAACAAGGAGGATTCAATGGGAAAAGAAAAATTACAAGACACAGTTAAAATTGCACTTGAACACAGTCAAGAGCTTCTAATTGAATCAAATGATGATTTAGCTGACGTACAAAATTTAAGTGATGATTTATTAAACCAAAACGATGATTTTAACTTTGAAGATGATGGATTAATTTCAACTTCGGAAATAGATTTAAGTGAAAAAACAAGTTTTTCTGCAAGTATTAAACTTCCAGATTTTGATACTGAATACAGCACTAAAACTGAGTACATAAACACATACACAAACGAAGAATTATCAAATCTGTTGAGACTTTCAAATATTGAAGCCGTAAATGATATCAACAACTCAATAAGTGTAGCTGTTAAGTTGAATATAGACCCAACTTATACGCAGTTAATTAGAATTTTGAAGGAAGTAAAAATTCTAGCAGCGGGACAACACTTTATAATATTGACCGCTAAAGATAATAGAATTTTGAACTATCTAAAAGATGTACAAAAAGACAGTATTTTTCAAGAGTTTATGCAAAAATACTGCGGAGAATACAAACATATTTACGCAATCGGAGACAGAGTTCAATACAAAGAGATTTCACGCCAAGTAATCAATGAATTTGATACAGGCAATGTAGGACCAACAACTCCATTAGAGCCAGTAAAAATTGATTCAATGGACACACCAACAGGTAAATTATTTAAAGAATTAAGTCTAGTATAAGGAGAAAAATTATGGATCAAGCAATGTTAAGAAAAATGCAAAAACTGCAAAAAGAATTACAAGACAAAACTGAAGAATTTATGGAACAAACATTCAGTGAAGAAAAATACGGGCTTGAAGTTGTTGCTAAAGGCAGCAAACGTATTGTAGCTATCAACATAAAGGACGAAGACTTAGTAGACCCTGAAGACCCTCAAACTTTATCTGATTTACTAACTCTTGTAATCAATCAATTGTTTACTAAAATTGATGAAGAGCAAGAAAAACTTATGCCGCAAATGCCAGGTGGATTTGGTTTCTAATGAAAATTAAAACTCTTGAAGAAGCTAATGAAATATTCAAGAAAATTCCAGGTATAAGCAAAAAACAAGCAGAAAAAATGTCTTCATTTTTGTTAAACCAACCTTCTGAATTTAGTACTGAATTAATTGAAAAAATCAATAATATACACACAAAAATTCAATTTTGCCACAAATGCAACTTCATTCGTGAAGAAGGCTTGTGTTTGAATTGTGATGATAAATTCAAGACTAATTCACTAATGGTAGTTGAGAGCCCAACAACACTAAACAAAATTGACGAAATGGGTATTTTTTTAGGATACTATTTCGTATTGCCATATTTAATGAGTGTTAAGGGACAATTAAATAGCCAAGATTATGAATACCAGCAACTTTTTGATTTTGTAGACCAATATAATTTCGAAGAAGTTATCATTGTCATTTCACCATCTTTGGAGGGCGAAATGACAACAAATCATTTACTTACACTTTTTGAAAATAAAGGTATTAAAGCTTCAAGAGCTGCCATTGGTATGCCGATGGGATCAAGTCTTGAATACTTAGATACTTTCACAATTAAGCAAGCAATTGAAAATCGCAACAAGTAAAAAGGGGTACATATGTTTATTACATTTGAAGGGCCAGATGCCAGCGGAAAAACAACTATTATCAATAAACTTGTTGAATTTTTAGCTAAAAAATGTCCAGGTTTGCAATATATTACAACTCGTGAACCAGGCGGAAAAGACATTATTGAAGCTGAAAAAATTCGCGAATTAATTCTTGACAAAAGGAGTGTTTTAAGCTCAGTTGCTGAAGCGTTGCTGTACACAACAAGCAGACGTATTCACCTTGAAAGAGTTGTCTGACCAGCTCTGAAAGAAAACAAACTTGTTATTAGCGATCGCTATGTTGATAGTTTTTATGCTTATCAAGGTTACGCTAGAAATCTTGGAGTTGAATATACAAAACAAATGTCTGCACTAGTAATTGAATCCACAATGCCTGACATTACTTTCTTTTTAAACATCACCCCTGAACAAAGTAAAGCTAGACTTAACGCTGGTCGCTTGGTTCAATACCACGATCGCTTAGATGCTGAAACTGACAACTTTAGAGACAAAGTTTATGAAGGCTACCTAAAATTGATAGAAAATGAGCCTGAGCGCTTTGTTGTTATCAACGCAAATCAGTCTGTGGATGAAGTATTGTCTGAACTTATCGATAAGCTGTTTGCTAACGAGAAATTCAAAAAATGATTTGATGAGGTTAATAAAGGTGATATCGAATAATTTTAAAAAACTTATTACCTCAGCAGCTTCGTTAAACAAAATAAGCCACTGCTATTTATTAAAAACATACAAAGGTGTAAATCTTGATGAACACCTTGTTTTTATGATCAATAATTTTACTAATTCCAATATAAAATCAATTGAAAACACACCAGCAAATATTATTGTTGCTGACGCATCTAAGTCAACAGGCGAAGGTCTTAAAAAAAATGACATTTTAACCATTTTTGAATCAAGCAGTTTTAGCAACATCACTAACTCAGAACAAAAAATTATCATTTTCAAAAATATTGAGTTAGCTTCACACGTTGCTTTGAACGCATTGTTAAAAACCATTGAAGAACCGGGCAATAACGTTACTTTTGTTCTAACAACAACCAACGCTCAGCTGTTGTTGCCAACAATTAAATCTCGTTCATTTATTATCAATATTAACAAATCAAGCAACGATGAAATTAAACATTTACTTGCTAGCAAAAATTTAAACCCTGAAATATCATGGCTTTATTCAAAAACGTTAAATGATGTCGATGAACTTGAAAATATCAATATATCAAGTGATCTGATTTTTTCACTGGTTAAAGCATTAGAAGATTCATTCAAAAATAAGTTTGCATTGTCTTATTTTCTAACATGTTTAAATAAAAAAGAAATGCATACTCAACTTGTCTTTTTATTCCGAATACTGAAATTTTTCTACAGTGCAAAATATTTGTATTTTCAATCAAAACCCAAGGAATTTCAGTCTTTATTCAGTAAAATTACAAAATCAAACAATGATTTTCGCAAATCAATAACAGCAATTGATTCATTTCTTAATAACATAAAAGAAAATATTAATTTGTTTTTACAGATTGAAGCATTAATTAACAAAATAATGGAGTGTTATGAGTAAAATTTATATAGTTGGAACACCTATAGGTAACCTAAAAGATATAACATTACGGGCACTTGAAACACTTAAATTTGTTGATTTAGTAGCCTGCGAAGATACTCGTGTGAGTGAAAAATTGCTGTCACATTTTGGGATCAGCAAAAAACTAGTTTCATACAGCAAAATAGACGAAAGTAAGTCAGCTGCATATATAATTGACTTAATTTTAAAAAACAATTTAAATGTTGCACTTGTTTCAGATGCTGGTATGCCTTTGGTGAGTGATCCTGGTTTTGAGTTAATTAAACTCGCAAGAGCAAATAATATTGATGTTCAACTAGTGCCAGGAGTAAATGCTGCGATCAGTGCTTTTGCACTGTCAGGTTTGTCTCAAACCTTTACTTTTCACGCTTTTCCAAAAGAAAAAAGTGGGCAAAGATTAAAACAAATTCAGTCTTTAGACACTGAAAATTCACATATTTTCTATGTTTCGCCACATAAAATTGATAATTTTTTCGCCGATATTCAAACATGTTGGGGCCAACAAGCAACAATTTTTGTTGCTAGAGAATTAACTAAAATTCACGAAAGTTTTTACTTAGGAAGCGTTGAGCAAGTTAAAGAACAATTAGCTCAAACATCGCAAAAAGGTGAATTTACAATCGTTGTTAAAATGAACGCCGCAAAACGCGAAAAGATCAACAAATATCAACATTTTTCAAAAGTCAATCATTAGCAATATTGGCTTTTTTTATGCTATAATAAACAATATTTATTGACTTTTTACTTTCCAAACAATAATGATAGGAGAAAAATGAATCATATAAACATATTTGCCCTTGGTGGCTTAGATGAAAACGGTAAAAACTGTTATGTTCTTGAATACAACAATAAAATCTACGTTATTAATGCCGGGACCAAAGTGCCAATTAACTCAAAAAATGGTGTTGATACATTAATTCCTGACTTTTCATATCTAGAAAAAAATAAAGATCGCATTGTTGGTGTGTTTATTAGCGATGTGAAAAATGAAACCTTCTCAGCTTTACCATGATTATTGATGCATGTACCAAATTTAAACATTTACACATCAGCATTCAATAAAGTAATGATTACAGAAAGAATTTCTAAATACAAGATTGAAAACAAAAGTTATAAGATCCATACACTCTCTAAAATGAGTAAATTCGGCGAAATATTGGTTCAACCTATTGAACTAGCAGGCTCAATGCCTGGGCACATTGGATTTGACTTTATTACACCAAATGGTGATGTTTTATTCATGTTTAACTTTGTTGAAGGTGATTTGGGAATTTACGGTAAACTTGATTTTGATTTTCTTAAAAAAGCCTTTACCAAAAGAAAATTATTAGCCCTTGTAGTTGATTCAGGTCGCGCTAACTATTCAGGCAAAGCAGTTGAAAAGATTAATTTACCTCAAACTGTTAAAGAACTTTTCTTAGCCGCTAGCCCTAACGAAAGAATTGTAATTGGTGCATATGATGAAGAAATGGTTGCAATTCACCAGATTTTGGATTTAGCTTACCAAACAAATCGTCCAATCGTTACATATGGTAAAACTTATGGTCAACTTTTCGAACTAATGCGTAAAGAGCACCCAAAATTGAATTTACCTAAATTAGTTGACTACAAACTTGCCAATAAAAACGATAACGCGGTTATTTTAGTTACTGGTTCAATTGAGCGTTTATACTCAAGATTTTTAAGAATCACAGATAATAACGACGTGTTTTTAAAGCTTAAAAACACTGATAATGTAATAATGATTGCTCCCCCAATTGCTGGTCTTGAAAGCATAGCAGCGGTTGCGTTAGATGAAATAGCACGCATTACTCCTAAAATTTCAGATGTTTCAAGTAAAGAATTTTACAGACACCGTCCTGCAAGTCAAGATTTAGTCGATTTAGTCAACAAATTGCAACCTCAATACGTAATTCCAGTGCAGGGTCTATATCGCTATTTATCTGAGGCTGCTAAACAAATTGCGCAAAATACTAACACTAAAGTGCAAAATTGTTTATTGTTGCAAAATGGTAAAATTGCTCACTTTATTGATGGCAAATTGGCAAGTACAAAAGGTAAAGTTAAAGGCGTTGGCGACGTGATTATTGATGGCTTTGGTATTGGTGATATTAGTACCGAAGTTATTGCTGAGCGTGAAATTTTAGGTCGTGATGGTGCAGTTATTGTCACTACAACTTATAATCCTGCAACTAAAAAAATTGTGGGTAAAGTACAAATTAATATTGTTGGATCACTTGACAAAAACGACAAAAAAGAAGCCGAAGAATTGATTATTTCAACAATTGCAAATCTTTTGGATACAGAAAAATTTGACGGTCTTAAAGATTTTCAAAACCGTGCAAGACACGTTGTTAGAAAGAAAATTTTTAAAACATTTAATAAAGAACCAATGATTATTGTGTCTTTAAATCAAGCAAATAGCAACTAAAAAACTGCCTAACGAGCAGTTTTTTTGCATTTGTGATTGTTTTGCTTTACTTCAATGTCACCTTCATCATCATTTGTACGAAAGTGACGTGGCAATGAGTTGTCTAATTTAATTACATCAACGTAGTAATCTATCAATTTTGGATTGAAAAAATACTGATTTTTTTGCTGTTTATCAATTAATTGCTCTAGGCCCTCATAAATAATTTCTTTAAGGGCTTCAGGATAATTGAATTTTTTGGCATTTTGACTAAATTCCTCGCGGTCAACTATTGAAATGTCGCGGCGTGGATAGCACTTTAAATCAAGGTCAAAATCAATAAATTTTATTGTATTATCTTCATAAATTGGCTTAGATGCTAAGTTGACATAAATGTAATTATGTTTCTTTTTTAGCATCACCAGTGCATTGTAATTTTCATTTTTAGGCATGAACCAAATCACTGGTTCACGGTATACTCATGAACTTTTTTCAGTTTCAGCTACCTTGGTTTTATAGATAAATAAAGCATAATGGTCTTCAGTGTTGCGTATTACCTTTACGCCATTTCATTGACGATAAAGATGACCATTATATTTGTAAGCCTGCACATTAACAATGGCTCCCAAGAGAGGAAAATTCATCTCTTTATTTTTACATATTGGCATATAATCCCCTTAAACAGATGGACTGTTATTATTAAAGCTCTAATCGCTATATTTTTAATTATAAGCTAAAGGCAACAATTTTGAGTGGTTTTAGTTGTTTAATTTGAGTTTTATTTAGCAAAAAGCAATTTTAGAATAAAATTAAAACAATATGGGATTTTTTAAATTTTTAAAAGAAAAAATATTCGGTAAAAAACAAGATAAAGTTGCCGAAAAAGAACAGCAAATCGAAGCTTTAGAAGAGCAAAAGCTTATTGAAAGTAAAAAACTTGAAAAATATGCAACGGGTTTAACTAATTCATCAAGTTTGGGGCAAAAAATATTCAATTTACAAAACAAACATAAAAAAATTAATGAAGAATTCTTTGAAGAATTAGAAGAAATTTTAATTATGTCTGATATTAGCGCTCAACTTGTTTATGCAATCATTACACACCTAAAAAATGAAGTTAGAGCAAGAAATCTAACTGATTCAAAGGATTTAGGTGAATTAACTGCTGATCAAATGTTTGTTATTTATACCAACAAAAGCGTTGTTGATACAACTTTAGATTTTCAAGATGGACGCTTAAATATCTTTGTTTTTGTCGGTGTTAATGGGTCAGGAAAAACTACTTCAGTTGCCAAAATTGCACATAAATACACATCAATGGGTAAAAAAGTTCTTGTAGCAGCTGCCGATACATTTAGAGCAGGTGCAGTAAGCCAACTTGAAGTGTGGGCTAAACGTGCTGGAGCTGATATTGTCAAAGCTGATAAAGAGGGAGCTGATCCTGCTTCAGTAGTCTTTGATTCATTGAAAAAAGCCAAAGCTGAAAATTATGATTTATTGCTAATCGATACAGCTGGTAGATTGCAAAATAAAGTTAACTTAATGAAAGAACTTGAAAAAATGTACGGAATTATTGAGCGTTTTCAACAAAACGCTCCACATGAGTGCTTGCTAGTGCTGGATGCAACTACGGGGCAAAATGGAATTAGTCAGGCTAAACACTTTAAAGAAGTGGCTAATCCAACAGGAATTATTTTAACCAAAATGGATGGCACCAGCAAGGGTGGAATTGTTCTTTCAATTAAAGATGAATTTGATCTGAATGTTAAATACATTGGTTTAGGCGAAGGAATAGATGATTTAGAAGAGTTTGATTTAGAAAAATTCATTTACACAATGACTAAGGAATTAATTGATGCAGCCCAAATCAACGATTAATACACTTGAGCAAAGAGAATACTACATCGACTTATTCGAAAAGTATAAAAGTTTTTTAACGCAAACTCAAGCGCAGTGTTTTCAATTGTATTTTTTTGAAAATTTAAGCTATCAAGAAATTGCAGATATTGGCGCAACCACACGCAGCGCTGCTTATGATAGTGTGAAAAAAGCTGTGCAAAAACTTGAAAAAATGCATCTTAAGATGCAACAAAACTAAATTAGCTCTTTAAAACAGGTTTTATATAAAAATTATTTTTGAAAAAATTAATAAAAGTTATAATTGAAAATGACTTCTTATTATTGAGAAGTAATATTGTCTTAGTTGACATTGACTCTTGTTATGTTTACAAACTTAACAAAGAGATAAAATCACACATAAATGTTCAATTTATGTGTCAATAACAATCAATATAGGAGATTAACATGGCAAGAGAAGGGTTTACATTCCAATGCACAGTGTGCAAAATGGAAAACTACATTAGTAAGAAAAACAAAAAAAACCACCCAGAAAAAGTTGAATTAAACAAATACTGTGGTAAATGTAACGCACACACCTCACACAAAGAGAAAAAATAAGCAAATGAAAAACGAGCTCAGGCTCGTTTTTTGTTTATCTATAACCATGGTTGAAATAGTATAAATGCGAATGCAACATTGGATAATATTAAGCCAAAAAGAGGAATTTTTTTGTTGTATAAAAACAAACTTAAACCAATTCCAATTGGCACATAAACTCATAAAGCAATGCGACGTCAACCACTTAAAAACTGGGCATTTGCACTGTTTTCGTTGAGTAAAATATACTCGCTAGCAGACTTATTAAAGCGGAAATTGGGAGCAATTAAAGCTATGAATAATTGTGCTGCCAAAGCAAAAATAATTGCTGTAACCACTGGGTTCATAACATTAATTAATTTTTTAAGAAAAGGCGAAGATTCAAACTTATCAATATACTTGAGTGCTAATTGCATCATTAAAATAGCTGGCAAAACAAAGGCTAAATAAGTTATAAACATTGCCAAATAACCTCACCAAGCACCTTGTGCAACCAAATAACCTGTAATAGCCGCAAATTTGGGACTTAATATTCCTGGCGTTGAATTTGAAATAGCAAACACACCTGCAATTTGTTCTGAAGTTATAGTTACGCCAAATCATTGTGACAACGAGGTTCACAGCCATGTAAAAATTGGCATAAATATTTGGCCACCACCAAAAACTGATAAGGAAATTAACGCTATTAATGGTATAGCTACTGCTAAGGCTAGTAACGTCATTATTCCTCTCTCCCTTGAACTTTTTCAGTATTTTTGTTAATTTTTTCCTTTTTTGGGTTTTTTCTGCGTTTTTGGATTAAATAAAATGTAGTGTAAATGCAAATTATTATCAGCATGATCGCCACAGGTATGTTATAGGGGGTAGGTATAAACAACGAGAAGCAAAATGTAACTAAAAATAATATAACTCAAAGACTTATTTTAATGTTTTTGATACCTTTTTTAAAATATCCTCAAGCAAAGCCAAGTAAACTTCCAACAATGGCCACAAGCACACCTGTTTGAACAACAATTAAATATTTTTGAGGTAATCACCCGATTGCAAAAATTAATAGTATTGTAAGTAAAATATGAGGTATAGCAGCTAATGTTACAACTAAAGAACCTTTTCAAAATCCTAAAGAACGAATCGCAATATATGCAAGCGCTTGAATAGCCATTGGTCCTGGCAACATATTGGTTACAACCACGTTTTTATCAAACTCATCAGAACTTAATCAACCATACTTATCAACAGCATATCGCTTAATTACTGGCATTAGGGCGTTACCACCGCCAAAACCTATGAATGTAACCATCAAGATCAGCACAAAAACATTTCAAAACGTTGGTTTTTTGTAATTTGTATTTTTCATAATTCAATTCTAAAATAATCTCATTTGATCTGTTTCATCAAGATGCGATAAAGCTCCTATTTTTTCTAATTTTTCAATAAGTGTTTTGTTAACTTTGCCCCTTAAAGATAAATCTTGAATGGAAGTAAATTCTTTTTCATTACGAGCTGCAATTATATTTTCAGCAACAGAATCCCCAAGACCATCTAAAGATTTAAACGGCGGTATCAAGCATTGGTTCTCCTCGTCAATAAGTCATTCATGAGCTAAGGAGCGACTTAAATCAATATTGGCAATATATAGCCCTCTAGCGTATAACTCGCGTGTAATTTCGAGTGTAGACATCAAATCACTATCTTTTGTTGATAATTCTTCCTTGGCGGTATTTTGCAGTGTTACTAATTTATTATGCGCGCGTCTACCATTTTTAATGTCGACCATTGACTCAATATCAACAGCCTTAGCGTGTGCCGCATAATAAGATGCATAAAAAGCTAACGGATAGTGAATTTTGTATCAAGCAAATCAATATGCCATTAATACATAAGCAACCGCGTGTGCTTTGGGGAACATGTAAGCAATTTTTTGCATACTGTCAATTTGTCAGTCAGGAACGTTGTATTTTTTCAACTCTTTTTCTTCATCTGCTGTCAGTCCTTTACCCTTACGTACTTTTTCCATAATATCAAATGAAAATTTATTAGGTACGCCTTGTTTAACTAATTTTTCAAGAATATCGTCCCTGCAAGAAAACACATCAGGCAATTTAAAACCTTGCTTCATAATTAAGTCTTGGTTGTTACCCAACCAAACGTTTGTTCCATGACTCAACCCCGAAATAGATACAAGATCGGCGAATGATCTTGGTTGTGCTTGATCAAGCATTTGACGAACAAAGCTTGTCCCAAACTCAGGTAGTCCTATTGCTCCGGTAGGTTCGCCCCCAATATCTTCAGGTTTGATGTGCAATGGTTTTGTTGAACTAAACACGGCAACCACATCATGGTCATTTTTAGGTACCGATGAAACTTTTATACCTGTGTATTTTTCCAACATTTTAATAACTGTTGGGTTATCGTGGCCCAGCAAGTCCAGTTTCAAAACATTATCGTGGATAGCTTTAAAGTCAAAGTGCGTTGTGAATCAAGTTGATTCAACATCGTCCGCTGGATAATTTATTGGCGTAAAGTCACTAACATCATATTCTTTTGGTATAACTATGACACCTCCAGCGTGCTGACCTGTTGTTCTTTTAACTCCTTCAATTTTTTTAGCTAAATAAGATATAAACGCTTCAGATGAAGACTTGCCTGTTTCTTCGAAAAAGTTTCTAACATAGCCTAAGCCAGTTTTAAAAGCAACAGTTGAGATGGTACCAGCCCGCAGTGTATGAGTGTCCCCAAATAAGCGTCTGGTTTCATTATGGATTTTGCCTTGGAATTCTCCAGAAAAGTTAAGATCAATATCGGGAACTTTATCGGCATTGAACCCAAGGAATGTTTCAAATGCTATGCTGTGGCCATCTTTGTCCATTTTAATATTGCAATTTGTGCAAACCTTATCGGGCAAATCATAAGCCGATGTGATGCCTGGTACATTGGCTAATTCAAATTTTTTACAATTATTACACAAATAATAAGGATCTAGTGGGTTAACCTCGCTAATTTCACACAATGTGGCAACAAGAGAAGAACCAACCGAACCTCTAGATCCCACTATGTAACCATCATCTAATGATTTCTTAACTAGTTTATGTGAAATTCAATATATAACATCAAATCCATATTTAATAATTGGTGTTAATTCAGCTTCAATTCTTTTTTCAATTAGTTCTGGCAATACCTCGCCGTATTTTTTTCTAGCATTGGCATAGACAAGCTCTTTTAATTTAACTGGGGAATTATCGAATTTTGGAGTGTAAAGACCATCTTTAAACGCTACAACTCTATCGCACATATCTGCTATTTTATTTGAGTTAGTGATTACAATTTCTTCAGTTAATTCAGTATCGCCTAAAAAACTAAACTGATTTAACATTTGCGTAGTGTTTAAAAAGTTTAGGTTAGGTACACTTAAACTGTGTTCTTTTGCTTTATCATAATTATACAAGTAGTGTCTTGCAGCACCTATACCTTTTGCATAAACTAAAACTTCAAAGGCTTTTTTGTCCACAGAGTCAAGATATTTAACATCCGCAGTTGCAACTGGTATTTTGTTATATTTTTTTGCTGTTAGAATTATTTCTTTTAAGGCATAGTTTAGTTGTTCACGAGTAATGAATTCACTGTCAATTCAATGTTGAAAAGCTTGAGGAGCAGGGATTTCAATGTAGTCATAACGTTGCACTTCATTAATAAACTCATCTCAAGATGAGTAAAAATAATCATCTATTAGTTTAGAACACAATGTTCCAGAACCAAATAATAAATCATCGTTAGGTTTAATATCCTCTAAAAAAGTTCTTGGGCGTGAATTGAAATTCGATGTCAAACATTCAGTTACCATATTAAATTGTTTTTTTAACCCTTTTTGCGTTTTCACCAACGTACTTATTGTATAAGGGAAACGCTCTTTAAACTTTGAATCAGGTTCGTAATTATATAAATCACTAAATGTCTCGATGTTTTTGAGTTTCATCTGATGCACAAGCTCAACTCAAATCTGTGCAAGCACAGCAGCATCATAATCTCCGCGGTGTGCAACATTCGGATTATAACTAACGCCTAAATTTGATGCCAAATCACCAAGACTGTGTTTTTTACGCTCAGGGAATAATAAGCGAGATAAAACAAGTGTGTCGATAACAGTTACATTCGGAAATGGTAGATCATGCAGTCTGAATTGCTCTTTAATGAAATGATAGTCAAATTTAGCATTATGTGCTAATGCTATTTTATTATTTAAATCATTATAAATTTTTTGTAAAGCTTCTTTATAATTCAAGCCATTTGTATCAACATCACGTTGAGAAATACCAGTTAATTTTGTAGTAAAAGGAGAAAGTTTTGATTGTGGCTTAATAAGGAATTGAACTATTTGAGGTTGAGAGTTATCGGCAGGTATACTATATGAACCATACTCTATTAGCTCGTGAAAACGAGGGCTCAAGCCAGTGGTTTCGATATCGAAAGACACATACGAAGTGTCGGAAATTTTTCCTTCTGGTAACGAACCTAGAAATAACACTGGTTTTTTTCTAAATGCAGAAAACGACGCACCGTAAATTGCTTTAACTTTAGATTTTTTTGCTTTTGCATAGAAATGTGGATAGCCTTGAACTGCGTCAAGATCACTTATTGCGACTGCACTCATACCTAATTTTTCGGCTCGATCAATAATATCGCCTGGATTTATTAAACCATCCATTGTGCTGAATTTGGAAGAAACGTGCAATTCAACTCTTTTATCTAATTGAGATAGATCATCTAATTCTATTTCATACATCGTTATAGATTTTTCAAAAGAATCAACAAATATTGTAGGTTCAGGTTTACCCATATTAGGTATAGTAATTGAACCTTTAATTTTTACAAATTGGCCAACTGAAATAATTTTAGTTTCATCATCATCTAGCTTGTTTGAACGAATCATTTTGCATTTAATCGCTTCAACATTATTTGTTAGAGCAAAGGAATAAATAAATTTACCATTTTTAGTTTCGCTGATATCAAAATCGAAAACTTGTCCGCAAAATTCTACATTTGTTTTTTCTGGCAGAGATAAAATTTCTTCGATTTCATGTTGCTCGTACTGTTTTTGAGACCATTTTTTTCTGAAAGTGTTAGCGCCAGATTCTGCAAAATTATTTTGCAATGATTTTTTCTCTTGTTGAAGCATTTGCAAAAACATATCTTGAGTTTTTTTAGCAGATGCATCTTCAATTTCGTCAAAAATATTATTGTTTTGTTTAGGCTTAACAGTTAGCTTTAGTTTGCTAAAACCATATTTTATTAAGTCTAATTCCAAAGATGAAACTAAATTTTGCATCTCTAAGTAGTTGGCGTCATCAACAAAATATATTTCGTATTCATAGTCCCTAACCACCTTAAGTTCATTGGCTCAATTTATGCGTCTTAACTTGAAGAATTTTTGTTTTTTTTGTATTAAAAAATCAATAAATTCAACTAATTTAGTGTGTTTATATTGTAAAAAATCAAAGTTAAATTTAGCAATAACTTTATATTGATTTGAAGATTTTATGGCTTTGTAAAAGGTGTAAAACTCATCGATTGAAATTTCATCAGCAAAGTCAATATTAACCAATAATTTATCGTTGTTTGACTCAAACTCCATTAATGTTAGTGAAGAATTTTGCATTGAATTAGGGATTGAATAGTTTAAAGATTCGCAAAATTTTTTAAAACGTAAAATGTCTTGATTCATATAAACCTCACTTATATTTGCAATTATAAAGCAAAAAGCCCATAGGGCTCTTACTCTTTTTCAAAATAGAATTTCATGATTTTGCTAGCCATTTCATTACGACGTTTGTAGTAAGTAGTTTTTGAACAAAACTCTTCATATCATTTCTTTTCGGCTGTATATCAGAAAAATTCACGTTCAAGAATTTCTATTTCAAATATTGTTAAAGTGCTTATAGCTAGTAATAAATTTTGTGAAAAGTAAGTATATAATGACTTAGTAAATTTGAAACTCTCATTTGATTTATCAGCATTTTGATAATAATTATTAATGTATTTAATTTTGGCATTAGCCATTTCCATTTGGCATAAATCTTGCACAAGTCTGTATTTGGCTAAAGATCCTTTTTGTGGTTTGTTTTTTTTGTTTTTGAAACATAAAGTTCATGTTTTTTTCTCCTTTTTAATTTAAAACCTAGCCCAAAAGGGCTAGGCAAAAAATTAATAGGCTCTCGCAAAAACCACAAACCGTTTGGTTTGTCTTTTACAACTAATGCATGGCGCAGTTTTAGTTGGTTTATCTAATGATTTAGGAATGCAACGTGTTGATGCACCAGTTTCAGATTTAATTCTTTCTTCATCTTCGTCATGACAGCAAAAAGGTGCGTACACAAATTTTTGATTTTTAATTTCTTGTTTAAATGATTCGTAATCATCAACAGTTACAATGTTGTTGTCCAAACGCGTTTTAGCATTTTGGTACAAATTATTGTGAATATCATTTAAGATTGTTTTTACGCTTGATTTTACTTGATCTACTGGCAGAATTATTTTTTCTAATGTATCACGGCGAACCAAAGTAACAAGACCTTTTTCTAAATCTCTAGGCCCTACCTCTATTCTCAGCGGTGTTCCTTGTATTTCTGAGTTAGATGCTTTGAAACCAGGGTTTTTATCCGAATCATCCAATCTGACTCTATATATACGACCTAGTTCTTTGACCAATTTGGCACATGTCTTTTTAACATCTGCATTTTTATTTCCGAATAACTCAAGTATATCAATTTGAGTTGGTGCTACTTTAGGAGGAATTATGATTCCCCTATTGTCTCCATGAGTCATGATTATAGCCCCTAATAATCTAGTTGATACACCCCAGGAAGTTTGATAAACATAATCTTTACCGTTGTTTTCGTCTTTAAAAACAATGTCAAATGTTTTTGAAAAGTTTTGAGCTAAATAATGGCTGGTTCCTGATTGCAACGCACGTCCATCTTTCATCATTGCTTCTACGGTATAGGTTGAGCAAGCTCCCGCGAATTTTTCCTTATGCGTTTTTTTACCAACTATAACAGGTATAGCTAAAACATTTTTTAAAAACTTAGCATATAAACTAATCATTGTTCTAGTGAAGTGTCTTGCTTCAATTGCGTTATTGTGACATGTGTGCCCTTCTTGCCATAGAAATTCGCGACTACGTAAAAATGGGTTGGTGGTTTTTTCTCATCTAACCACATTTGCTCATTGGTTATATATAATCGGTAAGTCTTTGTATGATTCAACTGAATTTTTAAATAAGTCAGCAAATAAAACTTCAGATGTTGGGCGAACAAATACACGTTCATCTAATTTGTCTTCGCCTACATGCGTAATAGTTGCAAGCTCAGGGTTGAAGCCTTCAATGTGGTCTTTTTCTTTATTAAATAAACGTTCTGGAATTAGCAAAGGTAAATAAACGTTTTTAACCCCTTGTTCTTTAAACTCGTCATTTAATTGTTGTTGTATCAATTCTCATATACCATAAGCATTAGGTTTAAATACTAATGTGCCTTTTAGTGGTCCATAGGCAATTAAATTACCTTGTTTGACTACGTCTGTATATCATTTAGCAAAGTCAACTTCTAGTGGTGTAATTTTTTCTAGTTCTTTCATAATTTACATTATATATTTTTTTAAAAAAGTTGATTACATTAAAAAAAAGCCCATTTTATGGCTTTTTCAAATTTATTTTAGAAGTCTTTTTATTCACTTTAACTTGCTATCAGTATATGGATGCGCGCTTAAAGATGTAGAAAAGCTCTTTCTTACATAACTACTAACAAGATTAGAAAATGTTAAAAATCCTTGATAACCGTGTGCTCTACCATTTCCCGAAGAGCCTACACCACCAAATGGTAGTTTATCATTAAGCAAACTAACAAGCAAATCATTTACAACTATTGAACCAGTTCTTAAGCTCTTGAACGCATGATTTATATTTTGTTTTGATTTTGTGAAAATATAGGTTGCAAGAGGTTCATTCTTAGCAAAGATTGTCTTGTATACTTCATTAATATTATCATATTCAATTACTGGTAGCAATGGTCCAAAGATTTCAGTTTGCATCTCTTTTTTAGTTCAATCTGATTCGAATGAAACTGGTATTATTTTATGTTCGTTGTCAATAATGTGGCTTCCTAATGGAGCTAATGAAGTTAGACGTTGAAAATGTAATTCTGTAATAATCTTTGGATATTCATTTAGGTTTGATTCAATTAATTCTGATTTTTTATTGAATTTTTCAATAAAAATATTAGATTTTCCCTTAGGAATCAAAACATAGTCGGGCGCAATACATGTCTGACCCGCATTTACACACTTAGCATCAAATATTTTATCAACAGCATAGTTAAAATCAGCATCTGGGTGAATGATGACTGGGCATTTACCTCCCATTTCTAGTACAGATGGCGTGTGGAAATGGGATATTTGCTGTGAAATGGCAGTTCCAGTTTTTTCTGAACCAGTGAAATACACAAAATCAAACCTGTTTTTAAGCATAGATTTTATGGAATCCACATCCTCATTCATTACATATATATGTTGCGAATTCAATTCTTGATTAATTAATTTCTTTAGTAATTTAGTTGTATTGACGCTATATTCTGATGTTTTTACTATCGAACGGTTCCCAGCGGCAATAGAAGAAATAATTGGCATAAACGTTAGATAAAATGGGTAATTTCATGGGCTTATAATTAGACATAAACCCCTTGCTTGAGGAATTATACTTGACTTGCCCCAGGATAAAGTCAGTGGGGTTGAAACCCTTTTACCTTTCATTCATCCTTTGAGTTTTTTAATAAATAAATTAACCTCTTTTAATACTAGTGCCACTTCACTAAAATAGGACTCGTTTTCATGTTTGTTTAGATCTAATTTTAATGCTTCATAAATTTTATTTATGTTTTCCATGATTAAAATTCTGATTTTTTTAAGAATTTTTATTCTGTCTGTATACGAAATATAAGGATTTTCGTGCAAATCCTTATATTGATCATTATAAACTTGTAAATCGTTTAAAATCATTAATTACTCTTCTGGATTAGAGAAAACATAACGACCTGTTTCGGTAACTAGAACATCGTCTTCATTTCTAGCTCCACCTAAGCCCTCAATATAAATACCTGGTTCAACTGTAATAACCATACCTGGTTCAAGAACATAGTCTTTTCCTTTAGCACTAACGTTAGGTAACTCGTGTACGTCGATTCCTAGTCCGTGTCCTGTGCTGTGCACAAAATACTCTCCATATCCTGCTTTTTCAATATATTCGCGGCAGATACGGTCAATTTCACTTGCTTTAATTCCGGGTCTTACAGCATCACGTCCTGCTTTTGCTGCTGCTTGTACTATTTCTAGAATTTCCTTAGCACGCGGGTCATTTGGAGTATCATCTCCTCTTTCGTCTCATAAAATAAATGTTCTAGTTATATCAGACGCATAACCTTTATATAATGCACCAAAGTCAATTTTCAGTAAATCACCAGCAACTAATTTTCTGTCAGTTGGGTGGTGGTGAGGTTCAGCAGAAGAAGGTCCTGTAGCAACAATTTCATCAAAACTTTCCTTGTCAACACCGTTAATTTTCATAATGTTGTTTAATTTGGCTGCAACTTGTTTTTCAGTAAAGCCTTGTGTAATTCATTTTTTCAATTGTCATAAAGATTTTAATGACTTGTCAACGGCTTCTTGGATTTTTTCAATCTCTTCTGCGGACTTGATTAGACGTAGCTCTTGACCTAATATTCACACCTCGTCACTAGGTTTAATTATTGCTTTTAAATACTCGTATGTTTGTAGTTTTAAATAATCTTTTTCAAATGCCACTTTTTGATATTTTTTAGCAGCAAAGAAATCCTTTAATGCTGTCCCTTGTAATAAGTGAATTTCAGCATTCTTTGCGTTGTTTCTAGCATATTCGATGTATCTACCATCTACAAATAAGTGCGCTTGATCTTTTTCAATTACAATGTATCCATCAGTAGTTTGAATACCTGTATATCATAGTCTAGTTTGTGGTGCATCTGAAACAATGGCATCCACGTTGTGTTCTTGAAACACTTTATCTAAATATTTTCTGTTCATTTTTGCTCCTATATTAATAACCAAATTTTTTCAAAAATTTAGCATCATTTATTCATTTATCAGCAGTTTTAACCTTAAGGCGTAAGTCAACATGTGCATTAAATAAATGCATCATTTGCTTGCGAGCATTGGTGCCTATCTGCTTAATCATTTTTGCTTCTTTCCCTATAACCATACCTTTTTGTGAATCTTTTTTTACAAATATAACTGCGTTGATGCTTATGCTGTCTTCATTTTCAATGAAGTCCTGAACCTCAACAGCGATAGAATGAGGAAGTTCATCTCTCAACAATTTCATAGCTGAAACCCTAATAATTTCTTTCGCCATGAACCTCATAGATTTATCAGTTATGTACTCACTGTCGTAGTATGGTTCCCCATCTTCAGTATATTGCTTTAATTCATCAATTAACATGCGCACAGAATTTGGGTTTGTGTTTGAAACACTCAATATTTTTTCGAAACCATATTCATGTATTTCGTCAATTTTCTCTTGCAATAATTGTGGGTCTTTAGCAAGGTCAATTTTGGTGATGACTGCTATTTTGTGTTGGTAATTAGATATTTTCTCTAATATCACTTTATCACCAGCCCCAATTTTCTCATTGATTGGCGTAAGAAATAATATACAGTCAACTTCTTGCAAAGCATCAAACGCGTTTTTATTCAAAACCTCACCTAGCTTATTGATAGGTTTGTGGATTCCTGGGGTGTCAACAAAAACAATTTGGTAATTTTCTTCGTTATAAACACCGCTAATTTGATCTCTTGTTGTTTGAGGGATGTTGGATACAATCGCTAGCTCATAATTCAATATTCTATTTAACAATGATGATTTGCCCACATTTGGGCGACCAATGATAGATACAATTGCAACTTTCATTATTTTATCTGCTCACTTCTAATTGGTAAAGGCACTAGCTCAACTAGTTTAAATGTTTTCATAACGTTGCCAACACCATTGAATAAATGAACTAATGCATCATCTTGCATAAATTCCGTCATAACCTGCCTGCATCCAGCGCACGGAGAAATCACGCCTTCGCCCGAAGAAATGATATAAATTTCCTTAAATGTACCCACTTTTGCTCCATGAGCTACAGATCCAAATAACGCAGATCTTTCTGCACACAAGCCTGATGGAAATGCTGCATTTTCAACATTAACACCTGGTCAATGTTTGCCACTTTCATCTACGGCTATGGCTGCTACTTTAAAGTTTGATCAAGGACTGTACGAATATTTTAATAATGACTTTAATTTTTCAACCATATTATTCCTCCCTTGTTATCCCTAGCGGACTGAAAATATCATCAACAATCTTATCCATTTCAATTTTATCTGTTTCTGTTTCGTGGTCATAACCCATCAAATGAACAAGTCCGTGTGCGAACAAATAGCAGTATTCCCTACGAATAGAGTGGTTAAATTCTTGTGCTTGTTGTTCAACCTTTTCGTGACTGATAATTAACTCACCAATTGGTAAAATCGGAAGTGAATCATATAATTCATCTTGACCAAAATCAAACGACAAAATATCAGTAGGATAATCTTTGCCTCGATACTCTTTATTCAACTTTTGAATTTTGTTATTATCAACGATTGAAACATCTAAAACTACCTTTTTATTAATGTCAAAATAATTCACTAAATTTTGTAATATATTTTTAAACTCTTGTTCAAATTTAAATGAATTACCATTTTCAATATTAATGTTAATTTCAATCATGCTTTTAATTATATTATTGTTTTTTATATATAGTTTAAATACTTAGTAAAAGATTTAAAATTTTAATTTGGTCATATACAAGAGTGCCGGCTAGGCTTGTAGATCCTTTCGATGAAATAACTTGTGGTATTTTTGCAAATTTTAACTGAATTAAATCATTAAACTTACTGTAGCCAACAATTTTAAGCGTGTAAACCTTGTCAAGATAATTAACATTAATTTTCTTTCCGATTTCGATATATTTTCAATAAATATCAGGATTTTTTATTCAAAAGTTTTTGTCTTCATCTAGGAAAATATCTAGTTTTATGGATCTTTCAATTTCAAAGTTCAATATAAACCATCCCACAGCCAACGTGGAAATTAAAAATAATAAAATCATTAAATAAAAGACTTTAGTTGGCTCTGTTAATTTCTTCAAGAACAACCTCCTGATTTTGATATAAATATTTTTTGGCATGACTTATTTCAATAAACCTTGCTTGATGTTGATAGTCGATAATGCTTTTTTGTAAATGCTTAAATACCTCATTATCAACATTTTCAAAAGCTTCATCTAGTAAAATTAACTTAAATTTTTGCGTAAAAAGTTTCAACAAAATAATAAATTGTCTTTGACCACTAGATATATTGGTTCCGTTATTTATTATTTTTAAATCAAATGTAATTTTTAATCGTTTCATCAATTGGTCTAATCCATAAACACTCATATTTTCCATCAAATTCTTGTGTAAAGTTGGATTTCCACACGTTAAAAAGTCGTATACAGACATCGATGACAAAAAGATTGAATTGTTTAATAGAATAGTGTTATTTTGTAATGATTTAGTGTTTATGAATTTGACTTCATGTCCGTTGAAACTTACTTCTCCTGAAATAGTTGAATATTTAAAATTCAAAATATTTAGCAACGTGCTTTTGCCGGAACCGTTATCTCCGCAAATTTGGATATTTTTATCTATTTTAAGCTCATTTATATCCAAAATGTCTTTTTTAGGTTCATACCCAAATTTTAAATTTTTAATAATGATTTGATTAATATCATTGATCTCTACACCTTTATTACTCATTTTAATTTCTTCAAAATTTAAAATAAAGTTAATCATTTGCGTGTGTTTTTCAATAATTTTACGCATCATTATTAAACTGGTTAGTGATATTAGAGGCTGGATAAAATATGGTGTAACAATTAGAATCATTACTAATGTACCACTAGTTATTTTATTGTTAAATATAAGTATGGAAGCTACAAAAATCAATATTAAACTTAAATTCCCAATTAACATATCGTTTACTAACGTATTAAAATTCTTTTTTATGTCTAATGAATATTCTTTTTCTTTAAATAAATAGTGTTTTTTAATGCGTTGTAATTCAACGAAATTTTGTGCAGATTGATTTTTAAAGCTATTAACAGAGTTAACTGCATCCATTTCAGAAACAAATTGGTCGTGGGAGCTAGCTATATAGTTGCCATACTTCCTATGAATGTAAAAATGAAAAATTATATTGATTATAGAAGTGATTATGCAAGCGACAACAACAACACCAAATAGAGGCAAACTAACCCAAATCAAGAGCACACCACTGAGAATAACTGAAACAAACTCAGTTAAAAGCGTGTAAATAAAATTTGCACGGTAGTTAGCGATAAAATTAACATAACTTAGGCGCTTTAAGATCTCATTCGATGTTAATTTAGAAGTAAAATCAAGACCAGAGTTGGATAGCTTTTGAAAAATTGTGTCTTTCAACTTAAATTCAATTTTATTAGTGAGTTTTTTAGTTAACAGATTTTTCATCATTAAGGATCCAAAACGGACAATATTTATTCATATGAATGCTATAAAAAGTATAAATAGAGTTTTGTGCAGATGACTTGGCAAAACATAATCAAATACAAGTTTGGCAAAAAATGAAGACGCAAAAGTGAGCGTTGAATACATAATTCCCAACATTAGCATCATTAATGTTTTTGAATCAAAACTAAATAAGTTTTTATATGTTGTGTCTATTGCGGTGATGGGTGGTTTTTCAGTATTAAAATCATCTTTATATACAAACGAAATGTAGTTAGCAAACACTTGTTCAAATCTTTCAAGAATTAATTTAGCTCTAGCTCCTGTTCTAGAATCTTGAAAAGTGACGAATTTAGTGTCGATTTTTTCAACAACTACATAGTGAAATAAACCCTCATCATTAATCAAGGCTATAAAAGGCATATCAACCTTATTTATATTAAGTAGGTCTTTAAAATTAGTTTCATAGGTTTCAAGTTTTAAACCAAACTCTTGAGCCATAGTATCTAATGTGGCTAAACTTATTCCTTGTGGACCATATGATGCTTTTAATTTCAAGTAGTTTATATCGACTTGTTTTTTTAAAATTTTATGCATGAAATATTGCAACACATAAATGCCGCAGTCTCGAGTGTCGTTTTGCTTGTTTATTCTCATATCTATTAATACTCAAAAATTTTATTTTTTGGCAAAAAAGGAAAAAATTATGTTTTTTACACCAAAAGTTAAACGTATTAGTAATAGTGTGAATGTTATAATTTAAAAAACATATAGGAGGTGTATATGCATAAAAAAGTTGTTGCTTTGGCTTCTGACCACGCAGCGGTAGAATTAAAAAATCAATTAGTTGAATATATTAAAAGTCTTGGATATGAACCTGTTGATTTGGGTCCAGTTGATGAAACACAAAAAGTTTCATATTCTCTACAAGGTCACAAACTAGCAAATTACGTAAAAGATAATGACGTGAGTTTTGGTATTGGTTTATGTGGCACTGGTTTAGGTATTTCATATGCTTTGAATCGTCACTGCGGAATTAGAGCTGCACGTGTAGCTTCGGTTGAGGACGCACATTTAGCTAAATTACACAATGATGCCAATGTTTTAGTATTTGGTGGGCGGCAAGTGAGTTTTGATGAAGCAAAAACAATGGTGGATGAATATATTAAAACAAACTATGAAGGTGGTAGACACCAACAACGTATTGAAGATATTGACCAATTTGAGGATTAAAAGCGATAATTCGCTTTTTTTATACACTTTTAATCAAAACGCAAGGAGTATAATTAATTATTATGCAAAGAATTTTCATTTCAACCATTACCAACGCCAATTTAATTGGAATCTGTATAGCTAGTTTTTTAATTATTTCCCTAGGTTATATTTTTGTTAAAAACGGAATGCTTAAATCCAACTGAATTAACGCTTTTAGCAAAATTGTTTTAGAAGTTTCTTTGCCTAGGCATAGCTATTAAAGGATTTATGTCTTCATTGACACTAAATACCCTTAAAGAGCAAGCCTGAATATTACTGATTTCAATCGCTTTTTATACATTAATGTCTTTAATTTCTTGACTTTGAATCAAATATGATTGAAAACTACCTCAATTTATTAAAAACGCTAACAATAAAAGTTTTGTGGGCTATCTGGCTTCAACATCAAATGGCGATGTACCAAGAGAACGTGTAATGGTAATGTGAATGCTACTTGTTTTTGGCATGACAACCACATTTGGTATTCCTGTATTAAGCGAATTTTATCGTGGCAGTGATTATCAATCAAGTGCCATAATAAGTGTAAGTATGTTTAACTTGCCACAGAGAATTTTCCTTTACACATATTGCCTTTCAATGATTACTGGCCTAAAAATAAATAAAAATAATATTGGCACAAGTATCAAAAAGTTAGCCACTAACTCAACATTATTGATCACAATAATAGGTTTTTTTCTATGAGTGAGTCAACTAATACCAGGGCTGGGCGGCAATAGCATTGACACTAACGCAGCACTTATTTTACCCGATGGAAGTGTTGTAAATTCAGTCAAAAAAGCTACATTTGGCACTAATTTTATGCCAATTTACTTTGATGCTCAAAATCAAGGTTATATATATGATGCAGCAGGTGGTTTTTACAATAAAACTAATATAGTTCCTTCGGGTTGAATGAATTTTAAAGTCACTATGCCATACTTGTATAATGTTGCCACGATGCTTGCATCATTATGTACGCCAATTGTTTGATTAACTGTTGGTATGAAAATGGGCGAAAGTAGCTTAAAAGAAACATTTAAAGACAAATATGCCTGATTTTACACAATAATTAAAATTTTTGTGATTCCAGCAATTATGCTGGGAATAATGAAACTATTTAACGTCTATGATGAAATAGGAAAAGTCCCTTCACTTTCAATGATAGTGGCAGCCGCTACTCCTCCCGGCGCAGTGCCTACAGCGCTTTGTTTATCTTACAATAAAGCACCAACATTTACCGCCCGTGCGTCCGCACTTTCAACAATAGTTTCGCTCGCAATGCTACCAATATGAATACTAATTAGCGAACTTGTCTTTGTATAAAAGTAAAATATTTGTATTTTGGTAAAACTTAATAAAATAAACACATGAAAAAAAGCACTGCTAAAACTATATATACCGGTTTAGATTTAAAAAAGACAAAGCGTTTGGCAAATCGCAAAATTAAAAAATCTTGAATTAGTCGTAACGTTATATCTAATGAGAATAAACAATGATGGATTATTGAAAAAACCATCAAATTTTTCTTAATGCTGATGCTGTGAATTTCCACACCTAAAATTGGCTGAAGAAATAAATCAAAAACCAGCGAATTAATTGACCGAACATACACCAAATTTATGGCAAAAGACTCAGCTTTTATACCTATTTCGCTTGCTTTTTACTTTTTGGTCTCATTTGTTCCAATTTTGACCATTGTTATAGTTTTGCTTTCTTTTATTGAGGGTTATAGCCAGGTTTTTCTTGAAACAATATTATCTAGAGTTATTCCCGGTGTGCATTCAATCCTAAAAATTCCAACCATCAATATTTCACAAGGTGCTCAATACACAACACTAGCCATTTTGCTTTTAACATCAACGTGACTAGGCTCAAGTGGTTGAGGTAGATTTATTTATTTGCAAAATTATATTTATGGACACGAAAATCTAGGTAACTTCTTTTTAAACAGAATTAAAGGCTTTTTTGTGGTTTTAAGCATCAGTATATATTTATTTTTAGTTAGTGCGCTCTATATAACTATTTACAATTTTATTGCTCCTAAATTGAATAACGTGGGCGAACAAATATTTTTCTATATCTCATTTGATGTGTACTTGATGTTGATTTTATACTTTGGTTTTACACTGCTATACAAACTTGCACCTAGCTTTAAATTGCCGTGAAACTCAGTGCTACCTGGAGTTTTGATCGCTTCATTCCCTACAATTATATTCATTGGAATGTTCGGATATTTAACTTCGTTAATGAATTACAATCAATACGGGGCCATCGGTACGTTTATGTATATTGCGCTGTTTGTTTCCTCGCTTTCATATTTTATTTACCTTGGTTTAATTGTTAATGAGTCATACTTCAAAACTTACTATTCGAGCTATACAATTTCCAAAGTTGCTTGATTATTCAAAAAGATTTAAATGTGGATTCCACATTTTTTATTTCTTTTAGCACTCTAAAGTCTTTTGTGCTAAAATATTAAACATGAGTAAAAAAGATTATTATGAAATCCTTGGCGTTTCACGCGATGCAACCGAAAAAGAAATCAAAACTGCATATCGTAAATTAGCCATGCAATATCACCCAGACAAATTAAAAGATGGAACTAGCGATCAAAAAATGCAAGAGCTTAACCAAGCTTATGAGGTTTTAAGTGATAAACAAAAACGTGCAAATTATGATCAATATGGTTCCGAAGAAGGTCCACAAGGATTTGGTGGCCAAGACTTTGGTGGTTTTGGTGGATTTGATGACATAATTCATAATTTCTTTGGTGGTTTTGGTGGATTCAAATCAAAAAACACTGGTCCTACAAGGGGAAGCGATTTATTAATGAATCTTAAAATTAGTTTTGAAGATTCTATCAAAGGTAAAGAAATAACCCAAAGATTGCAAAAATGAGAATCATGTTCAAGTTGTCACGGACGTGGAGCCGCTAGCGAAAGCGATATTAAAACTTGTTCAGGCTGTGGGGGTACTGGACAAAAACAAGTTCGTCAAAGATCAATATTTGGAGTTGTAAACAGCACAACAATTTGTAATGAGTGTCAAGGAAAAGGTCAAATCATTACCAATAAATGTAAAGAATGTAAAGGTAATGCCACCGTTCGCAAAGATAAAAATGTTACATTCAAAATTAGTGAAGGTGCTCAAACAGGAGACAGAATTAAAATTACAGGCTATGGCGCTAGTGGGGAAAATGGCGGCCCAGCCGGTGATTTGTATATTGAACTAGAAGTGGAACAACACAAACATTTCAAACGAGAAGGTTTGAATTTGTTCATGGATTATCCAGTTTCATTTATCGATATTATCAGAGAAAATGAGGTTTTAGTACCCACTCCATTTGGCAATGAAACAATTAAATTACGTCGCAATTACCAAAACGGAAAAACTCTTGTTCTTAAAGGCAGGGGTGTTCGTCGTAGTGGAAGAGCCGGTGATTTAAAAATCCAATTGCAAGTGGTCATTCCTGATTTATCTACATCTGAATTTGAAAAAATTTCAAAACAACTTTCGGACGTTAAAGATACAACAAATATTGACTTCGTTAAACAATTTAAGTAAAAGCGCCTTGCGCTTTTTATTTGCACTTCATCAGTATATATTTATAATATTTATATGAAAATTAACAAAAAAACATCTTGAGTTGAAAGGGCTAAGCATAATGACTATAGCAATGAAAGTATGCTGGCTAGCTTGGCAAGTGAAGATAATAAATTCAGTGAAGATTTAAATATTTTTAACACATTATTTCCAAATATTGATGTTGTTATTCCTATCAACAACTGCATTCTAAATGATGAATTTAAATATGAAGCTAAATTTGACAAATTAAAAATAAATACTGAAAATATTCAAAATATTCAAGCACAATTAATTGTATTTGAAAATAATAGCAAAACACCACAAGTAAATATTTTTAAAAAGGTATCTCTTCAGCGTAAAGATATGGTTAAATTTATTTCAGATAATATAGAAAATATTGATCTTAACGGCGAGTATGACTTAGGTTTAGAGTCAAGATTTAATAATGAAGATACATTGACTTTGATAGATTCAGCCGAAATTGTTATAAATAAGATACAACTTTAAAGCAAAAATACTAATTTTTAGTATTATTTAACTATTAATTTTTGGAGGTCATTATGAACAAAATCAACGTTGCTATTGATGGACCATCAGGCGCTGGTAAGTCGACTGTTTCACAAGCCGTAGCATCTAAAATCGGTTATACATTTCTAAGTTCTGGCAGTGTATATAGGGCTATCGCATACATCTTGATAAACAGAGGTATTAACTACACCGATGAACAAGAAGTAAGAAAACATCTTCAAGATTCAATTTTGCAAATATCTATTGATGAAAAACAAAGAATTTTTACATCAGATCAAGATATTTCAACCTTAATCAGATCTGATGAAGTTTCTAAGGTTTCGTCAAACATCGCTGTTTATAAAGATGTTAGACAATATGTTGTTGACTTTATTCAACGAATTACAAAAGCTTCAAAAGGATATATTATGGATGGTCGCGATACCACTTACCGTATTATGCCACACGCTGAGGTTAAAATTTACCTAACAGCCTCAGCATGCGAAAGAGCTCATAGAAGAATATTGCAAAACGAAGAATTAGGTTTTAACACTGACTTTGAAGAAGTTTTAAAAGAAGTTGAAGCAAGAGACCTTCAAGACACAAATAGAACCAATGACCCATTAAAAATAGTTGAAGATGCACATGTTATTGACTGTACAAAAATGTCTTTTGAGCAAGTTGTGGACGAAATAATTAAACTAATAAAGGCGAAAAGTGATGAGAAATAATATTATTGCAATAATTGGTAAACCAAATGTAGGAAAAAGTACTCTATTTAACCGTTTAGTCGGCAAAAAAAGCTCAATTACATATGATGAACCAGGAGTTACAAGAGATAGACTTTATGAGACATTTGAATGATCAGGACGTGAAATCAAAGTGATCGACACTGGCGGTATCGAGGTAGAAAATAGACCTTTTCAAGAGCAAATTAGAATCCAAGCATCTATTGCCATCGATGAGGCAAACATAATAATATTTATGGTTGATGGTTCTACAGATATGACTAATGACGATCAAATGATATTGAGTATGCTTAGAAAAAGCGGCAAGCCTATAATCGTTGCGGCTAATAAACTTGATAACGTAGATATGTTTGATTATTCATGATATTCTCTAGGAGAAAATATTTATAGAATAAGTGCGCAACATGGCCATGGTGTTGGGGATGTGCTAGATGCATGTTTGGAACACCTACAACTAGATGATCAAAAAACTGAAAAAAGATTCAGATTATCAATTATAGGTCGTCCAAACTCTGGAAAAAGTTCTTTACTAAACCTCCTATCTAAAGAAGAACGTTCAATTGTTAGCGATATTGCGGGAACTACTCGTGATGCCGTTAAAACTTTTGTTACAATTCGTGATCAGGAATTTGAAATAGTAGATACTGCGGGTATTACAAGAAAAAGTAAAATTGTTGATATGATTGATAAATATGCGTTAATGCGTGCAATCAGTGCGTTAGACGAATCTGATTTATCAATTATTATGATTGATTCAACACAAGAACTTTCTCATTTTGACGCCAGAATTATAGGTTATGCTCTTGAAAATTCAAAACCAATCATCATCGCGGTAAATAAATGAGATTTAATCGAAAAAGAAACCAATACAATGTCTGATTTTGAAAAAAACATGAGAAACAGGTTCCACTTTGTTCCTTGAGTTCCATTCTGCTTCATTTCTGTTCTAAAAAATCAAAGAATCGAGAAATTTATTGACACAATTTTGCAAGTTAAGCAAAATCTAGAGCGTGAAATTAAACCTTCATTGCTGTCAAATTTAATTCGTGAAACACAATTAATTCAACCAGCAGCTCCATACAATGGTGGCAGATTGAATATTTATTTTGCAAGAAAATACATAGAATCAAGAATCCCTACTTTTGTTTTCTATGTTAATAACAAAAAATATTTGCACTGAAGCTACGAAAGATTTTTAGAAAAACAAATTAGATCAATGATAGATTTCACTGGTTGCCCAATTAAACTAATTTTTAAAAACAAATCTGGTCTTGAATAGGCCATTTTTTTATGCAAAACTTCCACAAATTTTCCACAAAATACTGATAAAATGCTTGTTTTTTCGCTTTTTGCTTCCCAAAATAATCCTTTTTAATATAATCCAAAAAAATACAAGCGAAAGGATGTTTAAATGACTAAAAAAGAGTTTATTACAGAAGTAGCCGAAAGAATGGGTGTTCCCGTTAGAATTGCAAGCGACTTTTTTGATAAATTTGTTGTGGTTTTGAAAGATAAATTAGTTCAAGGCCACAAAATTCAATTAAGTGCTTTAGGCACATTCGAAACCAGCACAAGAGAGGGTCGTACAACCATCAACCCATTTACTAAAGAAACAATTACTGTTCCTTCAAAAAAAGTTGTTAAATTCAGAGTTTCAAAATATTTAAAAGACGCTGTTATTGAAAATTAAAAATTTCTTAGATATGGTAAAAAATCTATAATACCGGGAAAAGTTAATTCTACTTTGTACCCGGTTTTTTTAATCTCTTCATATTGCCAGCTTTTCTTATCAAAATTCAAAAATTTGTTTACCCCCAATAAGTAAAATTCGTCAACGTGACTAAACATAATAACAAAAAATGCAATACCCCCCATTTCATAAACTTTTTTAAGATATTCTAATTGGTGCTTCAAAATATTAGAGTTAGGAAGCCGCTCACCGTTGATGGTTTTGGCTTCAAAAGCAGTGAACATCCCGTTCACGCACCCAATATAATCAACAGTGCTTTTTTTATAAATAAAAGCACTTTCAACTTTATTATCCTCCTTGACACTTTTAAATTTAATTGGTAATCCTTTCTTCTCAATTAACGCTAAATTATTGCGTTCATAATAAGCGATTGTTCTGTTGATGATTTGTTCTAATAACATTCCTTTGTTCTTCATATTTTTGTTTACTCTGTTTTGTGCATAAATTTATAAAAAAGGAAAAATTTAACATTTTTATACAAAAAGTTCAATGGCAAACATATTAGTTTTGAACATTTAAAAAAATGCTTTTTTTAATATAATTAGCATATGAAATTAGGAATTGATGCCACCAGTATCTCACGATTTGAGGGTGTTTCGAGTAGCTTTGCTTCAAGATTTTGCCACATTGATGAGATTAATCAGTTGCAAAATCAACCCAATAGTGCTGAATACCTTGCCGGCATTTGAGCTATCAAAGAGGCAATGTTTAAGGCTGATAATTCGATGAGTAATTTCAGTAATATTTGTTTAAAAAGAACACAAAATCACTGAAAATACGATGGTTGATTGATTTCTATAACACACGAAAAAGATATGTTAATAGCAGTAGTTATTAAGGAGGAATAGTATGAGCTTTAATATCAAAATGATTTTTTTATGATGACACTTTCTTTGATGCATTTGAAGACTAAATGCAATGGCGATTAAATACCGTCGCCAACCGGATACATTGCCAGCGTTGCAAAGAAGTAATTATTTACTAAAACGTGCAAAGCAACTAATGTGATATTTCAATGTTAAATTAGAAGTGGATGGCTATGACAATTTAGCTAAAGGACCAGTTATTTTGATGCCTAACCACAAATCAAACATTGACTCATTATTAGTTTTAGCTGCGTTAGAAAAAACCGATTACCAAAGAATCGGTTCAAATAAAATACCAACATTTTTAGGTAAAGTTGAACTAAAACGTAGAAAATTAACTAGAAGAATTCTTGAGTTACTTGACACAGTATTCATCAATCGTTCAGACTTGCGTCAATCAATAAAAGCATTAGACACATTTGGAAATTTTGTTAAAACCAATAAAACATATGGGGTAATTTTCCCTGAAGGAACAAGAATTAAAACCACCGAATTAGGTGAATTTAAAGCTGGAGCTGTTAAAGTAGCACAGAGTTATTATTTGCCTATTGTTCCTGTTGCTATTAGCGACACACGTGAAGCTTTAAATAAAAATAGAGGCAAAAAATTGCTTGTTAAGGTAAGTTTTTTAAGAACCATTAAACCTGCAGAATTTGTTACTATGGACAATCAAGCTGTAGCGAATAGAGTTAAACAAGAAATTGAGAAAGCACTTGGAAATGTATAATACTGAAAATGAAGATGTAAAAGTTGAAAAAGTCAATAAATTCAACATCAAAATTGAAAATTATGATGGCCCTTTAGATCTATTACTTGCACTTGTACAAGACAAACACAAAAATATAATGGATGTAGACGTGGCTCAATTAGCCAGTGCATATTTAGAAATAATTCAATCTTTACAGGAAAATGAAATTGACTTAGCTGGTGAATATTTAGTTATGGCAGCAACTTTGCTAGCTTTAAAAACAAAAATGATGCTTTATACCCCAGAAGAAAAACCTGAAATTGAAGAAGATAAACGTGAAATTTTGCGTCGCTTGTATGAATATCAACAATTTAAGGAAATTTCTAAAGCACTGCGTGAACGTGAAGAAGCTCGTAAAGAAATTTTCATCAAAGCGCCAAGCAATATTGACGAGTATTTAGTTGATGATGATAAATCACAACTGGATGGTCAATCAAACCCACTAAAATTGGTCACAATTTTGCGTAAAATGTTTGAACGTACATACGCACAAAAATTACGTAAAACTAAGCTGGAACACTTCCATTTAACACCTCAAGATCAAATTCCTTTTATTCTTGATTTATTCAAAAAACACTCAGAAGTGGACTTTAAAATGATTTTTAATCAGCCAAGCTTAAACCACTTTGTAATTACTTTTTTAGCTATTTTAGTTTTAGTTAAAACACAAAAAATTGTTCTTGAGCAAAAAGAACAATTTGGCACAATAACATTTAAGAAAGGACCTGAATATGAAAAATAATATTTTAGAGGCACTTTTATATATTCAAGGTGATGAAGGCTTAAACTTAGAACAAGTTAAAGAAATTTTTAACCTAAACACGCCTCATGAAGCCAAAAAAGTAATGAATGATTTTACCAAAGATTACAACGGTCGTGACGGTGCACTTAAAGTTGTCAATTTCAACGACGTTTTTAAATTAGCTACTCGTGAAACATATAAAGAATACGTAACCAAACTTGTTCAAGTAACCAAAAAACACCGTTTATCTAACGCGGCTATTGAAGTGGCTGGAATTATCGCTTACAAACAACCAGTTACTCGTTCAATGGTTAATAACATTCGTGGCGTAGCCAGCGAACAAGTAATGAACACATTGTTAGTTAAAGGCGTTATTGAAGAAGTTGGTATTAGTCCTACACCTGGTAACCCTGTTTTATACGGCATCACTAATAAGTTTTATGACTACTTTAGAATTAAAACTATGGCTGATTTACCAAAATTAAGTGAATTCAATTACATTGACGGTTTGGAAAATGATAATCCTGATGATTTTAGCTTTTTTGATTCACAAAGAGCTGATCAAAATTCATAATAGTGGTTTAACCACTTTTTTACTTTAAATATGGCAAAACATACATTTACAGCGAGCAAAAACGACCAAAATCGCAAACTAATTAAATTTTTAACTTCTGTTTTTAAAGACGTACCTTTTTCCAAACTGCAAAAAACTTTGCGTTCAGGCGATGTTAAAATTAACTCAAAACGCACACGTGATGGCAATTATTTACTGCACCAAAACGATCTAATTGAGGTTTTTGGACTGCAAGAAGATGACTTAAAACTAGCCAAATTTGATCAAAAAATAGCACTAACGAGCCCAATTATCTATGAAGATGACAACATATTGCTTATCAACAAAAATGAAGGTGTTGAGGTTCATGGTGCCGATAACTGCCTTGACCAACAAGTGTACTCATATTTGAATTTCACACAGCAGGATGCCTTTAAACCTTCACATGTTGGCCGTCTAGACAAACAAACTAGTGGCATAATTATTTACGCCAAAAACTACGCAACCTTATCTTTATTGAACAAAAACCACAAAAACATTGAAAAAATATACAAATTTATTTCAAAAAATCCAATAAAACCAGATTATTACACTGTTTACTTAGTTAAAGACGAGCAGAACGAAAAAATGAAAATAGCTAGCAAAAATGAACCAGGCGCATTACAAGCTATAACCAAGATTTGAATTCAAAATGGTGAGTATTTTGCTCAATTACTAACTGGCAAAAAACACCAAATCAGAATAACATGCTCATCACTTAATGCACCAATAATAGGTGATATTAAATATGGCGGTCTCAAATCTGCTCGCATGTATCTGCACTCATTCTCAATAACATTTACCAATCTAGATCAACATCTAGAATACCTAAACAACAAAACATTTATAGCGCAACCAAAACACTGAATTTAAGGAGGAAAAATGAAAATTATTGACAAACAAAAACTCGTTGGAATTGTTAAAAACTTGATGCTTGAACCTAGTGATCAAGTAATAGATCAAATTCTTTCTGAATGAGGAACAATTCAACAACAACTAGAATACATGAATAAAATTGACACTACTAATGCAAAGCCTTTGTCACATATTGATGAAATAGTGAGAATAGATTTTTTACGCGATGATGTTGAAGATAATTCATGAGCAATCAGTAAACAAACAGCATTAAGCAATGCGTTTGAATCAGATCAAGACTACATCATCACTGAAAAGGTGGTTAAATAATGGAATTAAAAATTAAAGGTGATTTTTTAAAAGCACAAAATGAATTAAAAAACGACCAAAATAACTCAGTTTCATACGTTTATGAACAAAATATCAATCCTAACAAAGGCGGCTTACTTAGCGGAGCTACATTTACGATTAAAGAAGTTTTTGCAACCAAGATTGCTAAAACTACTGCATCAAGCAAAATTCTAGAAACTTTTCAACCTGGTTATAATGCAACACCAGTACAAAAACTTATTGATGCTGGCGCAATTCCGGTTGCTAAAGTGTATAACGATGAACTAGCGCTTGGTGGGACCGGGACTTATAGTGCTTTTGGTCTTATAAAAAATCCTATTGATCCACTAAGATTAGTAGGTGGCTCATCTTCTGGTTCCGCTGCTACACTAACAAAAAATATTTCATTTGCTTTAGGTTCAGACACGGGTGATTCAGTTCGTTTACCAGCTTCATATAATGGCCAAGTTGGCTTTAAACCTAGTTATGGAGCGATTAGCCGTTATGGTATGTTTGCGTACGCTTCTTCTTTAGATACAGTTAGTTATTTTGCGCACAATGTTAATGATATTGCCCTTGTTTCACAAGCTTTATACGGACTTGACAATAAAGATTTCACAACAGTTGACGTTGAAATCAATAATGTTACTAAACGTCAACCAAAATCAATTTGTTTATTAAATATTGATGGCCAAATTTTAAATCCTTGAGTGTTTTCTGAATATACTAAACTACAAAAAAGATTGAAAAATACAGACATAAATCTTGAAATTGTTGATGTAAATGCTGATTTACTTAGAGCTGTTAAACCTGTTTACGATATTGTTTCGTACTCTGAAGCATCAAGTAATTTAGCTAACTTGAATGGCATTGCTTTTGGTTCACGTAAAAAAGGCAACAACTGAGAGCAAATTATGACTAACACAAGATCTCAAGGTTTTGGAACCATGGTTCAACGCCGTTTAACTCTTGGTAGCTTTTTCTTGTTTTCAGAAAACCAAAAAGAATTATTTATTAAAGCCCAACAAGTTCGTCGTTTAATTAAGGAATATTGAGACAATTTGCACCAAAAATTTGATTTAGTATTATTTCCTGCCAGCGCTGATATTGCTCCTTTTATTGACTCAAGCAAAAATAAAAGCTATGACTACATGGACTACATTTTAACAACCAGCAACCTTGCAGGATTGCCATCAATTACTCTTCCATGAATCAAAAATGAACAGGGTTTAGGTGTAAATATTGCGGCTGAGTGCCCAATTTATAAAGACCAAGACTTGTTATCATATGCATTATGGCTAGAAGAATTTTTAGGAGGCCAACATGAATAGTTTTGAAATGGTTATTGGTATTGAAATACACCTTGAATTAAGCACAAAAACTAAAATGTTTTCGCCAGCTCGCATTGACTTCAATGCTGAGCCAAATACCACTATAAATCAAATTGATTTGGGCTATCCAGGTACATTGCCTTTATTAAACAAAGAAGCTGTAATTTCAGGAATAAAGCTAGCTAAAGCATTAAACATGCAAATTGACACCGAATTGCACTTTGATCGTAAAAATTATTTCTATACAGACTTGCCAAAAGGCTACCAAATCACTCAATTCTTTAGACCAATTGGTTCAAATGGTGAAGTAGTTGTTGATGTTGAAAGCGGATCAAAAGTGCAAATAGAACGTATTCATCTTGAAGAAGATACAGCGCGTCAACACCACGGCGAGGTCACTAAACTGGACTACAACCGTGCCGGCGTTCCTTTGATTGAAATTGTTACAACGCCATGCATACGCAGTGCTGAACAAGCTGTAGCATATGTATCAACAATTAGACAAATAGCGCTTTCACTTGGTATTTCTAACGCCAAAATGGAAGAAGGCTCATTGCGTGCAGACGTAAACATTTCACTTAGACCAAAAGGTTTAGATGTTTTTGGAACAAAAGTAGAAATTAAAAATATCAACACCTTTAGAGGTATTGCCAAAGCAATTGAAAATGAAGTGGAAATTCAAACAAAAAAACTTAGAACTGGCGAAAAAATCCTTCAACAAACAAAACGTTTTGACCCTGATACTCAAAGTAACATTGTAATGCGTACAAAAACAGGCGAAGTTGATTATAAATACTTTCCCGAACCAAATATTCCAATTATTCAATTATCTGACGCATTTGTCAATTCTGTCAAACTAAATGAATTACCGTGAGAAAGAACACAAAGATATCAATCTTACAATATTCAACAAATTTACATTAATTCATTGATTAACGATTTGGAATTGGCTAAATATTTTGATTCAATTGAATATGCTGACAAAGAAAAATTGTCTAAATTATTCTTTGCCGAAGTCGTTTCATTGGCAAACGCTTCGCAAAAACATGTTTGCGAATTAAATATTGATCCTAAACAACTAAAACAAGCTGTTGAACTGCTAGATCAAGAAATCATAAGTGGACGCTCATTTAAAAAGCTAGTTCCATTGTTACAAAATTGCTCACAAGATCTAAATGAACTAGTAAAAGAACATAACCTTGCTCAAATTTCTGATTTAGCAACAATCACAAAATGAGCAAACGAAATTATTGAACAAAACGCCACAGCTGTATTGGAATACCCAACCCGCCCAGAACGTGTATTAAAAATGGTGCAGGGTGCAATGATGAAGGTTTCGGGTGGACAGGTTAACCCAACTAAGGCTGCTGAAATTGTTAAAAATATTTTAGATGAAAAATTTAAATAGGCTTATGCCTATTTTTATTGCAAAATTATTGAAAAAACGTTAATTTTTTACTTTTTTTGTGCAAATAGCAAATAAAGGTTTATTTAAGTATATGGTTAAAAATAAATCTCTAGGTTTGATTATTGCTGGATTACCTTTGATATGTGTGACTTGCGCTAATCCGTGAAGCGAACATTATAATCGTTATAAAATAAATGAATATTTTATTGCTGATGGTGACACAATTTATGCGAAAATTGGCGGTAAAAAAGTTGGCATTAGATTGCTTGGAATTGACACACCAGAAACAAGAAAAGGCAAAGAACACTTAGCGCCATATGAAAATCATTTCGCACAAAAAGCAAAGAAATTTGTTGAAAAAATACTGAAAAACGATCAAATTTCAATCACTAAAATCACATCAGATAAATATCAAAGGTGAGTTTGCCGTGTTTCTACTGCGAGTATTAATGATTTGGGAATTGAAATAATAAAAAATGGGCTTGCTCGTGTAAAATACCTTGAAAAAGAAAGAAAAAATCTTGTTTATTGAAACAACAACGGCACAGTTATAGATTATTATAACTCACTTAAAAAAGCTGAGAATGAAGCTAAAATTAACTCTGTAGGAATTTGGAAATATAGCGAGAAAGATGTTTTTCACAAAAAATAGATATTTGCGACTGTAAATTTCAGTAAAAATAATGTAAATATATGCTTTTGTAAAAAACGACTTGCTATATAATTAAAAAGCAATTTATCATAATTGCCTCTAAACTAGTGGGAGATATATATCGCTAGAACCACATTTATCGAAAGGATAACTTAACAATGGCAAAATCAAAAGCTGATATTGTACGTGTTCGTAAATTACAGTTCAAAGCCGGACAAGCAAAACCAGGACCTGCTCTAGCTGGTGTTGGTATCAACATGCCTGACTTTACTCGTGCATTTAACGACGCTACTCGTGATAGAGGGGACGAACCAGTTCCTGTACAAATTACTGTTTACAAAGACAAATCATTCGACTTCAAAATTTTTACAGCTCCAGCAAGCTACAAATTAATCAAAGCTGCTAAGCTACCTAAAGGAAGTTCAAACGCTAAAACTACAAAAGTTGGTTCAATTACAGTTGAACAACTAAGAGAAATTGCTGAATACAAACTAGTTGACCTAAACACAAACGATGTTGAAGTTGCTATGAAAACCATTGCTGGTACTGCAAGAAACATGGGTATCACAATTGAAGGTTACACAGATGTTAAGGGAGACAAATAATGTCTAAAGTTGGTAAAAAAATTAAAGCTGCTTGAGGCTCATTTGACAAAACTGTTGCTTACGATCTAAAAGAAGCTTTAGACTTAGCAAAAAGAACTTCATACACAAAATTTGATGGATCAATCGAATTAGTATTCAAATTAAACCTAGACGTGCGTAAAGCAGACCAACAATTACGTGGTGCTGTGTTATTACCACATGGAACAGGTAAAACAGTTAGAGTTTTAGTTGTAACAAACAACCCTGAAAAACAAAAATTAGCTCAAGCAGCTGGTGCTGATCAAGTAGTTGACGGTGCTGCTCTTGAACAAAAAATTAAAGAAGACGACTTTGATTTCGATGTTATGGTTGCTGACCCAACAATGATGCCTGTTTTAGGTAAATACGGTAAAAAACTTGGACCTAAAGGTCTAATGCCAAACCCTAAAACTGGTACAGTTACTCCAACTCCTGAAAAAGCAGTTGAAGAATTGAAAAAAGGTAAAGCAAACTATAGAACTGACAAAGCAGGTATTGTACATACACAAATTGGTAAAGTGTCAATGGACACTGACAAATTAGTGGAAAACGCACAAACAGTTATTTCATTAATTAAAAGACTTAAACCTTCAACCGTTAAAGGTGCTTACCTACAAAACTTAGTAGTGTCACCAACAATGGGTCCTGGTATTAAAGTTAAAATTGAAAAATAATAATTAATCAAGTGTAAACTTGATTTTTTTATACAATAATGTTATGAATTTATTATCTAGCACTATAGAAATACCAAACAATATTCCCAGCAGGCAAATGCCTACATCATTAATTTGATTAGATATTGCTTTTTTAGTAATGCTATATGTATTGCTAATTACGAAGAAAAAATATATAAGTGCAATCTTTAGTTTTGCTGGCGGAATATTATATTTTTTAGTTGATTGAGGAATATTTTATATGGCTTTGGGTTCGCGTCAAGTTCATGGAGCTGATCCTGCTGCCTTTCTTTTCTGATTGTCAATGAGTTATGGCACCACAAATTTCTTGTTTATTTGATTAGCTATCAAAAAAGATAAACATTTATTACACTTTAGCTTGCTAATTATTATTTGATGAATTTGCTCGCCAATGATCGCAAGAACGCTTTCTGATTCGCAAATAATTATTTGAAGAACAACAGGAAAATACCACTGAGTAATGGCTGCAATGTTGATATTTGGTTATTTTGGCGTTATTATTTACAACTTATTTACCAAACAATCACAACTTCCTATTCTAAGAATGTTAGCTATTGGAATTATTGTCCAATTCGGTTGAGAATTTGCTTTAATGATCAATGGAATTAGAAAACTTCAATGAGGCCCAATAGTTATAGACTCACTTATCGAGACAAATCTTGGCATACCTTACATTTGGTTCATCTATAAAGGCATAGCCAAAAGATGAAATGATGATTTATCAAAAGTTATAAAATCTGTATAAATTTCAGTCTTTAAGACTGATTTTTTTATAAATTGATATAATTGATTAACGTATATTAAAGAGGTAATCATGAGTTCAATTAACTTTAATGTTTTATGGCTAGACGGACAACCAAATGGAAGAATTAAATGCAGTTCGGTGTCATTTAATGGTGTTGCCATTAAAATTCCTAAAAATTTATTAGAGCAAAGTAAGGGCATGGAGTACATGAACAATGCCGGCATTTATTTTTTATTTGGTGCAAACGATGACGGAAAAAAATGAGTGTATGTAGGTCAATCTAACAGTAGAAAGAATAATTCAGGAGTATTAAACAGAATTATTGAACATGCTCGTGATAGAGAAAATAAAGATTTCAATGATGCAATTATTTTAACACCGCCATCTAACTACTGGGGGGGCAACAGAATTAAACTGATTGGAAAATAGATTTGCGAAAATAGCTTCGCAAAACACAGATCTAGAAGTAAAAAATGAAAATGAACCTCATATGGGGAATATAACTCAAGAACGTGAATCTGAATTGCTTAATTTTATTGACTTTTCAAAACATTTATTAAGCGTTTTGGGATACAACATTTCTGAGGTGTATGAAGGTAATAACGAAAGCAATAGAAAAAAAGCAATTTTAGGATATGAATTTTTTGTTAAATCTGAAAAAAGATCAGTTGATGCAAAATGTATCTATACTGACGGTCGTTTCGTGTTATTGTCCGGTTCAAAAGTAAGTCCAGAATTTAGAAAATCTTGTGATGCATCTATAATTTCAAATCGTCAAAAACGCGAAAAAGAAGGCTTAATCGTAAATTCAGTAGTGAAAAAGGATATTGTTTTCAACAGACCTTCAACTCTTACCGGTTTTGTGCTTGGAGGTAATTCCAATGGAAATAGAGATCTAAGAACTAAAGAAGGCAAAACATTCCGTGAATGAGAGGAAGAAAATTTAAAATAGCAGGAAATTGCTTGCTTTTTCTACGCAATATCACCAAATTTTAGCTTCATAGTTTATAATATAACAACTATGGAACAAACAATGTATAAATCACTGCTTGGTATCAAGTCAAAATATGATGAATTTATTGAAAAACTGAATGAAGAATCAGTAATTAACGATATAAAGGAATACACACGAATCAATCGTGAAATTGGAAAAATTAAAGATATAGCTCTAGCTTTTACTACTTACCAAAACCTAGAAAAAGATCTAAATTCAGCCAAGGAGTTGTTGTCTTCAAAAGATGAAGAAGAAGTAATGCTAGCCAAAATAATAATTGATGAAAATGAACCTAAACTAGAAGAACTTGAAGCTGAGTTAAAAATTTTAATTCTGCCTAAAGATGAAAATGATGATAAAAACGTTATTATTGAAATCAGAGGTGCAGCTGGTGGTGATGAGGCAAACATCTTCGCTGGTGACTTATTCAGAATGTACACTAAATATGCCGATGAAATAGGTTTTAAATATAAAACTGTTTCTTCCTCAGCAGCTAACGCTGGTGGTTTTAGCCAGATAGTTTTTATGGTTAGAGGTGAAAATGCTTATTCAAAACTAAAATTTGAAACAGGTGTTCATAGAGTGCAAAGAATTCCTACAACCGAATCTTCTGGACGTATTCACACATCTACAGTTACTGTTACAGTTATGCCAGAATTAGATGACAGCATTGATATTGAAATTAAACCTAACGAAATTACAGTTGATACATTCCGTTCTTCAGGAGCTGGCGGACAAAGCGTTAACACCACTGACTCAGCAGTTAGAATTACACACATTCCAACTGGAATCGTAGTTACTTCGCAAGATGAAAGAAGACAAATCGCAAACCGTGAAGCAGCTATGTCTGTTTTAAAATCTAAGCTTTATGATTTAGAGATGCAGAAAAAACAAGATGAAGAATCTAGCTATCGTAAATTGGCCGGTCATGGTGATCGAAGCGAAAAAATTAGAACATATAACTACCCTCAAGACCGTGTAACTGACCATAGAATTGGCTTTTCAACTTCATTAAAACAAGTAATTGAAGGCAAATTAGAGCCAATTATCCAGAGTTTATTGACCGAAGAACAAAACCAAAAAATTGCAGCGAGTGGTTTAAAATAATGCCTACAGTTGAAGAATTAATTCAAGAGAAAAGAAGATATGGTTTAGATTTAACCGTATCTGAAGACGAATTAAACAAATTAAAACAAGGTATGCCTATTCAATATATCATGGGATATGTTGAATTTTTAAATACTAGGATTAATTTAAATCATAAAGTATTGATCCCTCGGTACGAAACTGAAGAAATGGTTGATTTAATACTCAATAAATACGCTCAAAACAACACAAATTTCAGTGTTTTAGATCTGTGTTGTGGTTCTGGATTCATAGGGTTGGCACTTAAAAAAAACATGCCAAATATTCAGGTTACTCTTTCCGATATTGATCCAGAGGCATTACAACAAACTCGAGAAAATGCCTTAATTAATTTTGGGAATGCTGATGTCGTTAAAATAATTCAAAGCGATTTATTTGCCAACATAGATCAAAAATTTGATTTAATCGTAACGAACCCGCCATATCTTGATGAAGATATTTTGTTGCCTAATGATAAAGATTTAATGTTTGAGCCTCAACACGCATTGTATGCAAGTGAGCAAGGTTGATATTTCTACAGAAAAATATTGGAGCAATACAAAGATTTTTTAAAACCGGGTGGCAAAATTATTTTTGAAATAAATCCTTTGCACTTTGAAAAATGAAATGAAGTTGAGGGAGCAACTATCCTAGAGGATATTAACCGCAAAAAACGCTTTGTTATTGTATAATAGCACTATGAATATTAAAGATTTAGTAATAAGTAAAGTACAATCTCATACCAAAATTAAGGTTGAGTTACACTCTTTACTTAAAGAGTTAAAAATTGACTCGTTAACTCTAGCAGAATTAGTCTTTGACCTTGAAGAGCAATTACAAATTCGTGTTAGTGATGAAGAATTAATGAACATCAAAACAATAGAAGATGTTGTTAGACTAATTGAAAATACACAAAAATAGAATACAGATTTTTATTCTGTATTCTATTTTTAATACTGTAAAACGTGTATTTTGGGCTTACATTTACCTTCAATAATGGGTGTGATAAAAAAGTTTAGTGTACTTAATAGAGTGCTTGCAAGAACGGAAATATGGGCAGTTTGCAACATCATTTGTTCTTTATAAGCATCGTTACTATTTAGTGCTCACATCATGCGAGTATTCAATGTTTGTTGTGAATAAAGAAGCGAATATGTAGGTGAATTTACGGTTCCTGCGGTCAAAAGCAATGAAGAAGTTTCGGCTAAAAATAGTATGTATGTTAGCGTGAAAATATTAAATACTGTCGGTAACATTGGCTTGATTTTATATTGCCATAAAATCTCATTTTGCGTCGCATTGTTGTTGTAAGCCACTAACAATAACTTTTCGCGTTTTTTAAACGCTTTATTTCAAATTTTAACAAGTGAAGGAGTTAGCAATAACGAAACCGCAATTATACCAGCGATCATAGAGCCATTATTATTTGGTGTTTTAGTTAGGCCAAAAAACTCAATAAACACTGAATAAACAAATAAACCGTGGACTAATGATGGGATGCCAACATTGGCTAATATCAAAGAGTTAATAACACGTGGAATTACTTTTTTTCTATCAAAAAGATTGAAAAACATTGACAAAAAGTAGCTAAAAGGAATAATTATCAAAGCAACTATTGTAGAAGATATCAATGTATTAACTGATGAATGTATAGTTTGGTTTAAACTTGATTTGTTTTCAATATCCAGAAAACTTTTTTGACCCAAAAACAATATTGAACCAAACATGAATATTAAAAGTCCAATTTGAACTATAAAGCTAAAGTATTCTCAAGTTAGATGATAGTAATGAAAAATAAGCCCTTTTCTTGTGTGGTTTGGTTTATTAGTTAAGATTTTAATTAAGTTTTTTTCATTTTCGTTTGTAAATTTAATCAAGCTGATTTTACGTATTATAAAGTTAATTAAACCAATAAATAATATTAATGTAATTGACAATGAAAATAAATAGTCTCTAACATGTGGTTGGGATGAATAGTTAAAAAAACTTGTTGTGATTGTTGAGGCCACAGTTTTAGTTTTGGATTCCACAAAGTTACTTGCTGACATAAATATATTTAGCGAGTCATTAGAATTCATCAAAAATGCGACTGCTGAAGCTTCGCCCACAACCTTGACAAAAGCAATAAAAACACTTTGAAATATTGCTTTTTTCTCTTTTCTAAAGATGATTTTGTATATTATTAAACTTTCATGAAGGTTATTTTCTTCAGCATAAGTTTTATTATTAAATTCACTTTTATTAAACACATTTATCAATAAATTTGTGAGTACAGCGCTATTAAAAATAATAAACATTAATATTAGCGAAATAAAATTGAAACCTGATTTAAACCCAAATAAGAAGGTGGTTAGTTTTGTGATAAAAATATACGCAAATAAAGCAAAAATTACTGATGCTAAACCGCCGATTACCTTAAAAAATCATTGTGCAAGTTTAGATTGCGCTGGTTTAAGTCTATAAATAACAAATACAGATGTTTTGATTGAAAGTGGAATACTGATAACTAGAGTTAAAAGACCAATAATCAACGTGTAAATCAAATTGTTAATAATGCCGCCTTTAATATCGGCAACTTCAAAATTAAAAAATCAAGGTTTTAAACCTCATAATTGAATAGTTTTATAACTTTTAAAACCCACAACTCCTAAGAAAATAACCATTATTGCAATAAAAAAAATAGCAGAAATTATTGATAAAATGCTGATAAAACGATTATTTTTAAACTTCCATTGGAATGTTGTTGATTTCATGCCATAATTATAGAAAATTATTAATTTATTTATCAAAAAAGGACAATTTATGGAGAAGGTTGATATTTACAATAATGAACGCGAAATAGTGAGTAGCAACGTTGAAAGATGAGGGAACCTAGCAAACGGTGAACACTGTATCTTTGTATTTTTATGCCTTTTTAATCAAGAAGGAAAAATGCTTATACAAAAACGTTCTGCTAGCAAAGAAATCTATCCTTCGCTTTGAGATTTCAGTGCCGGCGGCGCAGTACAGTCAGGAGAAACTAGTTATCAAGCTATCATAAGAGAAACTAAGGAAGAAATTGGTTTTGATTTGCAAACTAAATATCCTAAACCTTCATTTTCTATTTACTTACAAAATTACATTTGTGATTATTATATTGCTTCAACTCATCTAGAGTTGAACGAGTTTAAATTCGCGAGCCGTGAAATAGATGTACTAAAATGAGCCAGTTATGAAGAAATTATTGAATTAATAGACACAAATGAATTTTTACCTTATCATAAATCACTTATAAAATTCTTGTTTGATACACAAAATATGCCTTATTCTAGACTCAATCACCCAGTATTGTTTTAAAGATTTTATTTTAATGTAAACTTTATATTATGAATCATTTTGAAACATTAAAAAATGCGTTGCCTGCTGCCATTTATGAACAATTAAGCAACATTAGTTTTGAATACAAAGGCTTTCACAATTTCACATTTAAGGCTGTTTTTCGAGGTTTTTTATGCCAAGTGCGTGTTCCTATAAATTCGCATGTTGAACACAGTGTTGAACAAACCGTTTTGTCTACGCTACCTACTACACTTTATTACGATAACGGAGTTTTAATCCGTAAATGATTTGACGGCAATACACTTGAAAAAGTTGAACTTACTGAGCAAGTTCAAAACGCTGTAATTGACGAAGTAATCAAATTTCATAATACCGAAATTGATGTGCCAACAATAAATTGATTTTATTACGAAAAGGGAACATATAAGTATCAACAATTAGTCAAAAAGTACTCAATTGCGAGTGATTTGGTCACATCACATTGCGATCTAAATTCCAAAAATGTATTGATTAATAAAGATAATGTAGTTAGTTTGATTGACTTTGAATGGGTTAGAAAAGCACATCCATTTTTTGACGCTGTGACCTTAGTACAATCACAGGGATTTGATAAAAATTTAATAATGCATAGATTCAATATGAGCGGGCAAGAATTTGAAGAAATGAGCTATATAGCTGATGAATTTAGAGAGCAAGCTTACAGACATATATATGCAAATAAATCTATTGATGAAGAAAGTAAACAACTAACACAAGGTTATACTAATTTGTCATATGTCAAAAATGATTTATTTATTCAGAAAAAAAGAAAAAATGGATTCAACCACCTTACACCTTTAAAAACATTTGACTCTTTACCGATGTGTGAAAAAGTAATATATGAAGATGAAAATACAATAATTAGAAAATTTATTCAATCAAAAGAGTTTGATTTCGCTGACGCAGCCATTAGGGAAAAGATAGCAAATGCAATTGCTCTTTTGCATACAAGTTCTATAAAAATTCACAATAACCAAATAGCACAAAGAATAGAATATTATCTAAATTTATTGAAAAATCACGAAAAATTCAATAATACATTTAATAATTCTGTTCGTGAAAAAATTTTAAAAGCAGCAAAAGAACTTAAAAACGAAGTGTTGAGTCATAATGATCTAAATCGGGCAAATATATTACTAGATAACGCAAATAAAATTAAATTTATTGATTTTGAATATGCTTCAATGAATAGTAAATATTTTGATATAGCCTATCATTGCTCAGACCTAGACTATAGCACTCAAGAAGAAAGAAATTTTATTGAAATTTACTCACAAAAGACTGGTTTTTCTATAGATTTTGATGAGTACTATAGAGTGAAAGCAATCGTTAATTTTTACGGTATTGCCTGATCACTTACCTATGATCCAGACTTTAACTTTGATTGACTAGCAAAACACGTGTTTGCAAATCTTAAGTATCTTTAGATCTGACGTATATTAATACTTAGATTTAATATATAATATACACATGCTAAAATTAGATGTTAATTATAAAGAACGTATAGACAAATACATTTCAGATAATAGCGAACTATCGCGCAATGACGTAAAGCAATTGATATTGCAAGGAGCTGTTTTGTTAAATGACAACACAGTTCCAGTTAACAAACCTAACTATATTGTTCAGCCTGGTTGAAATATCACCATTACCAAATTGATTGATAAACAAACAAATGTTGTGCCAACAAAGATGGATTTAGATATTGTTTATGAAGATGATGATTTAGTTGTACTAAACAAGCCAAGTGATTTAGTTGTACACCCTGCACCAGGACACCATGAAGATACATTGGTCAATGGCTTATTGCACCATTTCAAAACATTATCGAATGAAAATGGATTATTAAGACCTGGAATTGTTCATAGAATTGACAAAGATACAAGTGGATTATTAATCATCGCTAAAAACAATGAATCACACATTAAACTTGTAGAAATGCTAAAAAATCACGAGATTAAGCGTTCATACATTGCTATTTGTGATGGTTTAATCGAAAATAAAAACACAAGAATTAATTTACCTATCAACAGACACGCTAAGGATCGCAAAAAAATGGCTGTGCAACGAGATGGTAAAGAATCAGTAACAAATGTGTATTTATTGAAACATTTTTATCTAGATAAATCACCAAAATCACTTGTGCGTTGTGAGTTGGAAACAGGTCGTACACACCAAATTCGTGTACACCTAAAATATGCTGGCCACCCCGTGTATGGTGATGCAGTATACAACAAAAAAGTGGATGATTTTAATCAACGTTTACACGCTTATAAACTTGAATTTACTCATCCAATCACTCAAAAACACATTCAAGTTTTTGCACCAATACCTGAGCAATTCAATGTTGCCGACTACGACTTTAGTGAGTTATTAAAATAAGGAGAAAAATGAAGGATTTTTTCAAAATAACAAATATAAGTGAGCTTTGAAAACTGGAAAAAAAAGAGTTTAGAAAATATGTTGTTGGCTCAATTACTTCAGCAATAGTTCTATTTAGCTTATATGTTTCGCTTTTTGTGTTAAAAATTGTTGATTATTTTTCGAAAAATAAATTCGACAAAATTCCTGCTGATGTATTAAGTGATATTTTTATATCTGTGGTTGTTCTTTCAATAGTTTTATATATAGCAATACGCTTTTTTGTGAGCGTGCATAAAAGCTACAAAAATCAGTCTTTTGAACATTTAGATAGTGGTGCTTTATTATTCGCAGGATTTTTATCATTCTTTGCATTTATTAGCTTAATTGTCATGGCATTTACTCGCTTCAATAAAACTAACACTTTTGTTGGCTGAATGCAAATAACAACTATTGTCTTACAAATTATCTTTTTATTGCTTTGCGTGGCTGCTTACTATATTTTCTTTAGAAAAGCTAGAATTATTCAATCAGTATTCGCTAATGCCAAAAGTATTAGTCAACTTAAAGAACAATTAAGTGAGGAAGACTTAAACAATCCTTTTGTTAAAATCTTAATGCAGCAAGATGAACAAAACACTTCGCCTAACCATCAAGAAGAAAAAGCTGAAATTATCAACAAAGATACCGTGCACCGTAAAGAACAAGTTAAAAAACTTCTAGAATTACCAAACGAAAACCTATATTCTATCGCTAAAAAATTAAATATTAGTGGCTATGACAAAATGGAAAAAGAAGAACTAGCTAACTTAATTTACGACATCACAAACAAAAACAACTAGTGGCAAAGCCACTTTTTTTATGGAGATATATGTACAATCTTGATATTGAAAAAGAATACTCTCAATACTCAAAAATATTGGGTATTGATGAGGCTGGAAGGGGATGCTGTGCGGGTCCACTTGTTGTGGCGGGTGTAATATTGCCTGGCGGATTTAAAAGCGATTTAATCAATGATTCCAAAAAGCTTTCTGAATCCAAACGTGAGCAAGCCTATCAACAAATTATTGCTAACGCAATAGCATATTCAATTAAGTTTGCTTCTGCTCAAGATGTTGATAAATTTAACCCTAAAAAAGCTACACATGTGTTAATGCAACAAATTGTTGATGAGTTGCATCAAGCAGATTTAATCATTACTGATTTTGAAAAAGTGCCTAATACTGCTAAACCACAAATAAATTTAATTAAAGGTGATTCGCAATCGCTAAGCGTAGCCGCCGCGTCTATACTGGCTAAGGTTTCAAGAGATAGGTATATGCTTGAATTAAGCAAGAAATTTCCTCAATATTCATTCCAAAAGCATAAAGGTTATGCAACAAAACTGCACAATGATGAAATAGCAAACCATGGCGTATGCAATGAACACCGCATGAGCTATAAAAATGTAGTAAATCAGCAAAATATCTTTTTAAACTCTCAGAAATTGAATAATATTTAATAAAGGAGTAATTATGGATTTTTATACAAAAATTATTAATCGTTATAGTGTTAGAGAATACGATATGACTAAACCTGTTTCTCAAGAGGATTACAAAAAAATTATTGATGTTGTTGAGTCAGCGCCAACATCATCTAATTGACACTCGTCGAGTGTTATTGTGGTTAAGAATCGTGAAATCTTAGAAAAATTGGGGGCAACTAGCAAATACACTGGCTCAATTAAAACCTGTGATATGTTTTTAGTGTTTGTGGCAGATTACAATAGAATGGCTTTAGCTCAGCAATCTGCACCTGAACTAGTTTACAATAATCATTCGTCTGAAGCTTATACAGTAGCTGTAGGTGATGCGTTTATTCAAGCGACAATGGCTCAAGATATGGCAGCAGAATTAGGGCTAGGAACATGTTTTTTAGGATTAGCTAGAACAATGCAAAAAGAGTTGATCGAATTATTAAATATTAAAGGTCAAGCTTTCCCAGTAATAGGTCTAACAATAGGTCATATTAAAGAACAAGGTGTTGTCAAACCTAAACTTACAAGAGTGTTTAATGACCAATACGATATAAATAGACTTGAGCAAGATATCAAAGATTATGAGCTTCCATTGCAGCAATACTTTGAAAAAGTTGCGCCTGGCAAAAAAGCGTGAAGCTACAAGGAAGCAACAATTAAATCTGCTTCTTCATACAGAATGGATACAGAATTAATCGAAGACATTTGAGGTCTAAAATTACAAAAATAAACAATAAAAACAGGCTTTTTAGAGCCTGTTTTTTTGTTGTTAATAAGTAACTTAATTAAGCAGCGATTGTTTGGAATGTTGCGTGAGCAGCAACTGTTCATATTGGCATAAATACCAAGCACAATAGTGTTGATAATGAACTTACTTCTGCAGTAAATCCACTGTGTTCATGTTTGTAAGCAACTGAGAAAATAATTGTAACAGCAGCAGGAGGACATGAAGCTAGAACAACTAATAATGTACCTGTTTCTGGTGTAATAGCTTTAGATGCAACTAGAGCAAGAGTAATTAAGAATACAAATAGAGGCATTGTAATTAATTTTCTTGCAGTTGTTAATCATACACCTTTGTCTTTTACAGCTAATTTTAGGTTAGATGTAGCTAGTGAACCACCAATAACGATTCATGCTAGAGGTGAAATAATTTTAACACCAGGAATAATAATCGCAGCGAATACTGGGAATCTTTTTAGGAATCCAGCTCAGAATTGAGCTCCTTCTTTAGCTACTGTAAAGTTAAATGGATCTTTAGCATTTGTAGTTAGAGTGGCACCAATTTGTGGAATAAATTGTAGAGCTCATAGAATAATTGAAACGTATAAAACAACTAACATTGGGTGAACTAATGCTTTTAAAATTGGTTTAACTTGGTCTTTAGAAATTTTTTGACCTGAGTATGCAATTTTAACGTATGAGAACGCACCAATCATGTATGGTAAGTTTCAAACTTGTAGTAAAGCAGTACCTGATTTACCAAATACCGACGCACCTAGAGTTTCGATCAATGGTACGGCGAAGAATTGTAGAGAAGCATATCCAACCATTAACTGTGCAGTTAATAATTTTTGAGCATAGCTGTTTACGTATGCTTCTTCATATTTAGCTGATGTAACAGCTTTGTCTGTTCTTTCTCACATTTCGTGTGCTTTCGCTTTTAATTTGTGAGACATCAAACGTGGGAAGAATCTAACAACTAGTGTTGTGTAAACACCAATCAAGATGTAGAATGCGGCTGATAAACCAAGAACTATACCAACTTCTTTACCAATGGTTGCGTTTGCTGGTTGCATGAAAGCAACTAAACACAAGAATGGTAAGGCAAAGTCTAATAGAAACTTAGATAGTTTACCGTTGATTTCTTTGTTGAAAATACCTTTTCTAGTAACAAAGTAACCAATCAACACAAAAACTAATGTAGCTAGAACAGCACCATATAGCCCTTGTGAGGTTAGAATACTTTTTAAGTGTTCCATATTTTCCTTTCCTTATTAAGAATATCTTACTTATTCATTTATAAGTGTTTTGGCACTATCGTACCGTTTATATTATATATAATTGGTTCCATAAAAAAGCATTTTCAGGTGTTGCTAAACTTCATAATCGGGCGTTTTTTATTGAAATTTGACAAAAAAATCGATTTTTGTCCACTTAATATAACAAAAATGAATTTTTCACAAAAATTAACGCTTAAAAATTTTTATGCAAAATGTGGAAAACATATTCACATTTTAAGCTTAAAACATCCTAAATTAATATTTATATATAAATAAAGTATAATTTTAATAATATAAATTTATTATTATATTAAGGAGCCGCATGGAACAAAAGAAAAAATTTATGTTCGCAATCGACTTGGATGGGACCTTACTTTCATCTAGTGCAAAAGGAACAATCCACCCTGTAGCTTTTGAAGCTATACAAAGAGCAAAAAGAGAATGACACGTTGTTTGTTTAATTACTGGTAGACCTTGAAGATCTACTCGCCCTGTTTATAAAGAGCTAGGTTTAGACACAGTAGTTACAAACTACAACGGATCTCAAATCCATAATCCAAGCGATGAAAACTTCATCCCCCTAATCAAATATTTAAACTTAAACGAAATGCTTTACATTTTAGGCGATCCTAAAGTTAGAAAAGAAATCAGCAACCTAGCAATCGAAGGACCTGGTTGAGTGCAAATTGAACACCGTGACGATGCACTTGAACAAGTTTTTGGTTTTGCACAAAACCCTAAATTTAAAGTTGGTTTAGACTTTAATAAAATTCCTTTAAGGCCAACAGGTATTATTTTTGATGTACAACCTACTACTGATCCAGATGATCTTAGAGACTATTTACGTGCTAAATATGGTGATTTAGGTGAGTTTTCTTACTGATCAAAAGGAGAGGGTTTAACACCTGTTTTTGACATTACTAACGTTTCAGTCAACAAAGGACGTGCAATTTCATTGCTAAGTAGATACTACGATGTACCACTAGAACACATTGTTGCTTTTGGTGATGGTCATAACGATGTGCCAATGTTTAAAGTTGCTAAAACTGCCGTTGTCATGAAAAACGCTAAAGAACCAGTTAAAAAACACGCTACCGTGCGTTTAGAATACTCAAACGTAGAAGGCGGTGTAGGGCACTACATTAATAAATTCTTGGACAATCCAGATGCCGAAATTGAAAAAAGCCTTGAAGAACGCAAAAAAATGAAATCAGATTCATACTTAACTGCTGATTTGGACTAATAATGAAATTTATTGAATTTAATGAACATTTTATTGAAGAAAACTATCAATTTATTGGGATTGACGAGGTCGGAGTAGGTGATTATTTTGGCCCGCTTGTGGCAGCAGCTGTTTATATTCCAAAAGAAAACATTCAAAAAATTATTTCTCTAGGTGTTAAAGATTCTAAAAAGTTAACGGATAAAGATATAGTTAATATAGCATCTAAAATAAAGGAGCTAACCATAAATAGCGCTTATGTTCTTTCCCCTAAAAGCTATAACAGTTTAACCTCTACATACAACGCCAATGAATTGAAGATGTTTACACATCTTAGTGCTTTGGAAGAAGTTTTAAACAATAATGTTGAGTATGATTATATTTTTATTGACAAATACTCAACAACAAAAAGTATTGAAAAATACTGAAAAATATTCACAGAAAGCAACAAGATTAGAGATTTTAATATTGTTGCCAAAGATGTTGTTTTAGCTAACAAAGCAGAGGATATTTGCCTGCCAGTCGCTTGTGCTTCAATACTGGCTAGAGATGCTTTTTTAAAAAAGATGCAGTTAATGAATCAATACTATTCAATCGAATTTCCACTAGGAGCTTCCAACCAGGTAAAAATGTTTGCTAAAGAATTATGGTTGAATAGACCTGATATTGAACCAAATAAAGTATGCAAAACTAGTTTTAAAATGGACATTTAATTCAAAAAAAGATTGAAAAAATACACATAAGTGTTGAATTTATGTGTATTTTATTTTTTGCTTTTGAATAGTTTGCTCATTCATTTAGGGAATGTTTTAGCATCTGCACTAGGTTCTTTAAGCATTAGTACACCTACAAGTGCAAGTGCTGAGAAAATAACAATTAAGCTAAAGCCAATTGCTGCGTATGTATGGTGAGTACCCACGCCGCCAGCTTTTCCAACTAATGAAATTAGTGAAATAATAATTGTTACCAATGTAAAGAATAAGTATCCTAGACCTCAAATCAAGCTAAACATTCAACCAATTTTCTTAGGATCATTGTCTTTGTACTCGTGAGGTGTGTTCAACATAACACCTTGAATTCCTCATAAACTCATTCCAGTTAAGAAACCAAAAATGTAGAAAAATACTAGAGCAACTACACTACCTTTAGCAACACCAGTGATGAATGTTACCATTGATAGAATGTAGAAGAAAATTCCTAATGAAATAACTGTAGCAATATATCATTTACGTTTTAAGTTAAATCTAGATCATAAACCAATTGAAATTGGACCCACAAACACAGCGGCTAAGAATAGTAATGATCAAATACGAATTTGTTTTTGATATACATCTCTACCAATTTCAGCGATGTCTGCGAAGAATGGTACTGAATATATTGTTGGGAATACTACCGCACATAATCATCCCCCATATAGCAATACTCAAGCTCATGTAGATTTTTTCTTCAAGTAGCTTCTTAGAATTGATCAGCCACTTGGACCTTTATTTTGTTGTTTTTCCTCTTTAGTTTTAACGTCAAATTTAGAACCAAAGAACACCATAATTAGTAATGGAATTACATTTAACACAGCAAGCACTGTGAAAATGATTTGTCAGTTTGCTCTAACTGACTCAACATTACCAACAAATACGAATGGAACGATTGAAAGAATTGTTCCTAGTGGATAGAATCAAATACCAAATTGTGAGGCAATTGATTTTTCCTTTTTAGTAAAGAAATTAGCAGCAATAGGTTGAGTTAGAATAATCAACATTGTTCCACCAATAGCCATTAATGTTCTTAAAATTAAGAATAATACATAGCCATAAGCGTTTGCTGGCATAAATTGGGCAGGAATTCCCAATAATGTTAGGGCAAGGGCAATAATTGTTGTGTTTTTGTGTGCAAATTTAACTAATAATAAAGCAACCGCAACAGATCCAATACCCCTTCCAATTGTAATACCTCAGTTGACAGCACTGTTGACTAAGTCGAATGAAGCATTTTTTTCAATATTAAAGTAACCAAGTACACCTGCGTCTTTAACTCCATTGTGCACGCCACCACCGGCTAAGCCAACACTAAATCCTCAGTTTGTAACAAATAGTAAGTAGGCAAACGAAATGAACGCCCATAAGAAAAATCCATATGCAATTTTCTTTTTAGGGTCGTTTGCAAATTTGTCTGTTCAAGACTTCTTTTGTTGCAAATTTTCTCCTTTCTGTACCTAAGGTACAAATTATTTGCTAAGTTATTATAAAGATGTTATGCCAAATCGCATAAAAATAATGTTATTTTTGCCATAAATTTTTAAAAAAGTTAAAAATAAGCTTAAAGACGGCCATTAAACCGTCTTTTTTACTATATTAAAATGAATGTTAATGAGCCCGCAAACAACAAAATAGGTAAAATACTAAAAGTTATTTTGTAGAATTTTGTGCCTGTTTTTGTGGTCGTAACAATGTTTTTATTCTTGACTAATGACTCATTTTTAGCTTTAGCGCGATACAAATCAATTCTTTTTTCGCCAATAAATACCAGCAATAATGTAAATGCAGATAAAAGCGTAGGAATAATTATTTCGCCCATTCCTCTAATCGAAGTTAAAAGCGACGAACGTTGCACAGCACTATAGCCATTAATTTCATCAGGTTTAATGATAAACTCATAGATCGTTTTGCTTATTGCGTCTGAAGTACCTATGCCGCCTGGAGTAGGCGAAATTGAATTTATATTTCTTATTAAAACGTTTGCAACTAACATATTGAAATATGAACCGCCTTGTAATCCCGATTGTAGCATATCGGTCGAAACTGCAAATCAGGCTACTGGAACATAAAATCAAGGTAAAAGTTTTCAAAACAAAATCTCAATAAAGTTGAATCAATTTCGCATGACATTTTTTAGGCCAAAACGAATTTTATAGAATTCATATTGATATTTTGAGCTTAATGATTCAGGGTCATACAAATTAACAAAAGGCATTCACTCAAGAGTTTTAACAAGCATTTTTAGAATAAAGTTTTGTGCTTTTGCACTCATCGATAGCAGTAAAAAACCTAGTGCAAGTGTTGTGTCAATAGTAATTCCCAAAATAAGCGAAATTAGCATAATTAATACACGTTTATCAGCTAAATTCGCAAAAAAGTTGCCATAGAATTTAATACCTATTGGTATAAAAATTGCAATCAATATAAGGTTAGAAATTTGCCAAATGAACGTGTTAACCACGATTGAAGAAACTAGTTGTGCACGTGGTATATTTCTACGTCTTAAGAATCAATATGTTGCCAAGTCGCCACCAATTGATTTAGGTGTGATATTTTGGCTTACAAGTGATATTAATGAGCCTATAAGCAAGTCTGAAAATTTAGCCTTAACTCCTTGTCAACCAAGAAGCCGCTTGAAAATTATTGCATTGATTATTGAATATATTATAAAACCTACCACAAAAGCAACAAAGGAAGCCTTAGAAAGCTGGTTTGTGTTAATTTGTTCTCACATTGTTTCAAAAATTGCCCTAATATTTGCAGTACCAACATTATCCGAGTCTTTAAAGTTATAGACAGAGTTGAATAAAAAGATAAATATACCAAATAAGAAAGCTACTAAAAACAAGTATTTTATAACAGTGAATGGTTTAGTTTTACGGGTTGTACTCGTTTCTTTTAAATCCAAAATATTGTCCAACACTTCTTTTTCACGCACAATTAAATCAACTTTATCAGTTTGATTATTCGTTAGTTTTACGTCTGTTAATATACTTACTTTTTCACTTAAAGCATCATATGAAAGAACTGCTTTATCACCTTGCGCAAAATTGATTTTAAGGTACACGTTTGTGCTCAATGAATTATTAATATACTCATGCGAACTGACTATTTTTTGATTTCCTATTTTTTCAAGATTTTTTAGTCTATTAAAGAATGAGCCAACTGAATTTTTGTCTAGATCATATGTTTTTTCTGTTGTGTGAGAATAGCCAAATTCAGTATAAGTTGTCTGCAATACATCAAAAAGAGTCATATTTTGAGCTTTATAATATTCAATTACACGCATCATTTCCAACATGAATAAATGTGCATCAAAAATCAATGATTTTGAATCTAGCATATACTCAAAATTGTTGTTGAATGCTAGCAAAATGTTCTTGTTTTTTGCCTTATCAAACAATTGCGATCTGTGTGTAAATTCAATAACCTCAATGTTGTGTTTATTAACAATTTTATTAACCAATGAATCTGTATTAATACTGCGTGCGACAGTATATTTTGATATAGAAGATTTATCAAAATGTTGATCATGATTAAGCTTGAAATATAAATATATTGAAGCCACCTGTGAAGATGTTAAATATTTATAAACGCCTTTGTGTTTATATGAAATAGTTAAACCGCTTCCAGAATTATTTATTGCAAAATTGGCATCATTTTTATTGAAAAAAGTTGATGTATTTAAAAAAGTAAGTTGTTTGGGGTGAGCAATAAACCAATGCTTATCTTGATTCAATTTTTTCAATGAATATCTAAAATTACATTGTTTTAATAATTCAGAGGTAAATTTGTAATCGTTGATAGAAGAACAATGTACACCAAACTTAGCAGTATTGATAGTTGTGTATTTTGAATAATTTTTATTGAAAATTTCTTGAAAAATTGAATTTTTATACTTTATATTTTCAATCTCTATCATTTGTTCAGGTATATCAATATGGATATAATTAGCTTTGTTTAGTTCGCTGCTTAAAAGCAAAATATCTTGTTCGCTAAAATCTTTACCGTCTCCTCAATAAAAGCCCATTTGCATTGTATTTTTAACATCTTTGAAATTACTAATATAAACTCTTAGAGAAATATTATTATGTTCAGCCAAGTTTTTGTGATAAATTCCAGGCAATTTTTCATCCTGGTCTGGTACGCAAATAGTGTAGCCGTGTTCATTTAGAACACGTGATAAAATGCCTGAATAAAGTTGCGATCTAAATGTATAATCATTGCAAACTAATATTCGTTGATTTTGGATATTTTTAAGCCTAAGCACGTTCGCCAGTGCTTGCGAAATTGCTGTGATGGTGTATTCATTAAATAGATTGGTTCCAATTCCAACTTGAGCAATAATTTTGTTTTCTATGAAGAAAAAACGCTTATTAAAAGCACTATTGATTTCGTTATCGTTGCTAACTAAACCAAAAGACAATAATTTTTTTGTAAAATTTTTGTCTTTTGATTCTCTGGCTCTTCACTTCTCAAAAACTGGATTCATCTATCTCCTTGATATTTATTAATTATATAGAATAAATTATTTTTGCCGCTTAGGCCTTATAATGTAATTATGATCAAGTTATTATTAGCGGGTACACCTGAATTTTCTGTACCAATTTTTGAAGAATTAATCAACAATTTTGAGGTAGTTGGTATAGTCTCGCAACCTGATAGACCTAGCCAAAGAGGTAGAGTTAGTGTTGCAACGCCAACAAAACAACTGGCTCAAAAATATAACATTGTTTGTTTTCAGCCAGAAAAAATTGGGGATATATACGACGAATTATCGAAATTGGAATTTGACTATTTAGTTACGGCTGCTTTTGGCCAATTTATTCCAACTAAAATTTTAGGTCTAGCAAAAAAGCTTAACATTAATGTGCACGGTTCTTTGTTGCCTCTATATAGAGGTGCTGCACCAATTCAATATTCCGTGTGAAAAGGGAATAAAACAACCGGGGTTTCCTTAATGGAAATGGTTAAGGAAATGGATGCTGGCGACGTGTTTGCACAAGCAAGCGTTGAAATTGATGAAGACGATACATCAGCTAATGTATTTGAAAAAATACAGCAATTATCGAGCAAAAATATAGTTTCATGAATCAATCAACTAGATAAAGATGAACTAAAACGAGTATCACAAGACCCAGATAAAATAACATACAGCCCAAAACTAAACAAAGAAGATGGATTCATTAATTCAGAAATGAGTATTGATTTGGCTCTTCGAACGATTAAAGCATTTTATCCTAACCCATGTGCCTACACTTTTATAGACAATAAAAGAGTGAAAATAAATTTTGCTACAAAAACTATGGTGAAAAATGCACCGGTAATTGAGCTTGCTGACGGGAAAATTTACCTAACTGATTATCATTTTGAGGGTAAAAAACGAGTTATTTTGAAATAAAAATCCGCTTGCGCGGAGATGAAATAACATATGGTGCCGACAACAGGACTTGAACCTGCGACCCCATCCTTACCATGGATGTGCTCTACCGACTGAGCTATGACGGCGTGCATATATTATAACTTAAAATTTTTAAAATAAAAACACAGATACACATTATTGGATTGATCTAAACGAATTAGCAAATTCAACAAATAAATCAATTAGATATTGTGTATTTTTATTATTTTTAGCGTAATTTTGTGTAAATTCATCAATAATTAGGTAAAAATCTTTTCGTGTTGTGTATCCATATTCAACTACAATACTCAATAATTTATCAACTTTATCTTTGCTTCAACCATTACTAGGATTCGATAAATCTACATAGATAGCGGCTGATTTATCTTTGTTGTATCCATAATCGATTGAAATTGAAGATGGTTTTGCTTCATTTTTAGTATAGTTAATTTTTATAAAATTGTTGTTTTCAGGTTGTTTTTCTGTAAAAATCACTATTTACCTCCTAGTTTTTTCTTCAATATTTTTTCACGTTCAAGAAAAATATTCCATCCACCCTCTAAGAAAAATGATTCGGGTGTGTCGTTTTGGCTTAAGATCGGTTGATCATTAATTTTGTTTTCAAAATTTTCATCTGGAAAATCAATTACTATTGGTTTACCATCCAATAATATTCCTATGTTAGGGTTGTGGGTTACTATAAAAAGCTGTTTGCCAGAATTCGCTAATCTTTTTAACTCGGGAACCACTGACTCTACAACTGTGTTGCTGTCTAGATCATCCTCAACTTGATCCAGCAACACATATTCATTGCGTATACCTTTATCAATATTTTTAATAGTTTCGGTTATACCAATAATTGATCTTTGCCCATTTGAAAGTGACGAATATTTTTTATCATTTATGTATAATTCAACTCTATTTTTCAGCATAGATTCAATCATTTTTTCAATGTTTTGCAACGAAATATCAGTATTTAAATTCAATTTTTTCAATAAATCTCAAAAGCTTTTTGTTTTATTATCAATTTTAAGATTAAACGATTTTATTATTGTTTTTATATCATCTTCACTTAAATTGAATTTATCACAACCAACAGAAAAACCGTTGCTTTCATCAATATTTATACGCTCGTTTCATTCCACTTCAACATTTTGTGCATATTCTTGTACATCGTAATACGAGTTGCGAACTGCTGATAAATAAATTGGTGCCTTGCTAAAATAATCCTTTAAATCTTTATAATTTTGATTAATTTTGTCTTCTTGCTGTAGATTAGATAATTGTTTTTTTCTTGTACTTTTCAGTGAGTATTCAAATGAATTAACTGTGCTAGCTAGCTCATTAATTTTTTCAAGTTGTTGTGTGTGAGCACTGTGCAACAACTGGAGTATTTTAACAATTGAATCTAGCTTTATTTCGTTATGACTGTATTTATTTAGATAATTTTTAAACTCTGGGTTTAAATCCTTAATACCTTGTTCGATGTCAGTTTGGTTATTAATTAAATTGTTTATAGATATTAATAGAGAATCAACTGATTTAGCTAGCGTGTTTTTTAATTTATCAAGCTTATATTTATCTTCATTGTATGAAAAATTAATTTCCGATATTGAACTTGATTTTGATTCGACAAGATTAAGTCTATCGTCGAAAACAGATTCAAAATCAACAATTTTAGAACTAAAATTAGTGTAATTGTTTATGCTAGAAGCTAAATTTTCAAATGGTTTTAAAAAGTCAATATTTGATTTATTCTTAAGTATCTCTGAAACCAAAAGAGATAACTTATTGTTGATTTTATTCTTGAAAATATCGGTTTCATCAAGTGAAATTTTTCTATCATCATTTTGAACAATATAGCACGCAAAATGTTTAGTTAATTGTTTCAAGTTTTCTTCATACTTTGATGAACTTTTGATTGCTGATGTTCATCCACCATCCATTGACAAAGCAATATCATCTACGTTGGCTTTTTTTACGTAAATATTGTATTTAGACTCAACAAAATCCTTATTTTTTTCAAAAATCCTATTGTTTGATAGTATTTCAGCAATTATGCGTAAAAAGGTACTTTTGCCAGAACCTTTTTTTCCTAAAAAAATGTTAACTTTATCGAAATTAATTTGTTTAACATTACCATTATTGTCAAATAATTCTATGTTTTTTAACATTTATACTCCTGTAATTCCTGTTTTATTATTCATCAAAGCTTCTTTAATTGATTTAAACGTTGGTTCGGCCTCAACTCATGTTTGGTATTTAGTATTGTCGAAAGGGTATTTTTTTCAATCATGTGTATCACTAAAACAAACAATTGGGGCTTGTATGACTTTTCTTATTTTTTTTAAATTTGGGCTTTTTAAACTCGTAGAGTCTAGCCCATGAACATTGCTATCTAATAAATCTTCAGCAACCATGTTGTCTTGACCTTTTCCTGAATGGGGAAAGATCATATATTCAAAATTATTAAATAACTCACACGCCTGTTTATAAGTTAATCATTTGTTGTTGGCACGCGAAAAATTGTCTTTTACTATTTTAGCAATTGCATATAAATCCTGATTTGGGTCAAAGACAATTACAGCCTGACCTTTAGACTGTTTACTCAATGATGCTAAATCGATTTCGCATCCAGGCAATAAAACTATATCAATTACTTTATGATTGGCTATTAGATCTACTCTTTTGTAAAAATTGTCAACAAATAATTCGTAATGATCGGCAAAACAAGCTACTTTAACGTAATTTTTGTGTAATTTTTCAAGCATTTGCAAGTCGGTAAATTTTGAAATATTACTCCCACTAAGGTTTGAATCAGACGAATGAATATGTAGATCAATAATTATTTTTTTACTCATAAACACTTTGTCCTCGCTCACCATAATTAGTTAACTTTTATTATATATTAAAGTAAATATTAGGTTTTATAACTTAATACACGTCTTTTGCTCAATTATTGAATAAAAAGGAAAAAATTATTATTTTACGAGTAAAAGTTCAATAAAAAAAGCGTTATCATGAAACGCTTTTTCTTGAATCGTATTTTTGTTTTAAACCTAAGATAGGTAAATATAGTAAAACCGCCATTGAAACATTGAATATAGGTTCGGCAATTAGGTTAACTGTGTTTGCTACTAGCATTTCATAGAATGGCGGTAAACCAGCTAATGGTCCGATGTATGTTGTGTGTAAATACAGTGCACCAAATACAAATATTGAGTTAAATTCAGTAGCAACCAGTGTTAAAACAACAAATTTTCATAATTTTGGTCTTTTACTTATACCCAAGATTCAATAAGCCAAACACACAACCGCACCCACTAGAACTCTAGATAATATTGAAACATCAATATATTGGAATCAAATAAATCCTAGTAACATAGCAGCGATAAATGAAGATAAACCAAAGCCAAAGCCTGCTAACATAGCTCCTGAATATCCTAGTTGCAATGTTGCCATAGCTACTATTAATGGCAAGTAGGTTAATCAAGCCGGTCCAAAAGGAATATAGGCAAAAAAGATTGAAAATCCAGACACAATAAAGTAAGCTAAATAAACTGCAAGTGATACCATTTTAAAAATTAATGCCGATTTACTTGCGTTAACGCTTAATCCAGTTTTTGTTAAAAACCCATTTGGTAAAGAATTATTAGTTTTCATGCATAAAATTATAACAATATATTCATTTTAATTTAATTCTTTGTTATAATATTATCGCAAATGCTAGGAGTGTAGTTCAATGGTAGAACAGCAGGCTTCAACCCTGCGTGTTATGGGTTCGAGTCCTGTCACTCCTGCCATTTTTTTATACTTTTTTTAATAGCAATTAAAAAATACGGAAATGCGTTTTCCGTATTTTTACTTGATTTTATTAAATAATTCTTTGTATTTTGCAATAATTTCTGGTTCAATTTCAAAAGCTAATACTGCTAAAGCTTCAGGTCCTGTGTGCATTGCCACAACAGGAGCAATTAAATCTACTATTGGTTCAACACCTAAAACTTGACTAATATGTGAAGCAAAAGCATTTAGTTCCTCTTGAGGCGACATTGAGTGTAACGCTAGGGTTAAAAGCTGTTTACCTGGTTGAAGAGGTAAAATGTCTGCTTTATTATCGACTGCTTTTAAAATGGTTTTGGCAAAACTTCTTCCCACGCCTTCTTTTTTAAGTGAGCCTTCTTCTCAACAAATCATTGGTACTATTTTTAATAATTTAGCTACTGCGGCCGCAGTTGGATGCAAACGACCACCTTTTACTAGGTAATTATTATATTTAGGTATCAGTGTTGCTACCTTACGCCCAACACCTTGTTCCATTTGTTCAACATATTCATCAAATTTAGTAGGATCTAACTCCATTTGGTGTTCAAATCAAACTAAATCCATAACTATCATTTGTAAAACTTGAATTGATTGTACTACTCTAACATTTTCATAATCACGTGCTAGAGTAGTTAGTGATGAACAAGTTCCAGATAAATTTTTTGAGATTGGATAAACCAAAACTTTATCGTATTCTTTGGTCAATTTGGCAAATAGCTCGTCAGCTACACCAACATTTACCGCAGAGGTTTTGCCCTCTTGTTTTTTGCCATAAAATTCAAATAAGTTAGTTGTGTTAATATCAACACCATCTCTATATTCTTTACCATCTATTAGAATGTGTAGTGGTAAATAGTGTCAGTTTAATTTATTTGCTTGTTCTTGTGCCAGTGCACAAGAAGAATCAACAACGATTGCATATTTCATGTGAGTATTATAAATTAAATAAGTTAAAAAGCAAAATTGCAATATGCTTGCTTTAGCGCTACGTTAATAAAATGTTTAAGCTGATAAAATGTGGAAAATTTTGCATCTTTTTTCATAAATTGAACGCGTTTTGGGGCGTAAATTTATCCAAAAAACACTCTAGTTTTAAAAAGCAAAATTATGAAAATGTTTTTTAAACAAAAAATTAACACAAAAACGCTTTTTTTGACTAAAAAAGACAAATTTACGCGTTTTTTTATTTTTGAAGCATCTTGAATTATTGTTTTAAATAAATAAGGTTCTTTTATATAATATGGATGTATAAAAAATATACAAGCTTAATTCTATGAAAGGAAACGCATATGAAATACAAATTCATCGAAGCGGGCAAAGTGATGAGCTGCCCAGAAACAATGATTCGTTTCTTAGACATTAATGGTGATCTAATCGACAAATCATTTAAACCTACAGCGTCAAAAGAACTATTGAGAGACATGTACCAAAACATGCGTAAATCTCGTTCATGAGACGAATATGCATTAACACTACAAAAAACCGGACGTTTAGGAACATTTGCTCCTGCATTAGGAGAAGAAGCATTCCTAACAGCGTTAGGTTTTGTAATGAGAAAAGAAGACTGATTTGTTCCTCACTACCGTGTACTATCAACATTATTAGCACGTGGTGAATCAATGGAATCTGTATACCTATACTGAAGAGGTTCAGAACTAGGTTCAAGATTTAAGTCAAATACAATGCCAATGCAAGTTATTATTGCATCTCAAATTTCACAAGCTGCCGGAGTTGCTAAAGCACTTAAACTACAAAACACAGGTGCAATTGCTTTCGTAACAATCGGTAACGGTGGAACAAACGAAGGTGAATTCCACGAAGGTTTAAACTGAGCATCATTATTCCACTTGCCAGTTGTTGTTGTTATCTCAAACAACAGATGAGCTATTTCAGTTCCAGAACACAACAGCTACCCTGTTAAAACTCTTTCACAAAGAGGTCTATCATACAACATCCCTGCACTACGTGTAGACGGTAACGACCTACTAGCTGCATACGAAGTTCTAAAAGAAGCTGCTGACTGAGCTAGAGAAGGAAATGGACCAGTTCTAATTGAAATGGTTACATGACGTCAAGGTCAACACACTACAAGTGACGACCCACGTGTATACCGTACAAGAGAACAAGAAATCGAACACGAAAAATGAGAACCATTCCACCGTATTGAAAAATACCTATTCGAAAACGGAATTATTACTGAAGCTGATAAAGAAAAATTCATCGCTGACGCAACTGAAGATGCTAAAGCATCATACGACAAATCAACAGCTACATTAGCAACTGAAGGATTTGACGACATTTTCAAATACACCTACGAAACATTACCTGAAGAAGTTCTTGAACAACACGAAGCTCACAAGAGATTCCAAAAATAAGGTAATTAAATTTAATTTAAGGAGAAATATTTATGGACAAAATTCAAGTAAATAACATTGCTGCCATCACTAATGCTATTGACATTATGATGGAAAGAGACAAATCAGTTATTGTTTATGGTCAAGACGCAGGTTTTGAAGGTGGTGTTTTCCGTGCAACTCAAGGTCTACAGAAAAAATATGGTGTAGATAGAGTATTTGATGCTCCAATTTCAGAATCAGCTATCGTTGGTACAGCTATTGGTTCAGCAGTTGCAGGTCTAAGACCAGTTGCTGAAATTCAATTCTCAGGTTTCGTATTCTTCGGTTTAGGTCAATTATTCGGTAACGCAGCACGTATCAGAAACAGATCACGTGGTAAATTAGGCGTACCAATGGTATTAAGAATGCCTTGTGGTGGTGGTGTTAAAGCTCTAGAGCACCACTCAGAATCAATCGAAGCATTATTCTGCCACATTCCAGGTCTAAAAGTAGTTATGCCAGCTACACCATACGACGCTAAAGGTCTATTGATTTCAGCTATTGAAGACAACGACCCAGTTGTATACCTAGAACACAAACACGACTACCGTGCTTTCAAACAAGAAATTCCAGCTGGTTACTACACAGTACCATTAGGAAAAGCTAATACAATCGTTGAAGGTGATGACTTAACAATCGTAACTTACGGACACATGGTTCACGAAACTACAGGTGCTCTAAGATTACTACAAGAAGAAGGAAAAGAATACTCAATCGAAGTTATTGACCTAAGAACTCTAAAACCAATTGATACAGATACAATCGTTGAATCAGTTAAGAAAACTGGTAAACTATTAGCTATTTCTGAATCAGTTCAATCAGGTTCACTAACAGCTGAAATCGTTACACGTGTAAACGAAAGAGCATTCGATTACTTAACAACAGCTCCAGTTCGTCTAAACGGACCAGACGTTACAATTCCTTTACCTGCTCTAGAAAGCAAATTCATCATCAACAAAGACAAAATTGCTACAGTTATTAAAGAAATTTTAAAATAATTAATAATTAGCTAACAAAGTCCTCGCGGGCTTTGTTTTTTGTTTTATCAACTACAACCGCAAACAAAAAGCAGCCCAAATGGACTGCTGAATGGATGCTTATAAATAATTAAGCTTCAACTTGAGCATTTTGTGCGTTAACAAACTTGTCTAGACGTGATGATTTTCTCGCACCTTTGTTTGGGTGGAATACGCCTTTTTGAACAGCTGTAGCAATAATTGAGTGTGCTTTTTGCACTAATTCTTTAGCGTTTTCTGCTTTAGCTAAAACTGCTTCTCTTGCTGCTCTGATTGCTTTACGCACTCTAGTTTTCATTGCGTTATTTCTTAATCTGTTTTCTTCAGATTTAGCAATGTGTTTTACTTTTGATTTGATATTTGCCATTATAAGCCTCCTCTTTTTTCATGTTTAGTTGCTTTGTGCAACTGAAAAAATCTTTTTTATTATAAAGCAAAAAAATAATTACGTAAACTTATTTTGCTTATTTTGACTCTTGAGCTTCAATTTAGAATACTTTTATACAAAATATCAGTGCTATATGCTATAATTTGTTTAAACAAGTCAAATAATATTGAGTTGCCCACAGCAACTCTTTGTTATTTTTAAGGAGTAAATTTGAACTGAAAACACATTTTACAAACACAATTTGGCGAAGTTATTTTAGACGCTAAAGAAGAAAATATTGACGGCTTAATTGCGCTGGATATTACTGTAAAACACACACAAATGGAACAAGTAAATAATGCTAGTCGCCAAATAAATGAGTTTTTAGACACTCAAAATATCGACCGTTTTGACACTATTTCAATTCACTCGCCCGGTCTTGAACTAAACTACACAGTTGAATCACTAAGCGACCACGTTGGCGAAGATTTAAAAATCAAACTTGTGAAAGCACAAAACAAGACTAACGAGCTAGTGTCAAACTTGCTAGAAGTAAATGAGCAAGAAATAGTAGTTAAATGAAACCAAAAAGGAAACATTAGAAAAATCACCATCGACAAAGGCAATATTGCTAGCGTTGAAAAACATATTAAATTTTAGGAGTAAAAATGAGTAAAGAATTGCAAAATACAACAATTGCACAAAACTTTTATGACATTGTTAAATCATTTGAAAAAAACCAAGGTTTAAATCTTCAAGATATCGTAAACGCTTTTAGTGAAGAAACAACTAAAATTCTTTCTAAAATCGACCCAGAAGTTGTTGTTGAATACCATCTAGATGAGCAAAACAAAACACTAACACCTATTCTAAAATCAATCAGTGTTATCAGCGACGAAGAAGCTGAAGAATACGAAAACTCAAGCGAAGAAAGCTTAAACAAAGTTTTAATGTTAATTTCATTCATTTCTTTAAAAGATGCTCACAAAATCAATAAAGAACTGCAAGAAGGTGACACAATTGAGCGTGAATTGGATTTAGTTGCATTAAATCAAGTGGTAAAAAACACTAAATATGCATTTATTTTAAAAACAATTCACTCTTCAATTCAACAAGGAATGTCTGTACTTAGAAAACAAAGAGTTTACGAACACTTTAAAGACAGAATTGGCGAAAGAGTTAGAATTAAATTCAACACCAAAAACTCAGATGGTTCATGAAACGTACAAATTAGCGAAGAAAATGAAACATTGACTCCTGCTTACTTACCTGCAAACTTTATTAGCTCGAAACGTGAAATAAAAGGTGGTCAATATGGCCACGCAACCATTATTAATGTTGAAGAAGACGCAAAATTAAGCCAAGTTCAAGTTTCAGTTGACTCAAAAGAAAACGTTGAAGAATTATTTAAACGTTCAATTCCAGAAATTAGCGAAGGCTTAATTGAAATTGTTAATACTGTACGTAATCCTGGTGAAAGAACCAAAATCGCATTCAAAAGAAGTGCTATTGCACCTGCTGATTTTGATGTTTATGGTGCTGTAGTTGGTCCAAATGGCCAAAGAATTGTGTCTATTAACGCAGAAATAGGTGAAAAAATAGATGTTATTCTATATGATGAAGACATTAAAAAATTCATTATCAACGCTATGAACCCAGCACGTGTACATGATGTTGTGGCTAAAAACGATGGCAAATACTGAGTTATTGTACCTAAGGACGCTTTAACTCCTGCTATTGGCCGTAAAGGCGTTAACGTTTCACTTGCTTCAGGTTTAACTAATTGTAGTTTAGATATTTTAAGCGATGTGGATGCTGAAAAACAAGGAATTGTTTTTGAGAAAAATGCAGCTCCATTTGAACGTAAGTTACCTGAACGTAAAAGTCCTAGAACAGTTCGTAAAAGTCCACTGTTTGATCTTGACAAAGTTAGCGTTTCAGCAGAATCATTTGAAAGAGATGTTCTTAAATTTACTGAACAAGAATTTGAAGACATTGACACAACAAGCTTTGATCTAGATTTTGAAGAATTATTCAAAAAACACTCAGATAATGAGAAAAAAGTTGAAGAAAAACCGCAAACTATTGATGAGATTGCAGCTGAATTAAGCCAAAAAGAAGAAAACAAAGCACAAGCCAAAATTGATGTTGAAGACTATCGTAAAGTTAAAGAAGCTATTGAAGGCTTTAAAGTTGATGATGACTTGTCAAGCTTTGGCCTAGATGAATTCGACCTTGAAGACTTCATGGACGATGAAGACTGAGAAGAATAAATGGTTACACGTAAATGTATTGTCACAGGCCAAATTAAGCCAGTTGATGAACTAATTCGCATTGATTTTGATCGCAAAAACAATCAAATCAATTTGGATTTAGCACAAAACAAAAAAGGTCGTGGAGCTTATTTCATTTTAAGCGATCAAAACTGAGAACTTGTTTGAAAAACTAAAGCTTTTAACCGTAGCTTTCGTACAAACATACCCAGAGAATTTTACTTACACATAGAAGAGCAATTGAAGGAGGCACAATGTCTAAAAAGAACAGATTATCTAACCAAAAAGATGTAGAGTCACAATTAAAAAACATCAAAACTGAGGTTAAAAATGGCGTTTTCATTTTCACCAACTCAATGCCGTTAGGTGAATTTGCCAACAAAATTGGCGTGAATGCAAACGATTTAATCAAAAGTTTTATGATGAAAGGTAAAATGTACCAAATCAACCACATTTTGGAAGAGGAAGAAATCGCCGAAGTGTGTTTAGAAAAAGGTTTAGACTTTAAAAAAGAACAAAATATTGATGCTTCTAACTTTTTAAACCGTGTGGAATTAGTCGACGATGAAAGTATGCTTTCTAAGCGTCCACCAGTTATTACAATTATGGGTCACGTTGACCATGGTAAAACTACTTTGCTTGACTACATTCGTAAAAGTAAGGTAGCTGAAACTGAATCAAGCGGAATTACTCAACACGTGGGTGCTTATCAAGTTATTAATGAAAAAGGCACAATTACTTTTATTGACACCCCTGGACACGAAGTTTTCACTGAAATGCGTTCACGTGGTGCTCAAGTCACTGATATTGTTATTTTAGTTGTAGCTGCAGATGATGGGGTTATGCCTCAAACAAAAGAAGCAATTCAACACACCAAAGCCGCTAATGCACCAATGATTGTTTTTGTCAACAAAATGGACAAACAAATCAAAGATACTGAACGCGTTAAACGTGAATTAAGCGAAAACGATGTTATCGTTGAAGAATATGGTGGTGATGTACCTATCATTTATGGTTCAGCCAAAACAGGTGCTGGTGTAGATTTATTGCTTGATACCATTATTGCTCTATCTGATTTAATGGATTTAAAAGCAAACAAAAACAGATATCCAGCTGGTATTGTGCTTGAATCACGTGCTGACAAAGGTGTGGGTGTTGTTTCAACACTAATTATTGCTAATGGAACCTTATTTAAAGGTGACTTCGTAGTTGCGGGATCAAGCTTTGGGCGTATTAAATCACTTAAAACTACTTCTGGTAAACCTATTGATCAAGCTACTCCAGGTATGCCAGTTGTGGTTTCTGGACTAAACACTTCGCCTTTAGCAGGTGATCGTTTCATTTCGTTTGAAGATGAAAAGTATGCTAAAAAAATTGCATTAGAAAAACAACAAATGGATAAAAAACAAGATCTATTTAACCGTTCACAAAATGCAACTGACGAAGAAGGCAAAAAAGTGCTTAACGTTATTATTCGCTCAGACGTGCAAGGTACTGCCGAGGCCTTAAAATCAAGCCTAGACGGCATGAGCAATGATGAAGCTGTAATCAAAGTCATCGGTGCTCAATCTGGACAAGTTACTAACTCAGATTTATTGCTAGCTCAAACTTCAGACACAGTTATTATTACTTTTAGAATTAAAGCTAGTGCCAACATTAAACAAAGCGCTAAACAAGCGGGCGTAAAAATTGCCTACTATGATGTGGTTTACGCAGTTATCGAAGATATGCAGGCATGATTAGACGGCGAAAAAGCAGTTGTCTATGAAGAGAAAAAAATCGGATCTGGGCATGTTATCAAAACATTTTTCTTCTCAAAAGTGGGTACAATTGCTGGTACCATGATGGATGAAGGTGTTGTTAAGGCGGGTTGCAAGGTTAAAATCTTTAGAAACCGTAAACTTATTCATGAGGGCGTAATTGACACGCTAAAACGTGATATCAACGATGTTAAAGAAGTTGAAAAAGGTAAAGATTTCGGTATGACTATTAAAAAATTCAACGACATCAAAGCTGATGATATTGTTGAATTCTTTGAAGATGTTGCCGTAACTATTTAATTTGGAGAAATAATGAAATTAGAACAATTTATTCGTGATATTCCTAACTTTCCTAAAGAAGGAATTTTGTTCAAAGATATTAGCCCACTGCTAGCTAATGGTGAAGCTTTACATTACACCATTGAGCAAATGGCAAAACTGGCTCACGATTGTGACATTATCGTGGGCCCAGATGCGCGTGGATTTTTATTTGGAACTCCAACTGCTGCCGTTCTTAAAAAACCATTCGTGATGGTACGTAAACCAGGTAAATTACCAGGTAAAGTAATTAGCAAAAACTATGATCTTGAATATGGTAACAACGTATTACAAATTCAAGACGGCTTTATTACTCCAGGACAAACCGTGGCAATTATTGACGATGTTTTAGCTACTGGCGGCACAACCAAAGCCATTGTTACCTTACTTGAAGAGCAAGGTGCAATTGTAAAAAGAATTATTTTGCTACTAGAACTTAAAGACTTAAACGGTCGTGAAAAGTTTGCTAACTCAAACATTGAAATATCATCACTAATTGAAGTATAAATAACTTTATTAATCAAGCATAATCCCTTATGCTTGATTTTTATACAAAAAAATCCACTTGGAAGTGGATTAGTGTTCATCGTTGGGATCTAAAATTAAATCGTAGCTAATAGGGCTGTGGTCTGAAACACCATCGTAAACATAGTTATATTCTTTGCTTCTTGCTTTGGTTGAATGTTGATTGTGGTATGCTGCCCATTGCTCGTATGATGATATTTTCGCATATTGGAAAATACTTGGGTCAGTGACAAAATCATACAATTTATAGATTTTGGCGTTTTCAAAATTCATATTTGATTTATGGACGATTTTGTCATAAGGTTGAGAATATGCACCAATTGTTTTCTTAGAAAGCGAAGTAGAGTTTGCCTTATTATCTGCAAGTGGCAATACTGCTCCGTATTCAGTGGCTCAACCAAAAGCAGCGGATTGCTTACCAACCTTAATATTTGTATCACCTTGGAAAATTAAATCATCATCCCCACCAGTAATTCTTTTAGCTCATTGAAAAACATTTTTAATGTTTCAAGCCTCATTATATTCGTGGCTACCACCACCATTATAAGAAACTTCGCCACTATTTTTACCAACGCCTGGCCCATCAAAGTGCGCCACCATATAAGTAAAGTTAACACGTTGATATCCTGGAATGTTAACTTTGAAACGAACCGCAAATGGGGCTTTTTGATATACATTAGCAGCTCCGCCAAAGCGGTTTTCATAGCCACTATTATCATATAATCTACCAGCCTTACCGTCTGAAAGAACCATGGGCGCAACTATATTTTGTTTGTAAATGAACGAAGCATGTTTTTCGCTTACACTTATGTATGGGCCTTGTGGTACATATTGAGGTGAAGAAATAGCTTTTCATACATTGTTAGTTTTATTCGCTTTCTCCAATTCGTTTAGCATTTGTGCTAACCGTTCGGCCACACCTGTGTCTTCAACTTCGGTTAAACCAACAACGTCGTAACCTTGCGTATAAATTATAGAAACAATAGCTTGTGCTTTTGGTAAAGACTCATTGAATAGTTTAGACGAAAAGTTCAATACATTTCATGAAGCTAATCTAACTGTTGCTTTTGCTAGAGGTGTGGGCTCACTAGGTGGTTTAGGATTAGATGGAATATTTCCATCATTATCTGGATTTTTGGGTTGCTCTGCGTTTGGCGGAGTTGGCTGTTCTGCTGGCGGATTAGTATCAGTATTTCCCTGGCTTGGGTCTTGTGTGCTTCCTTGATCTGTACCATCAGTTGCTTCTGGTTCTTTTGCTTTATCCCCAGAGTTGACATCTGGCGGATTAGGTTTAACAGCATCACCACCGCCAGATGTGCTTTCTTCCGGCATTATTTGATCTTTATTAATTAAAATTTGTTTAATTTTGGATTTACGTCCATTTTGAGCACTAATGTAATAGCTAATCTTAATATTACCATCTTCATCTTTAAAAATGTCAACAATATTTAAGCTTAAAGTATCAAGAGATTTCTTTGAATAATTAAAAATTTCACTATTTGGCTTTTTAGGGTTGAAATAAGACCCAACTCTAAGAGCAATATCAATGCTATCTAAATCATCTAAATTTTGCTTTGTATCAACATCGTCTTTTTTGCTCGTATTAAAACATGATGCCGTTAATAAACCAGCACTTAGTGGCAATAATATACCTAAACTTTTAAATTTTTTAAGTTTATTCATACTTTAATTCTATCATTTTTACTGCTGTTTTTAAAAAAGAAGGCTTTGAAGCCTTCTGTAATGTTTATTGTGAAGTGTTTTCGGTGAAAAGAATTTGTTCGTAAACAACATCATCACGTGTTCCATCTTTTAGGATTAAAACAAATCTTAGAATTATGCTGTTATTTTCGTAAACAATGTTCACACCTTTTTGATTTCCGCTTGCAACTGCCGCTGCAACCGTAGCATTACCTTTATGTGTAGCAATTAAATTTTTAACTGATTCTTTTAGTGTTATGCCAATTGGTTTACCTTTACTGTTTTTATCAGTTACTTTTCCGCCATTAACTGCTATAAATTGCGGGGTTTTTGCTTGAGCGTGTTTAATTAATTTTTTTCTATTTTCAGGTGTATCTTGGAAAATAAATAAATCTTTTGCGCCTACTTGAGCTGCTAATTCAGGGCTTTTGTATTCTTTTGCTACACTCTTAAACCCTGTGTATTCGTAATGTTTTACGTATGTTGCACTGCCTTCGTTCACTAAATCAGTATAAGTAACAGTTACAACTAGAGTTGTGTTATCGCCTGATTTAGGTGCTAATGAAGTAATTTCAGCTGAAGCTGCTTTAGCATCTACGGTTGGCAATGTAATACTTGATTTAGCAACATCTGCAGCGAATGTTTCTGATTTATTAACACTTTCAGCTATAGTTGGTTGCGCTAATGCATCTGCATATGTTTGAAGAACAAATTGAGTAACTTTAAATCCTGTTAAATCAAATGATTTAGTTCATGTTTCTGTGCCTTTTGTTAACACTAAAGTAACAGATAGCGTACCTTTATAATCGTTTTGAGAATCTTGGGTAATGGTAATTTGTTTTGTTACACCATCTGGCAATTGGTATTCTGTTTCACTACCATTTGTTAGTTTAAATGTTTCAACATTAACTTGTGAAGGAGAAACAGTTTCTTTGTTTTCGTATTTTAAGTTAATATTTGTGAATTGCGAACCAAATTCATTACGTTTGAATCCGTTAATTTGAACTGTTCTTTCTTTACTTTCTACAGTAATACCATCATAGGTCGCTGTAACAGTGATTTTAACACTTACTGAGTCTTGACCTTCCATTGGTGCAAATTCTTTAACCACAAGTGTGTAACCTTCATCAACTCCTGTTTTGGTTAATGAATCTTGTCTTGCTTCTCTATCAAATACATTTGATTTATCTGGATAGTCAAGTGCAGCTTTGTCAACTTGGGCATCAACTTGTGCTTTGGTAATAAATTGGAATTGTTCAGTTGGTGTATTGATCAACTCATCAAAATATTGGTCTTTTGAACCATTACTTGCGCCTCCAAATAGGCTTAATCTAAAGCTAATTCCATATTGGTCACCATTTTTAACAAGTGTAGCTTTATTATTAGTGTCTTGGTTAGTTTGATTTTCACCTTTTGAAGTAGCCGTATTAATTCCTGAAGGTACTGTGTATGGTAATTTAACCTCAAACAATTTAACTCTGACTTGTTGAGCGTTATTTTTGTCAAAAGGCTTATCAAATCACGCTTTTAATTTACGGTCTCAATAAACTACCTCGCCTGTTTGTTTAGTAGATAATCATTCGGCGGTTTCAGCTGATTTAACTAATTTAACATGTTTAGAAATTTCAGCATAAGTTTCCCGAATTTTCTTTGGAAGAGCAGCAGCAAAACCTGTTAATTCCTTCTTGACTGAATGTGTTTGGCCATTATCAACCACACTTAAAGTAACAACTACAACCGTGTTGTTTTTATCGCTTTTTACTTTTACTTCACTAACACTTACAGTTAATGAATCGTCAGTTTTTGTAACAATAATCTCTTCAGCAGTTACTTCATTGGCTTTTTTAGCTTGTGTTTGTTCACTAACACTAACGTTTACTAGAGTTGAATAGTTTTTTCGTTTTGGTTTTTGATCACCAGGTATTGTATCTGTGCCAGGGTTTGGTGTTGATGGGTTATTGCCAGCACCAGGTGTATCACCAGAATTTGTGCCACCAGTTTGGCTCCTTGATCATTACCAGGTTGAGGTGTAGGTGTGTCTGTTCCTCCCTGTGCACCGCCTTCGCCAGGCTGAGGAGCTGGGCTCGGAGTTGGTGCGGGTTCTGGTGTTGGGGCTGGTTGAGGTTTTTCACCAGGATTTCCTTGTGAAGGTGTTTCAGCAGCAAAACCGGTGATTTCTTTTACAACAACTTTTGATTCTTTAGTAATCTTATTTACAACATTTACACTTACTACTAAAGTTGTTTTGTTGTTTTCTTTTACATTGTGTGAAACTAGTGTAGCTTCATAATCTTTGGCATATTTGTCTGATATAGTCAAGGTTATATCGCTATCTTGTACTTGGCTTGCCGGTTTTGATTTATCCTCCTCTCTTACAGTCACTGTTAATACAGATTCAAATGTTGGCTTTTTATCATCTGTTATCTTATCTTGGTTGCCACAGGCAGTGGCAACCATCGGAAACGCAGTTAGCGATGCAACCGATAATGATAAAAATCCAATTCTTTTCTTACTCATTGTTCTCCTATGTTAATATCTTAATTTTTATACTTTCATTGTAGCATATTTATTTATCTGGAAACGTTTTATAGTAGTTTTAAGTGGAAAAAAGCATAAATTTATGAAAATCTTTTCACAAATTTATGCTTTGGTTAATTATTTGATTATTTTGAACAAATTTTTATATTTGCTTATTGCAGCTGCTAGATCAAAATTATTTAATTCTGCAAGGCCTTTTTCAACGTTTATTTTGACAATTGAATAACCGTCAATTTGCTTGTCCATGTTGACACATTTATTTAGCTTGGTTAAATCTTTGCAAAATAACGCATCATTTTTGCCATCAATTAATTTCTTTTGAGTTGCACCTTTAATTTTGTCAATATTTTCGTAGATAGATTCAATTGAACCATAAGTATTGATTAGGTTAATTGCACCTTTAGGTCCAATGCCTGCTACACCTTTTATGTTGTCTGAGCTGTCCCCAGCCAAACCTTTTAAATCTGGTATTTGGTGCGGTTTAATTTGGTGAAAATATTCAAAATTATCCAATGAATATAAATCAAAATCGCCTGCTTTCGTTTTATAAATAACATTTGTTTCTTCATTAACAAGTTGCAACAAATCTTGATCCTTTGAGTAAATAAATTTTGCAGGGCCATCTATTTGCGAAAGTGTGGCGATTAAATCATCAGCCTCATCGCCTACTTGCTCAAATCAACGTATATTAAAGCTAGTTAAAATCTGCTTGATATATCTAAACTGATCAAATATTTCTTCAGGAGCTTTAGTTCTACCCGCCTTATATTCGTCATAAAGTTCATGGCGTTTTGTTTTTCCAAAAGCATCAAAAGCAATAAAAAGATAGTGTGGGTTCACGTAGTCAATTACTTTTTTTAGCGTCATCAAAAAAACGTGTACTCCATTAGTGCTTCTGCCATGCGAATCTTGCATTAATGGACCTCTGGAATTTAAAGATGCATAAAACGATTGGAACATTAAAAAGTTGCCATCAACTAGCAAAAATCTTTCTTTAGTCATAAAACTCCTATTTAATTGGCTCAAAATCAATAAATTTTAGCTTGCCATTGTTGTTTTGAATGTTTGCTGCGATAATATCACCTTTAGAAATAGGTGAAAACTTATCTCAAAATCTGTTGTTGATAAAGAATACTTGTACACCGGTATTATCACTTAACTCAATAACAAAGTAAGATTTTTGAGCTAGTATTCTTTTAGCATTGACTTGAACTGCAACAAATTCACTTTGACCCAGTGGAATTGAATTTAATTTATATTGAAATTGATCTTCATATTTTGCGGTTGCAAAGGCATTATAAGCCATTCCTAAAAGCGCATTTTCATTATTGGCTTCGTAATCAATATCTCGTTCTTGTTGATCGTGTACTAAATCTAAATAACCCATTGATTTCAGTTTAGTTTTAGCTTCTGGTCAAGTTAAACTCGAAACAAGTTTATAGCAATCAAGTAATGTTTGGCAAGCACTTTCCACATATTTTGTGTGGCCATATTTTCTAAAAACATTAGCTTTAATTAAAATGCCTAGTGCACTTTCGGTTATACCTGCAAAACGTAAACGCAAAATTGTTTCGTTTAAATTATCATTAAATTCACCAAATTCATTCAATGTTTTCAGTATTTTATTGATTCCCTCATTGCCAAAACCTTTAATTAAACTGAATGGTAAATATAATGACTTGTCTTTGACAACGCAAACATCTCTAGATTCTTTTATATCTGGTGAATAAATTTGAATGTTTTGCTTACGCATTTCTTCTACATACAGAGCTATTTTACTTTGATCTCCTCTTGAATTAGAAATTAGAGCAGCATAAAAACGCAATGGATAATATGTTTTATAATATGCCATTTTCATTGTTAAAAAGGCATAGCTTACAGCGTGTGATTTATTAAATCCATACTCAGCAAAACGTTCAATATTGGCGTAAATTTTACCAATTTGTTGTTTGCTCAATCCTTTTTGACTGGCACCTTCGATGAATCTAGTTTTGTATTTTTTGATTTCAGTTTCATCTTTTTTGCTGATAGCTCTACGTAAAAAATCAGCTTCCACAAAGCTTAGCCCAGCAACTTTTTGGGCAATCAACATAATTTGTTCTTGATAAACCATTATCCCATACGTTGGAGCTAGAATTTCATCATATATTGGATGTATTTTATCTACCAATGTAGAATCTTCCTTATTGCGCGCATATTGTTTAATATAGACCATTGGGCCTGGTCTAAATAATGAAATGATTGCGTATAAATCATCAAAAGCGTTTATTTGTACTGTAGAAATGGTTTTTTTCATACCCGGCGATTCTAGTTGAAAAATTCCTTCAGTAAAGCCTAAATTTAAGCGTAAAAATGTTTTTTGATCATATAACGCCATCTTGTATTCATCGGCTTTCAAAATATTGTCAAAAATATATTCTGCAGGTAACGTTTGTTCGATGTGTTGAAGTTCTGTTAATGTTTTTAAGCCTAATAAATCTATTTTTAAAAGACCAAAATCTTCTGTATATTCCATAGGTAATTGAACTTGTTGAAACACGCCATCATTGCTTATTGATACTGGTGAATATGTATAGATAGGTTCTTGAGCAATAATTAAACCGGCGGGGTGGAAGCTTTGTTGACGTGGCAAACCTTCAATTTTCAATGCATGTTCCAGTAATTTTGGGTGTTTTTCAATAACTTTTTGAAAACTTAAGTTTTTTAGCATTGCTTCTTTTAAGCTTTCACTTGCACTCAATGTTTTACTGATTACGTTTATTTCAACTAAACTAATGCCTAGCACGCGCCCAACATCGCGAATGGCCATTTTTGCACCTAAAGTTTGAAAAGTTGAAATAAGTGCAACTCTATTGTCACCATATTTAGTTCTTAAATATTCAAAAACTTCGCCTCTGCGATCATCTTGTATATCAATATCTATATCTGGTCAAGAAACTCTTCCAGGGTTAAGAAATCTTTCAAATAGCAAATCATATTTTAGGGGGTTAATTGTTGTGATATTAAGCAAATAAGAAATGAATGAGCCAGCAGCACTTCCCCTACCTGGCCCTATAGCAATATTGTTATCTTTGGCTCAGTTAACTAAGTCCTGAATAATTAAAAAATAATCAATAAACCCAAGTTCTTTGATGACATCAAATTCATAGGTTAGTCTAGAATGCCACAAATTTTTATCGCTTGGAAGCTCTTTTTTAACACGTTTTAGGCCTTTATTTAATAACTCAATAAAGATTGTTTCATTTTTTACTGAATCATTGTTTTCATAGTGCGCCAAATGCAATTGTTTGGGCGGTAACTCAAAATTACACTCATCAATAATTTTATTGATTCTTTCAATAAAAATAGGTTCAATTTCAGTATTTTCAAAGTAATTATGCTGCTGAGTTGTTATTTCATTGCCGGCAATTTGTTGAATAATGTTAAGCGTTTCATTGTCTTCAGTATTGAACACTTGATTTTGTTTAATCAGTATTGAATTAGGTAAGGACGTATCAACACTATTGACAAAATAGTTGCCATTATTAATAATATTATTGTGTCCACTCAATGCATAGTATCCTTTTGTGGGATGATCCAGCACAAATATATTTTCATCAATAATTTGCTCAATTTCAATATCAATATTTTTGCTTTTTTGCAGAATTAATTTATTGATTAGTTGAAAACCTTTGTAGTTTTTTGCCAACAATATAAAACGATATGGTTTCACATCTAAATCGACACCAATTATTGGCTTAATTGAGTGTTTTTTACACTCACTTAAAAATAAACCCAGTCCGAATAAATTATTATGGTCAGTTAAACAAACTGCATTTAAGCCTTGTTCTTTGCTTTTTTTGACCAAATCGCTTATCCTAATTAATGAGTTTAAGAATGAATATTCAGTTGTGTTGTATAAGTTTACAAATTTGTGCATATACATATGATACTTAAAATTTTTGATTTTAGGCATAAAGCGGAAAAAAATGAAAAAATGAGACAAAAGTCTCATTCGTTTTATTCGTAAATTAATTTACCTTGGATTCTACCACGTTCTAAATCATTATCTAGAATTTCAACTTTGATGTTGTCTCCTACTTTAACAACATCTGAGGGGTGTTTAATGTAGTGTTTTGGATCTTTCTTCATGTTGCTAATGTGAATTAATACATTGTTTTTAATTCCAATATACACAAAAGCACCAAAATCGGTTACACTCTGCACAGAGCCATCAAGCACCATACCTTTTTGCACATCTTCGGCATTTAACACATCTTTTTTCAGTATATATCCGTCTTTTTCATCTCTAATATCTTTGGTTGGGTTTTTCAATGCATCCACAATTAAGGTTACATCATAAATATTAGAACTTAGCTCTTTTGCTAAATTATTTAGATCAATATTTTCAAGGATTTTTGTATCAATTTCGTGTAAATCAATGCCTAATTTGCCGCACAATCTAGTTGCTAGCTCGTAAGATTCAGGGTGAATAGATGTACGATCAAAAAAGTTTTCAGAATCATGAATGCGTAAAAAACCAATACTTTGTTCAAACGCTTTTGGGCCTACACCTTTTACTTTTTTCAATTCGTTTCTGTTTTTAAAACGTTTAATTTCGCTACGATAATCAATGATATTTTGGGCCATTTTTTCAGAAAGTCCAGAAATATAAGTCAAAATCGTTTTAGATGCTGTGTTTAGATCAACTCCAACTTGGTTGACAACTTTATCAATTTTAAATGCTAAGGCTTGAGTTAGTTCTTTTTGGTTAACATCGTGTTGATATTGACCAACACCAATTGATTTAGGATCGATTTTAATTAATTCATTCAATGGATCCTGGAATCTACGTCCGATATTTACAGCTGAACGTTCTTCAACACTAAAGTCAGGAAATTCTTCTTGAGCAATCTTAGATGCTGAATACACTGATGCTCCAACTTCAGAAACTACAACATAAGAGATGTCTTCGTTTGTATTTTTTGTTCGTTTATTCAATAAATTTGCAATAAATTCTTCAGTTTCTCTAGATGCTGTACCATTTCCTATTGCTATAACATTTACTTTGTATTTATCAATTAATTCATTGACAATTTTGCTTCCTTGTTCAATTTGTTTTTTTGGTGGCGTTGGAAAAATCAACGCTTTTTCTAAAAAGTTTCCTTGTGGATCTAAAACAGCAATCTTGCAGCCGTGAATATAGGCTGGGTCAATAGCTAAAACAGTTTTATTTTTAACCGCTGGCCAAAGCAACATGTTTTCTAGACTTAAGGCAAATAAATTAACTGCTTCTTTTTCTGCACGAGCAAATAAATCTGATTTAATTTCGCGAGTAATTGAAGGGATAAGTAATCTATCAAGAGCATCTTGAATAGACGCGTTCATAATTTTTCCCGTACGTTTGTTTTTAAAGTATTTGTTGTTTAACTCGTACAAAATATGTGTTAAAGAGAATTCAAAATCATATGAAATAATCTTTTTATCTTCACCACGACTAATAGCTAAAACTCTATGGTTGGGTATTGATTTAACTCTTTCTTTGTAGTCATAATATTGCTCAAAATTACGGTTTTCATCTTCAGCATTCTTTTTCAGTTTGGTTACGATAAAACCAAAATTAAATATTTGATTTTTTACATAATCCCTTGTACCAGGGTCTTGAGAAATTCATTGACTAATAATGTATTGAGCTTGTTCTATGGCTTCATCAACACTGGTAACCTTGTCTGTAATGAATTTTTCAGCAAAGTGGTAAGGGTTGAATTTTGGGTCTGTATTTGTATAAATTTCTTTAGCGAGTGGCTCTAAACCTAAAGCGATTGCATCGCTTGCTTTTGTTTTTTTGCCAACTTTAAATGGTTCATAGATGTTTTCAACCTCTGCTTTAGTTTCGGCCTGTTTTAATTTCTTTTCAATTTCAGCAGTAAGCAATTGTTTTTCTTTAAGAATTTCAATGATTGCTTCTTTACGCTTGTTTAATTCAACATCGTATACATACATTGTGTTGATGTTGTTAATTGTTTCTTCATCAAGACCGCATGTTTGTTCTTGACGGTATCTAGCAATAAAAGGAACTGTTGAATTTTCGGCTAGTAAATCCAACACAGTTTGAACTTGTTGCTCACTAATATTCAGTTTTTTAGCAACAAATTTTACAGAAATATTCATTAATCCTCGTTTCTATCATCTAGCAATGAATCAAAAATATTCAGTGCAATTTTTGTGGTTTGTTCATCATCTAAACCAACAAATTTTTCAACAAGCGTGCTAATAACTTGTTCTTTTTGTTCTTTAGTTAGCTCCGCTTCAATTTTTTTAACGTCTGGTGGCAAGATAAAGTCAACACTTGTTTTTGTTGGATCGTTTAAGGTTGCCGTTACTAAGCCTTTCATTTTCTCAATTTCAGTTCTAATTTTTTGCTTGTCAGATTCGCTAACGTTAACATTTTTTAGTGCTTTTTCAAACACTTCAAAAGATTCCTTGGTTTTACCCACTCCTGAAAGAACAATTGAAATTGTTTCGGTAAGATCATTTAACTGTTTAACTTCTTCTTTTGTTGGCTCAGTTCTAAACGGTTTAACAGTTAAAGTGTTGTCAATAGGGTCATATTTTGCGTCTGGATCTTTAAACGCAGTTGAAAGATCTTGAATTTTTTCTGGAGAAAGCTCTTTTTTGTATAGCTCACCAAGTGTTGTAAATAAAGGTAAAAATCTTGAAATACCTTTAATTTTGCCTCCTGATAAGGTCTCCAGAATAGTATCATTAGTTTGAATTGGTTTATTTTCATAACCAAATAAACCAGCAATGTTTATTGTTGCAACAGCAAAAGGTAAAGTTGATATTGGTGCAACAACAGCCCCTAAAGCACGATTAAGTTTTACACCCTTGCCTTTGGATTTAAGTTTTTTGGCACTCAAGCCAGAAACATTCATAATTATGCTAGTAATTGCTAAAGCTACCGAATGCATCAACGCAATCGAAAGAAGCAATACAGCACCAGCAAGCACTTTTTTCAATTCTTCATGATATCTCTCTTGCTGTGGATCATTTTTATCGATAAAATATTGAGCTAAATCAGTATTTGTTGCAATTATAAAGGCAATTATTGCTACAACAATACTTAAGCCGACCATTGTTAATGCTGGCCAAAAACCTTTAGATAGACCTCAAATGAAGCCAATTCCAAGGAATAGACAAAGAATTACAATAGCTAAAATTCCGACAAATTCTTTATCTGCGTTTTCCGAAATTTTGGCAAAAAAACCAAGTGTAGTAGAGTTAGAAAAAGATGTGTTTGTATTCATGGTTTTATTTTACTTTAAAAACTTGAATAGACAATAAAAATGCACTCGCGTGCATTAGTTAATTAGTCTTGAGTTTGGGATTTGCCGTCATGGAGTTTTTTTGTCAATGCGGTCAATAAACAATTTGCCATCTAGGTGATCTAACTCGTGTTGAGCAACTATTGCTAAATAGCCTGTCAAATCAACACGAACGTGTTTTTGCTCTACATATGAATAAGCTTCAAACACAATTCTATTTGCTCTATAAACCAGTCCTTCTTGACCTTGAATGTTGGTGCCCACACTTAAGCAGCCTTCACCTTCTGAAAGAGCAACTTGAAAATCGCTTTTTGCAATAATTTTTGGGTTAATATACACATCTTTTATTGGTTTTTGGCCATTTTCCAATAAATCTGGATCAGCAGTGCCAAAGTTAATATAGAACATATTTTTCAAGATTCCATACTGTACAGCTGCCACGCCAATTCCAGGTTGATACTCAGTTTCAGGTGTTTGAGAATCATCAATATGATAAATCATTGCCTCTGCTAAATCTATATCTTCTTGACTTAAAGGCAAAGGAACGTCTTGAGATTTTTTGCGTAAAACGTTCTTAGGTAGTTGAGTTATAGTATATTGCTTAACTTTTAATTTATAATTCATAAAAATATGATACCACATTATAAGGAGGCTCTATGTTAAGAGTTATTTCAGGCAAATACCGCAGATTATTGCTTGTTAGCCCCGATAAATCAAATACTAGACCAACCAAAGACAATATTCGCGAGGCAATATTCAACACTTTGCGTTTTGATTTGGCAAACAAAATTGTTTTAGATTTATTTGCAGGCAGTGGGGCAATGGGTATTGAAGCATTGAGCAATGATGCAATGAAATGTGTTTTTGTCGATAATTCGCGCGAAGCAATAAAAGTAATTGAACAAAACCTTAACACATTAAAAATCAATAATGCGCAAGTATTTAAAATAGATGCAATTGCATTTTTGACCAGTATGCACGGCAGAGTGTTTGATTTTATTTTTATTGATCCGCCTTATAAAAATACTGAAATTATCAACAAAAGTTTGGATTTAATTGTTCAAAACAGCTTCCTGAATGATTTAGGTTTAATAGTTGTTGAAACAGATAATCCAACGGAAGTTGCAATGCCTGAGGGCTTAATTATTCAAAAAGAAAAAAAATATGGCAAAACAACAATTTTGTTTATTGCCAAAAATATATAAAAACCAACAGACACAACACTTATTGATGTGGCTGCTGCGTTCCCGCCCTGACCAGGTTACAATGTTATTGTTCTATTGGCTTATTAATTATAGCAAAAGCCGTCAAAATTGTATATATTGTAATATAATAAAAATATGAGAAGTTTTTCATATAAAGATATTTCCACACTTGCAAAAGTATCGATAAGTACAGTTAGCCGTTTCTATAATGGCGGTTATGTAAGCAAAAAAACACGTTCAAGAATTGAAAAAGTAGTTAGAGAACACGGATATTATCCAAATAATGGTGCTAGATTAATAAAAGGTAGAAGTAACTCAATTTTTGCAATTGTTCCTGATGTTTTTGATAGTTCATATGGTCACATCATAAGTGGTATTGAAGGCAGTGCAAATGATAGAAATAAAAAAGTTTTTATCACTCATTCTTCAATTGAACAACACAAATATATTGAAACTATTAGATACTGCTTAGCTTGAAAACCTAATGCGTTGGTTCTGTTTTTACCTAAGCGTGAAAACGACATGATCTTAAACTTTTTGAAAGATCACCCTATTGATTCAACTTTGGTTGTGTATGGAGAGCCTGTTGAGGGTATAAATTGAATTGATGTAGATGTTAAAAATGCATTTTATTCAGTTACTAGAAGTTTTCATGACTATATCGAAGAAAATCAAAAAATTATTTATGCCGACGATGTTAAATTGTCAGAGCGTCAAAAAGAGTTGCGTTTTGAAGGCTTTAAAACTGCCTGTGAATATTTAGGAATTGAATATGAACGTTATTCAATTGATAACCGTAAAAATCAAGATGTTCAAAAATTCCAAAAGTATCTAATTGATAATAAACATGTTAATGTTGTTTGTTCTACACACGAATCATTTGTAAACTTAGTTTCATCTAATGATAATCAACTTCGCCTAACTGATATTGGTACACACTCTATCTACGATACTCAGAAAAAATATAAGGCTAAAATCTTTATTGATTATCATAAAATTGGTGAAAATATCGAAAGAGCTATCCACGATACCGATATTCAAAAACTTGATGAAACTAAAAAAGAATTCGACACTATTAAAACTGAGTTTAGACCAATGATAATTACACAAAAATAAAGCAAAAAACACAGAAATTCTGTGTTTTTCTATTTAGATATTTTGTCAATTATTGACTCAAATTCAGCATCATTTTGGTATTTGAAGTCAAGAGCATCACGGGTGATTATTAATGGAATATCAAGGGTGTTTGTTTGTTGCTTATAATATGTCCATAAATCTGGCGATTTTAAAATCAAGTTATTTAAATATCCATTTACATGTCGATTATAAGCATCAGTACTGTTTACGTAAACTGCAAATATGTTTTCTAAGCCGTCTTTTTGTACAATTTCAGAGATATCATAAGATTCTAACGAGTTATCAGGTTCATTTTTTCTACCAGAATAATAGCTTATAAATTCATCAAAATACATAGCATTTTTAGGAACTTCTTCGACCTGAATATTGATAATTTTTTTGCCATTTATATTGATTACTTCAGTGTTAATGTCAATACGTTTGTTTGCAGCATTATTGATATTGAAAGTGACAAAGAATTTATCACGGTTTTGTATTAATTTAACATTTTTCACGCGAACTTCATTTGAGTGGTTATATAGTCAATCATTTGTGCGGTATTTGATATCTAATTTATTTTTTCAATCATTTTTTTCAATATTATTTAGTGGCGAGCCTGTGTATTTTTGATTAAAAACATTCGTACCAATCGTATTTTCAAAAGCATTTACAAAAGCGATAACATTAAGTTTTTTATTAAATTCTGCGCTATTATCAATTGGTGTTCCGAGAATTTCGAAGGCTTCATTAATGATAAAGTTTTTTGCCTCAAGTTCTATTGAGTTAAAATTGAAAAAAGCATTTGATTCTTTGGTTGTCGAAGCGTTAAAAATGTAATTTGGCACAAAATACTCAATATATTTTAGATACGAATTCGCAAAGTGTTTTGTAGAGAGATTATTATTAACAAAAATGTATGCGAGCATACTCATAATTAGGCTGTCATGCTCACGGGTTGGACTTGATTTACTTAACTTAATAATATTAGTTAGTAATTCATTATCGCCTCAATATTTTTGAACATCTTTAGCATGAATATTTAAACCTCATAATTGCATTAGGGAATCGAATTCTTGATAATTTTGTTGCTTTGTATCATTATTTTGTACGTTGCTTACACAAGCGGCGGAAATGATAAGAGGAATTAGTGTGAGACCGGTAATAATTATTTTTTTATACATTATGCCCCTGCTTTAAAGTTTTTTCTTTTCATCATTGCTATAATAGACTTATACTCTTCTTGATTATCTCAGCTATAATCCAGTCCTTCTCTTCACAACAAAATAGGTTTATTTCCAACATTTTGTTCATTTTTAACATATTTTCACAATTCAGATGATTTAGCAACTGTATCATTTAATATATCGTTTACTCAGCTGTTGTATCCGTCGTACCCATTTACGAAAAGCAAGTCAATATTATTCAACCCTATTTTATTAATTTCATCAGTTATATCAATATTTATTTCTGTAAAATCTTGTTGTTTTATTGGGCTGTTGTAATGCATCAAGAATTCATCGAAAAATAATGCTTGTTTTGGATTTGTATACACTGAAACAATGAGGCATGATATACCGGTGTGAGTGCTATTATAAACTTTATAACGTAGATTATTTATATTTAATTTATTGACGTTTAAATTTAAAATGTATTTATCTTGATTTATAAACAATTCAGGCTTATTAGTTCTTAAAAAATGGGTTGTTTTAAACAATTTTCCGTTGGTTTTGAATCTATAATCTTCGTGATTCGTTCAGGACCTTTTAATGTTTGTGACATAATCATAATATCTTTTTTTGCTATTATTTTCGTACTGGGCAGGAATAATGCTAGGTCCCGAAGAAGGTATTTGAGGATCAAAAGTGTCGTAATTAATTGTATTATCATATGCATTTAAAAACGCAATATCACTTATTGATTTAAGTATATTGTTATCTTGATCTTTTATTGTTGATTTTAAGAATGCATTTTGTATTTTTTGCAAGTGTAAATTAAATAATTCAAGACTCTGCTTTCTTGACCCCAATAAAACATTGGTATTTATTTTGCGGCCCGAATCTGTAAAATAATATTGCTTTGTAAGATATGATAAATAAGGTGAAATATATTTTTTTATTTCTATTTTTTGGTGATTTCCCAATATAGATGCGAGCATATTAATTATGAAAACATCATAATATCTTTCTGCCGAGGATAAATGCTTTTCAACAATTTTTTTAACTAACTCCACATCATTTCAGTAGTTTAGAATCTTTCTTGCGGTTAATTTTGATCCATGGGTGGACAATAACTCGTCAAGTTTATCTATTGAATCCTTTTCCTCCCGAGATAAATACACGGTTGAATCTTTATCATTTTTTGTATATACACATGAAACAAGAAATGTGGGCGAGATTAGAGGTATTGCTAAGAGTAACATTTTTTTCAGCATTTAATGGATCTCCGTGTAAGATAATAAAGTTGTGTATTTTTTTAAATATTCAAAGTATAAATCCCTTAAATGTTCAAGCTTTTCATAAAAAGATAACATATAAGGGTATCTTTTGCGAATTGTGTCGCCGTATCCATATCAAATGTAATCATCTTGATTTCCTGTTTTGTACAACGCATAATGTCAAAATGAGTTCAAATAGTAATCTAATTCTTTAAATACGATTGAGTAACTAAATTTTGCGTTATTTGCGTTATCGTTATACAAAAAGTATGTTCTTTCAATATCGCTTAAAGTACTATCGCTATACTCACTTTTAAATATTAATTCCGTGTATTCTCCATAGGGAGAAGCATTTTTGTTCTCATAAGAAATTTTTGAGTTAAGTTTTATATTATCTCTATCGCCTATAGGATCAATATGAAGGCGCCTGTTTTGGGATTGATTTGTATATTTGTTTGCTTCATCCACTTCTTTAGTAAGCTCAGGTTCTTTATTTTTAAGTATTTTTAAAAAATCTTCAAACAACAACTTCTTAACAAGAATTGAGGTTGTCGTTAAGTGGGAACCTTTTTTTATTGAGATATCAGTTAGATTTGTATCAAAATTAATTTTCAACTCTTGTTCTAGTGCTAGCTTATTTATATCTGAAATATGATTTTTAAGATTATTGCTTTTTGCAATTTTAAGCATTTTAAAAAATTTAGGAATGCCGTAACCTGTTTTAGACTTAGCTAAATTTTTCATTAGGAATTCATTTGGACTAGTTAGGTAATATGAATTAGTTATTTTTATTTCATCGGTTTTACTTGAATAAGTGGATGATGAAGCCAAAATTAATTTTGTCTCTGCTAAAGAAAGATTTTTCTGTAGCTCGTGTTGTAATAGGGATATCAGACCAGTTATCATTGGTGCAGCTTTGCTCGTACCCAAAAATTTTGTTAAACCTACCAACTTGCTTTTTAAGTGTTCTTCGATATTTAAACTAATAAAATCTTCATAATGATTTTTATATTTGGAAGAATTAATAAACAATCTGTCAGAATATAAAGAATTGCCGTATGCACTAACAAGAGGAAAGTCCTCGTGTTTATTGTCGTTATATGAGGAAAAATATGAAGCAGTATTGTTGAAATCAACCGATCCAACATTTATGAAATTTTCACAATAAGTTAGGTTTTGTCAATCCAAATAGCTGTTTTGCATTGATGTCCTACTTAGTGATTGTTTCAATAAATTTTCTGTTTTTATACTTACTCCGAATATTTCATTCTCATTCAATATTGAATTTAGCAATTCAAAATCAAAGGAATTAAACTTAGAAGAGCTTTGTGCGTCACTGTTCATGTATGGGGTTAATATGGTATCAAAATCATGCCTGATTTTTTCAACTAAATTACCAAATATATATCCATTCTCTTCAAAAAATAATGTTTTATTAAGAGCGACCTTAAAATCATGGTTTATATTTCCAGTCGATTTAACTATTTTTATATCATTTCTAACTGCGTATTCTTCTAAATCTAAATATTTTTTGCGAATCTGGTTTTTATTAAATATCCTTAGCTCAGGTTTAAGATCATTATCATCAAGGTATAGCTTGGCAACAATTAATTCGCATAAATAATGATAGGCATTTAATAAGTCAGTATCCTCTGCGTAATTAGACGCATTTGTTTTTACAAGTTTCTTTTTATTATTTTTGTCTGATTTTGATTTTTTTTCTCGTAAATAATTGTATGGGCTACCTTCATGACCTAAACTCATATTAAACAAAGATATACCGTGATTTTGATGCATGTATTTAACCTTTTTAAGTAAGATATTATCTGCATCATCATCTTCCTCGTATATATAATCAAAATAAACTCGTGCATTTTTATTGATACCCAAATCTGTTCCAACTATTGACGTGACATAAAATCCGTGATCACCATAAACATGTTCTTCTTCATTTTTAATTTTAACAAGGGTAAAATTAGGATTTTTAGAAAGCAATAAAGTTGAATCAACATCATCAACTTCTATAATACCTACCTTATCAAAATCTGTAGAATTATAATTTTCAACTTTATTAAGATATTTTCCTAGACCTAGTTTGTGATAATATGGCGTTAATAGATTTTTAATAGTATTGTATTCAGTGATGTTAATATTATTAATATAAGAATTCTTATCAGTAATTTTAGCCGATACCGAAGATAACGACAAGCATGGAATTGTTGTTAAAATTGTGCTTAAAATTATATTTTTTCTTTTCATTTTTACCTCAATTAAATTATATTACTTATTCACAGTCAAATTAATCACGTAAAAAATAGTGCATTAGCACTATTTAGAAACGATTATTTATAACTCTGCATAACTTTCTTTAAATAACGGTCATTATCTCTTTTTTTGATCTCTTCTCTTTTATCGGCCTTGTTCATACTTGATACCAAAGCTATCTCGAGTTTAATTTTGCTTTTATTATTAAAATAAATTTTAGTTGGCAAAATAGTGGCATTACCCAAACGATCTTTTTTATTGGCTAGCCTTATAAGTTCGTTTTTGTGCATTAATAATTTACGGTCTTGGGTTTCATCACATTTAACTAGCATGTATTGTTTAAAAGTTGCGTTAGTTAAAAACAATTCATTATTGCGGAAAAAACAATAAGAATTAGTTAATTGAACGGTATTTGCGCGTGCTGACTTGACCTCTCATCCTTGCAAAACTATGCCCACTTCGTACTTATCAATAATTTGATATCCATGCATACCTTTACGGTTGTCACTTATTATTTTCATAATTTAATTATAGCAAAGCGAACAAGCCAATAAAAAGCATAAAAAAATACCTCTAATTAAAGGTATTTTTCCAAGTGAGCTCTTAAGTCTGCGTATGTGTAGTAACCAACCATTTTTTCAGCAACTTGACCGTCTTTAATTACAAATCAAGTTGGAAGGTTTTTAACACCAAATTCGTTTGGTAATTGTAGGTTTGCGTCTACATCAATACGGTACACATTAAATCCATCTTTTTCAGATAATTCCTCTAATGAGTGTTTGAAGTTTCTACATGGAGGACATCATAGTGCGTGAAACACTAATAGGTATGTTCCTTTTTCGACTGGATAAACTTGTTCTTTAAATTCTTTTTCGCTAATTTCTCTAAGCATTTTTTGCTCCTTTCCAAAGCTTTGATAACATTATTTTATTACAAAAAACGATTTTTTGAGTAAATAAAATAATGTTTTTTTGTTTTTTGCAAAATAAAAGCACCTGAGTGCTTATAAATCAATATTTTTTACATATTTGGCATTTTCTTCAATAAATTCACGACGAGGGAACACTTCACCACCCATTAGGGTAGTAAACACTCAATCCGCTCTAGCGGCATCTGCAATTTGCACCTGCAACATTTTTCTGTTTTCTGGATCCATAGTTGTTTCTCAAAGTTGCTCGGCATCCATTTCACCTAAACCTTTATAACGTTGCACAGTAATTTTTTGTCCATTGTTTAATTCAGCCATAACTTTTTCTTTTTCTTGATCTGAATATACATATTTAAGTGTTTTACCTTGTTGCAGTCTATATAAAGGTGGTTGAGCAATGTAAATAAAACCATATTCAATTAAAGGTCTAAAATAACGGTAAAAGAAAGTTAGCAGAAGCGTTCTAATGTGTGAACCGTCAACGTCGGCATCGGTCATAATCACAATCTTGTGGTATCTTAACTTATTAATATTAAAATCTTCACCCACACCTGTACCTAATGCTGAAATTAAAGATAAAATTTCAGCGTTAGCAAATACTTTACTTGGAGTATTTTTTTCAACATTAATAACTTTACCTCTTAAAGGTAAAATAGCTTGTGTTTCACGGTTTCTACCGTTTTTAGCTGAACCGCCAGCTGAATTACCCTCAACAATGTATAGTTCACTAATTTCTGCGTTTTTTGAAGAGCAATCAGCTAATTTACCCGGTAATGAGCCTGAATCAAAAACAGTTTTACGTCTAGCGGCGTCCCGAGCAGCTTGACCAGCCAGTCTTGATCTACGTGCTTCATGAATTTTTTGCACTAATCTTTTTGCTTCATTAGGGTTTTCATTTAAAAAACGTTCTAACGATTCACTAAATACTTTATTCACCGCAATTCTTGCGTCTTTGTTACCTAATTTACCTTTTGTTTGGCCTTCAAAAATTGGGTCGGTATGTTTAACTGAAATAATTGCAACAATTCCTTCTTTAATATCGTCACGAGTGAATTTATCATCTTCGTTTTTTACATATGAGTTAGAGATAGCATAATTATTAATCAAACGCACTAAAGCGTCATAAAATCCACTTTCGTGTGTTCCGCCTTCAACTGTAATAATGTTGTTTGCATACGAAACAACATTGCTTGTAATTTTTTCGTTGTATTGAACAGCAACTTCAACCGCCACCGGGGCTTCATCGCCATAAGCGTATTCACCTTCTGCATAAATTACATCATTATGAATTAATTTTTGGCCTTTATTTAGTTCTTTAACGTAGTCAACTATTCCACCTTCAAAGTGAAATTCAACATTTGAGTTATCACGCTCATCTTGAACTGAAATTTTTAGACCTCTATTTAGGTAAGCAATTTGTTTAGCGTGGTCTACAATGACGTTTTTATCAAATGGGTGTTCATCCATAATTGAAAAATCAGGATGGAATTTAACTTTTGTACCTGTATCTGATGGTTCAACTTCGCCAATTACACTTAAGTGATTGATAATTTCTCCACCGTTAGCAAATTTTGCGTAATGCAATTTGCCATTTCTTTTAACTCAAACTTCAAAATCAGTACTTAAAGCATTAACTACTGATGCACCTACACCATGCAACCCACCTGATACTTTGTAGCTTTCAGAGTCAAATTTTCCACCGGCGTGCAACACCGTTAAAACAGTTTCTACAGTTGATAAACCAGTTTCAGGGTGAGTATCAGTAGGAATTCCACGTCCGTTATCTTCAATAATGGCATAGCCATCAACTGTTAAAGTAATTGAAACTTTGTCAGCATATCCAGCCATACATTCATCAACTGAGTTATCCACGATTTCTCAAATTAAGTGGTGTAAGCCCCTTGGCCCTGTTGAACCAATATACATTCCTGGTCTAACCCTAACAGCTTCTAGTCCTTTTAAAACACGTATATTCGAAGCACCATATTCTTTTTGTTCTGACATTTTCCCTCCTAAAACTCTATTAATATTAATATTAAATTATATATATTTAGGCTTTTAAAAAAAATAATTTATAATTTTAGTACAAAAAATTCAACTAACTTTGCTTAGTTATCTTTTTTATTCACAGATTGAAAGGAGAGAAAATGTCTCAAGAAGATCTAAAGAAAACTCAAGAGCATGATTGTGACAATTCGCATTTAGATATTTTTACGCAAGAGCCTGATAGCCCCGTTTTAAAAACAGTAAAGCGTAAAAATACTGAGTATAGATACACAAAAATGTCAAATTTTGTGCTTAGATTGTCTAGATTTTACGCACCTATGCCAATGTGAAAACTAGCCGCCATAACTTCTGGTTTGGCAGTAATATTTGGTGTTATTAGCGTGTTTTTTGTTAAAAACCCAGGGATTTATAACTTTGGTGCAGCAGCATTTGGACAATCAACGGCAAGATTAACAAACGTTTTGCTAAGGGATAATGTCAATATCACACCTGAAATTTATAATGTAATAGACCACGCATTGTTCTGGATTTTGTACATTGTACTTTCTACGCCAGTGTTTATATTCGGTTGAAAAAAAGCTGGCAAAGTCTTTACACTATTAACATTGCTATTTTTAGGTATTTCAAGTTTAGTTTCGTTTGGTATTGGCCAAATTCCAGGTTCAGGAAAACTATATATTATCGGTAATTTTGAACACAATACAATTCCAGCAGAATTAAAATCGTATATAACAACAAATTACTGGGGTAATAAATCACAAATGTGATCACTAATTCCTCTAGATTGAAATGATGCTGGAAACGTAATTGCGCAAATGATTTTTGGTGTAGTTTATGGTATTTTATTGGCATATTTCTTTGCTGTTATTGCAATTATTGGTGGTTCAGCGGGTGTGACTGGAATTATTGGCGAATACATGTCAGTGGTTAAACGTAAAAACTTTGGAACCATGAATGGTTATATTAACTTGGGTATATTAACCGTTGCTGTTTTGGTTGGTTCGTATTTACCAGGTAGTTTATTAATTGATGCTATAGCTTCTAATGGTGTTGAGCAATGAAAATTGCTTGCGCAAAATATTGCACCGGACGATATTTATAAGCAGGGAAAAATTATTGAAACATTAAGTCAACTTAAATCACTTGCTTGATCACCTTCAATGTATTTTTCACCAAATCTTGTGTCAACATTAATTTCTAACTTTGTGTTTGTATACTCGCTTAACAAATTATTCCCTAGATTTAAAGTTGTTCAATGCAAAGTTTACTCACCTCACATGAGTGCAATTAAAGCTGCAATTATCGGAGATCAAAAAACAATTAATAGCTTTACAATCACCGTTGGCGAAGGCGGATATTCAGGTTCTAAAACCAAAGTTCTTTCATCAATTACGCTATATAAACAAGTACCTAGATTGATCAAAAAAATTCGTGCTGTCGACAAAAATGCACTAATTACAATCTCAAATGTTGCTTCTGTTGATGGAAGATTGTATTTGCCAAATAATAAATTCTAAAAGTGCTTTTGCACTTTTTATTTATGCCTATTGCTTTAATTTTTGTATTATTTATTTATAACTTTACGCAAGTTTACCCAAGGAGATAAACATGGATTACGCAGGCTTTAAATTAAGACTTAAACAAGCACTATTAAGTGGCAATGGACCTAAACTTTTGCAAAAACTTTTTGATGCGCCCTACCGTTATAATTCAAATTTGCATCCATTTAACATCGTGACCAAAATGGAACAATCTTTCTTAAGAACGCAGGAGAACAAGTACTATAAATTCATCTTAGAGTGTGCAGAATACACATTTAGTCAATCTTTTGATTCAGAAAACACTGAATTTTTAAAGAATTCATTCAATCTTAAATATATTGATAAAACTGCTTTGGAAGGTGAGGCAGAAGATCTTACGCCCGAACAACTTGTCAGTGCTTCAAAATCTTGCAAATTTAGAGTAAATTTAGCTTGAATAAACCACGAAAGTAAACAAGTTTATATAATTCAAGCCAAAAAACAAGATACTGATTCGCCAAAACAAATAATGGATTTAATCGACAAAATTGACGAGCGTTTGCAAGCTCTTGCACAAAATTATGTTGACTTTAAAATTAACTATTTTGTATGATTTGTCAATGATTTTTACACAAATAACTATGATTTATTGAATGAAGGTTCAATTAAATTAAGTAATGAAACTACTGATTTTAAAGCATTCTATGGTTCAAGCTTGTTTGGCAACTTTAACCTAAGAAGCAATTGAGATGAAATCGCAAAACATATTGTTGAATTTAAAGCTGAGGATTGGTCAGAGTTGCTCAAAATGCCTAACTTAAATACAGACCCAGAAACACTGGAGTATATGATTTCACTGAAGGAATCATCATGAGATAAAATAATTTCAGATGATGCAAATGCATCTAAAATACGAGAATTAATTTTTGATCTAAGTGACCCTAATAATAACTTTGATCAAGCAAAAGCTAAAAGAAACATAATAATGGTTGAACAAGAATAATAAAATTGGTGCGTGTACACCAATTTTTCTATTCTTTTGCTTTGGCATCAAAGTAAATTTCATTCAATGTTTTTGAATTTTTACCAATGTATTCAACCTCAATGCCAGATTGAATAATAAGTATAGAAAGCTTTTTGAATATTTCACTTTCGCACTCAATAACTAGTGATTTTTCGTCTTTAAGTGAGTATATAATTGAGTATTTTTCTTTGTTTTGTTCAATAAGATCAATAATCTTATTGCATGAATCGGAAACGATTCTGTATGAGTCTTTGGCTTCTTTACGTTTTTGCTCAATTGTAGTTGATTCTTTAACTTGACCTTTATCTAAGACGGTATATGAATCTATATATTGCTCTAATTCACTTAAAATGTGGCTTGAAATAAAAATAGTAATGTGCTTATCTTTATTTAGTCTGTGTAAGGTTTCGTACAACTCAACTCTGGCTTTGGGATCAAGGTTGGCAGCAGGTTCGTCTAAAATTAACAAGTCTGGAGAGTTAATAAGCGCTTGTGCCAGCAAAACTTTTTTCTGTTGCCCAGATGAAAGGTCTTTTCCTTTTCTAGATCAAAATTCTTTTTCTAGATTTAGTTTGCTTAATTGCTCCTCGCACTTGCCTTTAGCATCTTTAGAGTCAATACCTGATAAAATAGCCATTTCTTTAAGATATTCTAAAATAGAAAGTGAAACTGGAAATGTGGCCACTTCAGGAATATAGCCTATTCTTTCTTTTACTTTTTCATTCTTAACGTCTACGCCATCAATGTATATTTCGCCTGTGTAACCTGGATAAAAACCTAAAAGGGTACGAATTAGTGTTGTTTTGCCGGCGCCATTTGCACCTATAAAACCGTGAAATTGACCTGATTTCACATCAAAACTAACATTGTTTAGAGCTTGAAATTGTGTTTTTTTATTTTTGAAATATTTATTAACGTTTTTAAATTGAATTGCTAATTTCATTTTTGCTCCTACGATTTAAAATCTTTTCTTTCATAGCCTTTTCTACCTGCTGTATAGAAACCATATGATAATAATCCTAATAGAGGTAAAAACACATATCAAGGAAGAACATTTATGCTGGTTAGTTTATAAGCTTTTTCAAATTCGTATTCGCTATATAACAACTCATTTAGGCCAATTGAGTCTGATAATTTTTGGTAGCCATACGCTTTGGCAATTTCATTACCAATTTTAATTTCCAAATAAAGTTGGATAAAGCTTTGCGCTCTTTCAATCATTGCATTTACTTGTGCATAGGTGCTTAATTCATCACCTAATTTGGCTTGTAATTTTGCTTTGACTTCGCCTAAAGATGAAGATCCTATAATTATTCGTTTAGCTTCTTTTAATTTGTCGTTTTGGATATCAAAATTAACATTTTTCTTGATTGAAGATAGCAGTTGTTGTTCTACTTCACTTTTAATAGTTGCTAGAACACCTTGAAGAGAAATTATTGATGAATCTGATTCAATTTGTTCTTTATATTTGTTTTTTTCTAGTATTTTTTCTATAAATTCGATGTTTGAATAACCAGGAAGTGAATTTGAAGCAAACACAGAATTGTTTGTTACAAGCATTAAAACTCTTTCGCCGTCAATGTTTAACAAGTGGTTAAAATCATTGATAAAGATTGATAATGGTGAATCAGCAAATCTAAAACCATTTGATTCTGAAAAAGCTTTGTTAATATTTGTTACACTTGTAAAATCTAAGTCTAAGTTTTGAGCTAGTTTATAGTATTTGGTTTCTCTACCTAGATGCGATACTTCAAATGTAAAATCTGTATAATCTGCTTTTTCTAGGAATGAAATTTTTTGACTTTTACCACCTGCTAAGTTGTAAAAGTTATATACATAAACACTTGGTGTAATTAAAACTGCATATCTAAGTGGGTTTAAATTGTAGGCAATTGTGTCATATTGGTAGTATGTGCCTTTTTCATCGTTAAGAAAATATGTTGTGTTGCCGCCAATTAAATTATTTTTGTATTCGTTGTTTAAATCTACGCTAATCTCAGTGTTTTTATCTAAAACCGCTTCTTTTGAAGCGCCTGTTTCAACTCTTGCTACTGATGCATCATATATCGGGGTTAGTCCTATAAGTATTCCAGCCACAAAATTTAGTGCAAATCAAGGCAAAATTGTTGCTATTAAGAATGTTTTGTTGGTTAACACATTTGATAAAGCTGCTCCAATTGAGTTGATTAAAATAACCAAAATAGGTGTTAAAATCAATGATAATACAAATTTTATCAATAGTGAAGTAATTAAAGCGGGGTTGCCTATAGCTATTACTATCAGAGCTAAAATAAATACTAGAACAATAAATGAAGTATTGTATATCAGAGCCACCGCATTAGATGCTAAAAATTTAGCTCTAAATATTGTCTTACGGCTGAAAGGTTTTGAGTACATTACATATTCTAAACCTTCATTTTTGAACGAATACATAACGACAAAACTTGATATAAGCGTGAGTACCAAAACAGCCGAAGAGATAATTCCAATACTCATGTTTTGTGCTAATATTGCCGAATATTCTCTAGCATCTAGTGCTACATTCATAAATACAGACATGCCAAAAAATGTCAACACATTTATCACAGAAAAAACAATAAAAGTGCCTAAAACTGCTTTTCTTTTTACTGATATTTTGAATATAAAATCAAATAATTTTCTCATGTTTCTCCTTTTTATGAAAAAATTATACAATATTAATTTATTGGAGGAATTATGAAAAAACGCATTGGTTTACGTGAAAAAAACACAGTTAATTCAGTACCATTAACTGAAAGAATCGAACAATATAGCCAATATTTAATTGATTGATTAAAGCAAAGAGTTGTTATAGCAAAAGCGAATGGTATTATTGTTGGGATTAGCGGAGGTATTGACTCAGCTCTAGTAGCTGCGCTTGCTAAAAAAGCTTTTCCAGATAATACACTCGGTGTAATTATGCCAATAGATTCAATGTCTTTTGATTTAGATCATATTGAACAATTAAAACAAAATATTCACCTAAACACGGTTACTATTGATTTAAAAAACACATTTGACTCTTTATTTAATACGTTAAATATAGACAATAAAATGGCAATTAGCAACATTAAGCCTAGATTGAGAATGACAACTCTTTATGCTTTAGCTCAGCAAAATAATTATTTAGTGGCCGGAACTGACAACGAGGATGAAGTTTATATTGGTTATTTCACAAAATTTGGCGATGGTGGGGTAGACATTTTACCAATTAGCAGGCTATTAAAAAATGAGGTGCAATTGCTTGCTAAACACCTAAATGTGCCTCAGTGCATTATTGATAAAAAACCTTCTGCGGGTTTATGAGAAGGTCAAAGCGATGAAGATGAATTGGGTTTTTCATACGCAGAATTAGATAATTATTTAAATAATAATAAACAAATATTGAATTCTAATATAAAATTAAAAATTAGTAGATTGCACAAGGCAACTCAACACAAACGCCAAAAAGCATATCAACCCAAAACTATTGAACAATTTTTAAAGGAGAGAAATTAATATGGCAGGACACTCACACTCAGCCAATATAGCTCACAGAAAAGGGGCTCAAGATGCTGCTAGAGGTAAAATTTTCCAAAAACTTTTTAAAGAAATCTATGTTGTTGCAACAGGTGCTGGTGGGCCTGACCCAGATACAAACCCAGCTTTAAAATTAGCTATTTCAAAAGCTAAGGCAAAAAATATGCCTAAAGCAAACATTGAAAGAGCTTTAGCTAAAGCAAAAGGTGAAGCTAAAGAAGGAGCTTCATTTGTAGAAACTCTTTTCAACGCAACAATTACTGGTGGAGCAACATTTTTAATTAAAACTCTAAGCGACAACTTAAACCGTACCAAATCTTCAATGACCGCTTTATTTAACCGTCAAAATGCTGTTTTAGGTAAAACTGGTCAAGTTCCATTCCAATTTGATCTATTAGGTTTACTAGAAATTAATAAATCATTAATCGATGAGGACACAATCACTTTAACAGCATTAGATAAAGGTGCTAGCGATATTGAAGTTTTTGAAGATTCATACTTAATTACTTGTACACCTGAAAACTTTAGCGATTTAAAACAAGCACTAGAAAATGAACTAGGAATTAGTGAATTTATGCAATGCGAAGTTACATATGTTCCTAACTCAACAGTGGTTTTTGAAGGCGAAAAAGCCGATAAAATTAAAGAATTTGTTGCTAAACTAGAAGATGATGACGATGTTCAAGAAGTATTCCACAACATCGAATTTGAGTAAAATACACGTTTTTGTGTGTTTTTTTATACAAAAAATGCAACATTTGTTGCATTAATTGGTTAGAAATGGTTCTAGAATATTAATAAAGCTATCTCAATCTTCTTCAAACATCATGTGACCTGTTTTAGGAATGTATAAGGTTTTAACATTCTCAACACATTCGTCAAAATATTTTAAGCAATTGTCTCTGTCGATAACCCCATCCTTTTCACCTAAGATTAATAGTGTTGGAACTTTGATTGATTTAAGACCTTCTTCAATATCTAGATGAAGTTGCATAACAGGTAAAGAAGCACCCAATTCCAAAACATCTTCATTGTTAAAATGATTTGGATCAAATGTTGATTTGGTCAAATTCATTCAATTTTTATTGCTTGTGAATTTGGTTGTATCAAAATATAATGCATCCATGAATAATAAAAATTCTTCAAAAGTCTTAGGAAAGTATGTGTTTCTATAGTTTTCAGCAGTTGCTAAAGAAGTTTTATTCATTGGTGCAATATAAACCATTTTCGAAAATAATTCTGGTTTAAGTTTGTTTGCTAGCGAAATGGTTCCTCCGCCCATTGAGTGACCAATTAAAACAACATTTTTTAAGTTGTTTTTCTCAACAAATTCAACCAGTAAACGTGCATATTGATACACATTTATTTGGTGGTCCTTGACTGCTTTAACGCCACTGTTACCAGGGAATTGAATTGCATAATAATTTGATTTTGTTCAGTATTTTTCAAAAATTTTAAAAGCTGCTGGGCTTGAATTGAATCCGTGTACAAAAATTATGTTTTGCTCTGCGTTGTTATTGTTTTTAAAAATGTATGGGTAATCATAAATAATTTCTTTCATTTTCATCTCCTTGCCATTAAATTTTACCAATAAGTTGTTTTTGTAATCGTTATTGAATACATTTTTATGTTTTTCTATACAATTTATGTACAGATATTGAGGTAATATGAATAAAATAAAGAAAAATGCAATTATTTTAGCTGCTGGATTTGGTTCTAGACTTGTTCCACTTACTTTTAAAACACCTAAAGGTTTGGTAAAAATTAAAGATGGTCATTCAATGATTGAAAGACAAATCATTTTCCTAAAGCAAAATGGCATTGATGAAATCCATATTGTTGTGGGCTATAAAGCTGAATGTTTTAATGAAATAGCCAACAAATACAATGTTAATTTGATTTTTAATCCTGATTTTGATAAGTCTAATTCATTTATCTCTCTGTATAAAGCCAAGGAATATTTGCAAAACACATACATTCTTAATTCAGATGCTTGAATAAATTCTAATTTTTTCAATGCATTGAACGAAAAGTCATTTATGACAATAATCCAAAATAAATCTAAATCACGCAATGTGTACGAATGAAGAACAAAATTTGATGAAAATGGCAAAATTACTGAATTAAAACCGTGCAATTTGATTGAAAATGATTTTTATATTACAGGTCCAGTGTATTTTGATCACCAAACATCAATAAAATATTTAGATTTAGCTGAACAAATGTTCAAGGATGAATCATTGGCTCAAAATTCTTATTGGGAACAACCTATTTTTGAACTATTGCAAAAAACGGATATTTACATTAATAATCAAACAAATAACGTATTCGAAATAGATAATCTTAACGATATTAAGTTTGTTGATTCACATGAGCAATCTATTGTTGAAAATGAGTGTTTTACTGAAATTTGTCAACTTTTTCACTGTAAAATCAATGATATTAAGCATGTTTCATCAATCAAAAAGGGACTAACAAATAACTCATTTTCATTTGTTCTTAACGATACTAAATATGTTTATAGATCTGCAGGAGAAGGCACTGAAAACATAGTCGATAGAGACAGAGAACAAAAGGTTTATAGTTTAATTCAATCTTTTGAGCACGCTGAAAGAATTTATCACTATAATCCAGTCACTTACTCAAAAATTACCTACTTTGAAACAGGTTCAAAAAATATTGATGCATATAATTTTTCACAAGTGAAAAAATGCATGTCAATGATTAAGAAATTTCATGCTAAAAAGTATAAGTTAGGTCAAGAATTCAATATTGCTCAAGAGATAAATAAATACACAAAACAGGTAAATAAAAGCTTAAATTTATTGCTAAATGAGTACATAATTACTGAAAAAATCAATAAAATTTTTACATTTGTTGAAAAACTAAAGGTTGATAAATTTCTTAGTCACATTGATTTTATTCCAGACAACTTGCTTATAAATCAAGATGGTTTTGTGACATTAATTGATTATGAGTATGCAGGTGATTGTGATCAATTAATTGATATTGCCGCATTTGCAACGAGTGCTTTTTACAATAAAGATGATTTGGATAAAATAATAGGATACTACTTTAACCAAAGACAAGCTTCAAGATTAAAATTTATTAGAATTTACGCATATATGGCACTGCTGGGATATTTATGATGAATTTGAACACTTGCATTTATTGATAAAGGCAACAGCATCGACACTGAATACAGTCAACACATGTTAAATAACGCAAAATTTTACACAAATTTACTGGAGAATGAGTATGAAGAAGTTTTTAAGTAAATATACTCTCGAGTCGATTGGCGGCTTATTATCAGCAATTCTGTGGGCCTTTAGCGGTATTGCTTTGAGCTTGTTTTCAGCGTTGAACGGTGAATTCAGTTCACAAATAGGAACACTTAAATTCGGAATAATGAGTGCGTTTATTGTTGAAATATTTATGTTACTTTGCTCTTTAATTATTGTGGTAATCATCAAAAAACAAGTCAGTCTTAAAACTATTTTTCCCTTCCATAATAAGAAAATATGGGTATTAATTTTAAGCAGCTTACTTGGGGCACCGCTTGGCTCAGCCATGTATATGCTCGCAATTGTTGAAATTGGCGCCTTTAAAGCTTCATCACTTTCAACTCTTTACCCAATTTTGGCCACCATGTGTGTTTACATTTTTATGCGTAAAAAATCAAGTTGAAACACAATTTTGGGTTTAATTATTGCTGTATCTTCTGCTGTATCATTTGGTTTGATTGCTGGATATAATGAACCCAGCAGTTGAAAAGGTTATGTGTATATTGCTGTTGCTGTAGTAAGTTGAGGCTTAGAAGCTTTTTTATCTTCAATTAGTTTAGAAAACAATATAGATCCTTATGTTTCAATATTCATCCGTTCTTTAACATCTGTATTGGTATTTGCTGCTGTATTAGTTCCGGCTTTTGGGGGCTATAATAAAACCCAAAATTTGAGTAATTTCATACACAATTCTAGCTGATATATCATATTTTTATTTCTCGCAGCTTTGCTTTCTAGTGTCTCTTTTATGTTCTATTATCGAGCTTTAAACAAGTTGTCAGTACCTAAAGCAACAAGTATTAATATAACTTACTCATTGTGAACTATGATTTTTGAGCCTATTTTAATTACTGTTGGAGCTTGAAAGCCTAGCCCGTGGTATGTTTATGTTTTAGGGGTTATGATTTTAGTTGGGGCAATAATTGGTTTATTGGAATTTAAACCAAAAAATAAGCAAAGTGCTGTATAATGTATCTCGCGATGAGCCGCCGTTAAGGTGTAATACTTAATGTACCGCCAAATTGGTGGTTTTTTTATACAAAAAACACACTATTTAGTGTGTTCTTCATTATTTTGTGATGATTGAGAATCTTGAATTAATTCGTCAAGTGATTTATTTTCTTCTTGTTCTGGTAAAACTTCTTCAGGTTTAGGAGGCAATTGTAGGTGTGTTGAAATGTATTCAATTTCTTCGGCAACAATTGTTTCTTTTTCCAGTAATGCAGTTTTAATTAATTCTAATAATTCTCTGTTTTGTTCAATAGTTTCTTTAGCTCTTCTTTTGGCTTCTAAAATTATTTTTCTAACTTCAAGGTCAATTTCGTGAGCAATTTGTGATGAGAATGAAGATGATTTTAAATAATCACGACCTAAGAATGGCGAACCTTCGTCCGCTTCATATTGGATTGGTCCTAAATCTGACATACCAAACTCAGTTACCATTTTACGTGCTATTTTTGTTGCTTTTTGAATATCATCACTAGCGCCTGTAGAAATATTATCGGCACCATAAATAATTTCTTCGGCAGCGCGTCCGCCCATAAATGAAGTAATCATCGAGATTAGTTCTTGTTTAGACATGTTGTATTTTTCTTCTTCAGGCATCATTAGGTTATATCCACCGGCTTGGCCACGTGGAATAATGGTAATTTTTTGCACTTTATTTCCACCAGGTATTTTAATACCAACTACTGCGTGTCCAGCCTCGTGGTAAGCAACCATTGTAAGCTCATTTTTAGAAATAACCCTGTTCTTTTTAGCAGGACCCGCCATAACTCTATCAATCGCTTCATCAATATCTTCTAATGTAATGACTGGGTGATTAAATCTAACAGCTAATAGACTAGCTTCATTAATAACGTTTTCAAGCTGAGCACCTGAATAACCCGGTGTTCTGCGAGCAACTTTGCTCATGTCAACATTGCTTGCTACACGTTTACCTTTTGCGTGTAATTCCAAAATTTCTTGTCTTTCTTTTACATCAGGTAAACCTACAGTTACTTGTCTGTCAAAACGTCCAGGTCTAATTAACGCAGGGTCTAAAACATCTGTACGGTTGGTTGCAGCAAAGAATAAAATACCATTATTTTGTTCCATACCATCCATTTCAACAAGCAATTGGTTTAGTGTTTGTTCACGTTCATCGTGACCACCACCTAAACCAGCACCTCTAGTACGTCCAATTGCATCAAGTTCATCAATAAATATAATTGCAGGCGCATTTTTTCTAGCTTCAGCTACTACACTTCTAACTCTTTTAGCACCTAGACCTACATACATTTCAACAAAATTTGATGCTGAAATAAAGTAGAAAGGAACATTCGCTTCTCCAGCTGTTGCTTTGGCAAGTAAGGTTTTACCCGTTCCAGGAGGACCTCCAAGCAAGATTCCATGTGGCATTCTCGCACCAGCAGCTGCATATTTTTTAGGATCTTTTAGATAATCAACTATTTCTCTAATTTCCTCAATCGCCTCTTTATTTCCGGCAATATCTTTGAATTTTTTATCACTTTTTATTTTTTGGGCAGGGCTTTTTTCTTCCCCAACCATACCAACCATACCACCACCTTTAGAAATTGATCTTAGTAAGAATCAGCCAATAAAGATTCATAAAAGAATTGGTAGCAATGATTGTAAAATGACTTGTCATCATGGCGTTGCGTTTGATGGAATAGGTTTAGAAGTTAATAATGCAATTGTTTCTTTACCGTCAATAAATGATTTTCCCGCTTGTTGTAAAACCTCTAAATATGTTATTGAATTTGATTTTCCAAAATATTCAGCCATAGACGAAGACAACAAGTACGACTGATCGAATCATTGATTGGTGTTGTCTCTACCAATATTGGCAAGAAAATGATAATCTATTCCATTTTTGGAAAAAACATAAGATATTTGGCCATTAAATCAATCTTGTGTAGCGGATTTAATGAAAATTTGATCATTTTCACTAGCTATTGCCTCTTTAACATGAAAATGAAATTGGTCTATACCTACAATTTGATCTTGTGGTAAAAATCTTTGATATAACAGGTAAATAATTACACCAGCAGCTATTAAACCAAGAATAGTAACCAAAATTGTTCAAATAACTTTACCTTTGTTGTAATTGTTGTTGGGAGTGTTTCTATCTCTCATCATTCCCCTTTCTATTTAATATTAAATTATATATTAACTTACCTCTTTTTTTAACTAGCCACACACTATCTTTTATTAGGTATTTAGACGTTCTATTGGCCGAACAATATCACTGAATTATTGAGTGTATTTTAGATGAGCTTAAATTAATATTTTGAAAGTTCTCATGAACAAATTTATATATCAATTGTTCTTTAAACCCGAGGTCAACAAAGCAGTCTTGACTGTATTCAGTGTTTGCTCAAATTTTATATACATTTTTAATCTTTTTTCAATCTTTATTAGCATTTATGAGTACAAATTCATTGTAGATTTTTTCTTTTTCTCTGGTTGATAAAGTTGATAATTTTTGTCTAATTTTATTTCGCGTGTAGACAGGAATAAAATTAGTTTTATCAAGGCAATAATCAATGTTGAGTTGATTAAGTTTTGATATGATCTCGCTCTTATAATATAGGTCAATAAAAGGTCTATACACAAACATGTCGAACAAAATATTTGTAGATTTGATTCCAAAAAACATTGGGTTTCTTCCCGATTCTTTTTGCATCAAAGCGGTTTCTATAAAATCATCTTTATGGTGTCCGGTTAATAAAATTTTGCAACTGTATTTATCGTATAGCTCTTTAAAAAACAAATATCTTTGCTCCCTGGCTCAATTCTCAAAATTACCTTTTGAGCTTGAACGATCACAAACTCTAGTTTCAAAAACTATATTTTTGTGTGAGCAAAAATTTTTAACAAATTCAATTTCAGAATCACTTTCAACTCTGGTTTTATAGTTTACACTAGCAACAACTAAATTGCTTCTACCGTATTTTTCAATAGCTCAGTGTAATAATAACATTGAATCGGGGCCACCGCTAACAGCGATTAAAACTTTATTTCTTGTATGTTCCATTAAATTTTTCAATTACTTTATTAATATCATTGTATACAAATGACAAGGCAGCGTCAGCTGCAACATCTAGTACTTGTTCGAGAATTTGCATTTCTTCAACTCTAAACTTACTTAAAACTCAGTCTTTTAATTCAAAATTGGCATCTCTGCCTATCCCAATACGTAATCTTTTAAAATCATTTGCACTAAAAATATCCATTACGCTTTTAACGCCATTATGACCGGCAGCTGAGCCACCTATTTTTATTGAGGCTTGACCTAAAGCAAAATCTTTTTCATCGTAAATAATCATAACATCAGATGAGTCAATTTTGTAAAACTGACATATATCATGAATAAAATTACCAGATTTATTCATATATGTAGATGGTTTCGCAACGATGAATCCATCGCCTAGTCCAAATTTGCCGTTAAATTTGTCTTTATTTAGTTTGATACCTGTTTTTTCTAAAATTTTATCAACTGTTAAAAAACCTGCGTTGTGGCGAGTAAATTTATATTCTTCACCAATATTACCTAATCCAACTATTAGCTTCATTTAGCCCTCCATTTTTAAAAAATTACTGAAGTTTGTGTATGTTTTATTGATTTTTTCTTTATTTTTAATTTTACTTAAATAATAAGCAATGTCGCCAATAATTACTAAGTTCTCTTTAGCTCGCGAAACTGCTGTATACATTAGTTTAGTTGACATCAAAACATTATATTCTGGCAACACTGAATAAATAACACATTCAGATTCGGAACCTTGAAATTTGTGTACAGTTAAAGCATAACCTAGCGTCACATATTTTGCAAAATCAGAACGGCCGTAATTTACTTTTTTGTAACCAAAATCAACCTCAATTAAGTCTTTGTTGCTTGAAAACGCAGAAATGTAACCTATTTCCCCGTTATAAACGTCTAGATCATAGTCATTTTCATTTTGAACAACCTTGTCACCTAAATAAAATGTTCGCTCGGTAGGGCCTGAACCAAAACTAATAGAATTTTGTTTGTTGTCTATGTCTTTATTTCTAAACAAATTTCATCTTTGCAATATTTCATTAATGTTTTTGATACCGTGTTCAGTTTTGTGCATAGGGACTAAAACCACAACGTTTTCTAGGCCAAATTTTTCTACTTTTTCTGAATAGATTTCAACTAAAGCATCGTTGAATCTTAAACTTGTTACATCCTTTCACTCTACATCGTTTGTTTGTAGACTTGGTTCGATGTTATTTTTGATTGCTAAAAAGTGTTGCGGTATTTCGTTTTTATCTGTTCTAAAAATATCAACTAGCTTTGTAAAAGCAATTTTATTGCTATCCAAAATCCCTTCTATGAAGTTCCCTTGCCCTATACATGGTAATTGGTCATTATCGCCAACAAGAATAATTTTTTCTAGGTTAGGTGATTTTTTAAGCACTAATCAAAAAATATCAGTATTTACCATTGAAAACTCGTCAATAATTACAACTTTATGATTTGAATCTACTAGCGATGAAGTTGAGTTGTTTTTGTAATCTGACTTACCAATTAAAAAATAACTGTGAATAGTTTTAGCTTTATAACCTGATTTTGATGCAATATTTGATGCTGCTCGACCTGTAGGTGCAACAATTGCCACTTCTTTATCAATTTTGTATATTTTTTCAGCCTTGAAATAATCAACTATTGACTTAATCACATATGATTTTCCAGTTCCTGGGAAGCCAGAAATTAAAGAAACACTATTGTTTATTGCATTTTCAAATGCTTGTTGTTGTAGGTCTGATAAGGTTGAATATTTTGCAACTGTTTTGGTTTTGGAATAGGTGTGATTTAGACTTAATAATCTGGCAGCTATGTACATTTCTTTTTGTTGCATTGAATGCGTTGAAACTCTAGAAGTTTCAACATCAAAATACAATGTTTGTTTATTGATCATATCTTTAATTCTTGAAATTATTGATGCTTCCGAATACAATTTATAGTCTTTTAAGCAAAAATCAACAATGTTATCTATTTCAACCAGTGTTGAGTTATTGTTAAAGCTAATTTGCGTCACAGCTTCGTAAATTAAGGCATTTAGTCTTAAATCACTTTCTGATAAATCAAGCAGTGTTGCTAGCTTATCTATAATTTCAAACTCGTAATCTAAATTAAAAACCAGTGAGTATGGATCTATTTCTTTGATTTTGTCAAGCAGGTTATCTTTACCTAACTCAGCAGTTAAAGAGTTATATAAACGTTCTAATCCTTTGGCGATAAAAAAGTTAAGACTTGGATCCGAAAATTCGTCAATAAATTTTCTTAACGCTTCAATTTGTTTATCTTTTAAAACTGTTTTAAATGGTTCATCATCTTGTTTAAATTTATTTAGTCAATCGGTTCCGAATTTTTGTTCCATTTTTTCAACAGTGGTTAAACCTATACCTATGTTAGAACGAATAAGTATTTTTTTGAACTCATCGTTATCTTTAGGTTGGCTAAGTTGCAATGAGATCAAAACCATCGAATTGTATTTTTTACTGTTATTTTTACCTAAAACAACTTCATAAGGTGTCATCAATTTAATTGATTTTGCAGTCATAAAAACAGGGTGTGAAACTCCTGAATCAGTCACAAAAATGGCTAGAGTGTAATCTCAGTTGCTTTTTTCGCCACCGGAAAGAATTTTTTTAAACTGCCCTCTTTCTTCGATAGTTTCGCCTGCGTTTTTATTATTAATTTTTAACTCTTTTAAACTCATAATTAGTATTATTGTAAATTAAAAACGTAAATGTAGTTATGAACTGTGGATAAAGTAGTTTTTTAAGGATTAATAACACAATTTATCCACAATGTTTTTGTGAATGTATATAACGTAGAATTTTTACATATTTACCTATAAAATAGATATTTTTTATGTTAATAATTTTGTTGATAAGTTGTGTATAAGTTTTATATTCATATTATATTAACCATATAATAAAAAATTGAATATGATTTACTAATAAACACGGAGGAAATATGCGTAAAGATGAAATTGAAAAAAGCAGAAATATAGCAATTAATGAAGCATTTTTGAAGTCTATGGCGATTGAAGTCAGTGATAAAATGCTTTTTAAAAGTTTTTTTCTACCTTTGCGTATAGTTGATGTGACAGCAGGGTTTGTTACAATTGAGACTGACCTAAGTAAAGATAGCATTAATATCATCAAGTCTTCGTTTAACGACAAAGTTATAAAAGTTTTAAGCGAAATATTAAATCTTAATGCCTCTTACTCCATTGAACACAAAAAAGCGATTAAAAAAATTGTTTCTCCTGATCCAATAGTTACGCAAAAAGTTCAAGAGGTTAAAAAGCAAATAATTAAGACTTTGCGAAAAAATAACGACACATTTGTGCGTGAATTCACGTTCGAAACTTATGTTGAGGGCGATTTTAACCGCGAAGCAATAAAAATTGGTAGAGAAATAGCTGCAGGAAATTTTAATTTTAATCCGGTTTTTATTTCTGCTAATTCAGGATTGGGTAAAACACACTTACTTAACGCTATCGGTAATGAATTAAATAAGCAAGATAAAAAAGTTATTTATCTGAATCCAGCTGATTTTGTTTCGGATATATCAATGCTTTTGCAAGAAAATAATCAAGCCAAAATAAAAGCTACAACAGATGATTTAAACAATGCAGATGTCGTAATGTTTGATGATTTTCAATATTATGGCCAGGGTAATAAAAAATCAACTTTACAAATAATTAATCAAATTTTGGATCATAGGATAAACACAAACAAATTAACTATTTTTTGTTCAGATAAATCGATTATTTCTTTAAATTCAACATTTGATCAGCGTCTAATTACCAGATTAACAATGGGTTTGCAGGTTCAAATAAAAAACCCAAGACAAGCTGATTTATTGAAAATTCTTGAGTATTTTATTGAAATTAAAAATATGCACCCAGATAATTGAGAAAAAGAAGCTAAAGAATTTATTGCACGTAACTTTCACGATTCCATTAGGAGTTTGCAAGGCGCAATTAACAGATTATTTTTCTATAATGATGGTATTGCAAAAAACGCAAATGGTAGGTATACTGAGGCTATAGTAAATAAAATTCTTTCTTCTATTGCATCAAACAAAGAAAGAATAACACCTGAGTCAATAGTTGAATATGTCGCTAAATATTATCGAGTTAGCAAGAAAGATATTTTGGGCAAATCTAGACTTAAAGATATTGTGCTGGCTAGACATATAGCTATGTTCATAATTCGTGAAGAGATGGGAATATCGCTAGAAAAAATTGGTCAAATTTTTGGGAATAGGGATCACTCAACCATTATTAACGCTATTAAAAAAGTTGAAGCTTCAAGAGAATTAACCGATCAAACCTATAACCGTGCTATTTCCGCTATCTCAGAGGAGATATACAAACTTAAATAGGTTTTATCCACAATGAGTATTTGTGTAAAAAACGGATTTTGTGGTTAAAAAATAGCTAAAAATGTCGTTTTTATACTTATCCACAAATTAACAAAATATATTACTTTTATTTATTAATAAGGAGTTTTATGAAGTTTAAAATTAATAAAAAAATATTGGACGATGCATTAGAGATTGTTTCAAAATATGTAGATCCACTAAGCACATTCTATAGTTTTAGATGTGTATTGGTAAAAATTGAATCGGATTTTATTACATTAAGAGCAGCTAATGATGCAACCAATATTATTAAAAAATTGGTTGTTGATGATGTAAACATTAAAGTTGAAGAAACTGGTGAGTTTTTAGTTCAATCAAATATTTTTAAATCTATTATTAAAAAACTGTCGGGTAATATAACAATTTCAAAAACA
>NZ_JNJG01000005.1 GCF_000702705.1 Mycoplasma simbae ATCC 49888
GAACGGCCGTAATTTACTTTTTTGTAACCAAAATCAACCTCAATTAAGTCTTTGTTGCTTGAAAACGCAGAAATGTAACCTATTTCCCCGTTATAAACGTCTAGATCATAGTCATTTTCATTTTGAACAACCTTGTCACCTAAATAAAATGTTCGCTCGGTAGGGCCTGAACCAAAACTAATAGAATTTTGTTTGTTGTCTATGTCTTTATTTCTAAACAAATTTCATCTTTGCAATATTTCATTAATGTTTTTGATACCGTGTTCAGTTTTGTGCATAGGGACTAAAACCACAACGTTTTCTAGGCCAAATTTTTCTACTTTTTCTGAATAGATTTCAACTAAAGCATCGTTGAATCTTAAACTTGTTACATCCTTTCACTCTACATCGTTTGTTTGTAGACTTGGTTCGATGTTATTTTTGATTGCTAAAAAGTGTTGCGGTATTTCGTTTTTATCTGTTCTAAAAATATCAACTAGCTTTGTAAAAGCAATTTTATTGCTATCCAAAATCCCTTCTATGAAGTTCCCTTGCCCTATACATGGTAATTGGTCATTATCGCCAACAAGAATAATTTTTTCTAGGTTAGGTGATTTTTTAAGCACTAATCAAAAAATATCAGTATTTACCATTGAAAACTCGTCAATAATTACAACTTTATGATTTGAATCTACTAGCGATGAAGTTGAGTTGTTTTTGTAATCTGACTTACCAATTAAAAAATAACTGTGAATAGTTTTAGCTTTATAACCTGATTTTGATGCAATATTTGATGCTGCTCGACCTGTAGGTGCAACAATTGCCACTTCTTTATCAATTTTGTATATTTTTTCAGCCTTGAAATAATCAACTATTGACTTAATCACATATGATTTTCCAGTTCCTGGGAAGCCAGAAATTAAAGAAACACTATTGTTTATTGCATTTTCAAATGCTTGTTGTTGTAGGTCTGATAAGGTTGAATATTTTGCAACTGTTTTGGTTTTGGAATAGGTGTGATTTAGACTTAATAATCTGGCAGCTATGTACATTTCTTTTTGTTGCATTGAATGCGTTGAAACTCTAGAAGTTTCAACATCAAAATACAATGTTTGTTTATTGATCATATCTTTAATTCTTGAAATTATTGATGCTTCCGAATACAATTTATAGTCTTTTAAGCAAAAATCAACAATGTTATCTATTTCAACCAGTGTTGAGTTATTGTTAAAGCTAATTTGCGTCACAGCTTCGTAAATTAAGGCATTTAGTCTTAAATCACTTTCTGATAAATCAAGCAGTGTTGCTAGCTTATCTATAATTTCAAACTCGTAATCTAAATTAAAAACCAGTGAGTATGGATCTATTTCTTTGATTTTGTCAAGCAGGTTATCTTTACCTAACTCAGCAGTTAAAGAGTTATATAAACGTTCTAATCCTTTGGCGATAAAAAAGTTAAGACTTGGATCCGAAAATTCGTCAATAAATTTTCTTAACGCTTCAATTTGTTTATCTTTTAAAACTGTTTTAAATGGTTCATCATCTTGTTTAAATTTATTTAGTCAATCGGTTCCGAATTTTTGTTCCATTTTTTCAACAGTGGTTAAACCTATACCTATGTTAGAACGAATAAGTATTTTTTTGAACTCATCGTTATCTTTAGGTTGGCTAAGTTGCAATGAGATCAAAACCATCGAATTGTATTTTTTACTGTTATTTTTACCTAAAACAACTTCATAAGGTGTCATCAATTTAATTGATTTTGCAGTCATAAAAACAGGGTGTGAAACTCCTGAATCAGTCACAAAAATGGCTAGAGTGTAATCTCAGTTGCTTTTTTCGCCACCGGAAAGAATTTTTTTAAACTGCCCTCTTTCTTCGATAGTTTCGCCTGCGTTTTTATTATTAATTTTTAACTCTTTTAAACTCATAATTAGTATTATTGTAAATTAAAAACGTAAATGTAGTTATGAACTGTGGATAAAGTAGTTTTTTAAGGATTAATAACACAATTTATCCACAATGTTTTTGTGAATGTATATAACGTAGAATTTTTACATATTTACCTATAAAATAGATATTTTTTATGTTAATAATTTTGTTGATAAGTTGTGTATAAGTTTTATATTCATATTATATTAACCATATAATAAAAAATTGAATATGATTTACTAATAAACACGGAGGAAATATGCGTAAAGATGAAATTGAAAAAAGCAGAAATATAGCAATTAATGAAGCATTTTTGAAGTCTATGGCGATTGAAGTCAGTGATAAAATGCTTTTTAAAAGTTTTTTTCTACCTTTGCGTATAGTTGATGTGACAGCAGGGTTTGTTACAATTGAGACTGACCTAAGTAAAGATAGCATTAATATCATCAAGTCTTCGTTTAACGACAAAGTTATAAAAGTTTTAAGCGAAATATTAAATCTTAATGCCTCTTACTCCATTGAACACAAAAAAGCGATTAAAAAAATTGTTTCTCCTGATCCAATAGTTACGCAAAAAGTTCAAGAGGTTAAAAAGCAAATAATTAAGACTTTGCGAAAAAATAACGACACATTTGTGCGTGAATTCACGTTCGAAACTTATGTTGAGGGCGATTTTAACCGCGAAGCAATAAAAATTGGTAGAGAAATAGCTGCAGGAAATTTTAATTTTAATCCGGTTTTTATTTCTGCTAATTCAGGATTGGGTAAAACACACTTACTTAACGCTATCGGTAATGAATTAAATAAGCAAGATAAAAAAGTTATTTATCTGAATCCAGCTGATTTTGTTTCGGATATATCAATGCTTTTGCAAGAAAATAATCAAGCCAAAATAAAAGCTACAACAGATGATTTAAACAATGCAGATGTCGTAATGTTTGATGATTTTCAATATTATGGCCAGGGTAATAAAAAATCAACTTTACAAATAATTAATCAAATTTTGGATCATAGGATAAACACAAACAAATTAACTATTTTTTGTTCAGATAAATCGATTATTTCTTTAAATTCAACATTTGATCAGCGTCTAATTACCAGATTAACAATGGGTTTGCAGGTTCAAATAAAAAACCCAAGACAAGCTGATTTATTGAAAATTCTTGAGTATTTTATTGAAATTAAAAATATGCACCCAGATAATTGAGAAAAAGAAGCTAAAGAATTTATTGCACGTAACTTTCACGATTCCATTAGGAGTTTGCAAGGCGCAATTAACAGATTATTTTTCTATAATGATGGTATTGCAAAAAACGCAAATGGTAGGTATACTGAGGCTATAGTAAATAAAATTCTTTCTTCTATTGCATCAAACAAAGAAAGAATAACACCTGAGTCAATAGTTGAATATGTCGCTAAATATTATCGAGTTAGCAAGAAAGATATTTTGGGCAAATCTAGACTTAAAGATATTGTGCTGGCTAGACATATAGCTATGTTCATAATTCGTGAAGAGATGGGAATATCGCTAGAAAAAATTGGTCAAATTTTTGGGAATAGGGATCACTCAACCATTATTAACGCTATTAAAAAAGTTGAAGCTTCAAGAGAATTAACCGATCAAACCTATAACCGTGCTATTTCCGCTATCTCAGAGGAGATATACAAACTTAAATAGGTTTTATCCACAATGAGTATTTGTGTAAAAAACGGATTTTGTGGTTAAAAAATAGCTAAAAATGTCGTTTTTATACTTATCCACAAATTAACAAAATATATTACTTTTATTTATTAATAAGGAGTTTTATGAAGTTTAAAATTAATAAAAAAATATTGGACGATGCATTAGAGATTGTTTCAAAATATGTAGATCCACTAAGCACATTCTATAGTTTTAGATGTGTATTGGTAAAAATTGAATCGGATTTTATTACATTAAGAGCAGCTAATGATGCAACCAATATTATTAAAAAATTGGTTGTTGATGATGTAAACATTAAAGTTGAAGAAACTGGTGAGTTTTTAGTTCAATCAAATATTTTTAAATCTATTATTAAAAAACTGTCGGGTAATATAACAATTTCAAAAACAGTAAATAATTTATTGGATATAGTTGAAGGTAATTCAAATTATCAAATTTCAACTCTTGATGAAAATACTTTTCCTGTGATCGACAGTTTATTTAATACTAAAAAAATTGAAATTAATACAAACGAACTAAAAAAAGCAATAAAAAATGTTTATCACGCTTCTAGTGAGGATAATAACTTAATATACCGTTGCATTAATATGAGATATAAAAACTCAGCAATCAACTTTACGGCTACTGATTCACACAGATTAGCTGCTTATAAAATGATAATAAATAACATGATTGATGATAAATTTGATATCTCGGTTGATGCAGAAGATTTAAAAGATTTAATTCCTTCTGATGCGCCAAAAATTGTTGAGTTGTTTTACAATGATGTAAAAGTTGGCATAAAATATGAAAACACTATAGTTGTTTCCAGAGTTGTAACAATACCTTTTAGAGATACTGATCCAATATTTAATGACATGAATATACAATACAATATTTCTATAGATAAAAATGTATTCAATAATATACTTAATAAAATTTGAATTTCAAACGGAGACAAGCAAAATAGAATTTCTATATCTGTAAATTCGAGCGAATTTAAAATTGTTAACAACGTAAGCGAAATAGGTTCATTTGTTGATTCTACTTCAGATTTTAAATTTGAAGGTAAACCGTTCCAAATGGATTTAAACTATAACTTTTTGAAAGATGCTATATCGGTGTTTGATGGTGAAATATCTATCTTAATTGACGAACATATCAAAAAAATTCTTATTCTTTCTTCATCAAATAAAAACTCTAAACAGCTTATTACACCTTTAAGGAGATAAATGAATAATATTGTATACATAAATGATGAGTTTATTACCTTGGGTCAATTATTAAAAAAAGTTGGATTGATTGACACTGGTGGACAAGCAAAATATTTTTTACTTGATAATGAAATTTTAATAAATGATAAAAAGCCTGAAGGGCGTAATTCCAAAGTTTTTTTAGGTGACGTCGTTTGAATTAATGGCTCTGCATACTTTATAAAATCAAGATAAGAAGCAACTTTTGTTGCTTTTTTCTTTAAAAATCAGTAAATTTGCGTTGATTTTGTTAAAATTAAATAAAGCGGGGTGTAATGAAATCAAGAAAAAAACAAACAATATCGGTTTTATCAATTATTGCTTCGGTTACGACAACAACAGCGATTATGTTATATGCTCATTCATGGGTGAATAATAAGGTTGAGAATCATGATTTTGATGATATGGATAATCAAATACTCTTAAAACAAATTAATATTATGTACAGAGATATTGATCAAGTTAAGAAAACTTCCATTTCAACAACAGATAAAGATAGAATTAAAAATGACTTGAGCGTGTCAAGTAAAATCTATAATCACATTAATAAGAACCAAAAACCAAAAAATAACGATAATTTAGAAAAATTAAATTCTTTAATTATTGAATTGACAAAAAGTATAAACACTATTGAAGACAAAGAAATAAAACCAGATGACAAAATTGATAAAAACAAAGATAGCGTTGATTTAAGCGAGCTAGAAGCAAAAATAAATAAGGTTTCGCAAGAAATTGATAAAGCTAATTTTAATTTATGGATTGAAAACTTGGATTCAAATTCACAACGAATAGAACAAGTTGATAAACCTCTTTATCAAAGTAAAATTGAGGCTTCAAATAACCAAAAAGATAGAGATTTATTTGATGGATTAATAGCTAAAAACAACGAAAATATCAATAAAATTCTTTTGAAATATAGAGAAAAAGCTAAAAAAGATGTTTTAGACTCTCAATTAGTTGAAGCGAGTGAAAAAGAAGAAATTCTAGATAAAATAAATCAAGCAAAAACGGTTGTTGAAATCAAGAAAATCTTTGAAAAATTCATATTTACTGAGTTTAAAAATAATAATAAAAAGCGTATAAATGAATTAGCAAATATTTCGAATACTCAAAAAGATTTGATCAATTCTTCAATTGAAAATTCAAGTGATTTTACTTCTATTTATTCCATTGTAGACTCTATGGAAATTTTGAATTATTACAAAAATTTTGCAACACAAGAAATAAATCGTTTTAGAAACTCAAAAGACGAACACAAGACGCAATATATATCAAGACTTATTGATTCGCAAACGTTAGAAGAATCTATTCGTATTTTTGAAGAAATTAATGACATCGAGAACTATAAACGAAAAGCGTTAGGTACAATCAAACAACATTTTTTCACCAACAAAACACTAAAAAACAATCTTATTCAAGACATACTTAATGCACGAAACAAAGATGAAGTCAAAAACTATTTTACTAAAGCACTAGATATAGAAGGTATAAGAAATGATATTTATAGGGAATTTTCTGACAACTATAAGATTCTCTCACAACATCAAAAAGAATTCTATAAACGTTTTCTTTTTGATGCTATCGGTAACGATGACTGGACCACAGCACTGAGTGCAGCCAACGAGTTTTGACGTGAACTTAAAAAAGCTCATCAACAACTGCAAAACTTCAACAATTTTTCAGAATCTAAAAATGTAGATATTAAAAGAGAAATTGATAATATTACTTCAACAGAGGAACTTAAATCAACAATCTCGCAATACGCTAGTGAACACCACAACTACACAATTGATTTGAATTCTTTAAAATCGCTAACTGAATTCCATGATCCTGAAGTCATAAATTATTTTTTAAGCACGCTAACCCCTGATGATTCTGAAGATTTAGCACGCGTTTTAAAAAACGCTAGAGATTTAGCTAACAAAAAAAGAGAACAAATAAATATAATAAACAACAACGCGGATATTGGCCAGGATAAAAAAGCTGAACTAATAGCACATATTAAAGCTGTATCTAAGCCTCAAGGGATAGAAAAAAACAAAAAATCTCAAGCGTTAGAAACAAAAAGATATCAGGCTTTAAACACTATTGAAAATACTGAGAATGTTGAAAATAAGCAACAATTTAAAGATCAAATTAGCAACTCTACAACAATTGAAGAAATTGAAGAAGTGTTGTATACATCTCAAACAAACATAAATGAATTAGAATTATCTAAATACAAAGCCAAAACAACAATTTCTAAATTTGATTACATATCAGAACAAGAGAAAATCGAGATGAAATCAGCTGTTGTTCAACTCAATAACAAAACCGCCATTGAGACAAAATTACAAGAATTTATACAAAAAAGTTCCGAAAAAACTGAAAAATTTAATTCAACAATTAACCTAATAACACTGTTTGATAAAGATGTTAAAAACGATATTATTGATGATTTTATTTTTGAAAAAAACACATCAGTATACAATGAGGAAGCTAACAACATCAAGGGATTGGAAGAGTATAAAAAACAAATTAACACACAGATAGAAGCGTTAGTTTCTATATCGGAGCTAGATAAACAATCATTTAAACATGAGCTAACTAGAGAAAAAAGCAGGTTTGGTGTTGAGGTTGTTTTAGGTGATGCTACCATTCGTAATAAATTCAAAGAAGTACATATTAGGAAAGTTCAAAAACTAGAAAGTTTGGATGAATCTACAATTACTAAGTACATTAATGATATGAAAAATACAACTTCAGTAATACAGGTTCAGTTGCTGAAAAAAGATGCTTATTTTCTAAACGAGAAGTCTAAACACAAGTTGGAAATCGATAATTTAAATTATTTAAGCGATGCAGAAAAAGACACGTTTAAACGTTTAGTTGATAGATCTATTAATGACAGCGACTTAACCAGTTTTGCCAACCAAGCAACAGAAATAAATCGCAGAAACCGCTACAACGCTGAAATAATCAAAAAGGTTAAAAACTTTGATAATTTATCTCAAAATCTTAAAGATTTTTACTCTAATTATTCAAATAACAGTATTGATGTTAATGATTTGGCCAATATTGACATTGACTTATCATACATTTATGAAACAAAACTTGTGAATTCGCCACTTAAATCAGACTGGTCAAACCTAAATGCAAATATTTTAGCCAAATTTGACAATGAAATTAAAAATGCTAATTATGTTGATGCAGTTAATGAAATTATCAAAAAATACAAGCACCTAAACGAAAATAAAACCTACTTAATTAATGCTATAAATAATGAGCAAAATATAACCGAACAACAAAAACAAGAACTTTTAAAATTGGTAGATTCAGTTGAAAGTGACGCAGGGATTCAATATATTTTCAGACTAACGCAATAAAAAAACCAACAAAATCAATTGTTGGTTTTTTTTGATGTTATTTATCAGTTTTGCATCTCTTACGTAAAATTCTTTTTCTAATAAGGCATTTATCCATATGAAGCAAGTAGACTTGAGATGAATAGATTAATAATGCAAGTGTTTGCCAAACCATTGCGGTTAATATATCTGATCCTGCATCGCCTCTATTAATAGCAAGTGTAATTCAATATAACATTCAGAAAATGTTTATTGCTAAAAGAGTGTATAGCATACCAGGCGACATTCCCTGGAATTTTTTTTGCTCAAGAGATTTAAAAACTACAGGTAAAAAACTTAATGTTGTTAACAACGGGAACAACACAATCATTACAGACATTAATTTGTCTGGCATGTGTAAATCAGCAACTAGTGCTCAAATTGATAAAGTTGCAGCAAGAGTTGATATTCCAAGAGAAAACATTAAAGCGAGCGGTGCCTTTTTTTGAATATTTTTTTTGTCAGAATATTTATAAGAGAAAAATATTGTATAAGATAGTATAAATGCTGAAACTATATTAGCATAAGCAGCCACAGACATTTTCACTTCGGCAGGGTCTCAAGCACCAATCAACATTCATCCTACAATTCCCGAGAAAAATACTCAAAACGTTACAAAATTTGTACCTTCAGGAGTTTTTTTAGTTTTTAGCAAGTTGACTAGTTGAGGTATACCTACCGAAACAGTACAAATAACTGATCCTAAACCAAATACAAATGCGAACCAAGCCGAAACAGGGTTTGCCTTGTTTAGTGTAAACAAACTTAAAAGAGAGTCCATTAATATAACCCTTCTGATTTTAAAATAAAATAATTAATATGTCTATGAATACGTGGGGTGTTCTTATAGAACATAGCATGACCTGAATCATTCAGTTCACACGTATCAATATTATACAGTTTTATGTATTTTTGGGCACGTGAAAAGTCAAAATAGTTATCGTTTTTGCTAATAAAAGCAGTGAAATTATGTTGTTTTGCATAAAAACGGGAATATAAGTCTTTAACAAAAACAGTATCAAAAATTTGGTTAGCCAATATTTCAAAAGTTTGTTTTCTTTGTTCGAAAAAAGTTGGTGGTGTGTTTAAAATTTTATTTTTAACTGATTCAGTTCTGATTCAATCATCATCGTAAGGACTAAATAAATTTAATTGCGACTCATAAAATTCTTCACCATTACTTGGCAACATCCATTTTGTTCTTATGGCGATTGATTCAGCGTTTTCATCTCTAGGCATAATTGGAGTTACACCAAATATATGTTTTATATTTGGATTAGTTATAGCGTTGTATAAAGCGGGAACAGTGCCCAGTGAGTGTGTAACGATATAAATCGGGCGATTTGGCAATATTTTTTCAATAAATTCATTGACAATATCACAATAATATTGCATTGTCGGTTTAGCAATATTGTTGCTTGATTGACCACAACCTGGCATATCGGGAGCAATAATTGAGTAGACACGGTTTGGTGTTTTAAAAAGGGATAAAGCACGCTGAGCTTCATCCCCAAAACCGTGTAAGAATAAAACAACAATATTACCTAAATCTTCGTCAGTTAAATAGCTTATTGTTTCGTTTGTAAGTTGTACGGTTTTTCTGATCATATCTTATTATCCTAAAATTAATTTAATAACTTCATCTTTGGTTACTGTACCAAAGTATTCTTCAAAGTCAATAGAATCAAAGACTTTTCTGATTTCGTCTTCTTTTAGCGGTAAATTGTTGAATAATGGTTCGATTTCAGCAACATCTTTTTTACTTAAAAAGTCACCTTCAAATCTGATATCTTTGATAATACCTTTTTCAATGTTACCTTTAACGTGAACGATACCACCTTTGAATTTGTCGCCGCTTCTAAAGCTAAATGTAGCTCCTTTATTGAAAATTCAATCTTCTGAGCTAACTTGTTCAGTTATTTTTTGTAGTTGATCTTTATATTTTTCGTAAGGAACTTCTAACAAAACTCCATCATTGTGCTCAACGAAATATTCGATAAGTTTTTGTATAAATGTTTCAACGTCCATTTTTTCACTAAGTTCGTCATAAACATTGGTTACACGAGCTCTAACTGATTGAATACCTTTTGACTCGTATTTAATACGCGCTGGGTTAAGAGCGTTTGAAAGTTTGGTTAAATCAACATTGTATAGAATTGTTCCGTGACTTACTATTCTGTTTTTACTTAAATATTGAGCATTTCCGCTTATTTTGCAACCATTTACGTGTACATCGTTACGGCCGTGAAACTCCGCGTTTAAACCTAATGAGCGTAAAAAACCAATAATTGGGGCTAAAAATCTTTCATAGCCACCTTGTTTGTTGTAATCGGTAATAAAGCTAAAGTTAATATTTCCCATGTCGTGGTAAACAGCGCCACCACCAGATTTACGACGCGCCAATTTGATATCGTTGTCAATTACGTATTGACGGTTAATTTCTTCGTGTGCATTTTGATTGTTACCAATGATAATCGCGTTATCATGTTGATACAAAATAAGTACATCACCAGTAATTTCTGGGTCATTTAAAATTAAATTTTCAATTGGTAAAGTAATATAAGGGCTTGTTTCTTTGATTCTATATATTTTCATATTCACCTCTTTTCTTATGAATAAATTTTATCATTTTTATGTGTAATATGTTTGTTTAGGTTGTAAAAAAACAAGCTTATAGCTTGTTTATGCAATTAGTTTTTTACCATATCTTGCTTTATAGAACTTAGATTTTTTAAAGTAATGAATTGCAATTGCTTGCAGAATTGACCAAACGTTAGTAATTACTCAATAAACTTGCACACCAGCGACAAATATTAACGTGATGAATAAGAATACAGCCATCATAATTCATTGCATTCTGTCGCTTTTACGTAGAGCTTGTTTTTGCTCAATAGTTAAGTGTTTAGTTTTGCGCTTGTTCAAAATTCTTGGCACCAGCATTGATAGAACTTGTGTAACAGTAGCGGCTAAAAGCAAGAATAAATATCATCATTCGCCATGGTTTAATAAACGTCTTCATGACAGAGCCGCAAAATCAAAGCCAAGTCAGTGCGTAGATTTCATTTCAGGTACTGATTGAATAACACGTCACATAGCAATGAAAATTGGGAATGAAATAATTAGAGAAAGAATTGAATCCATTGGACTAATTCCATTTTTTTTGTATAGATCAGCAACTTCTTGTTGTTGTCTTTGACGCATCTCTTTATTATTTTTAAAATCAGCGTATTTAGCATCGATTTTAGCTTTTTTAGCACGTAATTCTTCTTGTAGAGCCTGAGACATTGTTGCTTTTCAAGTAATGGCTAAGGCAACTAAACGTGTAATCACAACAGCTAAAACTAGAACTAAGAATGTACTTCAACCTGCTGCGTTAGGAAGCGGTGTTCTTGTAGCAACAGTTAAGGCAGCAATTGGGTAAATCACAAACGAGAAGAAAGGACCATATGATCATGTTGAAGCAAATGAGTAAAATGGAATTTGTGGTTCAGTAGCAGCAAATGGAATTGCTCCGTCGCCACCAACATTAGGACCACCTAAAACAGATGATTCAGCAGCTATTGTTGAATAAAGTTTTTCTCCAGCGTCCCCATATTTTTGCACACCCTCTTTATCAAGTAGAGGTAAATATGTTCCTGTTTTATCAAGTTTTGTGTTTTCTAAGTATGTTTTCAACACTTTATTGTAGTTGAAAAGCAAGTCGTATTGTTCAGATGTTAAAGATGTTTTTGAACCATCAATTATAGAAGTCATCAATGATTCATATGTATCGCCTGAAGTCATTACTCTTGCATAGTAGTTTTCACTATCCAAGAAAGTTTCACGATACAAGAACTCTAAAACGTCACGAGCAAATTTGCGAGCAGGAATAGAACTTAAGCCATCTTGATCACTATAAATATTGAACAATGAAGCTTTTTTAAGCACTAACCCACTATTTTCTGGGTGAGTTAATTTTAGTGCATCAGGTTTAATTGTGTAGCCACTTTCAGTTTTTTCAAAAAGGTTTTCAAATTTAAAATCAGGGTCAAGAACCTTAATTTGTGTTCATTGATTGTACACAGATTCATATTTTGTTGCTGACGAAGCAATAAATAAGTGTCTAGATTCTTTATCTGCTTTTAAAATTGGTTGGTTTTCATGTACCAATTCGCCTTTTTGGTCTAAATATTGAACAGAAGCTGAAAAACCACCTGATTTACCATATTCTCCCCCGTCGTTAGATGTTTGAGATCTAAGTGATTCAATAACATCTGCGTGGTTTTTGTAAGCTAAATGGTAGTTAGTTTCTGGTGAGTAAAATATTTCATAATACTCGCCAACTAAAAGATTATTGTCATTTTTTGGTGCTTTTGCACGCTTGAATGAAGCAACTGTTGGTGAAATGTGTTCTTTAGATTGGTAATATTCAGTACCGGCTCCAGTGAAATTAGAACTTTTAACCACCATTGTTTGAATACATCCAGCCATGGTCAAAGCAAATAACAATATGTATAAAACAATCTTTACAACAAGTCAGACCTTTTTTCAAATTTCTTTCTTGTTTTTAGATTGCTTAGGATTTTGATTATGTTTGAAATAATCAAAATTTTTCGATCTATTTTCCATATCTTATTTTTTTAATTAACCCTTCGGTTGTCAATAGTTTAGTTTTGAATTTTTGATTTAAAAACTCTTTTCTCAAGATTACTACAAGGTGAAATTTCATATCATAAATGTTTAATGAATGAATGATTGATTTCATTTGCCGTTTGTAATAATTTCTTAATACAGCATTGCAAAATTTTGTTGGAACAGTAATACCGGCTTTAAACTCGGTAGCAGGACGAAAATAAATAATCATGTACTTATTAACAACCTGTTTTTTTGTTTTTATAACAGCGTCGAATTCTCAACTTTTTTGCAATCTAAATATTTTTTTCATTTTGTTCTCTTAAACTATTTAGAACTTACAGTTAATCTTTTTCTACCTTTTGCTCTTCTAGCAGCTAAAACTTTACGTCCGTTAGCTGTTTTCATTCTTGCACGAAAACCGTGAATTTTAACGTGTTTTCTCTTGTTTGGTTGGTATGTTCTTAAACTCATGTGAACCTCCTATGTTGTTGATGTTTTATATATTAATATTTATATTTAATAAAACGTGTTTTAATTATAATAAAAAATGATATAAACGATAGGAAAAGTATAAAATTTAATTAAATAACACTGAATTATTGGAGGTTGAATAGTCATGAATAAAAAAATTCTACTTAATTTAAGCGTTATTGGAGGCATAATATCTACCTCCATTGTTGCTTCGTGTCAACAAGAAGTAAAATACAAAATTACATCTGTTGAGGTAAATAAAGACAACGATTCATATATTTTATCGATTACTTTAGATCAAAAAATATCTGAAGTAGAAATAGTCTTAGATTCTAATCAAAAGTTCAAATCTAAATTACTAAAAGATTCAAACACACTAACATTTATAATTCCAAATGACTTGAAACCCGGCAGACACGAATTTGATCTTTTTGATTCAAAAAGCAATAAAAAGATTGAAATATTATCGAATAACAATTATTTCTTGATTGAAAATACTAAACAAGAAGAACCTAAACCAACACCACAACCAGAGCCTGCTCCTGCTCCTGCTCCAAAACCGGGTGAAGGAGGTAATAATGATGACCCGATTCAACCTGAGCCTGAACCTAATCCAGTACCTCAACCGCCAGTATTTCCGCCAAATTTTCCCGACTTTAGTGAATTAAACAAACAATTACACAGATACCCTCAGTGAGCTGATAAATTTACTAAAATTAGCGAGCAACAAGCTTATGAAGAAATACATAAACGCTCATTCGCAATAAAGTTTGGTGTTGATTTTAATGAAAATCAATTTATTACATCTTCATCTGGTACTGGTTGATTGCTTGATTATCATAAAGCAAGTGAAGACAAATATAAATTGTTTATAGCAACAAATCTTCATGTTATTTCAGATTTATCAAATACATTAAGTGACGAATTAAATACTGAATTGAATTACAAAGACACCAGAGACGCAAATTATAGAGCAACAGCAATTTCAATTGGTAAAGCCGCAAATGTTAATAATAATTTTGAATCCAAAAACAATAATTTTAGATATCAAGATGACCAGGACAATAAGGTGCATTATCTAACTAACGATTCAAGATTCGCTAATCAAAGTGCAAGTGATTTTGAGGCTCTAAACACAACAAAAATCGCTGGCTTAAGCTCACCTAAAATTGTGTTCGCTGGCTATGATTTTATTGATAAAAGTTATATAAATCCAATTCAAGATGAAGTAAAACAACAAATTCGTGAACGTATAAATTACCTAGAAAATAATGAAAGCAATATTGATCCAAGTGATGACCATGCTGAAATAAATATCTTAAAAAGAACGTTAAAAAACAATGATTTTGTTCCATTTTACACCGATTTTGCAGTATTTGAAATAGATGTTGACTTCAGTTTAATGAGTGAGCAAAATGCAAAATTTTTTAAGGATGCAATCAATGGTTTAGATACATACCTAGACCGCTTAAATCGAACTGAGGTTTTACCAAACCAAGATAAATCTGTTTCAAATTATATGCTTACTGCCGATTACATTACCTCATACATTCAAAAAGGGCAAAATCAAAATAATTTATGAAATTCGCAAAATGTTTATATTGGTGGATATCCAGCTAACCCAGATCATAGAAGCGCTTTTTGATCTAGAAATAATCCATTGGAAAGAAATTCTACTGAAAATTGATACAATAGAGAACCGAAAAACGCACAAGCTTTTGGTTTGCCAGCTAATAGATTTGAAGAAAAAGTTACAAACAATAATTACACCCCATACACAAAAGTTTTTGGCAAAACATTGTTACATTATTATGGATTTAGTATGAGTATTCTGTTCTCGTCTCTTTATTATGGAGCATCAGGCTCGTTAGTATACAATGATTTTGGTCAAATGATAGGAGTGTATAGTTCAGTAAGTAGCTCATTGGAATACGGCGATTTAAGTAAAAATGCTGGATTTACTCCTTTGTTATTGTCTAAAGATTATGCAGTGGGTGAAAAAGCGATCAAAGCATACAATTTAATTGATGGCACAAACAAAAACCTTTATCCAGCTCAGACTAGAAGCTATCGTGATAATTTAAGAACTATTTATAAAAACGGTTTTGATAACGGCTCAAAAACAACTGCTTTATTCAAAAATGGATTTTAATTCCAAGTCGCAAAAGCGACTTTTTTTGTTTTGTGTTAGAACCAAATAAATGTTTCAAAAGTGATATAATTAAAAAACTATTTTACGAAGGTGGTAAATCTATGTTAAGTATCAAATTTATTCAAGAAAATACTGAAAAAGTACGCGAAAATTTAAAAAATAGAAATTTTGACATTGCTGTTTATGATCAATTAGTTGAGCTTTTAAATTCAAGAGGTCAACTAATGCACCAAGCCCAAAGCAAAAAAGCAGAGCTAAGTAAATTCAGTAAAGCGTTCGCTGAATTTAAGGATGACAAAGAAAAATTAGCTGAATTAAGATCTCAAGCTGGTGAAATTAAAAAAGAACAAGTTGCACTTGAACAAAAAGCCAATGAAATTGAACAAAAAGCAAATGAATTGTTATGAACTATACCTAATATTACGTTAGATGAAGTTCCTTATGGTGAATCAGACAAGCAAAACATTGTTATAGCTACGCATGATAAATTAGGTAGAGGCTTAATTTCACGTGTTAAACCACACTATGAAGTTGCTAAAGATTTAGATATTATTGATTTTGAACGCGGAGTTAAACTATCTGGAACTCGTTTTGTTGTTTATAAAGGTTTAGGAGCAAGACTAACTCGTGCTATCCAAAATTTCTTATTAGATTTACATACAGCAGATGGCTACACAGAATTTTCTACACCTGTTATTACTAAACCAAATATTTTATTTGGAACTGGTCAATTGCCTAAATTCAAAGAAGACTTGTTCTCAGTTGATGGTAATGATTGATACTTAATTCCAACTGCAGAAGTTACTTTGACCAACTTATTGAATAATGAATTAGTAGATTTATCAACACCGCAAAGATACACTGCATTTACTGAATGTTTTAGATCTGAAGCTGGAAGCGGTGGCAAGGACACTAAAGGAATTATAAGATTGCACCAATTCAAAAAAGTGGAACTAGTAAAAATTACATCTGAAAAAGATGCTTTAGCAGAATTTGACCAAATGCTTGAACAAGCTAAAAAAGTTCTTGAACATTTAGAACTTCCATACCGTGAATTACAATTATGTACTGGCGATACTGGTTTTTCATCAAGAAAAACCATAGATTTAGAGGTATGATTGCCTTCTGAAATTCAATTCAGAGAGATTTCTTCTGTATCATACATGGGTGATTTCCAAGCTCGTAGAGCAATGATAAGATATAAAGATGAAAACGGCGAAAATCAATATGCACATACCATGAATGGTTCAGGATTAGCTATTGATAGATTAGTTGCGGCAATCCTAGAGAACTACCAAAACGAAGATGGCACAGTTACTGTTCCAACAAAACTAATTCCATACATGCAAACTGAAATAATTAAGTAAAAAAGACACGTACGACGTGTCTTTTTCTATTATTTTTCCTGAGATTTAATTACATCATATTCAAAATCTGTAGGGACATTTCTACCGAAGTATTCAACCTCAACAGAAACCATTTTTGTTGTGTCGTTTGCTTCAATAACCTTACCACTTTGACCTTTGAATGGACCGTCAATAATTTCAACGATTTCACCAATAGTGAATTTAGTTTCCATTTTACCTTCATTGAAATCTCTCAACATTTTTTCCTCTGATTTAAAGCATTTTTTGATTTCACGAGCAGTAACTGGGGTAGGTTTTGCACCCTTACCACTTGAACCGATTAAACCTGTAACATATTGTGTGTTACGCACAACAAATCAAGCCTCATCACTCATATACATGTGAATAAAAATATATCCACTGTACATGTTAATCATTTTAACTGTGTATGGTTCACCATTTAATTTTTTCTCAGCTTCTTTAGCTGACAAACTAGGCTTTTTAAAAATTTTGAATGCACCATCGGGTGTAGCGTTGTTATCGAAACAATCATCAACTTGTTCACTAATTATTCTGTTTTTTAATGATTCAACAACAATATCTTCTTTTCCCGATACGGTACTAATCATGTATCATAAGAATTTTTTTTCTTCCATAATTTACTCCTATTTAACTCCTGCTTGACCTCAAATAAATGTTACAAATGTCGCAAAAAGAACAACAACTACTGTAAAAATAACAGTAAAAGCAACAACTTTTATAAAAGAGATTCAGTTTTCACGGTTAGATGGTCATCTAACTCTTTTAAGCTCTTTAAAAAAGCGTCTGACTCTGTATTTTTTAACTTTTGGTTCTTTATTCGCCATTATTTTTCCTCTTTATGCACGGTGTGTGTTCGACATTTTGGGCAATATTTTTTAACTTCAATTCTAGTTAAATTACCAGAGCCTTTATTTGTTGAATAATTCATTGAAAAACAATCTGAACAGCTAAGTGTAACTTTGGTTTTCTTCATAATTATATTTTACTCCTTAATTGAGGTAAATAAAAAAAGTGCCTAGCACTGATTTAATTGTACACTAATTCATAAAAGTGTTTAATTTTTTTACAAATTCTTGCTTAATAGTGTTCTTTTTACTGCTAGTTGCCAAATTATTAAACTTATTATTGCTTAATTTATCTATAAATAAAGCATCAAAATTTGTTTTTGAAAACTTAGTACACCGTAAAAAATTTGAAATATCTACTTTTTCTATTTCGCTATTCAACCCTTTTTCTCATGATGTATCAACCACATCAATATTTTCTATATTTTGCAATGTATTTACAACATGAGAACGCTTGTTGCGGCTTCAATATTTAGCTCTTGTTAAAGCAAAATTTTTCACACTTTTGAATAAATAAGATTCAAAATTTGTATCTTTTTCTACATTAAACAAATCAATTATAGACGGCAACTTGACCAAAAATTCATTATATATATCTGAGCATTCAAGCGGAATTGTTTTGGAACAACCTAGCACTTTATAAATAATAATTTTTAATCTATCCCCATAGCTTTGATCTACAACCTTAATTTGTTGTTGATTATTCAGCTTTTTAAGAAAAATGCCAACTTGTTTTACATCAAGTTGGCAAAATTTTTTGAATAAGTTCATTCTACCCCTTGGTTACTTCATTAATAAGCAAACCAGCAGCAACAGATGCGTTTAAAGATTGCACAGTTCCTTTTTGAGGAATATAAACTATTACATCAGACTCATTTAAAACAGGTTGTGAAACACCATTACCCTCATTACCAATAACTAAAATTGAAGGTTTGTTGTATTCAATTTTGTCAAAATGTTGCGCTTTATCGTTTAAAGCTGATGAATACACTCAATAACCAGCTTTTTTAAGTCTTTTTAAAGCAGCAACAAGGTTGCTTACCTTAATGATCTTAACGCCAACAAAACCACCCGAACTTATTTTTAAAACAGTTGATGTTATGCCGGCACTTCTATCTTTTGTTAAGATAATGTGCGTAATACCAAAAACATTTGCTGTTCGTAAAATAGCTCCTAAGTTTTGTGGATCCTGAATTCGATCTAAAACAAGCACATTTTCAGGTTTTTCCTTTTCAATAATAGACAAATCATAGATAGGAAAATCTCTTAAAACAGCCACAATACCTTGGTGGTTTTCGCTAGTGAGTTGTGTAAAAAATCTTTCATCCTTCACGCTGACTTTTACATTAGTTTGCTCTTTAATTTTTTGTGCAAACGAATCTGAGTTAACAAAAATTTCTAGTATTGGCAATTTAGCTTTAATTGCGTCGTTAACAGAGTTTCGCCCCCACAACATTAATTTTTCCAAATTGTTTGTTTGATTTTTCATAATATTTTCCGTATTAAACCCAGGGGTTAATATAAGCCTTTTTCTTGTAAAATAGATCTAATTTTATCAGCGTTTGTATAGTCTTTTTGTTCTATAAAACGTGTTCATTCGTCAAAAAGTTGAACGCCTTGTACAAAAGCATTTTTGTTTGATAAACTAGGGTGCACGATGTTTAAAACTGTGTGGATTACGGAAGCTGTTTTAAAGTCTTTATTCTTATTAAAGTCTTTAATTGCTTCGTTTAATAATTTATTGTATTGAGCAAAATCGAAATCAGCTAATGCGTTCATTATTTCAATAGTTTGTGATTGATTAGTTTCAAAGTCGGCTTCTAAACCAAAACTTGTGTAAATTTGAAATAAAGTTTTTTTGTATTTGGTTTCAATAGACTTTAAACTTTGAATCAATTCTTCAGTGATATTGATGGGAGCAGTAAATTTAGCGGTAAGTAAAAGAAGCTTATAAACTTCAGCTCCATGCGAAGCAAAAAACTCGTCAGGTAAAATTACATTACCTAAAGATTTAGACATTTTAACGCCCTCAAGATTAATTTGACCACAGCGTGCCCATTTTTTAGATAAAGGCGAATTATAAAGTGCAACGTGTTGAATATTTTCGTTTTCATGGTGTGGGAATGTTAAATCCATCCCACCACCATGCAAGTCAACCCCATCAGCCCCAAAATGCTTATCAATTAATGCACAACATTCAGTGTGTCAACCAGGGCGACCTAAACCAAAATGAGAGTTGTATTTAATACCTATAGTTGTGTCTTTTCAAAGTGCAAAATCAGCTTCAAAATGTTTGTTTTGGTCTGGCTCGTCAAACTCCATTTGATCTAGTTTTTGACCAGACACATCTCCATATGATTTTGCGTGTTTTTTAACATCAAATCATACATTTCCGTTTATATCTTTGTAAGCACTTCCTGAATCAACTAAACGCTTAACGTAGTTTGAAATCAGATCAATATTGTCTGTTACTTTTTCAAAATGTGTTATGGTATCAATATCAAGGGTTTTTAATAATTCAAAATATTTTTGAGTATATTTTTCACTAATTTCTTTTTCAGTTGTATTCAAATCTATTGCTTTTTTGATGATTTTGTCATCAATATCAGTAATATTATGAACAAAATTATAAGGTTTATTCAAAAACCTTAATGCTTTCAATACCAGATCATAAGTGGTTACTGCCCTTAGGTTCCCAATGTGTGGATCTTGGTAAACGGTTGGGCCACATACATAAATTTTTAACATGCTTTTATTATATTAGATCTAAAGCTGAATTGACATGATTATCAATATTTAATGTTTAACATACAAAAACAAGTTAAAAATTGTATTATTTTAATATGCAAAAATATGATGAAAGTAGTATTCAACAATTAAAAGGTCTTGAAGCCGTGCGTAAACGCCCCGGTATGTACATAGGTAGCACTGATGTTAATGGGTTACATCACTTAGTTTGGGAAATAGTTGATAACTCTATTGACGAAGCCTTGGGAGGCTTTGCTAATGAAATTTCAGTCACACTTACAAAATATGGTTCAGTAATTGTTCAAGACAATGGACGCGGTGTGCCGGTTGGTAAAACCGAGACAGGTAAAACTGCAGTAGAAAGAGTCTTTACCGAGCTACACACTGGTGGAAAATTTGATAGCAGTGCATATAAAACTTCAGGTGGATTACACGGAGTGGGTGCTTCAGTAGTTAATGCATTAAGTACAAAGTTGGTAGCAACCGTTTATAAAAATGGTGGCGTTTATGAAACAATTTTTACTGAAGGCGGCGAAAAAATCGAACAAAGAACAAAATTAATTGGAAAAACTAATAAAAACGGAACAACTGTAGAATTTTGGCCAAATTATGAAATCTTTAAACGCGCAAAATTTAGCTATGAAAAAATTTCTGAACGTTTAAGAGAAAGCAGTTTTTTAATCGCTGGATTAAAAATTATTTTAATTGACGAATCTAAAGATTTAAGAAGCGAATTTAAATTTGAAAACGGAATTAGAGCTTTTGTTGAATTTATGAACGATTCTAAAAACGCAATTGGCGAAGTGTATACTTTCTCAGAAACTAAACGTGATATTGAAGTTGAGTGCGGTTTTCAATATACTGATAGCTATAATGAAACTATTTTATCTTTTGTTAATAATGTCAAAACAAAAGATGGTGGAACACATGAAATTGGTCTAAAAACAGCCCTAACAAAAACCTTTAATGAGATTGCTATGGACGAAAAACTTATCAAAGGTAAAAACACTTTTGATGGAGATGATATTCGTGAGGGTTTAACAATTATTGTAAGTGTTAAAATCCCTGAAAAATATCTTGAATTTGTCAGTCAAACTAAAGATAAATTAGGTACGCCGGAAGCTAAGAGTGTTGTTGAGGAAGTCGCCTTAAAACATCTAAAAATTTGATCAATCGAAAACAAGCCATTAGTTAAAAAAATTCTTGACAAAATTAAAAAAGCAGCAGAAGCTAGAGCTAATGCCCGCAAAGCTAGAGCAGAAGCTCGTTCAGCGAAAAACGCTCTTAAAGAAAAACAAATTTTAAGTGGAAAATTAACCCCTGCTCAATCAAAAATCGCTAAGGAAAAAGAACTGTTTTTAGTTGAGGGTGATTCTGCGGGTGGCACAGCTAAAAAAGGGCGCGACAGAAAATTTCAAGCGATTTTACCTTTAAGAGGAAAAGTGCTAAACACTGAAAAAGCAAGGCTTTATGAAATTTTAAAGAACGAAGAAATTGCTACAATAATCAACACAATCGGAGCAGGAGTTGGTGAAGATTTTGATATTAAAAAAGCTCAATACGGCAAAGTTGTGATTATGACCGATGCTGACACTGACGGTGCACATATTCAAATATTATTATTAACATTTTTCTTTAGACACATGCGTGAATTAGTTGATGCTGGAATGGTTTACATTGCTCTTCCTCCTCTATTTAAAATTCAATCTACAAAATCCAAAAAAGAAGTTGTATATGCTTGAGAAGAGGCGGAATTAAAAGATATATTGCAACAATCTAACTTTAAAAACGCTGAGGTTCAGCGTTATAAAGGTCTTGGAGAAATGAATGCAGACCAAATCTGAGAAACTACAATGAATCCTGCCACTAGAACGCTAATTCAAGTAAAAATTAATGATGTTTCATTGGCTGAAAGAAGAGTGTCAACTTTAATGGGTGATAACGCTGAACCTAGAAAAGAGTGAATTAATGCAAATGTAGAATTCACTATGGAAGATGATTACGAAGTGTAGGAGGAATAATGAGCGAAAAAATCAATAAAAAGATTGATATTTTGGTTGATAAAATTGTCGCCGAAAATATTGATTCTATTATGGCTGATCGATTTAGCCGCTATTCTAAATATATTATTCAACAACGTGCTTTACCTGATATTAGAGACGGATTAAAACCTGTGCAAAGAAGAATTTTGTATTCTATGAGCGAGTTAGGCCTTTTTGCTAGCAAACCATTCAAAAAATCTGCAAGGGTTGTTGGTGATGTTATCGGTAAATATCACCCACACGGAGATAGTTCAATTTATGAAGCTATGGTTAGAATGGCTCAAGACTGAAAAATGGGTAAAACTTTGATTGAGATGCATGGAAACGTAGGTAGCATCGATGATGATCCAGCTGCTGCTATGCGTTACACTGAAGTAAGATTGCAAAAAATAAGCGAATATATTCTTGGGGATTTAAAGAAAAACACAGTTAAATATGCACCAAACTTTGATGATAGCGAAAAAGAACCTGTTGTTTTGCCTTCTATTATTCCTAATTTATTGCTTAATGGAGCCAAAGGTATTGCATCAGGTTTTGCTACTGAAATTGCCCCACACAACTTAAACGAAATTATTGATGCCACAATTGAGAAAATCAAAAACCCAGAAATAAATTTAGAAACCTTAATGAAATATATTAAAGGGCCTGATTTTCCCACTGGTGGAGTAATTTATGGACAGCAAGGAATTTTAGATGCTTTTGCAATGGGTAGAGGCAAAATCACATTAGTTTCAAAATATAAAATATCTGAGGATAACAAAAATAAATTTATTGAAATTAGTGAAATTCCTTATGGAGTGATAAAAAGCAAGCTAGTGCGCGACATTGATTTATTAATAAATAGTGAAAATATTAGTGGATTAGTGGATGTAAAAGATATGTCCGATAGAGACGGTATAAGCATTATAATCACTCTTGAAAAAGATGCTAATACTGAAACAATATTGAACTTTTTGTTGCAAAAGACTGAAATGCAAGTTTACTACAATATTAATAATGTTGCCATTGTTGATAATTCGCCACGTTTGTGTAACTTGCAACAGATGTTAGGTGAATATATTTTACATGTTAAAGATGTAAAAACTAAAACACTTAAGTTTGACTTAGCCAAATATAAAGCAAGACTAGAAATAGTCGAGGGATTTATAAAAGTTAGTGAAATTAGTGATGAAGTTATTAAAGTAATTAGAGAAAGCGAAAACGGTAAACAAGGCGTAATAGACAATTTGGTTAAAGAATTTTCATTTACGTTAAATCAAGCAACCGCAATTGCTGAATTAAGATTGTATAGATTATCAAAAACTGATAAACAAGCTTTTGTGGATGAAAAAAACGAACTTGAGAAAATGATTGAAAGATGCAATATTTTACTAAATCACCCTAGTAAGTTTGATCAATGAATTATTGAATTATTAAAAAATATCAAACAAGAATTTGGTACCGAAAGAAAAACAACTATAAATTCGGACGAAATCAAAATTAAATATGATGAAGCTGACTTAGTTGTGGCCGAAGAAATATTCTTAAGCTTAACAAAACACGGGTACATAAAACGCTTTTCATCTAGAGTTAATGAATCAAATTCTTGAGACACTTTTGGTTTAAAAGAAGATGATAAGGTATTGTTTTTTGGCAATGCAAATACAACCAATAATTTATTAGTTTTTACCAATTTTGGTAACTATGCTCTAATACCTATCTATAAAATTTCAGAAAGTAAATGAAAAGAATATGGCTCGCATCTTTCCGAATTTGTAGAACTTCAACCCAGAGAAGAGGTTGTGTCGGTAATTGAAGTAGACAATTTTAACAACAATCTTTATATAGCCTTAATCAGTAAATTTGGTCAAGGAAAAAGAGTTTTATTAAAGGACTTTTTTGTATCTAGAAACAACAAAACTTTTACAGCAATTAATTTAAAAGATTCAGATGAGCTGGTAGGAGCTAAAGTTTCAAATGGATATAAAGATGTTTTGATTGTAACTAACAATGGTTTGTGTTCATTATATTCTGAAAACGACATGCAAATTTATGGTACCAAATCAAATGGTGTCAAGTCTTGCTTTTTAAGTGGCAATGATCTTGTTAGCGCTTTTGTTATGGTTGAAAAAGAAGACGTTATTGGTCTTTTAACTGAGAACGCCCAGTTAAAATTAATTAAAGTCGCTAATGTTGCACCTGTATCTAAAAAACATCTTGGCAAACCTTTGTTCAAGCAACTAAAAACAAAACCATACAAAGTTATTGAAGCTGAAGTGGTTGACCAAAATACTGAAATTATAGCTAGAAACGATAATTTAACTATTCAAATTGAATCAGTAAAAGATTATCGTGAAAGTTCGGTTAATGATGGCTTTAGTAAGCTAAAAGCGGAAAATATTGTTAGTGCAAATTTTTTACAAGCAAAGTCAGTTAAAAATTTTGCGGTCAATTATCAAGTTTCTTACGGCGAATCTACACAGCAAGAGAAAAAAATAATTGAAAACGCAAAACAAGAAATTGATAATGTTTTGGAGATGGATGTTGACGCCATTTTGAAAAAATTCGAAATTAAATAATTAATTAAATTAAAAAAACCAACACAATATAGCCAATATTCAAATGTTGGTTTTTTTAATTTGTTTTAAGGTAAGCAACACATAAAAAACAATAAATTTATGTTAATTAAAGCAAAATCACCAATTTTTTTATAAAAAATGCTTTTTCAAATATTTATGATGCTATAATGCTTTTATCCTTGTTTCAAGCAATATATTATTGAAAATTAAATTGAGGATATTAATATAAAAATGTAAATAGTTTACACAAAAGGGATTTAAAAGGAAAACATGAGAAAACTAAAATTAAAAACTTTATCTTTATCTGCTTTAGCGATGGGTGGGTCGTTATTGCCACTAACAACAGTATCAGCTAGGCTAAATTCTCAACCAGAAGCAACGGAAAATTCAACAGCAAATGCTCACAGATATCAAAAACAAATTTTTGAATACTATAAACGTTTTAAATTTGTTTTGGACCAATTAACAAATAGAATAAAAACTTTATACACAGATGCTGAGTTTATTTCTTTATTAAATGAAGTGGATGCAGAAGTTACCAAACAAATAAGCGCAATTGATCAAAATAAAGAAAATTTAGATTATCTATCTCAAAATCTATCAAGTCTTATTTCTGATTTTAACACTCTTAACACGATTTTGTCGTCATTACAACAATTCCATGTAATAGTTTCTGATAGAAATGACAACAGCTTCGAAACTAAAGCGAAACAAGATCTTTATTCTCAAGCAAAAATCGCAAAAGATAAACAAGGGGCAAAAAGAACTTATGAAAACAACTTAGCTATTATTCAGTCTGCTATAGCCCAGGTTTTAAAGCAAACTGTATCTGATTATAAAACAGCTTCTAGTTCAACAACTCCAGCTACCACATCTTCACTTAATGAAAATTTAAAAAGCCACTATACAACCCTTAAAAACGGTGTCGAAGGTGTAAAAACTTTACTAGCAGAGGTTAAGTCTTCGGGAATTAAAGTTGACTTAATTGAAAAAGTTTTAACCAATTCAGAAACACGTCTAAATGCAACAAAAACGGAATTATTTGAAGAAGGCAATGAAGACAATTTAAAAGCAGACATCAACGTAAGTAAGGCTCTTGAAGAAATGCTCTACACTATGGAAGATGCGGCTGTTGCTTATTCAATGGCCGTCATTATTAAGCCATTTGTAGATGAATTAAGTAAAGATGCAGAATTGCTAAATAGTTTTTATACTGATTTAGACGCTTCAACCGAGGTGCAAGATATATATAAATTTTCAGACGCTTTATTTAAAATGATGAGCAAAAGAAATCAACAATCAGGAACTCAAACATCATCTGACTCAGTTGCTGAAAAAGTTGCTGAAATTCAAAAAATGCTAAAAGATTCTATTTTAGCCAAAGATGCAACTATTCAAAGATTAGAGCAAGAATTAGCTCAAGCCAGAGAACAATTGCAAGCATCTAACTCTAATAAAACCCAGGATAAACCAAGTTCTACACTTGAAACAAGTAAAAACACAACTATAAATCAAATTAGCATTATTTTATTAATTCTTGCAGTAATTACAAGTATTGTAACACTTGCATTATTAATTCATGTTTTATCTAAGAAAACAAAAGATAAAAAGAATAATTAATTTACAAACGAAAAATAGGGAGCAATCCCTATTTTTGTTTATCAATTATTTTTCCTCTTTGATTTGTTCCAAGATTTTTTCAATCTTCATTGCACCGTCAATAACGGTATCCAATTCAAAATGGATTTCTGGTACTTTTCTTCAATTAAGAGAGTGAGCAAGTGTTTTTCTAACAAAACCTGCTGCATTTCTAATTGCTTCAATTCCTTCCTGTGGTTTAGCACCAAAGGTGACAAAAACTTTTGCGTGTGAAGAATCAGCAGAAAGTTCACAATCAATAACTGTTGGATCGATTATGTTTACATTTGTCAACTCTGTTGAAACAATCTGTGCAATCATTGTTTTTAGTTGACTTTCTTTTCTTAAAGCGTTGATACTTTTACTCATAATTCTTCCTTTCTATTTTTTGTTATTTAGGAATTATTTCCTATATTTTAATTATATATTTTTATTCTGATTATTTTGTTACATTAAAGCTATTAAGATTAATAAAAAAATTTGCACAAGACAAATTTAATTAAGCTTCGTATTTTTCTGGGTGTTTTTGCATCATTAATTTAATAAATTCTTTTTTAGGCATTTTTCCATATTCAACCATTAAATGTTTACATTCGTCAAGCTCAGCCAATGCCCATTCAACACCTTCAAAGCCGGTAACTTTTGATGCACCTGGTTTTTTTCAATTTTTGTAGTTATTGAAAAATGTTTCTACATCTATTAGGAATGGTTCTGGTAATTGATCTAATTTTTCAATGTGATCTAATCTATAATCGTCAGCATGAACAGCTATTAATTTAGTGTCTGTTTCACCTGAATCAATCATTTTCATCGCTCCAATAATACGAACATTCATTAAAACACCAGGAATAAATTTTTCTGGTGAATAAACCAAAACATCTAATTCATCACCATCTCAATCTAAAGCATTTGGAATAAATCCATAATTTGCTGGATAAACAAAATCTCCTCTTAATATTCTATCTACGTGAATTTGGCCATCAGCACGGTCGTATTCATATTTAATGTTAGATCCTTTTGGAATCTCAATTTTAATTTCTATTGTATTTGACATACTCTAATTATAAACATAAAGCCTTTTAGATCTAATTAAGATTTTATACACATATTTATATACATTTAGCGAAATGATTTTATAATATATGGAGTATCAACATTAATATTGACGTTGAACGAAAGGGAAATAAATTATGAAAAAAGCTTTTAGCGAACAAGGTGTAGCTTACAACGGCCACATCGATGCTGAATATGAAGTTATCGTTGTTGGGGCTGGTCCTGGTGGTTACTTAGCAGCTGAAGAACTAGGTAAATCAGGTAAAAAAACCTTAATTATTGAAAAAGAATTCTGAGGTGGTGTTTGCTTGAACGTTGGATGTATTCCGACTAAAGCAATGTTAGCTTCAGCTCACGTAATTGACACACTTAAAGATGCGGCTAGCTATGGCGTTGTTGCAAATCTAGAAGATTTAAAAATTGACTTAGATGCAACATGAAGAAAAATGCACGAAAGAAAAGCAGCAGTTGTTAAACAAATTTCAGGCGGCGTAAAAATGCTAATGAAAGGTTCTAAAGTTGCTATTGAAGAAGGTGAAGCTGAATGACTAGGTTCACACGTTGTTAAAGTAAATGGCAAAGTTTACAAAGGACAACACATTATTATGGCTATGGGTAGTCGTGCACGTAGACTTGAACAGCTAAATGGATTTGAACAAGGATACAAAGACTTCAAAGTTCTTTCATCTCGTGAAGCAATTAACTTTGATAAAGAATTACCAAAAACTGTAACTATCGTTGGTGGTGGTGTTATTGGTGTTGAATTTGCTCAAGTTTTTGCAACTGCAGGTTCAAAAGTTACAATTATCCAAAACACAGACAGCCTACTAACAGGTATGGACAAAGATGTAATTAAAGAAATTACAAAACACTTTACAGCACGTGGAATTGAAGTGATTTATGGTGCTACTACAACAGGTTTAAACGAAGCTAAAGAATTAGTTTACGAAGTAAACGGTGAACAAAAAACTATTACTAGCGACATTTACTTAATTGCTGTTGGACGTATTCCTAACTCACACAACCTAGAAAATACAGGTGTTGAATTAGGTCAAAGAAAAGAAGTTCTAGTAGATGAATACCTAAGAACAAATGTTGAAAATGTTTATGCAATTGGTGACTTAACAGCTCAAAACATGTTGGCTCACGTTGCCTACCAACACGCTTTAACAGCTGTTGCGCACATTTTAGGACACGATGTTAAATATGAATTAACAAAACCAGTGCCTGGTTGCATCTACACACATCCAGAAATTTCGGTGATTGGTGTAACAGAAGAAAAAGCTAAAGAATTAGGTTTTGATGCATTTTCATCTAAATATGCATTCTGTTACCTAGGGAAAGCTATCGCAACTAAAGATACATCAGGTTTTTGTAAACTTGTAGTTGATCGTGCAACAGGATTAATTCTAGGTGCTTCAATCATTGGTGCTAACTCAACCGACTACATCGCTGAAATCGGTATGGCAATGCAACACAAACTAACTGTTTCAGACATTACCTACACAACTCACCCACACCCAACATTCAACGAAATCGTTTGAGAAGCAGCAAGAGCAGCACATCTAAAACTAGAATTAGAAAAAGCAAAACACTAATTTATTTATCTAAAACGCCTCATGGCGTTTTTTTATACTAAAATAACTGTAAATACGCCTTTTTCGTGACATCATTTTTATTTTGCTTTAAAATACAAACAAATAAAATACACATATTTGTATTCAAAATGAGGTCAAAATGAGAAAAAGAAGAAACGTGCTTTCGCTTTTAAGTGTTGTCGCGTCAGTAGCAACCACTACAGCTATAATGCTATATGCTTCCAGCTGTGCAAACGTAAATAAAAATCAAAACATTAATTTTGATTCAACCCATTCGAGCCAATACGTGCCAAATTTAGATGAACTTGAGCGAGTAATCAACGAAAATGCAGTTAATTTAACTAAAGCGAATAAATACCACGAATTAGAAAAAATTTACAATCATTCCAATTCATTAAAACAAGATCATTTAGCAAAATTGTTTAAAAATTACTACAATAAGTATCAACAAGGTGTTTTGAATAAGTTAAGTAAACTGGACAATAAAAATAATGATAACTTGTTAGGGGCTTTAAACCAATACAAATCAATCGCTAAAACAGAAGTTGACACTTTTAGTCATTTAAACCAAAATGAGCAAACAAACATCAAAAACGAAATTGACCAGGCAACTGATATTGCAAAAATTAAAGCAATACTTAAAAAACACAAAAAAGAACTAAAGATAAGCAACGCATTACATTCATTGGCTGGATTAGAGTTAATATCTAACGAACACAAACACGAAGTGGAAAATAGCGTCAATAACCCACAAGACATTTACGATGCTTTAAGCTCAATTGAACAGATAGTCAATTTTAACAGCAATAAACGCGTTATAAAAAACGAGATTGATAGTGTAGATTTAATCACAGATAACGAAAAACAAAATTTCATTGATGAATTAATTGAAAGCAAAAACCAAAACTCAGTAGATAAATTGGTTGAAAAATTTACTCAACTTGTTGTGGAGCGTAAAAAAGCAATTAATCACATAAAAAATAGTATTTTGTTGCCTGAAGAAATGGTAAATGAATACATCAAAAGTCTTAAAAAAGCACAACTAAATGAAATTAAACCTGAGTTAGATCAAGAAGAAATTTCACGCGAACGAACCCTTAAAAGTATTCAATCATTGATTGATCTTTCACAAGAGCAAAAAACTCATTTTAGTGAGCGTTTAATTGCAAATAAAACTAAAAATATTGCCAACAATATTTTAGAATCCGCAGCTGATTTAAACACCGCATTGACTCAATACAAAAATAATATTTCTTCATTTGATTACGACAATAGCATTGGCAAGCGTAAATATTTATCTAGACTGGATAATGAGAATAATTTAAACAAGTTAAAATCTCTAATGGAGGGAATTAAAGAAAATTACAGAATTAATCATGAATATCCAAAAAGTTCAATAATTAACGAACACAAAGAACTTGTACTTGATGACACAATTAGACAACAATTGCTTGAACATTTACAAAATAATTATGATCTTTATGCATCGCCTCAAGAGTATTCGAACTGATTTAGTTCTGCTAGGGAGGAGTTGAATAACGTCAATAATTTAGAAGGATTAAACCAGCAAAGAAAGAATGAAATTATTAACCAAATTAAACATTCACTTTCTAGAACAGATATAGATTTTGTAAGATATCAACTGGTTGTGGAAAGAAAAAAAATTGAAGAAATTGCAAAAATTAACAGATCTAACAAATATTCACAAGAAGAAAAAACCAGATTTATTGAGACAATAAACCAAGCTAGCACCATCCCCGGAATTAGTATCGCAACACTGCAAAATAATGAGCTAAATTCTGAATATCATAAAAAATTATTGCTAAAAGAAGAAATAAATAAACTTAAATTCGTTTCGTTAAGTCAGATTGCAGACGTAGAGTCAAATATCAATACATCTACACTTGAACAAGCTTCACAGATAAAAAATGATTTTGTAAGTTTAAATGCTAAAAAAGAAAAACATTTCAACGATCTTAATTTAAGTCAAAATTATTTTGATATTTTTGCGATCAACAAAGTAAAAGAACAATTTATATACTCCACTGATGAAAGTTATTTAAACACAATTGTTCAATCATATAGAGATCTTGTTAATAAAAAGAAAAATGCAGTTAATGAATTGGTGCAATCAAATCTTTTTGCAAATGAGACGATGACTCCATGAATAAACAAAATCAAAACATTTTCAACCAATGAAGAGTTTAATAAATGGAAAACAAATCTTGACGAATTTATTCAAGAAAAACACAATTTCGTCAACATTATTGAAGCTTTAACCAATTTAACACAAGAGCAAAAACAAGAGTTTAAAGCCAAAGTTCAACAAGTTTCATTTCTAGAAGATTTAGCATCAATTAAGATTGAATCTAAAATTGAGGACGTTGTTCAATCAATAGAGGCAAAATTATTGACTGTGTCAAGTGAATCAAATAAAGAATTAGTTGCCAAGTTTATAAGTATTATTAGATCTATTCCTTCACTTTCTGAAGTCATTAAAGTAGGGCTAAAAATAGAAAATTGAATAAATATTCAGTTAGAAATTAAAAAAGTATTGCCAATTGTTCAATCCTTAACCAATGTTAGTGACATTGTTAAAGAGCGCTACATTAATTTATTAAGTCAAGGCCTAAGTGTTGAAGATGTGAATATATTAGCAGACAAAATTAAAAAACTAGACTCATATAAAGCTCAATCATTAAAAACCATAGCTGATCTTAAAGGATTAAGTGGGCCCGATATAAACATTTTTCACGTTAAAACTAAAAATACTTTTGATATAGACGAACAACAAAGGCTAAATCAATACTTTGAAAGATTAAGTGAATCTAAACTGTTGGCACAAAACGAAATCATGAGCAATGATTCGCTTAATGAGTCACAAAAACAAGAAATTATTAAATCTATCCAGCAAACCAGCAACATTAACGATGTATATAGGATTGTGGATACCAACTTTTAATTAACACTCGAAAGGGTGTTTTTGTATTTTATTTTTCATTGAAACTTTTTAAACTTGACAGTATACAAAGCAAAATTGTGCATATTTTAACAATTTGAATCAAATTAAGTATAATAATTATTATGGCTATTTTGATTAATTACGATAAAGAGTTTAAGAATACATTTGAAGTTATATACGATGCCTCCGTGGTGGCAACTGATTATGAGGTTATTGAATCAGGTGATGCAAAATACGTTATCCATTTCCGTGATAGCGATTTTAGCGTTAGTTCAATAATTATTACTGATCCAACAATTAAATTAGCTTCAAAAACTTGAGGGATTTTGCCAGCCAAATTAGGAACGCTAGTTGAAAATTTCATTGTGAGTCAAAGTTCTCGTCATTACCGTTTTAAAGATTATGCAAATATTGAAATTGGTAAAATAATTGAGCGTGAAAATCACCCCAAAAGTGAAAAGTTATTTGTTTTAAGAGTAGATTTTGGCTACAGTACAAAAACAATAATTACAAACACTTTATATACAACAGTTGGTAAATATCTAGCTTGATACGCAAACGGCATTATTACACCAGATGGCACCGTTATTAAAACTGGCGAAGTTATGAATGTGGCTAGTGAAGCAATGTTGTGCAGTGCAACATCTTTAAACTTACCTAAATATGAGGATGAATTTAAAAACGATGTTTTATCTTCAGTTGATTTGAGCAAAAAAGACAAATATTTAGGCTCAACAATTGAATTATTTTATCCTGAATTAATTTTTGAATATAGCGAGGCATAATATGAATATTATTAATGAATTGAAGCAAAGAGGTATTTTAAAACAAATTTCAAATGAAGCAAAATTTAGTTCTTTAGACCCTAAAAACATTAGTATTTATGCAGGTTTTGACCCCACAGCACAAAGTTTACACTTAGGCAATTACATTATCATTTCTACGCTAAAAAGATTCAAAATGGCTGGATATAATGCTGTTGCTCTAATTGGTGGAGCAACCGGAATGATAGGAGATCCTTCTTTTAAAGACTCTGAAAGAGTATTGTTAAAAAATGAACAAGTTATTGCCAACAAAAACAAAATTAAATCTCAACTAGAGTCTCAAGGATTGGAAGTTGTGGATAATTATGACATCTACAAGGATATGAATGTTTTAACATTTTTAAGAGACGCTGGTAAGTTAATAAATATTTCTTATATGCTGGCCAAAGATTCAGTTTCAAGCAGAATTGAGCGTGGGCTTTCGTTTACTGAATTTACCTACCAATTGCTTCAAGGATATGACTTTTTACATTTATACAAAAACAATAATGTCAAGGTCCAAGTGGGTGGATCAGACCAATGAGGCAACATTACGACAGGATTGGATATGATTTCTACAGTTGTGGGCAGCGACAACTCACAAGCGGTGGGGATTACAATTGATTTATTAACTGATGAAAATGGTAAAAAAATTGGTAAGAGCACAGGTGGGGGAGCGTTATGACTTGACAAAAAAATGGTTTCACCCTACAATATGTATCAATACCTAGTAACAACATCAGACGCCATAGTTCATAAATTACTTCTTTGACTAACATTTATTGACTTGGAGCAAATTGAACAAATAATGTTCCAGCATAACCAAAATCCGTCAGCTCAATATGCGCAACAAAAATTAGCTTATGCCGTTGTGAGCGATATTTTTGGCGAAAAGGAAGCTAAAATTTCAGTGAACATCAGTAACATTTTATTTAATAAAAATTTTGATATATCAACATTGCATTCGAGTGAAGTAGAAGCTATGAGTGAATATTTACCAGTAGTTGAACTAGCAAAAGATGCCAACATAATTGAATCTCTGATTGAATCCAAAGTAATTGCATCAAAACGCGAAGCGCGTGAGTTTATTACAAATAAAGCTTTAAAATTAGATGGCTCAATAATTAATGAAGAAACTGTTTTTTCTCCTAAATTATTTGAAGGAAAATTTGCTTTCTTTAAAAAAGGAAAAAAACAAACAATTATTTTAAAAACAAAATAGTTGTTTTGCCGATTTCGCTTAGTGGTAAAGCAGCTGACTCGTAATCAGTAGCCACGAGTTCGATTCTCGTAATCGGCACCATATCAAAAATCGCACCTAGCGGTGTGGTTTTTTGTATTTTAATTGAGTTAATTTGAGTCAAAAAACATTAACAAAATGTAATTTTTTGTCTGAAATTATGTCCATAAACGTATTTCTGTGCATAAAATTGACATTTTTACGCAAAAAAGTGCTTTTTTGCACAAAATATTTTTGAAAAAATAAGTTTTTGTGTTTTAATGTTGAATATATTCATATTATTGCAATTAAAATTGCAAGATTAATCAAAATTAAACACAGAAAGAGACCATGAGTAAGAAATATAACGCACTTGCCGTATTATCTATTATTGCGTCCGTAGGAACTGTAACTGCAATAGTGGTAACTACTGCCGTAACAAAAACACAGCAACCTACAAATACTGCCAACAATATTGAAGCACAAGACGAATTAGAAATTCAAAATCAAATTATAAGTTTGGACTTAAAAGCATTTAAAGATAAGTCTGAACCTTCTCAAGCACAAAAAGACCAATTTAAAGCCGATGTGCAAACAGCCAAACAAATTCATACTAAGTATTCTTCAATGAACGAGTCATTGAGTCAAAACCAAAAAGAACAGTTAACACAGCTAGAGCAAAATATTATATTGCTGGAATCAAAATTAGTGGAAAAACCACAAGACAATAACTCAGCCAATGAATTGCAATTGCAACTAGACGCATTAAAATCAGATATTGACGCACAGTCTAAGTTATTGACAACATCAACTGAATCTAGTCACTATCTTGATGTTTTTAATGAATCAGAAAAGATCTTAGTTAAACGTGTTACTGAGTTAAGCAATCAAATTTCAAGCAGCAATAACGAAGAATTAAAAGCTAATTTTGATTCATTGATTGTGAAAAATAATGCGAATAAATCCAATGCTTTCGCAAAAATTAAAGAAAAAATTAAACCACAATTAGATACATTGATATTAATTTCGCAAGAATACAAAAACCTAATATCTACTGATATTAATAATGCTAATTTACCAGAAGCAGTGTTTAAATTAGTGGCTGATGCTGTGGATTTAAATAACACTAAACAAGCAATTCAAAATGATATTACGAGCAATGAATTATTAAACTCAAAAGAAAAAACTGATTTTAGTTCACAACTTATTTCTTCTAATACATCGGAAAACATCGGAGCGTTAGAACAATTAGTCCACGATAAAGTTGCTCAAAAAGCAAGTGCTATCAATAAAGTTGTTAATATGGATTTATTTGGTTATGAAACACAAAGAAATTTCATTGCACAAATTATTGAACAAGGTCCAATATTTTTAACTGAAACAGTGGATCCTATTTATCAAGCTAAATTGAACACTATTAAGGAATTAAGAAAGCTAGAATTTTTAACAGATGGCGCTTATTCTTCTATTGAACGCGATTTGATAATGTATAGAGACAATATGGACGTGTATAGTGAAGTTTTAGAAAACGCAAAACTTTTAAATGATAGTGTTAAAGAAGCTAAAAAAGAGGTTGAATCACTTACAAACATCTCACAAATTTCTAAAGATGAACACATCAAAAACATATTGTACGCAATAGATGTTTGAAAGGTTGATGAAATACTATCAAGGTTTGTGGGCAGCGATAAAAATAAATCTAATGAAATTGAACAGCTAAAAAGTTCTTTATTGCAAGCACATGTAAACGAACAAATTCGTAATTCCATTACTGAATTAGCGAAGCATTCTTCTATTGATGCAAATCTAAACCATTTCGTACTCGGCAATGTTGAAAGTAAATATAATGATATTAATGGTGCAAATGAATCTGTTCTTACACAGCAGCAAAAAGAAGCGTTATTGTCTAAATTGGCAAATGTAATTACTAACGATGATTTACTAGGTGTCGAATTTGATTTTAAAACTGAAAAAGAAAAAAATGAAGCTAAAACACGTGTTGATCAAAACCAATCCTTAGCATCTAATAAAGACGAAATAAAAAGAAATATTGATGCTGCACAAAATTACTATGACGTAAAAATAGCTGAATGAAATAATTCACAAAATCACGATCTTGAAATTAAAAGAGCAAGAGTCCAATCTGAAATTTCTAAGCTAGAATATATTTCACAAAAATATAAAAACGAGATTAATAAATTTTTAGACGCGCAAAACACTGAAGATGTATTCAATGCTAAAAAAGATGAACTTGTTAACCTTAATGAAAGCAAAAAACAGTCTTGAGCTCAGTTAAATATTAGTGAATCTAATTTCAACAAATACTTTTTCCAGCTTAAGAAATTTGAATTTAATGATGCTAAAACAAATAATGATGCAAACGCTGTAATTTCATTTATTAGTGAATTAAATACTAAAGTTACTGACGCTATTGCTGAAATTAGCAATTTACAAGTAATTTCTGACACATTAAAAAATAACTTTAAAACTGCCATTTTGAATGTTAATAGAATTGAATCAGTTGCTTACTTTTTAGAAGATTTGAGAAAGATTCATACATCTTTTGAAGGTTTTTTCAATAATGCTAGTCAATCTGAACATTTAACACAAGAACAAAAAGACGCTTTTGTGTCGCAAATTAATAATGCAAACTCATTATATGAAGGTGATGCAGTAGGTGAAAAAATTTCAATAGCTATTAAAATAAGTAAAATACGCCAATTGATTTTAAGTTCTGGTGAATTAATTGATAAAGATAAAAACACTTTGTTCAATGAATTAATTCAATCTACTATCACGTTAGATCATGCTGATAATGTTTACAAATTAATAACTACTTACATACAGTCTTTGCAAAACAAAAATCGTGAAAAAACAAGTATTGATAACCTAAAATATTCTTCTGAAAAATTAGCTCAAAAATACAAAACATCAATTGATCTTTTTGTCAGCGTAGAATCACCGGACTTGGAGAGAAATTACGTAACATCTAAACAAAGATTAGATGAACAAAAAACCAATCTTGTTAACAAATTAAATGCATTAGAACATTTAAGTCAAGAAAATAAAAACATGTTTATTGCCAAAATTAAAGATATTGATAGTGAAACACATTTAAACAGCATTTCCGCATACATTGACGAGTTTAATGCTAAAAAACAAGAGTATAAAGCCTTGATTGATAATACAAACGAAATATCACAGGAACAAAAAGACGCTTTCAAACAAAAACTTGAGGCTATAACTCAGCTACATGAGTTTGTAAAACTGGGTCGTGAAATAAAAATTTCTTAATTTTTAACCACTTCATGTGGTTTTTTGAGTATTTAGTCTATATAACATTTTTAAAAGGAAAAAAGACATGAAAAAAAGAAAAAACATAATCGCTGTTTTGTCTGTGTTTGCATCTGTGGCCACCACTACTGCAATAATGCTACATGCTAAAAGTTGTGCAAACGTGAAGGAAAATATTGAAGATTATTCAAACAATGGTAATCTAGATTTCTACATCGATTTATTGACTAAAGACTTAATTAAACTTAAAAACAGCAATTTAAATCAAGACAGCATTGATAGCATTCAATCTAACTTAGTTAAAGCCAAAAAGTATCGAATTTTTAACTCAAACAATATAAAAACAGATACTGAGATTAATAAAAATAACGCTTTAGCAAATTTAATTAAACAGATCGAAAATGAATTAAAAAATAAAGAGAATAAACCACAAGAAAATATTGATAATATTGAATTATTCATTGAAAAACTTGAGAAAAAAGTAAACCAAATTAGCAAAAACATAGAAAAAACAAATAATTTTGACAGCCTAGAAATCCTATATGAAAATTCAATATCGATTAAAACCGTTGATATTGAACAAGCTAAAGAAAGAATCAGCAAAAATGTTGATTCATCTTTAAGTACCAAGTTTGAAAATATTATTAAGAGCAACACAAATAACATTAATAATTCATTACAAAAATATAAAGACAAAGCCAAAAAACAAATTGATGCAAATTCAGGGCTAAATACCAACGATAAAGATGCATATAAAAAAGAAATTGATAATGCAACTACAATTGCAACAATCAAGGAAATTTTAAATAGAGCCCAACATACTTGAAGTAAAGAAGAATCCAAAGTGCGCATAGGTGATTTTGAATTAATCTCGCAACCACATAAAGATAAAGTTCAAAACGATATAGATCAAAGCGATGATAAAGTCTTTATAAAAAAATCTGTTGATAATTTAAGTAATTTAAATTTAGAAAAAAGCATACTAAAAGCAATTGTTGATAATCAGTCATTGCTTTCTGAACACGATAAACAAGATTATGTTAATAAAATAATAGATGTAACTACTTTAGAGGGACTAAATCAATTAGAAGGCACAATAATAGAAGAAATTAATGCAAGACGCAATTTACATAAAGATTTGCAAAGTTTGCCTTATTTATCTAACGAATCAATTAATAAGTACATAGCACGTATAACAACCGGTGAAAAAGATTCTGTAAAAACTGATTTTACAAATGAAAACAACTCTTTAAAAACAATCATTGAATCTATCAATAACATGGATTCTATTTCTTTAGATCAAAAAAGAAGCATTCTAAGCAGTATATATTCAAGCTCGGGCATTGAAGATGCTAAAGTTATATTTGCAAATGCTCAAGCCTTAAATCTAAAATTAGGGCAAGCAATTGAGCAAATTGTAAATTTTGAATATTTTTCACACGATCGCCAAAATTCAATACTTACAGCTCTTTCACATACCGAAAACGTTGAAGACGTAGAACTATTTACGGCAGAGCCAAAAAGGCAACATCAAGAATTAAAAACTCTTTTTGATAATTATATTTTAAAATTCGATGAATTAGTTTTGGACGCTTCGCTTAAACCAAATTTCTTTGACTGAGTAAAATACAGTTTTGAAAAAGGAAGTTCCTTAGATATTTATGGATCATGGCTAAACGATAAAATGACCCAAATAAATCAAGCTATGCGCGAAACAACTGAGTTTTATACACCACAAATTCGTGATCAAGTGCTACGAAAAATTAAATCAGCGTACCGTTTAAGTGAGATTGAAAATGCGCTCGAGTTAGTAAAATTAAACCTTGAAGACAAACCGCAAGCTGTCCAAACGTTTAGACAAAATGGAAATAATGAAGAAAAAGTCAATCAATTTATTGAAAAAATTCGTGGCGCAGAAAACATTTACCAAATAGCAATTGCTGAAGAAGAATTAAACTCAAATCCAAATCAAAATATAATTAACTTTAACACAGTGGCAGACATAGCTATATGATTAGAATTCTTGAATCGAGAATTTAAATTAAGAGAAATTGCTGAAGCTAGAAGTTCAATAAGTAACTTTAGCGAAGAGAAAAAACAGTCCACAATTGAATTTTTCATGGCCAAAAATCAAGAATTTAAAAACATATATGAAAGTACTTTGCCATATGCCCAATACTATTTTGATTTTGAAAACTCTCTTCAACGGGAAAATATCATATCGTCTTACTATACCGAGAATGCTCAAAGTGTCGCCAACAAATATGTTGAATTAGGTCGCAAAAAGCAAGAATTCATTGAAGAAGTTAGAAATAGCGCGGGGATTGGTGAAGAAAACAAAACATACTATATTAATATCTTTAAGGCAGATGATAATATCCATAATTTACAAGAACATTATGAGATGTGAAGTACTTTCAAAAGTCACAAAACACATGTAAAAAGCAAACTTGAGAATTTAGATCTAAGCACTGAGGCAAAAACTCTTTACTTGCAAAAACTTGCAAATGAAAAATATAGAAATAATTTTGAAAAAATATGACTTCAAGCAAGATTAGCGGCAGAAAAAGAGAAAACCATTGCATTTTTAGAGGGTATTGAATTCAAAGTTGACACAAGCGACATAAATAAATTTAAACACACCATACAAAATATAGCTCTTATGTCTGATTTAGAAAAACTAAACTCCGCTATTAGAACTTGATACACCATTGAAGAAAAACGATCGCAAGCTTTAGATATTGTTTCAGCTTTTATGAATGTGTCAACAAAATTAAAGCAAAAATTCGATAAATATATTGAATCTGCATCGCAAATAAGCGATCTTGATTCATACGTTCTGTTGCTTCAAGATTTAGAAAAACGCAAAGTAGCCGCCATAGAACAAATACAATTACTAGATGACCTTTCTGAATTAGACAAAAACAACTTTAAAGCAAAAATTTTAGATATTGATTCGGTTATTTTGCTAAACAAAAAAGTGGAAGATTTCGAGCTTTTAAATCAAGGTAAATTATTAGCTTTATACAAGCTTGAAAAAAGCGAATTAGATCAACAACAAAAAGCAAAAACTAAAGAAAAAATACGTAATGCACACGATATTTACGCCGTTTTGGCAATATTAAATAGTATTTAAAAAACAAGTTAACTAGCATTGACTCAACCAATGCTTTTATCATTTATAATCCAGACATAAAATAAAACTATTGACAAAAGGAACATCAATGGGAAGAAAAAAGAACATAATTTCAGTATTAACAGTTGTTGCTTCTGTTGCCACAACTACGGCACTCGCACTAAATTTATCGGCATGTGCAAACAATAATTCGCGAAACATTGTCTATCCACACTTTGATCAGGTTGATTTAATAAATAAAGTTTTAATTAAGGATTTAAAAGAGATTGACGCAAATAAAAAAATAAGCGAAAGTGATAAAAGTAAATATGAAAAAGATTTAGCTACCGCTAAGTCTATTTATGCTAATAACAGTTCAGCGCGCAGTGCTGTTGCAAAAAAATCCGAAGAAAAACTTAATACCTTGTCTGCTAACATTAGCGAACTGGAAAATAAATTAAATTCTAATAATGAAAAAGATGAGTTAATCGATTTATCTGAATTAGAACAAAAAATTAATCTACAAACTAAAAAATTAGCAAATTCAATTGAAAATGTTGAATTTGCCTCGGTTTTCAATAAATCAGAGCACATTATTGCTTCATATATTGAAAAGCTAACACCACTGGTCGAAAAAACAAACAATCAAGAGACAAAAGATAAGTTTAATAATTTAGTAAATTTAAATAGTTTGAACAAGTCTAAGTCTTTATCCAAAGTTAAAGATACATTAAAAAATAAAATAAGCGATTTGGATTTATTTTCAAGAAAAAATAAAGATATTTTGCTGTCAAATATTGAAAATTCAATACTTCCCGAGCAAGCGTTGGAATTATTTTTCGATGCTGAAAATATTAACGATTTAAAACAATCTATTAAAAATGATATTGCTGAAAACAATCTCTTGAACAATTCCGAAAAACAAATCCTTGAGCAAAATTTAATAAGCAGCGATGATTTAGACTCAATTTTAAATTTACAAAAAAGCTTTTTTGCTAAAGTAAAGAGCAAAAGCGATGCAATTAACAAAATATACATTATTAACTTATTTACTAATGAAAAAAAAGAAGAGTACAAAAATCAAGTAATTGAAACTGGTGTAAACGTTATTGAAGACGCTGTTATACCAGATTATAAAGCGCGCCTAAAAGCAATTAATTCCATTTTATCATTGGATATTCCTTATTCTGCTTATAAAAACAATCTAGTAGATAAAATTTATTCAGCAACTAATGAGACTGAATTTGAGCAAATAATTACTGATGCCAGGGCAATAAGCGAAAAATTAAAAGAAGTTATTAAACAATTACAAAGTCACCCTTCAATAAATAAGTTGGAAGTGGACTCTGAATTATACACAGTTGCCGACGGCAGAGAAGACAGTGTTGATTACATTTTAAATAATAAAATACCTAGAAGTATAGAATCAGAACGAAAAATCAATGAATTGATTTTGGAATTAAGAAATTTAGGAATGAATGAACAAGAGCGTGAAGCTATAATCAGATTTTGATATTCTGCATTTAATGAGTCAAAAGCTAAAGAAAATTTAAGTCATTTGCTTAATCAAATATATACTGTTAAAAGTGAAATTACAAACGCTTCTAGGGGTGTCAATGAAGAAAAGAAAGCTCTATTATTGTCTAAATTTAAGTCAGCTTATACTTTAAATGACGTTGAAGAGATTAATTTTGAATTAAAAACAATGAAGGAGCGTGATCACGCTAAGTCAAGAGTTGATAACACATCAAGATTATCTTCTGAGCAAAAACAAAAAATAAAAGAAGAAATTGACAACACTAATAATTTCTATGAAATAGTAATAGCAGAAAGAAAAGCAACAAGTGATTATATTTATCCATCAGAGCTGGCAAGAGCAAGAGCACAGTCGCAAATAAGCCAGATGGAATATTTGTCCCGTTATTTTAAAACTGAAGTAAATGGATATTTATATACAACCAATTCTGAGGAAGCTATTCAAACTAAGTTAGATGAATTAATTCAGTTAAATGAGGCCAAAAAACAGGAATGAGCTAGATTAAATGTTAATGTGGATAATTTTAATAGCTATGTTTGAAAATTTAAAAAATTTAAATTCAATGATGCTCGAACAGAAGAAGAATTTAACAATGTTATCACTGAAATATTAGAGCAAAATAGCAAAGTTGAGCAATTTAGCTCACAATTAGATAAATTAACTTACCTTTCAGAAGAATTCAAAAATGAATTGATTTTTCAAGCATTAAATGCCGCTACACCAGCATCTATAGATAGTTTACTAGAGCAAGCTAAGGATATAAATACAAATTTCTTGTATAACGTGGAAGAAATTCAATCTAGAGAATATACAACCAAAGAACAAAATCAAGAAGATATAGATAAAATTAGTGCTGCTAAATCGTTAGTTAACTTACGTGAAACTTATAATGCTATTACACTAGACTACAATAAAATTAAAACTCTAGCTTTTTTAAATGATGCTGAAGTAAATATTCCCGACGAAATTAAAACACAATTTAATTATGTTTTAAGCAATACAAATACTGTATCTAGGTCTTGACAATCTTCTGAGCTTGCTGAAAGTTTTGTTTATTTATTCACCTCATTGAAAAATGGACTTGAAAAGTTAACAACGAATGCAAGTTCGCAATCTGTTGTTAATAAGTATAAAGATATAATTGAATCAAAAGCAATTCTTTACCAAATAGACACTATTGATGCTTTTGTCGAGTCTAAACTTAAATTAATCGCACAAAAAAACGATTTAATTACTCAAATTTCTTCTAGCGTTTTAAGTGCTAACGCTAAAACCACTTTAATAAACGAAATTAAACAAATAGATACTGAAAACGGATTGAACAAATTGGGGACCAGATTTAAGCAACTTCAAAAATTCAATATCCAATTTAAAGAGTTAATAAATAATTCAAGTTATTTAAGCGATGAACAAAAAGCTCATTTTAATAGTGAGCTAGAACAAATAACCAATTTATATAATTTCATTAAATTGGAAAGAAAATTATTGAATCAAGAATAATAAATTCATAATTATTTGAAAATACTAGTGGCTAAAATACTAGTATTTTTTTTATTTTGCAACTTTAATAAATTTTTAAAGTTTTTAAAAATAAGCTATTTAGAATTTTCCCATAGGTACTTTAAAACATTGAAATTGGAAAAAACACACTGAAAAATACTGTATTTTTCTTTATTTCTCATAAAAAACACTAGTAAAAGTAATAAAATTTAAGCAATAATAAAGGAGATAATTATGAGAAAGAAAACAAAGGCATTAGCGCTTCTTTCAGTAGTTGCTTCCGTCGCCACTACTACTGCGGTAATGCTTAATATATCATCTTTTGGTAAAGTAAATCCACAATCTAATAACAACACAACATTAAAAAACATTGATTCAATAAATAAAATTTTGGTTCAGGATTTAAATAATATAAATAATAATAAGCAAGTGTCGCAAAGCGATAAAGTGCAATATAAGAAAGATTTAGAACAAGCAAAAACAGTTTACGGAGAATATAGTTCTGCGCGCACAGTTAGCGACGATAAGGTTCAAGAAAAGTTAAATATATTATTTGATAACATTGAAAAATTAGAAGCTAGATTAACAGAAAATAAGAAGTTAAAAGATACAGTTGATTTAAGTGAATTGGAAAAAAGAGTGAACGAGCAAACATACAATTTGTCCGTATTTGACTCAATTACAGAATTATCTTCAGTTTTCAATGAATTTGACCATATTTCTAGATCCCTTATTACTAATTTAAATGCGAAACTTGAAAAAATAGAAGATACTCAAATTAAAAACAAATTTAAAAAATTAGTAGACTTAAACACGCAAAATCAATCTGCTACGTTAAACAAAATTAAAAAACAGTTAAAGATATGATCGCTAATTTCGATTTAATTGCTCAAGAACACAAAGATATGCTGGCAAAAGACATTGAAAATGTAACTTTACCTGAAAAAGCAATTGAAATTTTTGCTAATGTTGAGTATATCAATAATATTAAACATGCATTTAAAAACGATATTGATGCAAACATTTTTTTGAATGATTCTGAAAAGACTGAACTACTTGAAAACGTAAAAATGAGCACAGACATGGAATCTTTCACAAAAGTTGAAAAAAAATTTACGGATTTAGCAACAGCTAAAAGTGACGCGTACAATAAAATCTATTTCTTGGAAGGTTTAACTAGAATAAAGAAAATGGAATACGCCAAAAAAATTTTTAAAGAAGGTGTAAGCGTTCTAAACGAGTTGGCAATCCCTTATAATAATCTAAGAAAAGATGCGATTAAAAGAATTATGGCTATAGACGATCCATTTTTGTATTATAAAGAGTCGTCGGTTCGTAAAATAATTGAAGCTGAAAGTAGTGATGAGTTTGATGCAATAGTTTCTCAAGCTACAACGCGTGCTCAAAAAGTTTATAAGCTTATAAAAGATCTACAAAGTCACCCATCAATTACGCCAATGAAAATTGATTTAATATTAGAAAGAATAAGAATAATGTTTCTGTCGGATGATGAATATGTCATTGAAGGTAGAATAAGTGCACATGAAAAAATGGAGAAAAGTGTAGATTTATTAATTTCAAAATTGAAAAATTTATGCCCTTCAGACGCAAATAGAGATGACATTGTTAATTATACATATACAAAATTTCATGTTGCCAGTGATGCATATGTCAACTTCAATGATTTAATAAACAAAATCACTGAAGTTGAAAACAGTATTAAAGAAGCCTCTAACGGTATTAAAGAAGAAGAAAAGCAACTGCTTTTAAGCGAACTTGCGAAATTTAACACTCTAGATGATATTGAAAAAGTTAACTTTAAGTTAAAAACTATCAAAGAAAAATATGACGCCAAAAAAAGAGTAGATAGCTCAAGCGAGCTGACTGTTGACAAAAAACAAGAAATAAAAACCGCCATTGATAATGCATCCAATTTTTATGAGGTATTCGCTGCGGAAAAGAATGCTACGCCCGAACGTTATCAAACTGAGTTAGCTAGATCCAAAGTGCAATCCGATATTTATAATTTAGAATTTTTATCATTTGAATTTAAAAATAAAATAAATAACAATTTATACTCTGAAAACTCTAGTGAAGCAATGCAAGCAAAATATAATGAATTGGCGCAATTGAATCAAGCTAAAAAACATGCGTGAGAGCAAATGCATGTTGAATTATTAAACTTTAATAATCATTTTTGAGCAATAAAATTATTTGAATTTAAAAATGCAAGAACTGAAGAGGATTTTAATAACGTTATCCGAGATCTTGTGGAGCAAAATAGCAAAGTAAATGAATTTATTACTAAGTTAGATACTCTAAGTTATCTTCCACAACAATATAAGCAAATCTATAAAACACAAGCAATAAATAGTAATAGTGTTATAAATATTGGAAAAATATTTGACGAAGCAAAACAATTAAATTTCCTTTTTTCTAACTGGTTTTCAGAGATTGAAAGAATTAATCATATAACGGAGGAAAAAAAACAAGAATTTCTTTACAGAATGACTAAGGCATCTTCGTATTTTGAATTAAATCGCATATACGAATAATGGGCGGATGCAGATTTGAAAGCAAGGGCTGTATGATATTTACATGATGAAGAAGCCAAGGTCCCTGAAACAGTTCAATCCGAATTTAGCAAAATTATACTTGAAAGTTACTCACCTTCTATAAGTTATGAATTGCTGGAAACTTCAGCAATGTTGGGTGGTATGTACCGTTGAATAAATGAAGGAATGAAAAAAATAATTGAGATTCCTTCAAATTCTGACAAACTAATTAGCAAATATCGTGTCTTTAGTAGCTGAGCAACAAATATAGAATACAACTCTGATGAAATTGATTTTATTAAATCAAAAATTCAGTTAAGTATGCATAAAAATGAAGTAATTAGCAAAATTGATGAATCAACTGTTTTAAGTGCTAAAGCTAAAGCTCTATTGATAAATGAAGTTAAAGATATTGATAGTCAATATCACTTAGACAACCAAGTATCAAAAATAAATCAGTTAGAACTATTAAATGCAAAATTTAAAGCACTAATTTTCTATTCTAACTCACTAACAAAGCAACAAAAAAATGACTTTAGCTTAAAAATGTCTGAAATTACAAACTTGCAAGATTTTATTAAATTAGAGCGAGAAATCTTATTCTATCAAGACTAAATTATTAATAATTTGAAAATACTAGTTATTCATTTCTAGTATTTTTTTATTGCAATGAAATTCAACGATTTACAGGTTTATAAATCAAAATAAATAATTCTATATTTAAAAAAATATTGAAAAAAACAGTAAAAAATGATCAATTTTCATTAAATAATAAAAAATATTTATAAAAAGTAATAAAATTTAGGTATCAATTTGAGGAGATAATTATGGGAAAGAAAAAGAATGCATTAGCAGTTCTTTCAGTAGTTGCTTCCGTTGCTACAACTACTGCAATAATGTTATACACATCGAGCTGCGTAAAAAAAGATAACACAGAAATATCAAAATACAATGCTTTGGATTATTATAATTTACTTTTGGCTAAAGATATTTCATTTATACATACTCACAAAACTACACCTCCAATCATTTTCAATAATATTAAAAATGATACAAAGAATGCAAAAGAGGTTTATACGCAAAATTATGACAAACGCGATAACTTATCTGGCGAAGATAATAAAAAATTGATTTCTCTTAACGAAAAAATTATAGAGCTAGAGAAACTATTAGCTGATTATGCTCACAATGAATCAAATGCATTAGAAGATAAACTAGCTAAAATCGAAGCAAAAATACAAAGTAATTCCAATAAGATTATAAATGCCGATTCTGACTACAACGCAATAGAAAATATCTATGTGAATTCAGAAAATATTGCCAATAAAGATTTATCCGACATTGAAAAAGAAATAAGCCAAAGTTCAAATAGCGATTTGATTGAACGTTTTAAAAAAGCCAATGTTAATAACCAAAACAACATTACCGATGCGCTAAACAAATACAAAGACTTAGCTAAAAAAGAAATAGAAACTTTTGACAACATAAATAATGAGCAAAAGCAAAACTTCAAAAATGATATCCAAAATGCCAATTCAATAATTAAAGTTAAGGAAATTTTGGATAAGGCCAAAAAAACAAATAATGCCGAGATTAATTCGTTAAATGAGCTAGAAAAAAGAGTTAATACTAACGAAAAAAGGCTTATAGATGATTCATTGGGTTATGACGCAATCGAAGCTATAATGAACGATTCAGTTTTGATAAAAGAAAGAGAAATACCAAAACATAACGATTTTGTTCAAGTTAGCGACAATAAAGCTTTAAAAGCACAATATGTCAATATAAAAACTAATAACGACCAAAATATTGCTGATGCTTTAGAAAAATATAAAGTTAAAGCAAAAGATGAAATTGACAATCTACAGCATTTAAACATCAATAAAAAAGCCAAATTTAAAGATGAAGTTGCTAAGGCAAATGGAATTGATGAAATTAAAGAAATTTTAAATAAAGCAAGAAATTCTACAGATACCCTCTCTGACCAGGTTGATGAATTAGAAAAAAGAGTCAACAACAATAAGGAATCGCTTTTAAATGAGCATATAAACACTGATCAAATTGAACAAATTTATTTAGATTCTATAAAAATAAAAGAAACTGTTTTGCCAAGTATTTCAAGCAAAGTCAATGATAGCAATAATCAGGAACTAAAAGATAAAATCGCAAACATCACTACTCAAAATGATACAAATATTGAGCAAGCTCTTGATAAATATAAAGCTAAAGCAAAAGAAATAATTAATAATAACGCTGAAATAACTCAAAATAATAAAAAACGTTATTCTAATGAAATTGATCATGCTCAAAACATAGAGCAAATTAAAGAAATCTTACGTAAAGTTGATAAGCCTTCAAGATTAAATGATGTTAACAAGGTACTAGGAAAACTAGAACTAATTTCTCCTGAACACAAGCAAAAAGTGCAATCCCAAATAGACTCATCAACTGATATTAATCAAATTGAAAAATTAGCTGATGACATCAAACAATTTGATTTGGATAAAAAGGAAGTTAAAAATATTATTGATAGTAGTGAATTATTAAATCAAAGTGAAAAAGCCAAATATATTAATGATTTAGTTAGCGCAGAAGACAAGAGCGTTGCAAATAACGTAAAAAATAAAATTGAAGAAACTATTAATAATAGATCAGACGCAATGAAAGAGCTAAATGCCAAATACTTCATTCCGCAAGAATTAAAAAATAAATATTTAAGCAAGTTAATTCAAGGGACAAATACATCAAACCTTAAAAAAGAGATAGTTGCTGAATTTAATACTCGTTTTCAAGCAATCCAAAAAATCCATAATTTATCATTTGTGTCTGATAAAACTAAAAATGAATTTATTGAAGAAGCAAAAAATTCAGCTTTAGAAAACACGGCTGAACAAATATACCAAAGAGCTTTTGAACTATCTGAAAAAACTAGAGAGGCAATACAACTAGTTTTAAATAAAAATGATTATTTATATGTTGATGATAAAAACAAGCTGTTAGATGATATATTTACAATCGCAAAAACCGCTGAACAAGCACAGGCGTTAATTGATCAATACAAAGCAAAAAATAATGCTATTTTAGAAAAAATGAAGCTTATTAGTGAGGTTGAATCAAATCATAACTCATTAGAAGTATACAAATCTTTTTTACAATATAACTATTTTGATGTTAGCGAGTTAGAAAACGAATTTAATTTTGCTAAGAAATTAAAAGAAGTTTATGAAAAAATGTCGGCAGAAACGCAAATTAATTCTACAAAAATTGATGATTTAAAAAATAAGTTGCGCAATACAAAATCTTTATTAGATATTGAAGATGCTGAATACGCATTGAGTGTTGAAAAATACAAAGTGCTAAAAAAACGTGAAATAGATTCTAGTTATTCACCTGAAAATTATTCTGTTAGTGAAGAAAACCGTAGTGTTTTTGAAAAAATAGATGCTGCAACCACTAAAGAACAAGTTGACCTAGCCGCAATAAAAACATTTGATGCCGAAAACATTGAACACATTAAAGCTCAGGTCAAAGCCACTATATCTGTACTAGAATTTATTTCTAGAGACGAAAAAAACGGTATTTATGATTCAATTATTAATCTTTCAAACAAAGATGCTATACAACAACTTTTAGAATCAACTCAAACAAAATCTAACGCCAAAAAACAACTTTGATCTAGTTTTTCTATTGAAAATTATCAAACCTATTATTCAGATTATTACGAAATAAATGAATATATCCTTTCAACATGAAAAGACAAATTTATTAAAGCTAATGCTGAAAGTGATTATCAAAAAGTCTTTGATGATTTGGTGCAATTAGAACAACGAAGAAAACAAATTCATACCACCCTTAAAACGCAATATCCAGGAACATATCCAAGCTCTGCTGAACAATATTGACGAACACCGCTTACGGTTGTTAATAATATTGAAAAATTGAACAAATTATTCAATGATTTAAGCAATTTTAAAGAAATAACTACTCGTTACTTAAATGAATGATATGGATATCACTATAATGGTCCGGGCGGATACTTAGGTGTTGAAGCGAATGATCATCCAGTATTAAGTTACTTAAAATGATTGTGAGACGAAACCATAATCAGAGATAACATTAGTAAAAATGCTGAAAAAATTCTTGAATCTACTCGAGAAATACGAAATAATAATGAAATAGTAAACTACAATGACATTGCTTTATTAATGCGTACACAAAACCAATATGATGAAATGAAAATTTCATTAAACAAGGCGGTTGAAATAGAGCGACTACGCAAAAATGCTCAAGATGAGGTTGAGAATCTTTTTGCTGATGATCCAGACTGAAGATTTGAATATAATCAACAACTCATTCATTTATACAGTATTGAAAAACTCAATAAATTTATTGAACATATAAGAGAATTTAGCGAAGTTAAAAAACAAACATTGCGTGATTTTGAAACCTTAAAAGACTTAACTAGTGGCGATAAATATCGTTTTAGAGAAGCAACGCGTAATGTCGATAATATAAGTGTTTTCAATAGAATAAAACAAAACTTTGTTGAGCTTGCTAACTCTAGAACCAGAGCAAAAGAGTTTATTTCTAGCTTGGACAATTTAGCTCCTGAGCAAAAATACTATTACACAAACCAAGTCAACTCAGCAAACGATAAATATTCTGTTGAAAGCATTATCGCTCAAATTTAAACAAAAAAACAAGGCCTGAAATCGGACCTTGTTTTTGTATTAAATGATTTGCCTAAAAATTTTAGTGTATGCAATTTATAGTTGTGATGAATGAGTTTAAATTCCGAAACTTTATAGAATTTATTTTTCGCAAAAATATGTAATTTTTTCAATAGGCATTTAATAATTCATTTTACTGCTTGAAAATTAGAATTTTAGAATGCAAAAACACTGTTGTTAATCATATTAATCTGCGTTAATTTTTATGTAAAATTCCTGAATTTGGAGCACTTTTCGGGCTTATTTTTTAGGCTGGATTTGATTTCATAAGTTTTTATAGTTTGTCTTTGTTTTCTAATATAATTAACGTTGTTGCAAAACAACTAAAATAAAATAAAATTCAATTTAAATCTATAAGAATATGAGGGAAAATGAAAAAATTAAGTAAAAAATTTTTAATACCATCTGTGAGCACAGCGTCACTAGCTACTGTTGCATTTGGTTTAATTTCATCACAGTGTACAAACACTAAGGAAACAACTCCAGAAACAATCAAAACAAGTGGATATGCTGACTCATTTAACAAGTTAGCAAACAAAACCATTACCGCAGCTGGTGCATGAGCAGATGCTAGATTCTACGCCGGAGAACACGCATCAGAAATTGAAGTTATTGGTGCAACCAGCTATATTTCAAATGACGGTGTTCAAGCAAGACCAGGCCTAAAAGCTGGAGATATTAAAGCAATTCAACAATTATTAATTACTGCCGTTAATGATGCTCAAGCTGAGGCTAAATCAGGAACCGAAGGTAATTTAACATACACAGACAGCAAGAAAAAACTACAAAGTATTTTTAAAGTTTACAACCACGACGGTTATACACCAGTCGGATATGAATCACAAATTACTTACGACGCAGAAGGAAATTCTAAAAAAGCATATGATCAAACACCTACAGGTGAAAGCGAATATGTTACATATACAGAAGCAACTAAAACTTTTGCAACTGTAGAAAATGCTAAAAAATTAAAAATCCAATTTATTCCTTCTTCAGATCCTACATTAGTACAAAAAGCGACTGAAAAATTGCAAGCATACATTGCTTCAAAAGGAATTACAAACATTGAAATTTCGGTTTCAAGTGACTATAACGCCGCTGCTTCAGCTTTAAAAGCAGGTTCAGTAGATGTTGCGTTTTTACCAATTGACACATGAGCAAAACTATCAGGAAAATCAAGCTTTATTTTGCAAGCTGGTAGAAATGTACAAATTATTGACCCTTACCTAAGTAGAGAAAATACTTCAGCACCTAAATTTACAGACGAAAAATTATTAGTTGAAGCATTTAATGGCTACAAGACATTCAATAACAACAATTTATACATTAACAAAGACGCGGCTTCAAACCCGCAAGCTGTTGCAAAAGGTTATTCAGCTGAAATCAAAGCACACGTTGACTCACTAGCAACAGGCGAAGAATTACCTAAAGTTGGTTTCTATCGTGCTTACATTTACGCACGTAAAGATTCGCAATTATACAAACTTGTGATGAAAGCCTTATCAGAACAAGGTTCAAATTGAAAATTGAATTGAGAAGATGTAAGCGAACATGTAGTTTACGGTTACACATCAACAACATCTGCAGGTTCATATGTTTACCCAGAACTTTGATTTAAAACTCACTTTACAGGTTTCAAATCATTTTTAAAATAGTTGTTTTTAAGCGATTTACATAATATGAAAAAAGATATAAATAATAATTTAAACTCTCAAACATTAGCTCAAGATTGAAATATTGTTTGGGAAAATGCATCTAAAGTTTACCCCAACGGGACAAAAGGATTGACTGATGTCAATCTTTCTATTAATCAGGGCGAGTTTGTTGCTGTTATTGGTTTATCTGGGGCAGGTAAAACAACATTAATTAAAACAGTTAATAAAATTAGCGGTATTACATCAGGAACTTTAAAGGTAGGTCCCTATTTAGTTAATGACTTAAAAGGCAAAAAATTAAGACAATTTAGAACAAAAGTTGGATTTATTTTCCAAAATTACAACCTTGTTGAAAACATCTCAGTTTTACAAAACGTTCTTTCAGCAAGATTGCCTCAAATGAACAAATTAAGAGCATTTTTTGGAGTATATAGCAAAAAAGATATTGAATTAGCTTATCAATGTTTAGCTAAAGTTAATATTTTAGAAAATGCTTATGATATGGCAAAAGATTTATCTGGTGGCCAAATGCAACGTGTTGCTTTAGCTAGAACACTAGCGCAAAAACCTAAAATTATTTTAGCCGATGAGCCAGTTGGTGCACTTGACCCAATCATGGCCAAAAGTGTTATGGACGGTTTTTTAGTGGCGAACAAATCAGAAAAAATTACAATTGTTGCCAATCTACACCACGTAGATTTAGCGTTGCAATACGCCGACAGAATTATTGGCGTTAAAAAAGGAAAAATTATTTTCAACGACAGTTGAGAAAAAGTAAATTTAGAACAATTAAAAGAAATTTACGGTGAAAAACTAGAACAATTCGACGAAGAACAATTCATTGAAAATAGAAGAAAAAGACAGATTATTCAAGACGAAGTCCTAGAAAAAATTAAATTATTGGACCAAAATAATGAACAAGATAGACAAAACCCAAACAGCCGAAAATAAAAGTAAACTAAAGCTATTTGGCGAGTCTTTAGTAAACTATTTTAATCCAAAATTTATTGATATTAACAATCAAAAAGTTACCAAACAATTTCCTTGATTAAAGATCTTTGGTGGCCTAATCATCTTCTTTGTAGTCATTACAATTATTGTGGCTATCAAACCCGATTTTCAAAATTGAAATGAATTTTGAAGACAAATTGGACATTTTTTTGAAACGAATAAAAATGCAGAAATAGGTGCTACATCATTTACGCCTTATGAAACATTTTTACGTAGTTTAGAGTATTTATGAACAACAATTTCCTATTCAATTTTAGGAACATTGTTAGGTATATTGATTTCTGTACCCACAGCTTTATTAAGTTCTAAAAACTTTATCAAAGATAAAATTATTTATCTGCCATTTAGAGTTATTATGTCAATCATTAGAGCTGTTCCGCCCGTTGTATTTGCGTTCATTTTCTTCTTTTTATTCTCGAAATCATTAGCAGCCACATTTTCAATCGCGATATTTGTTGCGTCACTAATGACTAAGTGATTATATGAAGACTTGGATACATATGATATTAGTGCATATCAAGGTGCACAAGCAATAGGGAATAGTAAAGCACTAGCTTTCAAAAGTGCAATTTTGCCTTATTTGATGAAAAGAATTGTTTCTTATGGATTTTATTCATTTGAAATGGTTGTTAGATTTGCAGCAATTTTATCAATTGTTGGAATTGGAACAATCGGACAATTATTATCTGATCAATATGCTGTCGAAAACAATTTCTCTCATATGTCAATTGTTTTATGAGTTCTAATTGCTTTAATGATTATGATTGAGGCATTAAACTTTGCAATCAAAAAATTTATTCTAGATTATTCACAAAAACACCCCAAAATTGATGAAAAATTACCATACGAACAACAATTAGCACAACTAAAACAGCAAAAATCAAAAATGTATATTTTCAAAATATTTATTATTTTGTTAATTGTTGCTTTAGTTATTGCTTCTTTAACCCAAATTGATTGATCTTTAGGTAACTCGATCAAAATAAACCAATTCAAACACGGTATTAAAAAGTTATTTAGCCCTGACTGAAGTTTATTTGGTGGAGACTGATCATCAACTAAAACAAGCGTTATACCTCTTGGAATTGAAGCATTTTTAGTTGCCATTGCTTCCTCAGTTATTGGTTTAATTTTTGCATTCGTTTTAGGTATTTTAGCAGCTAGAAATATTAATAAGTTTTTTGCATACCCATTTAAATTAATTATTATTGTTTTACGTGCAATTCCTGCTTTTACATTCGCATTATTATTCTTAATTCTTTCGAAAGATTCAAAATTATTTGCTGGTGTATTAGCTCTAGGTATTCACTCGATTGGTATGCTAGGAAAATTAATCATGGAATCTGTGGAAAAAATACCTAACAAAGTCTTTCACTCATTGGACTCTCTAGGTGCAACTTGATTCCAAAAAGTAAAATTTATTGTTATTAAATCAATACTTCCTCAAGCTTTATCAAACTTTTTATACAGAGTCGAAATTAACTTCAAAAGTACTGTAGTTATTGGTGCTGTTGGAGCCAGTGATTTTGGTTTCCAAATCAGTACATATTCATCTGACACAAGCAACTGAGATAAATTGTCTTCATACCTAATTTTTACAATTGTAGTTTTATTAGTGTTAGAGCAAATCTCAAATATTGTTCGCTCAAAACTGATGACAGGCTACTTTTTCACGCAAGATGTTTGATTTAAGAAATTAATGAAAAGAAAAATGATTATGAAATCATTAGCTATTTGTTTAGCAAATAACGATAAGTTTTTAAACGAATCTCGTTATGCAAAATACGTAATTGCAAAACACGAATTTGATAAATTATTTGTTTACAAATACTGATTAGAAAATTCAATAATTCCAAACACCGAAGCACTGAAAACACTGCAAATTAACAAACAAGAATATCAAAAACTTTATCGCGACACATTAGCTAAAATTAAATCCGATATTGACGTTGTTTATAAACAAACATATGAATTAACAATGAACAATCAAAGCAATGTTAAAAACATATTTAAGAAAACTAAGGTAGCTAAAAAATCAGCAAATATAGCTGTTGATCAATACTTTGAATCTTACGTTAAGGAGATAGCATAGCATGCACGATTTAACTGAAAAATTTATCAGATTTTGAGACTATATTCAAAAAGCTGACAATATAACAATCTGTACACATGTTGAACCAGATGGCGATACGCTAGGATCAGCAGTTGCCTTAAAACAGCTAATTTTATTGAATTTAAGCAATAAAAATGTAGAAATATCTGGCGGAGATTATCCAAGAAATTTACTTTTTTTAGCAGACAAAAAAATCAAATTAGTTAGCAAAAAGTTTTTTGATAATTCCTTAAAAGTTGTTGTTGATACCTCAACAAAACGAAGAATTTTTGATCAAAGAGTCAAAACAGAAGAAGCAATTAAAATTGACCACCACCCTTTTGAAGGTCAATGACTATTCGAAATTGGTGGAGACTTTTGACCAGCAACAGGGCAAGTAATGACCAAAATGGTGATGGATTTAAACCTAAAAGTCAATGAGAAAATTGTTGAAGCTTTGGCAGTTGCTATAATTACAGATACTGAATTCTTCAAAGAAAGAAACGTTAATGAAGAAACCTTTGAATGCATGAAATTTTTGCTTGCAAATGGGTTAAATTACAATCTTTTATTGAAGAAAATGCAACTCAATGCCAAAGAAAATAAGTTTATCTTTGATGCAATTAGTGGCCTAAAACAAAAAGGAATTGTTACTTATATTATTGTCGATGAAGTTGTTTCAAATGACGTTGCTAGACCCTTAGTTGCTAAATTTGCTGAAGTTTCTACAACTGAAGTTTCTTTAGCGTTCCTAAAAAGATCGCAGGGTGATTATCGTTGTGAAATAAGATCAAAAACAACATATGATGTATCAAAAGTAGCGAATAAATTTTTGGGTGGTGGACACTTGAATTCTTCAGGTTTTATTCAAAAAGATTTAAAGGAATTGAATAAGGTTTTAAGTTTTATTAACAAAAATAAATAATAAATACAAGCTCAAAAAATCAACATCGCGCAGATGTTGATTTTTTCTCGTAATTTAAATTTGACTTTTATTTGTTGTGTGGATCATTATTTTTATCATTTTTAGTGTCAATTTGAGATTTTAATTCACTAATAAATCCACCGGCAATAACACCACTTGGAATTGCAAATATTCCAATACTAATGATTGAAAGGACAATAACCATGATTTTACCTGTTTGAGTTGCTGGGGTTAAGTCACCATAACCTATTGTTGTCATTGTTACCGTTGTAAAGTATATTGCTTTTAGAAATTGGTTGCCATCCGGTTCGAGCTGGCCATCTTTTTTCATAAATATACCTGTAGCCTTATCAACTTCTTCTGTATAGAAGATGATTGAGAAAATTAAAATAATGAAAATTATGAATATAAATGTGTAAAAAAGTACAACTTTTTCTTTTTTAAAGACATTAAACAAAGCAGCGAAAGGTCTAAAGAATTGTAGTAGCATAAACAAACGTAAAATTCTGATTAATGCTAAATATCTTAGTACTCAGCCTTGAGCACTGTTCAAACCGCTTAAAACAGCGATTTGATTGATCGCTGGTACGGCTATTAATAAAAGCAATAAACCAACAAAGCTAAACGGGAATTTAATTACATTTCAAAGTGGACGCTTACCCTTATATGAAATTATTAACCAGAACGAAAAATCAGCTAAAGTTAGTATCAAAACCAGCAATTCATTAATGGCGAAAAGAACCTTCATTCATGGATAACTAGTTAAAAATTCAGCTGTAGCCGCCACTGAACTAAGAGATAATCCATAAACAAAAATCAATAAAAACATGTATAAAGTTCTGAAAAATCTAGTGATTTTGACATACTTATCATCTATTTTTGATGTGTCTTTGCTTGAGGTTACTATTACTTCGAGAATATTCCTAAAGGTATTTCAATTTTTTTTGTGTTGCATGCTTTAATTATAAAGCAAACAAAAAATGGGTCTAACCCATTTTATTTGTGTTTTTTGATTAATTCTTTTGCGTAACGAGCAATAACAATTTCTTCATCAGTTTTGACTTTGTAAATTGGGAATTTTGAACCAGTTGTTGAAATTTCAAGAAAATCATCATAGTCTTGTTTATTTTTTGGTGCTGACAATTTAAAACCAAAAGCGTGCAATCCTTTAACAACCATATCTCTAACTATTGTGTCATTTTCACCAATACCAGCTGTAAAAACTAATGCGTCAATACGTTCACCAATTTTATTTAGATAGCTTGCGACATAGTCAACTACACGAGCCACAAAGATGTCAATAGCAAGTTTTGCTCTTGGATTTGTTTTGTACACAGCGTGTAGGTCTCTAATATCGTTTGATACACCAGAAACCCCAAGTAGACCTGATTTTTTAACCATCATGTCTTGAACTTCTTGAATGTCTTGTCCTTCAACTCTAACTAAATAATCGGTAATTCCAGGGTCAATAGCACCAGGGCGTGTACCCATCATTAAACCGTCAAAAGAGCTAAATCCTACTGAAATATCATATGAATTTGAGTCTTTTACAGCACAAACTGAACTACCTGAACCAAGGTGAGCTACAACAATATTGATTTTTTTCTTGTTCAATACTTTTTGCATTTTTCTGGTTATATAATCATGGCTCAAACCGTGGTAGCCAAATTTTTTGATGTGGAACTTTTCAGCTCATTCATGATTAATTGGGAATGTTTGGTTAATTAAAGGCAATGTTGTGTGGAAAGCTGTATCTTGACAAATTACCTTAGTAACTTTTGGTAAAGCTGCTTCAAATCCTTCAACTGCGTCTAATGTAGCGGGAGCGTGCAAAGGAATAAATTTAGCTGCCTCTTGAATACCGGCTTTAACTTTTTCATCATAAATTACTGGTGATAAAAAGTCATGGCCTGCATAAGGAGTTCTAAATCCAACAACTGCAATCTCACTATAATCTTTAATTACGCCGTGTAGCTCTCATAATTTTAAAAGTTGTTCAACAGCAGTGGTGTGATCTGGTAAATCCACTTTGTGTTCATAAGTTCCTGAGTAAGTTTTAATAATAATATTGCCATCAAGTCTGATTCTTTCACACAATCCTTTGGCCAATAATTCTAATTTTGTGTATGAATATAAAGCTCATTTTAAACTTGAGCTTCCAGCATTAACAGTTAAAATTTTTCTCATATTAAACGAACTCGTATCCTTTCAAAATCGTAATTGATGTTACGTCAATAACATCTTGTACAGTTGCTCCACGGCTGAAGTCATTAATAGCTCCGTTTACACCAACCATGATTGCTCCAACAGCACCATAGCCTCCCATACGTTGAGCAATTTTACATCCGATGTTACAACTTTCTAGATTAGGGAATACATATACACCAGCTGGTTGTTGTGATGCTTGTGGGAATTTTTTGCCTCTAACTCCTAAATCGTATGCTGAGTCAAATTGCAATTCGCCTTCAATAATATTTAATGATTTTTCTTTTGCTAACGCAACAGCAGATCTAACTAAGTCTGGGTTTTCGCCTTTTCCTGATCCATTTGTTGAATATGTTAAAAATGCAGCTAATGAATTCATATCCATTGAGTTAGCGAATTCAATTGCATTAGCAGCTAAGTCAACAAGTTGGTTAACATCTGGTTTTTGCACTGTTGAAGGGTCTGTAAAAATAATTTTTTCTTCACCTTTGTGCATAACAATAACTGAAGACATTGTTTTAATGCCAGGTTTAGGCCCTACGCATTTAAACGCAGCTCTTAAAATATCTTGTGTTGAGTAGATTAAACCACCAACCGCACTGTCAACATCTTTATTTCTAATCATCATTGCACCAAAATATGGACGGTATGCAACAAGTTGACGGCAAGTGTCTAAATCTTCTTTGCCTTTTCTAATTTCGGCCATTAATTGGGCGTATTTTTCAATAGTTTGTGCTTGTTGAGTAAGGATAATGTTTTCTAGTCCATCTTCAACAACTTGAGATTCGTTTTCTAGCAACATTATTGGTTTAGCTAGATTGTTGTTTTTTAAAAATATAGCGGCTTCTCTTGATCTTTTATCGTCGCCATCAATGAAAAGAACTGATAGTACTTTTTCTTTTGCTTTTTTAGTTAAAAGGTTTTGAATGTGTTCACTAAAATTTGCCATTTTAATACTCCTTAAAATAATGTTTCGTATTGCCTAAATTTTACATTTTTTGGAGTGGATACTAGTAAAAAAGTGATTTTGGAAGCCTAAAAAAATTAACTAAAAAAAAGTTTAATTTTACACTGTTTCCAATATATCTATAAAATGTGTAAATATGTAAAAACACCCTAAAAAAGTCTCGTTTAGAGAATATGAAAAATTTTTCACAAATTTAATTATTTAGCTAATTAGCTCGCCTAAAACGCAAACATATGTCAAAATAAGCAACGCTTTTTATTGAAAAAATTCAGTAAAAATGTTAAATTTTTCCCTATTCAAAATTAATCCAGAATATTTATTTTTGCCAGGGATCATTTTTTGCTTTTATATTATAATTAAAATAGCAATTTATATGCAATCCTGTGATGCATCCAGAACTAAATTGCGTTGAATTGCTGAATAATAAATTCGAATTTAAAAGATTCAACTTATCTATTTTTAATACATAGGAGGCTAATATGTCAAACACTGAAGACAAAAAACAAGAAAGTGCACCAGCAGTTGTTGGTCAAATTAAAGTTTCAAACGAACTTTTAGACTTTTCATGCTTCAACAAAAAAAGAACATGCAAAAAAGATGACGCTAAATGTATCGAAGAAGCTAAATCAGAATGCGAACTAACTCCACGTGAAAAAGCTATTCTAGAAAGAAAAGCTAAAGCTGAAGCTGAGGCAAAATAATAATCTAAAAAAAACAAAACAAAAAAAGGATATAAAATGGCAGAATTTGTACAACCTAAAGCTTTAGAAGCTAAAGTTGAAAAAATAGCTCCAATCCGTAAAGCTATTGCAAAAAACTTAAAAACAGTTATGGATACTATCGCATATGTTTCACTTGTGCGTAAAGGCGAAGTGAACGCATTATGAGATTTCCGTAAAAAACATGTTGCAGAAGTTCAAGAAAGAGAAGGTGTTAAATTAACTTTCCTATCATGAATTCTAAAAGCAACTGCGATTGCTTTAACAGAATTTCCAGCATTTATCGGATCATGAAATGATCAAACTGGAGAGGTTACATACCCAGACACAGTTAATATCAACATTGCTGTTGACACACCATTTGGTCTAGTTGTTCCAGTTATTAGAAGTGCTGAAAAATTATCAATTGTAGAAATACAAAAAGAAATCGTTCGTTTAGCAGGTCTAGCACAAGCTAGAAAACTAACTATGAAAGACATGTCAGGCGGACACTTTACAATTACTAATGTTGGTTCAGTTGGCGTTCTACACGGTTCACCAATTCCTAACCTAGGGCAAGTAGCAATCTTAGCTGTTGGTGCTATTGCTGACGAAGTAAAAGTAAACAAAGATGGATCATTCGCTCCTACAAAACAACTATACTTATCGGTTGCTGCTGACCACCGTTGAGTTGATGGAGCTGACATGGCACGTCTAAATAACAGAATTTATGAATTATTAGAAAAACCAGAATTATTAGGAGAATTATAATTATGTTTAGAATGAAATTTACAGACATCGGAGAAGGTCTACACGAAGGAAAAGTTGCTGAAGTTTTTGTTAAAGTTGGTGACTCAGTTAAAGAAGGTGACTTACTATTCTCAGTTGAAACTGACAAAATGACATCAGAAATTCCTGCACCTACAACAGGTGTTATCGCTGAAGTTTTAATTGAAGCTGGAAGCGAAATCACAGTTGGTGACGAAATCTTTGTTATCGAAGAAAAATAATAAGACAATTAAACGCCACAAAAAGTGGTGTTTTTTATACATTTTTTGCTAATTTTATCAATATGGTAATTTTTCGTTTTAATTTATATTAATATAAAATATTAATATTGTTTAAGGAGCCATATGTGAAGATTATTTAAAGAAGTTTTTAAGTCTCTAAGTAAAAACAAAGTTGTGGTTATTGGACTAAGTATTCTAGTATTTTTAACCTCTGCTATTTTTACTTTGCTTTCTAGCGTACGTAACGTTATAGTTGGCGGTTATGATAACTACAAAAATGTTTCAAAATTACACGATATTAGTGTAGATTTAAACCTACCAACCCAAGGAAATGCTTTTAACCAAGGCTATTTTATTAACGGGGAAACTCTGGAATCATTAAGCAAAGAGAACAAAAAAACTTACTCGCCAATTGTGTATTATGTTGACGAAAGTGCACAATCACAATATGGTTCTTTTGCTCAAGAATATCTAACCAGCAATGAAAATGTTTTATCTTTAACTGAAGCTCCAGAATATATTCCATTTTCAACAATTGACTCAAACAACACTGATTTTGTCAATAAATTCTTTAAAAAATCCGATTTAATTCAACTTTATAGTATTGCTCGTAGTGAACAAAAAAACTCAACTAAAAACCCTAATGTTATCTTTGACATCAACGATGTTAACGCATTAAGTTTTAGAGTAAATTCAGACAAATATTATTTACAAGCATATGTTAAAAATAATGGCCAATATGTTGAAGATTCTAACGTTTTAACCTTAGCTAATAATTCGCAACTTAATACTCAAAAACCAATATTTTTGGGTGATATTTTGTCTTTAAAAACAATTGATGGCAAGCTTTATGCATCTCAAATTTCGAATCTATACGTTAATTTACAAACAGCCGAAATAACTGACGATTACGCAATTGGACAACATTGAATTGAAGAAGAATATGGAGCTACTATAAATCCAGCTCAAATAGCTAAAGCTCTTGGCTTTGTTTATTCAGATTTAAATGCAAACAATAATTTATTTATTTATGAGCAAGATACAAACAGAAAAGATTTGAGCACAATAATTGAAGGTGATTGACAGAACCTAAGTGAAACTTCACAATTTAAAAATAGTTTTTTACTTTCAGAATTCGTGGACCAAGACCTAAGTGTACAACAAGGCGTTTATTTAGATTTAGTTAAAAATAAAACATATTCACTAAATCCTGAATGAATTAACAATGTTGTTACTAAAACTGAGTTTTTACGTAATAACTACTACACAAGCTATGTTGACAAAGATAACAGCAAAAACAAATGAACTGGTGCTTTTAAAACATATATAGATTCGCTAGGGCAAATTAGAGTAGCAAACAGAAATTCTCAATGAGATAGTCTTGAGACCTTTTCAACCTGAAAAAAACAAAAAGTATCAACAAAATCTAAATTTAAATTTGATGCTGATGGCAATAAATGAATAATTGACTCAAACACACAAAAAACAACAACATCAGTATTGCCTTTAAGTTCTAGTTTTGATTATGCTGATATTAAATCAGTTAAATTATGAACCAATGATACAAGATTAAATCCAATTGATCAACCATACGAATTATTGAAAAAAGATTCAAAAACTATTGAAGATATTGAACTTTTATCAATGTATGATAGTGCTCAAAATAATTTTAGACAATTAAGTTATGCACAAAAAAACGATATTCTTTCAAACGAAAACTTATTAACTGAAAAATATACTATCATTAATTCAAAAGCTTATGAAGCTACCAAAGATTTAATAATTTCTAAAATTATTGAAAAAGTAGGCCCAGAAAACGTAGGTATTAGACAAAGCGTTACGGTAAGCGCAGTTGATGATGAAAATGGTGTTAAAAATTCATTCCATTTCATTAATGCTGGGGATCAAAATTATACAATTTCAGGCATTAAATTAAACATTGGTCAATTGTATAATGAACAACAAAGTCCTACGGCATTGACTCAATTATCAAGCTCAAGTGCTAATAACTACAACACAACACAATTAAGTCCATACGTTTCTTCATTGTTGCTGCAATCAATTTTTAAAAACCTTTATTCAGACCCCAACTACATATTGCCAATGTATGATTTTGCGTCTGTTACTGATTTTAATATTGAAACTGGTGAAGCAAGAGTTGAATACAATAAAAAAGTTGTTAGGTTAGCCGACTATAAAAATGATGGTCAAGACCACAATAATCAAACTACCCTTTTTGGAATTGTTGGCGTTAATAGTAAGTATAAATTAGTTCGTTTTGATGAAACAACCCGCTCATACAATGTTGTTTATCCGCAAAACATGCCTCAAGAAGGTATGGATGCAGGTTTACTAGCTCAATTTTTAAATCTACATAATTTAACAATCGCAACTAAATTTATTAAAACAGATGGCACAGGCTGAGTAGTTATTGATAAGGATTACCCAAATGTTAGCTACATCCCTACTTTTTATCTAGCGCCTAGATCTGATTTAATGCAAGATGTTTTGAAAAATGGACGTATTGATATACTTACTTCAACTATTGAAAAGTTTTTGTTAAATACTGATTTAGTTAAAAAGAACTTTATCAGCAGTGAGAATGTTCTAGAGTTATCGAACACATTGAAAAAAGTGTTAAATAATCACAATTTTGCATCTGTGTTTGCGAATGGTAAGATAAACAAAGGAATTATCACTGAAGTAATTTTTGATCTTGTTTACGAGTTAAGTCACCATCCAAAAGGTGATTTAGCAAAAGAAATTATTTTCAATATTATCCAGCAAGCAATTTCGCAAATTTCTACAAGCTCAGATTTAGAAACTCAAAAACATAAATTAATTTTTGAAGTAGATGCAATCTTTAAAAATGTACAGGCACTAACCCAAATCAACTTATCAAAATATATAACTCCAGAAGGTTTGGTAAATGCTTCAAGAGATCCAAAAATCGTAGTACAAGCTATCCAATCATTACTTGGTTCATTCGATTTACGTAAATTTAGTGAGCAGTCAAGAGAATGATTTAAAACACAAAACAACAAAGTTGTATACAATCAAGACAATCAACCGTATGTAACTAAATTGAGTACTGGCAACATAATTAAATGATTATTTAGCTCAATTGATTCAAAAACATTTAAGCAAAGTCTAGCATTATTAATCGAAAATTTAGACATACCAAAAATCATTAATTTAGATGATGATAAGTCAATTTTGTATCATTTATTGAATAATTTAGCTCCCGATTTAATAGCTCCATTAAGACCTATTATTGCTAAAATGGATGCTAAAATTGAAGGAAAGCAACCATATAGCAACTTTAAAGACGGTTTAATTAACATCATTAAAAATGTTGACTTTAATATCCTAGTTAATGAACTGAACAAAGTAAGCAAGAAACAATTTATTGATTATCAACAAAAAGAAGTTGATGCCAACAATAAAACTATTACTAAAACATACAAAATCATTTTAGATACTATTTCGCCACGTGATGGGTTGATTTCATTCGTGAAATCAATGTTTTCTCTAAGCGGTTCTAACCGTACATTTAAAGAAAACATCATTAAAATGTTTAATCTTTCAGCTAAAACTTCGCAAATTCAAATTGAAGGAAGCGATGATATAGTTTATATTCCTGCCGAAGATGACGAAAAGGTTTCATTCTTTGATTTTCTGGGTATTTTTGGCTCATTACTACAAGGAAAAGATTCATCAATTTTCAAAAATTATGTTTATGAACAACAAATCAATGAATTAATTCAAAATATTTCTAAGCAAACAACTGAGACAGTTGATTTTGGTTTATTATCGCCTGAATCAATCAAATTTATTGGTAAATTTACATTATTTAACCAAAAAACAAATAGACTAGAAGTTATTAATAAGCTAAACCTATTAAATAAATTTATTCGCCAAACCAAAGGAGGAACTAACTCATTTTTAGATGAAGTTGATAAAACAGGTACTGATTTATTGGCTGATTTGGCTAAATTCGAAGATGGTAACACTTCATGATTAATAATCAAAAAAGTTATTGAATCTGCTGCAGGTCTTGAAATTAACAATGAATATGCTTTAGCGCCGCAAGCATTTGATATTTACAAACCTTATATTCAAATGTTTTTAAACACTAAAGCAAATCAAGAGCAAGCTAATAAATTTGTTCAAGACTTTTTAGCACTTTCTGTAAAACCTTCAATTCTGCAATTAACTCAGAAAAAATCTACTGGGGACAACATCCCATTTGAGCAAAACTTAAATTACTACATTACAGAGTTTTTACAAAACCCTGAAACTGTAACGTTGTTTGCTACACAAAACAAACAATTTAAAAACGCAGATATTGAATCGTTTGCTAAAGCAAATGAGCAATATAGAGACTTTATTATTGAACACAAAAACACCTTGATTCAGCAACTTGCACTAATTGGAGCAAGTGCCAAATTTAGTTCTAATACAACAACACACAAAAACGGTATTTATCACCACACAATTAATAAATTTGTACAAAATTACCTTTCAAGTGCTGATTTTTATCAAGTTCGCGAAAATGTTTGAAACATGATTAATGAAATCAACCCTTCATTTTCAGTTCAAGCTTTTGGGATTTCAAACATTTTAATTAATCCAATCCTTAGATCTATTTTCCCTGAAATTCCTTTAACTTTCTTAGCTTCACAAAAAAGTCAACCTGGATTGATAAATGGTAACCTAGCTTACCTAGTGCTTAATAAATTAGGTGATTTTGAAGCACTTGCTCAAAGTAATTCTGAAGCAAACTTATTATTATCTTCTTCATTAGATAGTGTGTTTGCTGATGAAAATTCTGCCTATAAACCATTGAACTTAGATTCATCTTCAAATCTTTCAATTGACTCACCTTTTATTGATTTTATAGCACAAAAAGCAAAAACATTGCCAACTGTTTTTGGCATTAACCTTATTCAAATGGTGCCAGATTTACTTGGTAATATTGTTGAACCTAGAGCACTAAATGAAATCATATTCAATAGTTCTTCTAGCTACGTGGCAAAAGCAAACTTTGCATACTTAGTCAATAACAACAAGGAAATTTTCAACGGCTCAATTCCAACGGACCCACTAGAAATTGGTGATTTTGTCAATAATTTAGATCAAAAATACCTTTTAGACATTAATGGTGTTAAATTTATCATCGTTGGACAAGAAACCACAGTAGACTATATGTATCCTGTTCTTGATGAAAACAATTTACAAGTTAACACCCAAAATCAAGCCCTTGTTTATGTAAATCAAGAAGGATTTGCAAGAATTAAACTGGCGTATGGTGGTAATGTAATTAAGCAAGCACTGCTAGTTAAAAATAATGATGCGCAAGATTTAGCTACATTAAAAAAAGACATAACAAAAATTGTTGACCAATCAATTAGCGACTCAAACAAATTACAGCGTGTATTTTACGCCAATGAGCTTGACCCAATTAACCCAGAACGTGCATTGCGTTTAAACACCGTTGAATCAATAATTAAACTTATTTCTGTAGCAACACTAACACTGCTTGTAGCATTCACTGTCGTCGTTAGTGTGTCAATTATTTTCATTATTAAAAGATATATAGCTAATAAAAACAAAGTTTTAGGTATTTTACTAGCACAAGGCTACAGCGCCAACAGAATTGCTTTATCATTGACTGTTTTTGCTTTGGTTACATCAGTTATTGGTGGTGTTCTTGGCTATACAGTGGGTAATAGATTGCAATTGTTATTGCTAAATGTGTTCAGCAGTTATTGAACATTACCTAAGGAAACCCTGAGTTTTGACTGGGCTTCAATGATATTCACAGTCTTTATTCCATTCATTGGAATGAGTTTATTAATTTATATTGTTGCATTAATTTCTTTAAGATTTAAACCAACTGATTTAATGAGTGGTACGCTGGCATTGCCTAAATCTAAATTAGTGCAAAACTATGGCAAATTATTCAAAAAAGCCACAGTAAAAAGACGTTTCTCATTGATGTTATTGATGAGCAACTTCTGAAAATTAGTTGCTTTCAGCACCAGTGCATTGCTAACTTCAACAGCCACAATTTTTGGTATGGCAACTAATAACATTTTCAATGAAACGATCTCAAACACATACAAAAATAGACATTATACGTTTAGAGTTGACATGGAAACACCTTCTTTAGAGGGTGGCCCATACAAACTTTACACCCCTGATGAATTGCAAAAAAGTCTTTACACACCAATAGGTATATCTGTTGAAGCCCAAAGGGAAACAAATGATTACTTTAGACCTGGATATTCATCAGTAATTAATGCGCACGGTCACAACGGTATTAAAAATCATGCCGATTCATTCTACGATTCGCACGTTGTTACTCAATTCTCTGCATCAATTAAGGTAGATGCTGGTGTATCTGCAGATCCATGGTTAGTTGCTTATAACTCAATGCCTGACTCACAAAAAGCTAAAATTGACAAAGCAAGAGACAAAGTAGGTATTTTACTAGAAAAATCTCAAGCAGACTCAACACGCTTCTTTGTTGCAGATAAAACAACAAAACACTTGAAATTTATTGATCAAAATAACAAAGAATTAAACTTTTTCAAATACTACAAATCACCTTTTGAAAAATTAGGTAGATTTGTGCTAGCATGATGAAATGGTGAAGAATATGAACAAAAACCAATCACAACTGATCCATTTATTCGTGAAGAATATAGAAACTTCTTAGTAAAAGGTTACGCTAAATTACAAGCTAGAATTCGTGAAGAACGCCAAAATCCAGCTCTAATTGTTAAAGCTCCAAACGGTGTTGAGCCTGATTATGCTAACTTTGATTACTGATTGCAAGATGCTGGACCAATTTATGGCCCAACGCTAAACGATTATTTTATCAGCTTTGGTGGTGTATACTACAACGCTGATTATGATGAAGTTTATACATATATATTGTCAAATTACAACAATAAAGACATTAAAATTTATGGTTATCGTCAAGATACTAAACTAGTTGACTTAACCGATGCGAACAATGCTGATTTATACGAAAAATTGAATAATTTCAATAAAGAATCAGTATATCCATTGATTATTAACGAAGTTGTATCAAGACAAAACGGACTTTATGTTGGCGATACTATTGAACTAGATATCAACAACCACATTAAAAGATTTTATGACAAAATTAAAGTTGCTATTGATCCAACTCAATCACAACAAAGAAAAGCTAAATTTGAAATTATTGGTATTAACCAAACATTTATCAATAGTGAATACATTACAACTTATGAAGCAGCCAACGAATTAGTTGGTTTCAATGAATTGAACTTACCAGATAATTTTGTTAAATTTAACGGCGTGTTAACCAACAACGCAAACCCAATTCAAGTTACTGGTTCGACTGGACTATACGCACCAAGTGGTTATTGATCTGGTTTAGATAGTTTTAACCTTTCTTCTGCCTCAATTGAGTCATTGCAAGCTATGTTTGATCAAATATTTAATCCGCAAACTGGTGTGCTAGCACGTACAATTAGTGCTAATGAGATAATGAAATTTATTGATCCTTCAAGCTCGACATTTGATCAAAGCAAATATGATTCGATTAGAGAACAACCACAAGAAGCATTGGCTAAATTTGCATCAATATACAACAATAAGATTTATATTGCTTTAAGTACATCGATAGACTCAAGGGATATTGAATCAGGCTTTGCAGCTCAAATCGGTAACACAATCCAAACAATCACTGTTGCTGTAATTGCATTAAGTTTTGCGATTTCGCTAATTATTCTAGTCATTATGTCAACAATAATGATTGGTGAAAACCAAAAAAATATTGCAATTTGATCGATTCAAGGATATAAACAACGTGAAAAAATTAATATGTACTTCTCAGTTTATATTCCATTCATCTTACTGGCTATTTTAATATCTATTCCAATAGCTGCCTTAGTAATGTATGGTTTTTCAGCCAGCTTACTCGCATTCACGAATGTGTCGCTAATGCTAACGCTTAGCCCAACATATGTGTTCTTAACCACTGCAATTATGTTTGGAATCTTCATCGTCACATCATTCATCACTTGACTAACAGTTAACCAAATGAAACCTGTAGACTTATTGAAAGGAAAATAATGTTTAAATTCAACAAAAATAAAAAATCAGAAGACAAAAAACCACATATTAACAGCGTTGATGATCAACTTGAGATTTTGCAATCTCAAACAAGTGAACACAGTGTTAAATATAAGCTTTCTAAGTCTAATGTATTTGAAATAATGGACAATACTCCGCAAATAAAAAACATTGTTGCTCCTAAATCTGTTTGCAGATACATTGTGAAATTAGGGCGTAAAAAACGTCGTAAAGATGCAGGAATTAATCTAAAAAACACTGGCGATAATATTATTGAAGTAAAAGATGTAAGTAAATATTATGTAACAGGTCAAACGATTACTAAGGTTTTAAAGCATGTTAATTTAGAAATTAAACGTGGCGAAATTGTGTTAATTTTAGGTGTTAGTGGTGGTGGTAAATCAACACTATTAAACTTAATTTCTGGTCTGGATAGACCAACTCGTGGTGACATAGTTATTGAAAACCTTAACTTGCCATATTATTCAAATCGAGCTTTAACTAAGTTCAGACGCGATAGCGTTAGCTTTATTTTCCAAAACTACAACTTGCTTGAAAATTTAAATGCATTTGACAACGTTTTAACAGGTGCGTGATTACAAAAAGATGTAAAAAGAAGACTTCCACTTGATGAGTTGTTTAAAACCTATGAAATGGTGGATGAAATCAACAAATTTCCTCCACAAATGTCAGGGGGTCAGCAGCAACGTGTCTCAATCATGCGTGCATTGGCAAAAAATGCACCTATCATCTTTGCTGATGAACCTACAGGTGCTCTTGACGAACAAACAACCAGAATAGTTCTTAACTCTCTTTACCAAGCGAACAGAGATTGAAAAACAACTGTAGTTATGGTGTCACATAACCCTGCAATGTCTTCAATGTGTCATAAAGTTGTTCATATTGATAAAGGTGTTATTAAAAAAATTGATATCAATCCTAACCCACTTCACCCAGATGAAATTGGGTTATATAATGAATAAAAAATTAGGTCTCCAAAACCTAATTTTTTTCGTTTATTTACTGAATTTTTCAATATCATCTTCAGTTGGCAGAATGTACTTGCTTGGTCAACGAATTAATCCTAAGCGGATTCACAATTGTACTTGCTTACGCATTTTAAAAATATCTGCGCCTTTTTCAACACGTTTTACTATTGAAAAAAAGAAAATGTTGACGCTTACAAAATACCAAACCGCAATAGCACAAAGCCCTATAATTACGACTGCTGAAATATTTGTTGCTGATACAGTGTTAGATGTAGCTGGTCTCACTAATGCGTAAATTAAAAGACCAAACACGGCACTAAACAGCAACGCAATAATGCTAGTTGATTGAATATTGAATCAAGTTCTTGACTTTAAAATGTGATAATTTTTATCAATGACTTTTTGCCAAATATCAACTTTTTCTTCAAATGTATGTTTTTTTCTCTTCATTTTTCTCCTAATCGTATGTCACGCCTTTTAACTCACGAACCCAGTTTAAGAAGTATTTATAAGCTCGTGGCAGGTCAATTTTATTATTAATTTTAAAGTTTTTATTGTTAGCTATAGTGCTAAAGATATTGTGTTTTATCACTTCATCTAAGACTGAATATTGATTAATATCAACACCAAATTCTTCGTTGAATTTGTCAGGATAATATGTATGGATCACATCAATATAACTATTAGCTAAAAACACAGTTGGAAAAATTTTTGTTTCAATTGAACCAATCATTGCCAGCTTAGTAGCAGCGATCTGGTCTTCTTGTTTAGGGATTAAAATCCCTGGTGTATCCATGAAAAAGAATTCGTCAATTGCTACTCATTGCTTAGCGCGCGTAACTCCTGGGTAGTTAGCCACTTTTAAAGATTTTTTCTGACTTATCAAATTAATTAAAGTGCTTTTTCCAGCGTTTGGCACACCTAAAACGAATGCTTTAACCTTTGGATTTAATAGGCCTTTTTGTTTATCTTTTTGAATTTTAGGCTGCATTATTTTTTTGATGTTATTTAAAATGATTTGACGTGAGGACTGCTTTCTTAGGTCTAATCATAAAATTGTTGAACCTTTAAATCTGGCTTCAATGTGCTGTTTTTTATTTTTATCCATTAAATCAGATTTAGTAATCACAAATAAACGAGGTTTTTGTGGAGCGATTGAATCAAAATCTTCGTTATAGCTACTAATTGGGCAGCGCGCATCAAGAACAATAATAAAAATATCGGCTAAAGTTGCGTTTGTTTTAATTTCCTTCATACCCTTAGCCATATGGCCTGGGTATCAGTTAATTAAGTTGTTGTAATCTTCTCCAATTTTCATTATTTTTCATCACTTTCTAATTTATTTTGGAATTCAAGACGACTAACTTGTGCTTTAAGAGCATCTATTTCGCCTACTTGTTTAGCTATAATTTCCTCTAAGTTTTTGATTTGAATTTGCTGTTGTTCACATAAATAAACAAATTCATTAATAACTTCATGAATACCAGGGACGCTATAACCGTTTAATTCACGCTTAGTATTATTGAATTTTTCAATAATTTTCTCTTTATTGTTCATTGTTACCTCGCTTACATTCATTCAATATTATTCCTGCGGCCACGGCTACATTTAAGCTTTCAAAATAAATTGGGATATATATTTTATTTGTTGCATATTTATATAGATTTGGATTAATCCCTCTGCCCTCATTACCTAGTACTATCACCTTATTTTGGGTTGGATATGAAATTGAATCATATGCGACAGAATCAGTATCTAATGTAGTCATATACACTGCATGAGTTTGTTTTAGCTTCATTAATTCTTGTTCAGCAGCAGTGTATTTAACAACTTTAATTTTGAATATTGCGCCTTGAGTTGAACGAATTATTTTAGGATTGTATACATCTACATTCGTGTATATAGTATCGAAACCAAAAGCCAAAGCAGTTCTAATAATTGTTCCAACATTGCCAGGGTCTTGAACATTGTCACAAAACACAATATTGTTTTCTACATTTGTGTTTTGGGGTTTACGAACTAAAGCAACACTGCCTTGTGGTGTTTTGGTTGTTGATATTGAATTAAGCACGTTATCAGTTATTTTTATTGAGTTTGGGAACAAATTTTGAGTATTTAACTCAAATATTTGTTCAATTTTAGCTCCGCTGTTTACTGCTTCGTTGATTAAGTGTTGACCTTCAATAATAAATAAATTTTCATCGCCTTTGGCCAGTATTTTTTTGACTCGTTTAATGGTTTCGTTAGCGGTGCTGGAAATAAATTTATTCTCCATCTTGCTCCAAATAGTGTTTACCTTTTTGAGTTTCAAAAAAGCTTAATCCGTCAAAATTCAACTGTCTCATCACTTCAAATCCAATGATGCTAACGCAGTTAGCTAAATTCATACTACGCATCGCTGAAACCATTGGAATACGCAAGCAATTTTCAATATTTTTTGTCAAAATTTCTTTGTCAATCCCTGTTGATTCACGTCCAAACATCACTCAAATCTCGCCATCTTTTTTAGCAACACTTTTATAATTTGGTTCCACATAACTTTTTAAGCCGTAGCGAGTTATGTAAAAAATGTGTTTATCTGAGTATTTTTGTGCAAAATCTTCATAACTGGCATGGACTTCGTGTTGAATATCACTTAGTAAACGTCCTGCTGCAGGTCTAGAAAGTTTGGATGGTAATAATTCAAAACCTAAAGGTTTGATTATGTGCAATTTAGCTCCCAAGGCATAGCAAGTTCTAATTATATTGCCAGTGTTTGGCGAAATTTCAGGTTGATATAAGACAATGTGTAGCATTTTCACTCCTTAATATTTATATATTTTAACAAAAAGAACACTAAGGCGTTGTATATAAAAATGTCGCTAACGCGACATCAATATTATTTTTCTTCTTTTGCTTTGTTTTCAGCTTCTTTTTTAGCTGCAGCTTCAGCAATTTCTTTTTCTCTTTGAGCTTTTAATTCTTCAGCTCTTTTGTTTCATTCTTCAGAAATTTTGTTTGCTTCAGTAACTAATTCTTCTTCTAATTTAGCAAGTTTTTCACCATTTTTAGCATCTTTAGCTAGAAGTAATGCTTTAATGTGTTTTCTTTCTAAAATACGTTCTTCAATTTGTTTTTTGTTAGCTTCATCTTGCAAGAAGAAACCAGTTAGAAATACTGTTGGCAATCCTGTACTCATTGAAGTTAGGCTAGCTCAAGTTTGAATTTCTTCTTTTGAAAGTTCTTTACCTTCTGAAACTGATTTTAGTAGGTGTTGAGCAACTAAACTGAAAGCAATGTTTTGTTTTTCTTCTTCAAACACTAATTTATCAAATTCTTCTTCAGTTTTGTCTAAAACGTGTAAGTATTCTTCAAATTTAATGTTTTGTTGTTTAAGTTGATCAACAACTTGTTTACGTTTTTGTTCAACTTGGTAACGAATGAATAGATCATTTATTTTAACTTCGTTTTTAGCAACTGTTTCTGAAACGTATGCTTCGATAAATTTGTTTAATGATAATTCAATCTCGTTATTTAAAATAACTCATTTTAGAACTTGTTTTGCTTCTTCAACTGTTTTAGCTTGGCCAGCTCTTAAAGCATATAAGTTTTCTTCAGTTAATTCAGTTTTTTCAGGTCTTTTTGCTGCAACAATTTCAACATCAAAAGTAGCTTTTTGGCCCGCTAATTTATCAACTGGGTATGTTTTAGGGAATGTAACTACAACTTCACCTTTGTAACCTACTGTTTTGTCAACAAGTTGTTCTTCAAATGTGTCAATAAATGTTTTTGAACCTAATTTAAGATCAAATTTTTCAGCTTGACCACCGTCAAAAGCTTCATCGTTTACATAACCCTTGTAGTTAAGTGTAACTGTGTCGCCTAATTGAGTTTTATCATTTGCTTCAAGCGGCAATTGGATAGCTGTTTCTTTTAATTTTTCTTCAATGTAAGCATCTACATCTTTGTCAGTAACTTTTGGTAATTCAAATTTAACTTTAACATCTTTATCATCAATTTTTGACAAGTCAGCATCAAGTGGATAAATAACGTCAAATTTAACTGACTCTTTGCTAATTTCTTGAATGCTAATGTTTGGTTGAACAGCAACAACTCTGCTTGTTTCCGCTTTTAATTCTTCAAAGATATTTTGTAATTCGCTAGCTAAATATTTGTTTAGTGCATCTTCAAACACTTGACCTTGTGAAATGTATTTACGAGCAACATCAGCAGGAACTTTACCTTTTCTAAAGCCTTTAATTTTTAGGTTTTTAATTAAATCTGTTGTTGATTTTTCTTGGTATTGTTCTCAATCTTTACCTTTTAATTCAACAGTTTTTTTGATTTCTACTTTGTTTTCATCAATAGTGATGTTTTTCTTTGACATAAATCTCCTTAAATATCTAACTTGATATATTTACTAATTTTATAATAAAATTTTTATTTTTATATTGAATTTACAACAAAAGCAACCTTAGTGTTGCTAGTGTATTATTGTCCTGTTGTGGTGCTTTCTTTAGCATCATTTGAGTTTGCATTAATTTGTTTTAATGCTTCTCAAAGTTTTTTGTATGAACCATAACTAAATTCTTTTTGTCAACCACCATACATTGCGTTTCCTGGTACTTGCACGTTAAATTGGTGTCAACTTAAATCTTGAATATTAGCGTTTACACCAGTAACATATCCAGACTCATTTGTTTGGTATGTTGCTGTCACTTTTACACCTTGAGCGCCTTTATAATCCGTGAAAAGTTTTTGAATTTTCTCATTTTTTGAAAATTCAACATTTTTATCATTGCTTTCTAATGGTTTATACGCATCGTCATAAAAATCGTTGAAATCGTCACCAATTTTCATAATAACCTTGGCAACAATTTTATCTCCTGAACCAGTCTGACTAGCTCCAAAGTTTCAGCCTGCAGTGTTGTCACTTACAGCATTCATTCTTTGGTTTTTGCTTGTGGCTTTAGCAAGTTTTTTGCGTTCTGAAGAATCTTCAGTGTTTTTGAAGGCTTCAATAGCTGTTTTTCATGGTGTTTTATCGCTAAATTGACCATCTTTATCAACTGGAATAACACCTGAACATCAAAACATTCAATCGTGTACATATTTTTCAGGTAATCCAGCAGCAATTAAATTCTTTTTAATTCCTTGAATTGAAGATTCAAGTTGTCTAATTCCTGAGTTAAATAAAACAACACCACCATTTTCAAACACGTGTTTGATAAATTCAATTGCACCAGGAATAGCTCTTCTTTGCCCTTTGGCATCAACGCTATCTTTTAAGTCTTCACTGAATTTTCCATTGTTTTTAACAACTGTTCAACTTTCAGTGTATTCATTCATGAATACAGTTTCGTCAATATCCATAAACACAACCGGAATAGCTTTTCCTTCTGTTGGGTTGGATACAATACCTGTTTCTTTGTTTACTTTGTCGTATTCGATATTATCGTTCTCAGCCTTAAGTTTAAGATTATCAAATGCAGCAGTTGCTAACGCGTAAGCTTGTAAAGAAGCCATTCTTTGTTCGGCTGATTTCATGTATCAAACAATAGCTGATACGATTCCAGCTCCTGAGTTTAATTTTGAAATTAATTCAGCTTTTTGGTCAGCATCTGTAAATAATTTATCAATTAGTGCTAATTGATCTGATTTTTTTAATTTCTTGATTTCAGTTTCAAGATATTCTTTTTGTTCAGCTTCGCTTCTAACTTTTTGATCGTTTGTACAAGCCGCAGCCAACATTGGCATTGAAGCCATTGTAACTAATGAAGAAAGTAAAAATTTGTATTTTTTGCTCATATATCCTCCAATTTATTGATTAATTTAATTATATTAAATTATCAAGCTAATTTGTTTGTTAACAGATTAAATTAATAAAAATAAACACAAAATTCAAGTATTTTGAGTAAATTTGTGTTTATTTATGATATTTTTTGTTTGCCAATATTGTGTTTGCTCTATATATTTGCTCTAGTAACATAACTCGAAAAAGTTGGTGTGGAAAAGTCATTTTAGAAAAGCAAATTTTTAAATTGTGCGGAATTAAATCTTCTTGCATCCCGTCAGAACCGCCAATAATAAAGGTTAAATCTTGATTACTATCAACATATTGACTTAGCTGTACAGAGTCAATTTGTTTACCTTGCAACGAGCATAAAACTACAAAACTAGACTTATCAATATGTTCAATAATTGAATTAGTTTCTTTTAGCTTTTTAACTTCAGAATTTTTTTCGTTGCTTTGCTCTTTGACCTCAATTATTGAAAAATTTGAGTATTGAGCAACACGTTTTTCATAATGTTGAGAAATTTGTTTAAATTCGCTAGAGACTGACCCAACTACAATAAGTTTAATTTTTCTCACTATTTCTGCTTTCAATGTGGAACATTAACATTTGGATATCAGCTGGGTTAATTCCACTAATTCTACTTGCTTGACCAATGGTAAGCGGTTTAATTGCCATGAATTTTTGTTTGGCTTCAGTAGCAATATTTTTAACTTTTTCATAGTCAATGTCTGCAGGAATTTTTAAGTTTTCCAAACGCACCATTTTAGTTGCATCAGTTTTTTGTTTTTCAATATAGCCGTGCAATCTAACCATTATTGTTAATTCACGCTTGTATTTAAAATCGCCAATTACATCATCAGGATCTACATCGGGACGCGATAAAACTTTTAACATGGTTACACCATCATAAATTTTATATTTGTGTGCTAGTTCCGATTTTCCAGATAAGAATGTGTTGTGTAAACGTTCAATTTCAGCATCAATTACTGCATATTTATCAATAACTTCTTGGTATTGTTCTTTTGACAATGTGCCAGCATAGAAGCCGTATTCTGCTAATCTAATATCTGCATTATCATTACGCAAAAGAAGTCTGTATTCAGCGCGTGATGTAAGCATTCTGTAAGGTTCCTTAGTTCCTTTTGTTACTAAATCATCAATCAATACACCTAAATAACCATGGTTACGCAAAATAATTACGGGTTCTTTATTTTGTATTTTTAATCCAGCATTAATCCCGGCAATAATTCCTTGACCAGCAGCCTCTTCATAGCCACTTGTACCATTAATTTGGCCCGCAGTGAATAAGTTTTCAACAACTTTTGTTTCTAATGATGGTTTTAACTGCAATGGATCAATTGCGTCGTATTCAATAGCATAAGCTCATTTTTGTACTCTGGCGTTTTTTAAACCTGGGATAGTTCTGATTAGTTTATCTTGCACGTCAATTGGCAATGATGTTGATAAACCATTCACGTATGTTATTGAGCCATCAGCTGTTTCGGGTTCAAAGAAAATTTGGTGACGAGGTTTTTCGGCAAATTTAACAATTTTGTCTTCAATAGAAGGACAATATCTTGGCCCAATACCTTCAATTAATCCTGAATACATTGCACTTTTGTGTAAGTTTGCATTAATTAATTCGTGTGTTTCAGGAGTTGTGTAAGTAAGATGGCAAGCAATTTGAGCAGGTGTGTCCACGTGCGATCTAGATGAAAAGCTCAAGTTGATATCTTCCAGAACTTCTTGCTCAACTTCTGTATAATCAATTGAATCTGATCAAATTCTGGGAGGTGTACCAGTTTTAAGTCTTTGCAAACTAAAACCTGCTTGTTTTAATGATTCGGAAAGATTTTTTGTTGTTTTTTCGTTATCTGGACCACTTGATACTGACTCAGATCCCCTTAAGATTCTTGAATCCATGTAGGTGCCTGTAGTAATAACTCCAACTTTTGCAAAAATTTGCTCTCCAGAGTCAATCACCACACCTTTAAAAGTTCCATTTTCAACAATTAAAGATTCAACTCCTGCTTCTAGTAAGTCAAGATTCGGCTCTTTTTCAACATATTCACCAATAATTTGCGAGTATTTTTCTTTATCAATTTGTGCTCTTAAAGCTCATACCGCAGGACCTTTAGATTGGTTTAGCATTTTAAGCTGAATTGTAGCTAAATCAGCTCATAAACCTTGCATACCGCCTAAAGCATCAATTTCACGTGTTATTATTCCTTTAGCGGGACCTCCAATTGAAGGGTTGCATGGCATCATTCCTAACCTGTTTTTATTGAAAGAAATTAATAGTGTTTTGTGTCCTTGGTGTGCTAAAGCAAACGCAGCCTCTAGACCTGCGTGCCCCCCACCAACAACTAAAGCATCATATGTTTTAATATTCATGTTCTAAATTTTAATTTAAAAATAAATTTATTGCTAATAATAATATTAAGAATAAGTTTATATTTTTAGCAGTATATGTTATTGATTCTAGTTTTTACATAAAAGCCTATAAAATGAGTATAAATAATAATTTTTAGATATAAAAAAACAAAGTTATTTAATATCTTTATACATTTTTATATGGTATTTGACTTATAATTTAAAGATTATGAAAGATAAATTTATGAATGATGAATATTATTTGGTTAATATTAAGGACTTGAAATTTAAGTACAATAAAAAGTCTGATTTTATTGATGTAGATATTGATGAATTGCACATAAAAGGTGGTGAAATTGTATCATTGCTGGGTCCTTCGGGTTCTGGTAAAACTACCTTGCTTAACCTGTTGCTAGGTTATTTAAAACCAAATTCTGGTTCAATAAAGATTAAAAACGATCCCAAAACACATGAAATTGCTTATATCATGCAAGAAAACTCAATTTATGAGAATGTATCTGTGTTCGATAACATTTTTTTGAGTGCAAAAAATCACGCTAAATGAATTGATAGTGCTCGTATTAAATATTTTGATTCATACTTTGAAGAAAATATAAATTTTGAATTATTGAAAAAATACCTTGTTTATGCAAACTCTTTATACTCGAATAAACCAAATCTCCTTGCTAAGAAATGAAGATATTTTAAATTCTTGTGTCAGTTAATGTTTTCTAAATCAGTGAATCGAAAATTTAAGATTTTGAATGATTTAAGGTTGAAAAATTTATTTAAAAAAGAGCTTACTGAAGTGGCAACTAAGCTAGGAATCGAAAAATTTATTTACAAAAATGTTAATGAGCTTTCTGGTGGGCAAAAACAAAGAGTTTCTTTTGCTAAGGGAATTATCAAAAAAACAAATCTTGTTTTAATGGACGAGCCTTTTTCAGCATTAGATGCCAAAATTAAAGAATCAACAATTGATTGGCTACTAAAAATCAAAAAAGATTTTAATTTAAGCATCATTATCGTTACTCACGATCAACACGATGCTATGAAAATAAGCGATAATATCATTTTGCTTGACAAAGGTAAGGTGCAGCAATTCAGTACTGCAGACCAACTTTATGACAATCCAAACAATTTGTTTGTTGCCAAATTTATTGGTTCTCCTGAAATTAACTTCATTGAATCAGATGATAAGCGTGAATACTATATACGTCAAAATAAAGTTGAAGTTAAACCTGTTAAAAACGGAAAATACAAAATTATTGGCAAAAAACACTTTGGTGATAGCGTTCATTATCAAATCGACATGGGCTCAAACATTACTTGAACTGTTGTGTTAAAGGAATCTGATATCAAAATTGGACAAAGAGTAAATGTTAAATATTTAAAATCTGATGTATTAGTCTTTGATAAAAACGGAGACAGAGTTTATGCAAATTAAAATAAATAAACAAAAAATACTCACATTCACTCAGATTTTATTGCTAGTGATGCCACTTTTGTTGTGCATATTGATCTTTACATTGATTCCTATTTATAATACTTTTGAAAAATCATTGAAGTTTCATCCATATGAATCAAATAAAACAATTTATCAAATAAACTTGGGTAATTACAACAATATTTTGCATGATCCTAGTTTTAAAAGTGCTATCCTAAATACAACAATTACATTGTTCCTCGGAACTGGCGTTTCAATGATATTGGCTTTAATTTTTGCTATAGCAGTAGAACATTTGATCGCTAAAAGAGCTAGAAGTGCATTTTTGAGCCTGATTTATTCACAATTCTTTATTTCTAGTTTTGCCGTTGGTATTGCATTCACACTATTTTTTGGTAGCAAAGGTGTTTTCTTCAGACTAATAGGAGCGCCTACATATGGTTTTACCGCTAATGAAAACAGATTACCTATTTGGCTTTATTATTCATTATTTCAAGTTTGAAGGTCTTTACCATTTAACTTAGTGTTATTTGCTTCTGCAATCAACCGTGGAAAAATGAAGTATTCTAAATTAGCTATAAATGATAATTTAAACACTTGACAAAGATTTAGATTTATCTATTTAAATGAAATTTCAAAAGTTTTCTTTGCGATTTTATTTACTAACTTCATTTTTGCTTCATTATTGCTTCCAGAAGCAATTTTGGAGCCTACTTATAACATTGACGTTGAAAAAGCACATACTCTAACTAGTTATACAATTAAGTTTATGGGTGGTGGTAATTACGGAGTTGTTACTAAGTACGAAAAGGGTTATGCTGCTGCATTCTTTAGCTTTATTTATTTAGTCTTTTTATTAATAGTTGTTTTAGCTTTAAGGCCTAGTTTTATTCGCAAAATGTATAAAAAAATCAAAAATTTTGCTACTAAAATCAAAATCAGAAAGGATCTAAAACATGAACTATAAATTAATTGGCAAGGAAATATTGCGTTATGTTTCGATTGGTTTATTAATCATTTTAATCCTTTTCCCACTATACTATTTATTACTTAACTCGCTACTTTCAACTGGATCTGTACATGAGGGAAGAACTTATCTAGTTATTAAAGAATGAAATTGATCTAACTTTGGTGGTTTAGCAACTCCTGAATTTTGAAGTGCTGTAGGCTATACATTTCTTTTTGCAACAATTATGATACTTTTAAGAATATTTACTTATTCATTGGCGGTGGCTGGACTATTGAAAATGAAACCTGTATTTCAAAAAGTTTTCTTGTATTTCTTTTTAATTATTAGCTTAATACCTGAATTTTCTATCTATTTAAGCTTGCAAGTTGTTTTGAATAACCTTGAAATCAAAAACACTATATTTGCTGCAATAACAAATGCTATCTTTTCGTTCTTTACATTCACTTATGTGTTTAATTTAGCTAAATCTACAGCTGATCAAAAATCTAAACTAATGATTAATGACAACCTAAAATGACATCAAAAAATTCGCTATGTTTATTTTCCTAAACTTAAATTAGCATACTTTCTTTTGGTAATCTTTACATTCATAGCTGTTTGAAACGATTATTTATGACCTTTATTTTTACTTCGTGGAACTTCCATGACCAATATTACAATTTGATATTTAACGCTTGGAGTTACATCTGCAGGAGCTTTAACAAACATTCAATCAGCTGGTGCTGTAATCTCAGTTTTGATCCCATTAACTATTTATTGAATTTTTGCTAAAAAAATAAATAAATTTAACTAACATCTCAACAAAAGAGATGTTTTTTTTAATGTTTTTACAATACTTAATGGGTGGCTATTGAACAATATTTTTTGACTTTTGCTCCCATAATTAAGTTGTTTTAATAAATTCAATAAGCAAAAAATGGCACCGATTCCAGATTTTACCAATTCAATAGTTAAATAGGCTTAAAAATCAAATTTCATTGTATAATTTGTAAAGTATTTTGAATACTATCGCACTAATTTTATTAGGAGAAAACATGAAAACAAACAAAAAAATGTGATTGTCAATATTACCTTTGGCAACAATAGCAACACCTTTAATTGCTGTTTCTTGTGGTGAAACTAAAAAAGTTAATACTCCAAAAACAGTTAAAGGAGCAGATGACGAAGTTATTTTCCGTTTAGCACAAGGATCAAACTGACCTTTAGCTCAAGCGTTAAGCCCACTAATTGATTACTACAACAAAACACAATCAACCAAACCAGACTATGTTAAAGTAAATGCAGAATTTGGTGAAAAAACAAATATTTACAAAGAATTTGATTTAATCAAAAACATTAAAGATAATTTTGAAAATGGAACTCTAAAATCACTTCCTAACCTAATTTTAGGCGCTCAATCAGGAGCATATGTAATTAACCAAGATGGGAGATTATTAGATGTTGCTGACACTGGTGTGAATAAAGCACTTTTTGACGACAAAATTGCTAACCTACACTCAAGACTGTCAGGCCAAGAAGATGATAGACTATACAACATTCCTTTTGACAATGCAGACGTAGACTCATTAACATTAAACCTAGACCTACTACACAAAATGTTTGAATTAATTAAACAAGGTGGTGGTACAGTTGATGAAACAGCTGAAATTGTTATGAAAGCAAAAGAAGCTTCAACAAAAGGTTCAAGCATTCCAGCACACAGCATTTGATTAGCTCTTAGAGTTAAAAACAATAACGCATATGCAGGTTTAACTGTTAATGACGCAACCTTTACCTCATTAAAAGGTGTTCGTGACCTATCAGCTAAATTTACTCAAGGTGTTGCTTTAGATGAAACTAAAGTTACAGATAAAACAATTGGTTCGGAAGTTCTTTCAATTGACTATCAAGAAAACACATTCTTAAAAGAATTACACGCTAATATTCCAGCAAACAAAAGTGTATTTGAACTAGAAAAAACAGGTGATGTAAACCAACCAACAAGAATTAAATACAACCTTGTTGAAGATGCAACAGTTCAAGCTGCATTTAAATCACTTTGAACTGCATACAATGAATCAATTGTAAGACATGAAAAACGTGTTGGGGAAGACAATAAAGTATTCCAATCAGTAAAATACATGCAAAACCTATACTCAGAATGAGGTTCATGAGAAGTTATGCTATACAAAAGCGCTATCAGCTACGCAGCCAGCGTTGGTGCAAACCAAAACAAAAAAACTCCATGATCAAAAGCATTCTTTACACAAGTTCTTAAAAAACAAACCGTAGAACAATTCGAAACTAATGCTTCAGATGAAGATGTATTGATGAAACCTCAAATTACTTTAGCAGAAACTGGTAAACCAGAATTCTTCCAAGAAGGTGGTTCAAGTATTATTCCAGTTGACGTTAAAAACGAAAGACTAAACAAAGCTACAAAAGCATTTATTAAATGATTATACACAGGTCAAAATGACATCAACACACCTGGAACTATGGAAGAAAACTGAAAAACATTTGCAAAAGGTTCAGGCTACATTATTCCTCTAAAATCAGTAACAACTAAAGAAACTGAAACATGAATTAAATCTGAAATCGAAGCTTTAGATGCAAAAATTAAAGCAGTTCCAGCAAACACAACAGACGAAGCTATTTTAGCTAAACAAGCAGCAGATATTAAAGCTAAAAACTTCCTAAAATCTTCTCTAGTATCACTACAATCAATCCTAAGATTAAGCGACACAACAAACCCAGTTAAAACTATGGATCTAGTGACTGATGATAAAACAGCAGCAATGGAAACAGCAATTGCTACAGCAATGTTTGATGCAACTAAAATTTCAGGTAATTCTCAAAAAACAGCCGACGAAATGGTTAGAGTATTTACAAGCGCAAAATCTCAATAATTCATAAACTTAAAGCACGTTAGCGTGCTTTTTTGTTCATTTTTGAGTTAAATTTTGTATATTTATTGCATGAAAACAAATAAAATTGAAGGCTATTTTATAGACCTGGATGGCACAATGCTTGATAAGGGCGATGATTTTGGTTATATGTCTAAACAGAACCAAAATTATTTACTAAATTTACAAAAGCAAAAACCAGTAATTATTTCTACAGGTCGCAGACCTGCGGGCGCGGTTGAAAAAATTATGAAAATGATCAATGCTCCGTACGCGGTTTGTTCTACGGGTTCACTAATTGTTGATAAACGTGGTAAAATTATTCACAGTGTTGACATAGAAAATAAGACAAAAGAACAAATTGTTCAATATTTTATGAGTAAAAATCTGTATTTTATGGCAAATGGTACTGGAATAATTTACTACAAAGACCACTTTAATTGAAATATTAGAGACTGAGTGAATCGTTTCGCAAAACATAAATATACTGATTTTGATACTAAGCAAAACATTAGACAGTTTCTAGTTTTTGGGCCAGATATTGAAGGAATCAAGGAAATTGAACAATATTTACACAATAATTATCCAGATTTAAGCACTCACATAGTTTCGTATGGTTATTCTATTGAAGTTACTCACAAAGACGCAACCAAAGGAACCGCTAATGAAATAGTTGCTAAATTACTAGGTATAGATATTAAAAAATGTGCACACATTGGTGATTCAAAAAATGACCTAAACGCTTTGCCACAAGTAGGTTATTTGGTTGCTATGGGCAATGCGCATGAAGATGTTAAAGCCTATGCTAGCTACATTGGCTCAAATTGAAAAGATGCTGGATTAAGTAAAACTATTAATGATTTTGAACAATTTATCAATAAAAAGGAGTAAAAATGAATCTAAAAAAAGAAGTTATAACAAAATTTTATGAAAATTATAAGGCTGATAAAAGCAATAAAGTTGTTGAAAATGCAGTAACTAAAAACGGTGTTTTAAATGCTGTATACAACAATGAAGTTAGAAGTTTCCACAATAATGAATTCAATATTCAAACCAAAAAAGCTGGAATGACAAACCAAAAAGCATCAGGTCGTTGCTGAATTTTTGCGGCCTTGAACATCTTAAAACCAAGTGCACTGGAAAAATTAAATGTAGAATCATTTGAATTTTCACAAGCATACACAATGTTTTGAGAGAAAATGGAAAAAGCAAATACATATTTAAATTTAATTATGGAACACAACGAATTAGATTATCAAGATCGTTTGTTTGAAATGTTTTTACGTTTTGGTCACGAAGATGGTGGTTATTGAGAATGAGCTGAAGGTCTAATTACTAAATATGGCGTTGTTCCTAAATCGCTAATGCCTGAAACTTTTAACGCCTCAAACACATCTCAACTAAACTCAGTATTACAAATTTTACTTTTGAATGCAACTAAGGAATATAGATTAAAAGCTAAAGATTTAACTACTCAACAAAAAGAAGAATTTAAAGATGAAGTATTGCAAAAAGTGTTTGAAATTTGTGCTAAATCATTAGGGCTTCCACCAGTAACTTTTGACTATGAATATAGAGACAAGGATAAAAATTTCCGAAGAATTAGCAACATTACACCACTTGAATTTTTACAAAAATACGCAAGAAATGATTACACCGAGTTAGTAAATCTATATGCTGATCCACGCGATATTTATGAGCATAACACAAAAATTGTTGCCAAATATTTCAAAGGTCCTATTGAATCTAATACATTATCATTCATTAACGTGTCAATGAATGTGCTAAAAAAAGCAACAATTGATAGTCTTAAAGCAGGTCAACCAGTGTGATTTGCCTGTGATATGGGTCCACAAATTGACCGTAAACAAGGTCTAATGGATTTAAGATTATATGAACTTGATCAAGCTTTCAATCTAAATGATAAGTTAAGCAAAGCTGACAAATTAAGCTTTAAACTTTCACAACCTAACCACGCCATGACTTTTGTTGGCGTTGATTTAGATGAAAACGAAAAATCATTAAAATGAGAAGTTGAAAACTCATGAGGCGACGAAAACGGCAACAAAGGATATTTTTCAATGACGGATGAATGATTCGATGAGTATGTATATAGTGTAATAGTCCACCCTGATTTTATTGAAAAAGCAGTACTAGAACAAGCTAATTCTAAACGAACTGTTGAGATTGAACCTTGAGATCCACTCTCATTAATTTAGCAAAATTATGTACAAAAATCACTGAGCTTTCAGTGATTTTTTTAATTCAGTGCTATATCTAAAAATGCAGAAACAGTTGAAGTTAATTGCTTAAAAGCGAATGTGATTTGCAAACTATTTTCGTCAGCTAAGTCTAAATTATCTTGGGTAAAAGTATGATTTGGTTGAATTATTTGTTCATAAATACCTAATACAATATTGTATTTATTTAGTTCATTCACAGTTAAAGGAATTTGAATTGTTTTGCCATTAACGTCAGTTAATTTGAGCGAATTGTTAGCGAAATCAAGTTGGTTGCCAACTGAATAATCAGTTTTGAATGTTTCTGCGTTTACTAACTCAATTTTAGTGATGTGTTCTTTATCAAATTTAGAGTTAGATTGATTTACAAATTTGAATTTATTGTCTTGTTTGGTTATTTGTAAAGGGGTTAGTGGAGCTTGTTTAAATGTCAGGCTAACATTGACGTTTTGTTCAATATTATTCACTACCGAAACTAAAATATCGTTCACTTTTGGATCAGAATTGTAATTATCAAGTTCAATGTTGATTGAATTATTCATTTGTTTTAGGTTTAGATAATTATTTACAGGTAACTGGACAACACCTTCACCTTTTATTTGCCCTATATTTATCTTAAAATTATTTGGCAAGTCTGAAGTGTCGTTGTTTATTTCTAGTCTTGACGTTGAATCAATTGAAAGGGTTGAATCTAAACCAAAACCTACAAAAACTGGGGTTCTACTCAATCTTATTATTGCATTTTCAAGAGTTAAATTGGATACCTTATTTGGCATAACAAAATTATTAATCACAAGTTGCTCAGAAGCATCTGAATAAAACTTAATTGTTAAATTACTATTTGATTGATTATTTATTAATCCAATTTTGTTGGATTTTGATTCAATAACACTGCTCACAGAAGAATTATTAGCAACAATTCCATCGAAAATTTCAGTGTTTTTGTTCTTAATTTCAATAAAAACTGAGTTAATATTGCCGCTTGCATCTAAATCTATTTGTTTAAATTTAGACTGATTATTTGTTCCTTCTACAATTAAATGCGATTTTGTACCTTGAAGGGAATTATTGAATGAAGAAGCACGAATTATAGGTCTTTCAAATTGTTGATTTTGAGATAACAAGGTTGAGACATTTTGCATTTTTAGCATATGACCAGATAAATATATATTTGAATTAGCGTTCTCCGCAGTAAAGCTTAAATTCATATCTTTAAGAGTTAAATCTGAAGCAAGCACTAAATTATTACCTCTAATATTCAATGAATGACCACGACCATCTATGACAACATTTTTATTGATTCTATATGAATTATTGTTACTATCAGTTTGCAAAATAACATTATTTTTTAGAACTATTGTATCGTTGTTGTTGGCAGCGTTAATCGCATCTTTTATATTTCTAAATGGATTTTGCTCAGTCCCATTACCGCCGCTATTTTGACCAGGGAAATCTTGTACAAATATAGTTCTAGTTTCTTGTTCATCAGCAGTATTACTGTGTTGGTCGGTACTGCTTTGGTTATCAGGGCCTTGATTTGGTCCATTGTTAGGGGCTTCTTGCTGGTTATTGGTATTGTTTTGTATAGTAATAGTGAATATTTGGTCTTGGTTGCTGATTGCATCACCTATTTTAAATTGAACAGTTGCTCCATTTGAATATTGTGAAACATCGTCTTCATTAAATGTGTGGTTAATAGCAATTTCATTGCCAGAAAGCAGGAATTTTATTGAATAAAGCGCAATATTTTCTTCATTAATTTCAATGGTTTTTGTGTTTCCATTACTATCTGTTAGTAGCAATGATAAATTTGAAAAATCAAATGCTTCACCCACTAAATAACTATGTTTTGCACTATCAGCAGCCACAAACTTAATAGATTTAATGTTGTTATCTTCGAACGTTGTGTTAGAGTTGTTAGCTTGGTTACTTAAATAAAATTTGTTGCCTTTACGAACTAATTGAGGTTTAGGAAATTTTGTTGAAAAATAATTATTAGGCACTTCAAAAGACACATTAACGTTGATATTTTCACTAAATTTTTGATTAACTGACAGAATTTCTTCATCTATAAATTCATGCTTACCAGCACCATAATCTTTAATAATAATGCTAATATCATTATTTAACTGATTTAAATTTATTTTTGAACCTCGATCAATAACTATTTGCCCTCGTCCTTTAATTTGATTCAAAAATACTTCAGGATTTGTGGTGTTTGGTGAATAAATTAATTTAGAACCTTCATTCATCACTAAGTCAACATTTTGTGAATGAATTAAGTCAATTTTACTGTTGCTAATGTGTAATTTTTTCAATGATCCAATCTCTAGCTCCCGAAAAATAGGGTCAAAAAACAGGTTTGCGTTAGAAATATAAAAATCATTATCAAATAGTAAACGGGCATTTTTGAACAATATATTGTTATTGTTGCCATATACTTTAATTGCAATGTTATTCAAACTATTGATTGTGTTATTAGGCGCAACTAAATCTGAGTTTTTGTTCAGATATAGGTTAATTTCTTCAAGTTTGGTGCTTTTTTTGTTGTTTTTATTTTTCTCAAAATATTCAAAAGCAGATTTTAAACTCTCAAAATCTGCTTGGTTGATATTATTAGCCCCGATTTGATAGTTATTGACTAGTATTTCTTGGGTATCAACAGGTTTGCTAACTGCTGCATGATCCTTTTTAGATTCATTTGTGCAACTAGTTGTAACAAATGTTGGCGCAATAAACCCAAAGCTGGCTAATAATGCAAAATATTTTCTCTTCATCGTACCTCTTTTGGTTAATTTTATCACTATATTTATGGCTTGTATTAACTGAATTTTGGATAAATTTATCAAAATATTAGTTTCCAATGTATAATGGAGAAATAACAATATAGGAGGATAGAATAATGAGTACAAACTTAACAGTTTCACCAAAATCAAGATTAGTATTAACTTTATTATCATTTTTTGTTGGCGCATTTGGCGTTGACAGAATGTACGCCGGAAGCTTTCTTTTAGGTTTAGTTAAACTTTTAATTGGATCTTGAATTACACTTGGAATTTGACCACTAGTTGATTTCATTCTAGCAATTGTTGGAAAAATGAAAGATGGTCAAGGCCGTGTAATTTCTAATTGATAATTTGCATCACTTGATGCATTTTATTTTTGCTTTTTTGCCATAAAAAGCAATGCAAAAATTATTTTTTTAACTTTGATATAATACACCTATGAAGAGTTTAAAGAATCAAGCTAAAGCATACTTTTTAGATCTAGATGGCACTTTTCTAGACAAACCTCAAGGTCATGAAACCGTGAGTGAAAGAAATGTTTTAGCAGCTATTGAAGTTAACAAAATTAAGCCTGTAATTTTTTCAACCGGGCGTGGAAATACTGAATATACAATGAATTTAGCTCGTAGAGTGGGCTGTAAATATATAGTTTGTTTGAACGGGGCGTTAATTTTAGACATTGACAACAACGAACTATACCGCAAAACACTTGATCCCGATTTAGTTCACCAAGTATTGAAAATTTTTAAAGAAAAAGAGATGTTTATTTACCTAAACGGTATTAAAAACATGTACACTAAAGGCAATGTTGATTCACCTTTTATGAAATCTTGAGCAGCCAAAAACCCAAGATTTACTTATGAAGATATGGATCAAGTAACCACATATTCAAAAATTTTAGTTTTTGGCCTAAGTTTAGAAGACACTTATGCACTTTGAGAAGAATTAAAACAACGTTTCCCTCAACTAGCATTTTATTTAGTATCAAATGGAACTACAATTGAGGTTGGTCCAATTGATGCCAATAAAGGTTTAGCAAACAGTGAAGTATGTAGACTACTGGGTATAGATCCTAAAGAAGCTTTTCACATCGGTGATTCAGCTAACGATATGCCAGCAGCTGATTATTTAGGTAAATTTATTTGTATGGACGGAGCCTTAGATTTTGTTAAAGCAAAAGCTGATTTCATTGGTCCTGATTATGCTAATGCTGGTTTATCAAAAATCCTTGAGCAATTAGAAGATATTCACATTGATTAATTAATTGGAATTGGGTAACCAATTCTTTTATTTTTTCTCATTTTGGTGTCAAGCAAAAATGCTTGACATTATTTGTTTTGCTTTTAATTTTTTTAAGTTAAAATATATATGCAAATTGCTTGATGTCAAGCACTTTTGCTTGACAGATGTCGCATAAATTTTTAAGGAGAAATACATGGTAAAAATTAGACTAAAAAGAACAGGTTCTAAATTTAACGCTCAATACAAAATCGTTGCTGCTGATGCTAGAGCACCACGTGATGGTAGATTTATTGAAGCTTTAGGACAATACAACCCACACACAAAAGAATTCTTTGTTAAAGAAGAATTAGTGCAAAAATGAGTAGACAATGGAGCTCAACTAACACAAGTAGTTTTTGATTTATTTAGAAAACACGGCTTAAATGCTAAACTAGTTAAAAATTCAAAACACGCTCAAAAATAATAATGAAAATTAATTTTTTGACTCTTTTTCCAAATTATTTCAAGCCGTTTAGTGAAGAATCAATAGTGGCCAAAGCTATTGAAAAAGGTCTTATAGCCATTCAAACAGTTGACTTTAGAATGTTTAGTAAAGATAAACATCGCAAAGTTGATGATGAAATTTATGGTGGTGGACATGGGTTATTATTGCAAGTGGAACCAATTGATTTAGCCCTAGATTCATTAGAAAATAGAGGCGGATATAAAATTTTGGTTACGCCACAAGGCAAAAAATTCGATCAACAAATGGCAAACAGACTTGCACAACATGAACAAATAACCTTTATTTCTGGACGTTATGAAGGCTTTGACGAACGCGTTGTTGAATTAGTCGATGAAGAGATTTCAATTGGTGATTATGTTCTAACTGGTGGAGAATTGCCATCAATGGTTATGGCGGATTCAATCATTAGATTAGTTCCTGGCGTAATTAAACAAGAATCATACCAATTTGATTCATTTCAAAATGAAGGATATTTAGATTATCCTCAATACACACGCCCTAGAGAATATAAAGGAATGAAAGTTCCTGAAGTGTTGTTTAGTGGCAATCATGCTGAAGTGGATAAATGGAAAAAAGAAGCTCAATATCAAAAAACATTAAAAAACAGACCCGATATTATCGAAAGGATCAATAATGAGAAATAGATTAATTGAATTAGTAGAAAAATCACAACTACGTAAAGACCACCCAGAGTTCCGTGTAGGGGACAATGTTAGAGTACACGTTCGTATTCGTGAGGGTGAAAAAGAGCGTATTCAAATTTTTGAAGGTTTAGTAATTAGCAAAACAGAATCAGGAACTCGTGAACACTTCACAGTTAGAAAAATCTCATTTGGTATTGGAGTTGAAAGAACATTCCCACTTCACTCACCATTCATTGCTACAATCGAAGTTGTACGTTCAAACAAAGTACGTCGTGCTAAATTAAACTACATTCGTGAAAGAAGTGGTAAATCAGCAAGACTTAAAGAAATCAAACGTTAATTTCTTTAATCATTATTTAATTATGCGACCCCAAACTCACAAAATTGTGAGTTTTTTTGTACAAATTTATACAAAAAAACAAGCCTAAGCTTGTTTAGTGCTGCGTGTTTTGCATCCACGTTTGCATTCAATTTTAATACGCAACACAGCTTTTCAAAAGAACATTAAGCCAACTGGAATTGCAGCTGCTAGTACAAACACAAATATGTCTAGAATAACCACCAACGCTGTATTGCCGCCTTTATAGAATAAAGGTTTATAGAAGTTTAAGAATGTGTAAATTACCACACCTTGATCTTTTGCATATACGTTGTAGGTTGCAAAGAATAAGATCATTGCAAACAAGAAATAAACCATCACCATAACAATTGAAGCTATAAATGTATTTTTACTAATGATCACTTCTTTTCTGATCATGATCAACACAATAAAGCCAATAATTGGATTAACTGCATGCGTAATAGTTGATCTAAAACCAGAATAAAAGCTAGCTCAAGTTTCAGCTTTATACGAGATTAAGGTTCAATAAACTAAAAAAGTTATTGTAATCAAAGTTACCGAAATAAAGAATAAGCGTTTAACTAGCGCTGAATTACGCATTCAAGCCAACACAATCAACATAATACCTAAAAAGAAGTTAGTTATGTACGTAAAGAAGAATAGTGTACCAAAACGCTTAAATGTTGAGTATAAAGTTGGCACTCCTTGATAAAAATCATCAACCTTAGGGTCATATTGAATCATGTCTGTAATTACAAAACTTAAAGCTATCAACACTACGAATATACCCAGAAATAAAAACGCCATATTTTGAACAAAACGTTTATCTAAATTTTTAATTTTTTTCATGATCGTAATTATATAGCAAAAATAAATTAGCAACATTGACATTGCTAATTGGATTATTTTAAATACACATTTTCATGGTCAAATTGTTCAAAATAAGGAAATACTACCTCCTCTACACTTATTGTCTTCATTTGGTTTCAATTTAAATTATTTCACAATGTAAACTTAAGCAAATTTGAATCAGTAATTACAAAATGAGTGTATTTTTTGGCGTGAAATATGCCCACTAAATCAACAGGTGTAACGGGTTCACTATTTATCATCTTTAGATTAAAAAATCATTTTTTTGTATTATCACCTCAGTATAAAAGTCGATTTTTAATTTTTTTAGTCATTTGTTCAATATTAATTTTTCTGTCTGTGCCTATAATTAAACTTAAAAACATTTTGTGACCATTAAAATCAAAATAAGGCATCAATGTTTTGTCTTTACCTGCATACGATTCGTACTTAAACATTTCAGGTTTATCAATACTTAAACGAGCATAATCTTCTCAATAAATACTGATGCTAAAGTTGTCGACAACTCTAGAATTATTTTTAATTTGCCAATAAGTTTGTGGCGAAAGCGATCAATGATATCTACGTTCAGCCATAATAATTTCAAATTGAGCCATAATGCTTTGCAATGTGTAGTTCATACATTCATTATAGCAACATTTATTAATAATTAAGTTTAGTATATAATTATAAAATTATATGTATAAACAAAGAAAGGATGGCTTATGGGTAAAAAGAAAGAAACCTTTTTTGAGCGTTTAACACGTAAAAATGCTCAACAAGCTGATAGTCAAAATCCAAAATCAAAAAAATCAAAGAACTGAAAATTCTGATTAATTAGTTCATTGCTAGTGGGAGCTGTTACAGCTGGAATTACAATTCCTTTGGTTGCAAATAGTGTAATCAAAAACTACAACGACCCAATTAAAGATGACACCGTTATTTTTGAATTTACTTCTCCTGGTGAAAATGGCAAAAAAATTGAATTCAAAATGAAAGATCTTAAATCTTCAGAACTAATTGATGATGCTAAAGATCCTAAAAAAGTGTTGCAACAAGCATTCAGATTGGCACTATTCTATCTATACGAACAAGAAGTTAAAGCTTCTAAAGAGTACCAAAGACTATGAAATGCATCACGTAAAGATGACGATAAAGAACGCAGTGATATTGCTCTTAAATCAGTGTCAGAACTTAAACAAAAACACCGTGACTTGCTTTTAGATGTGCAACAACAAATGATTAAAACATACGGCTTTTCTAAATGGGAACAAGCTTTTAACGATTTATTAATCAAATCATTTGATGGTGCTAAAAACATTGAAGAAGCAGCTGATTTTAGAGTGTTTGCTGAAATTAGAAACGATGCTTTACGTCGTTTCAACTTAAATACTCAATTCAACATTAAAGACATTGATAGAACTGCTAATAACGATATTTACAAGTTAGATGATAAAGGTGAACCAACAAGCGAAATTTTATTCCGTGCCGGCGAAAAAGTGTTCCCATTCTTCCAAAAAGATGTGAACTACTTTGAACTAGATCAAATCAAAGAAAAAATGACCTTTATGACTAATAGCTTTGTTGTTTCAACTGCTACAAATCCTAAAGAATACAATCAAGCCTACAAAAATGCCAGCGCATTTATTGAACATTATCTAAAACAAAACAATCCTGTTCTAATTAGCCAATTTACTCTGCCAGGTGTAGCTCCAGCTAAAAAAGAAGCTTCAACTGAAACAAAATGAACAATTGATAAATCAGCATTTAAAAAATTAATGTTCTATTGACCAGTTGAAACAGATTCAAACTTCCAAGCAATTAGTTCATTCGACAAGGTTAAAACAGGTTTTAAAAGCTATGAAGAATATGCCGAGCAAGCCGCTAAAGATACTTCAACCACTTTGAACAAAGATATTACCAACTACAGCACAGTTTTAGCAACCTTAGGTTTAGATTCAGCAGAAGTTAAATCTAACTGAGGTTCAAATGGGTTAAACTCATTAGGTAACTTGCTGAAAGCTGGTGGTGATGATACTCTTAAAGCTTTCTCAACTTTAGATAAATTAATTTTAGGTGAAACCGAACAACTAAAAGAAGTTGATTTGTTTGGCAAACTTGAAGAAATTAAAAATAAAATTGTTGAATATTTAAGTATTCAAGACCCTAAATCATCAATTTCGTCTTCAACCAATAAAAATGAAGCGCAAACTAAACTAGCTGATTTTAACAAGGCTATCAAGAAAGCGTTTGATGAAGCAAGTGATGTGAAAAAAGAAGGGCTTTACACTGAAAAATTCAATGAATTAGTAGCTAAACCTTTAACTCAATTATTTGAGCAAGACGGCAAAATTCAAACAGTTTATAAACTTAAAGGTTCAGATGATACCAGAATTATTTTAAGTTCTACTGGCATTACTTTAGTTAAAGTTTCTGATTTAGCAAGCTTTAAAAAAGACAATAAAACTAGCGAACAAGTTATTAAAGACATGATTAAAAATGACTTCTTGCTATCAAACAAATACAAAAACAGTGTCAATGGTAAAAAATACAATGCTTTAAGCTTGATTAACACATCAATGTCAGCTCCAGAACTAGTTCTAAACTCATTAATTGATGATGCGAACTTTATTAAATATCTAAAAGAACAAAATAATATTTATGCACTAAATGAACAAGGTGCTTTAGCAAGTGATGCTAAATACGCAGACAAAGACATTGCTGACATTAAAACAATGAACCAAAACGTTGTTTTAGCAAGCGATACTAGATCGACTTTAGAATTGACTAAAGCTATTGATAAATGAATCAAAGAACGTGCTGAAGCAGGCTACGATGCTAACTTTGAATTAAAAGAAGGTAAAGTTTACTTCAAACACAATAATTCTTCATACTCAAAAGATGCAAGCTCACTAATTTTTGAACAATTAAACAAACTAAGAAAGGCAGGTGAATAAGATGAAAAAATTCAAATTATTACTTTCAACCACTCCTGCTTTCGCTTTGCCTTTAGTGGCTGTATCATGCGGCCAAAACATTGACTCAACTGAAAAAATTAAGCAAGATGAAGAAATCAAAAAAACTGCTGTCAATAAACTTAAAGCTCAATTTACCAATGCAACTATTCTTTCTTTATACAATATTGACTTCCAAAACTCAGAATCATTAGACTCCACTTACATAACTACTTTTAAAAACGAAGAAAGCCAGCTTTTCAAAGATACATATAAAGCTTTTCAATTATATGCGCAAAATAAAATTAGTTCAGATGCATACTATTTTGCACAAAAAGTAGTTGATTGAACTTCAGATCGTACACTTAACGCAGCCGATATTCAAGCTCTAGGCGTAATTGAGCCAAATACTACCTTAACTAAAGAACAATTTAAAGTTCTATGATTAAACGAAAAAACTGAATTGAGAGCTGAATTGGAAAAAATGCTTTTTGTTAATAAGTACTTCCAAATTTCAGATAAAGACAATTTAAAGAAAATTGACAAAAACTTTAAATACACTAAAGATCTTAAATACGAACTAAAAAATTATTTACTAGCTAAATACGCTGTTGATAAAAAATATGCTCAAATTTGATCTAAAGATGCTGAAAACGCTAGCGATGATGCATTCTTTACTCAAGGTTACAACAACCTTAAAGATGTAACTACCTTTAATGATTTTTGAAAATTTTCTAACCAAGTTAAAACTAAATTAACTGCAGAAATTGAATTTATCTCAGGTCATGACACTGATAAACAACTGTTGGGCTACAAAGGCTTTAAGTCTTCAACTAGTTCATATGCTCTAAAATGAGACTACGATTCACTAAAAAACAAAACTCACAACAAAGAGCTTTATGGCTACTATGACGTTAACAATGAACGTTTAGTAAATAGCGAAATTGAACATGGTTTTGTAATCAATCCTTACAAAATCGCTTCAAGCCAAAGCAACACACCTACAATTGTGTATGTTAACCAAATTGCACCTATTGCTGCAACCAGCCAAACAGAATTACCTAACGTAGAAAATGATGACAAACAAAAAACTAGCGTAACCTTGCTTTCTTTTGACAACACAATGTACAAAGACAAACTTGATGTATTATCATTTTTATTCTACCTAAACGATTCATCACTATACGAAAGTGCAATTAAATCATTTGCTGAAATTGGCTACAAAATTAAAATTAATAACGTTAGCCCTGCTTTACGTGAAGCAGCTAAAGATTTAACCTTTGTGGAGCTTGTATAATGGACAATATTTTTCTAGATATTATTGAGGGCAAAGCTGAAGCCCAATTCATTTATCAAGATGATAAATGTGTAGCCTTTTATGACAAATTCCCATTTAGACCAGGACACTTTTTAGTAGTTCCTCGTGTTAAATCAGCTAACATCACCGAAACAGATGATGAAACCGCAGCACACCTAATTAACGTTGCACGTAAATTAGGCAAACAAGAAGTGTTAGATAAAGGCATTGGTGGCTTTAAAATTGTAATCAACACAGGACGCAGTGCTGAACAATCAATTTTTCACACCCACGTACACGTAATTCCTTTTAAATAATTACTGAGTCAACGCTTAGGCGTTGGCTTTTTTGTATTTTGAGGTTTAGCATTGTTTGTATGTTTGCGTAATGTAATTAATAAATAAATAATATTTGCCCCCGCGAATTCGAGGGGTTTTAATCACACAAATTTATTTATATATTTGATGTTATAGTAAATAAATTAAAATATTACTATAACCTTATTTAAGGAGGCAATATGGCTAATATATCACAGCAAAAAAGACAAAAAATGCTTGAGTTTTTAAACAAACTTAAGCAAGAATTTCAAGATGATGATAAATTAAGAGCTATTAATGAAATAGAAATAGCTCTTAGCGAGAAAAAGTATGGTTTAGTGTGAGAAAAACATACTGAAAAAGTAGATGAAATGTTAGAACACAACATTCCTGTTTTTAAAGAAGTAAAAGAAAGAAAAATAGTAGCAGATGAATCTAAATTATATAACTTTTTACTGGAAGGAGATAATCTTCATTCTTTAAAACTACTTTTAAAAACACATAAAGGTAGAATTGATGTTATCTATATTGATCCTCCATATAATACAGGCAATAAAGACTTTATCTATAACGACAGTTTTGTAGACAAAACTGATGCATATTCACACAGTAAATGATTAAGTTTTATGAGTGAAAGGCTAGAATTGGCTAGAGAGTTATTGAGTGAAGAAGGTGTTATTTTTATTAGTATTGATGATAATGAACAAGCACAGTTGAAATTACTTTGTGATGAGATTTTTGGGGAAGAGAATTTTGTGGCTAATATAGTTGTTGAGAGTGGTGGAGTGTACGGCCCAAAAACTGCTCATAAATACAAGACAATACTTAAAGTAAAAGATTATTGTTTATCATATTTCAAAAACAGTTCAACAGATAAACCTAGATCACCACTATACGATAAGGTTAGTGAAGCGTTTGATCCCAGGTATGGTTTTTATATAACCGATAACACAATACTAAGCCTTTCTGAATATTTAAACACTGATAAAGTTCTACATAAAGGATTTAAAAAATATAATTTGGAACCAAGCAAGAGCAACATAAATAGACTTCTAACTATTGATAATGATATTCGTGAATATTTTTACTCTAGTCTTGCAGATAAAATATATAAAGACAGTCAATTTACTTTAAATTTACCCCTCGAAGTCCTTAATAGTTTTAATCCAGGTGAAGTTATAAAGTTCAAAAATTATACACTTATGAAAATGAGTACTGGTAATGTAAGACATTTGCAATCATTTGCAGAAGTTATCAGAAAAAATGACGAAATAAATGAAGAAATTTCAAGATGTGTAGTAAGAGGAGATTTATGGAAAAACTTTTCAAAAGATATGGGAAATGTTGCGAAGGAGGGTTCGACAGACTTTAAAAATGGAAAAAAACCAATTAGATTAATAAAACAATTTATAAAATGATCTAACATGGGTATAGACTCAATCATTCTCGATTTCTTCGCGGGCTCCGGCACCACTGGTCACGCAGTTGCTCAACTAAACAAACAAGATGGTGGTAACCGTAAATACATCTTATGCACCAACAACGAAAACAACATCTGTGAACAAGTTACTTACCAAAGATTGAAGAATATTCAAAGCGATTTACCACACAACCTTAAATACTTAAAGACTGAATTTATACCTAAATTTGATAACGATGATACTTCAATATCAAGTAAAATGCTTGAATTTATTAAGGAATTAATTGAGTTGCAACACCACGTCGAATTAGATGATACAAAACATATTATCGTTAATAGTGAAGAAGAATTTAATAATGCAATTTCATCCGTATTAGATAACGGTAAAATCTTTATTAGATCAGGTATTCTAGTTTCAAGTGATCAGCAAACCAATTTAAAAGCAAGAGGTGTAGAAATAATTACTATTCCAGATTATTACTTTAAAGAAGAACTTAAAGAGATAGGAGAGCTATGATAGGAATTAAATTAAAAAGATTCCAGGAACAAGCAGTGGATTTTCTATTCGATAAAACTACTGATTCTAATTCTAAGCCTAAAATTGTTTTACAAAGCCCAACAGGTAGCGGTAAAACCATTATCTTATTAGCCTATATTGAAAAGTATCTTCAATATAACGATAATGATATTATTTGTTGACTTAGCCCTGGTAAAGGTGATTTAGAAGAGCAATCTAAACAAAAAATGTCTAAGCTTTTACCTTCTTTAAAATCTGGTTCTTTATTTGATATTTTGCACCGCGGTTTTGAATCTGCCACCACTTACTTTATTAACTGAGAAACAATTACTAAAAAAGATAACACAGCTCTAAGAGAAAGTGAACGTAAAAACCTATTTGAACGTATTGCTGAAGCTCATAACCAACAAAAACGTTTTATCATTATTATCGACGAAGAGCACCAAAACAACACTTCTAAAGCTGATGATATTATCTCTAGTTTGAATGCTAAATATGAGATTAGAGTTTCAGCTACACCGGGTAAAAGATTAGGTGCTGAACAGTACGAAATTAATGAAATAGATGTAATTAACGAAGAGTTAATTACTAGATTTATGTATATCAACAAAGATTTAGATAATATCAATATTTTTGATTCAAAAAGTGAAGCTGATATTTTGCTTGAAAAAGCTGATGAAGTTAGAAAGCAAATTGCACAAGGTTATAGCGAAGTAAATGAAAATATTAGACCGCTAGTACTAGTGCAATTTCCAAACCTAAATGATGAATTAATAGAATATGTTGAACAAAAGCTAAATTCAATGGGATACACCTATGAAAACAAACTATTAGCTTCTTGATTTAGCCCTGAATCTAAGCAAGACAAAGATGCTAAATCTAAAAAACTTGGCAAAATTAACATCGGTACAAATCAAGAAGATAGCATCACCAACAATGATGCTAGCCCTGTGTTTTTACTTTTCAAACAAGCCTTAGCCACTGGATGAGACTGTCCTAGAGCAAAAATTCTAGTTAAATTACGTGAAAATATGAGTGAAACCTTTGAGATTCAAACTTTAGGCAGACTAAGACGTATGCCAAAAGCACGCCACTATGATAATGATTTATTGAACTGCTCATATTTATACACTTTTGATGATAAATATAAACTAGAGGTAATTAAATCAGGTGCAGGTGCTCCAACACAAAGATTATTTCTTAAAGAAGAAGCTAAATCAATTAAATTGATTAAGCAAACAGGCAATAATGATGTTAGTTATGCTGATCCAATCCTTATCAGAAAAGTGCTTTATGATGGTATTAAAAATAAATACAACTTAGTCGAAGATAAAGCTCAAAATCAAAAAATACTTGAAAATAATGGTTATATTTTTGGTACAAGTATCATCAACGAATTCTTGAAAGGTAAATATGTTACCTTATCAGAAATTGGCAACAATCAGATCTTAACATCACAAATTAATGTTGAAGTCAACACTCACGTACATGGTATTGAAAAGCAAAATAGAGTAGATAGAATCAAGAAAATAATAGGTTTAAATTATGAAAACACAAACATCATTCTAGCTACCTTCTTTGTCAGAGATTATGGCAACCCTGATTTTAAATTCTTGAATTTAAACAACAAACAGTTTTATGCTTTTATCATAAACAACTTTGATAAATTAAATGCTTTGATGCTTGAATTCACTGGATTTACAGGCGATTATGCACCGATTTTGGACATTAAAGAAGTCGAGTTTAAAATTCCTCTGGATGAACATTTCAGTTTTATTCCATTTGAAACAAATACTGAAATTATGCATAAAAACGTGTACAAAGACTACAATTTTTCAATGATTTCAGAGCAATTTAGATCAAAATCAGAACGCTTATTTGAAAGATTTTGTGAACAAAATGATTCAATTGATCTAGTTTACAAAAATGGCGATAGTGGTAAACAATATCTTTCGATTGTTTACACAACAGGATTAGGTAAAAATAGATTATTTTATCCTGATTATGTTGTTAAAACAAAAGAAGGTAAAATTTGACTAATTGAAACCAAAGGTGGCGAATATAAAGGCGAAAGCAAAGATATTGATCTTCAATCTGGGAATAAATTTAAAGCCTTAAAAGATTTTTGTCAGCAACATAGCTATAATTTTGGTTTCGTTAGAGACAAAAATGATTCACTTTTAATAAATACCGTTGAATACACAGATAGTTTAGACACTCCAAACTGAATTCCTATTGAAAATAACAAGTGATAATTCAACACTACAATAACAAAAAGTTAACGCCTCACACGTTAACTTTTTTGTACTACATTTAAATTCAATAATTCGACATAAACACACGTTTTATGAGTATTGACGCAACTTAATTTTGACAACCTTTAATGTGGCATTCACGACAACGTGCTTCATATTCATTGTCCCCCAGCAGGTTTTGCTCCATGCTTTTGTGTTTTCTAAATGAAAAGCCAGCTGGTTGTTTACATACTCTACATACGGCTTTTAGTTTGCTAACTTCATCTGCTATGGCCATTAATTGTGGACCCACACCAAAAGGTTTACGCAAAAAGTCTAAGTCAAGACCAGAAATCAAAACATTTACATTTTTACTCAATAGCTCCTCTACCACAGCTGGTAAATCAGCATCAAAAAAGTTCATCTCATCAATAGCTACTGCTTTGTAGCTAGAGTTTCACAATTCTAGAATTTGTTTAGAATGAGTTACATTATGAGCTGGTAATTTAGCACCTGTACGACTAACCAATTCACTTTCACTAAATCTAGAATCAAATTTAGGCTTAATAATTAAAGTCTTTACATCAGCTCATTTTAATGTATTAACTCTCTTTAATAACTCTTCAGTTTTCCCTGAAAACATTGGACCTGTTATCACTTCCAGTCAACCTTTAATACTTCCTCTATTCATAGCTTCTATTATAAGCACAAAAGTTGTAATAAAGAATTTTTTATCAAAAATATGTTTATGCCTTAGAATTAATAAATAAGGATTATTTATGGAGCAATTTATTAATATTATTTCAGAGCAAAGTATCTACGGTGCTGTTATTACTACGCTTTTGTTTGTGGGATTAGGTTATTTAGCTTCTAAAGCTGGTTTAATTAGTACACAATTCAATACAAAATTGTCAATTTTTACAGTTAATTATCTATTGCCAATTTTGTGTTTAGGAGCATTTATGCAAAATGCAAGTGTGGATAATGTTTCTACAATTGTAAAAGTGCTATTTATGAGTTTAGCTTTCTATGTTTTGATGGCTTTATACACTAAAATTGCGGTTAATTATTTTCCAAGATTAATTTCAAAACGTATTCATGCTAAGGCTTTAGCTGCTTGAGAAAAGAATCAAAAATCAGGTGAATTTGAAGCCTTTAAAGAGTATCATATCAAACAATATAAAGCTAGAATACTGGCCATAGAATTAATGATAATGTATGGTTCATTGCAATACTTTGCCTACCCATTAATTAAAAGTCTAGGTCATCCTATTTTTGATGATTTTGCTATTGCTTTATTGCAAATATGAAACATACCATTTTTAATCGCTATCAGCACTCACATGCGCATGAGTTTTCAGGGCATTAAAATAAGTAAAAAAGACATGAGCAAAGTTGGTAAAGCACTAGCTCACCCAATGCTAATCACTTTGTATATTTCGCTATTTTTATATGTATTGCAATTTGCGATAAAAACTCAATTTATTAACCCTAGTTCTTATCATAAAGTTGATGCTACCGTAAAAAACATTGGTTTTTATACTAAAATTTATGATCCACTGGTGCACACAACACTGAATAGTAAAGATGTGGCTCAATTTTGAGGCGGTTTTAGAAATCAAATCCCTATGCTTGGAACTGGTATCAATTTAGCGATGGCTGTAGTTTCTCCATTCGCTTGAATTTGCATTGGTGTATCGTTACAAAAATCAAATCTTAAAGCAGGTATCAAATCTAAATCAACATGAATCAGTGTGGCACGTAAACTTGTGTTAGCACCGCTGTTAATATTATTGCTTGTTATTCCCCTTGTTAAAGTTGGTTTTATACATTCTTCAACTGGTGTGTTGCTAGTGCTATTAATGGCGTGTCCGCCAGCTACTGCAGCTTTAACTTACTCATTAGCTTCAAACCATTCTGAAAGTGAATATATAGCCCACGTATCATCAATTTCAACGTTAATGTGTTTAATTACGATACCAATTTGAGTTGTTGGTTCACACAGTTTATTAAGCACTATCGCATCATAATCAACAGAATTATAATTCTGTTTTTTTATTTACTATATCCGCATTCTAGTATATAAATTTGGTATTATTTGACAGATAAATAAAGTGAGGCTAACAGATTAAAATGTCAAAAAAAATACTGAAAATATTCAATAAAATACTGTTTGGATCTAGTGTTTTAGCAACGCTATCAACAACCTCGTGTGTTAACGCTTGCGATAAAAATAATGATAGAACTGACACTAAAAAAATACCTGATCCTGCTGATACACCTGGGGCAATAAAACAAACAAAAGAAAATATTAAAGAACCTAACAAAGGTGAAGAAATTAAGTGAGTGGACCAAACCTTAAAAAATACTTTGTTAAATCTGGGTCAAAAGCAATATAAAACAATTACATCTAGTGTTAAAACAGCCGCCGAAGCTGTGAATTTGTACAAACATTTAAAAAATGAGCAAATTTATATCAATGTTGCTGAAGCGATGGCAAAATTCAAAAACACAGCTATCTCTGATAAAGTTAAAAGCATAACGCACAATGATACTGTAATTACCTATGAACTAGAAAACAATAATATATTGAGTTTTGACGAAAAACTGGACAGCATTAAATTCACCTCTATTTCTAATTTTGGTTGAAATGGTAACAAGCGTGAACTACCTAAACCTTCACGCATGTTATTTGACAAATACTTTCTACATTCATTTGATAATTGAAAACCCAAAACGCTAAATTTAAAAGATTATTCTATAGATATTATTATTGACAATGGTAATGTATTCTTACCGTTGTCAACGTTTAATTTGATTTTTACGGCTAACGTGTTATACAATGCAGATGTATTATTTAGTGCTGATTATAATGCATCTAGAATTGAGTTAGATAAACTTGAACCTTTTTACGAAAATACACGTTTTAGTGTTGAATCGAATGCACAAAGGATTGAAAATTACAATCATTTGGCCTTGATGATGGATAAATTTTATGGTCCTGCTAAATTAATGTATGCACGCAACAATGTAAATAACTTTTACGAACTGATTCAAAAAGCAAATTTACAAAATTATATTTTAAGCACTGATCCTTCAGTGTATGCTGAAGCGTATCGTAAACTTTGGTATGTGTATTTAAATGATTTACACGCCTATGTTGCTACGCATTCATTGTATCGTAAAGATAATCCTATTGCCAATCTGGAAGGAATTAAATACTCAACAAAAGCCAATAAATATATTGCGACAAAAACAAAATTAACTAAACTTAGAGATTCAATTACTTTTACCAACGGCTCAAGTTATAACGATACAATGTTAAACATAGTGGGCGATACTGCACGGATTATTGTTGATGGTTTTATTAGTGACTCAGTAAATGGCGTTGAGCGCAATAACTGGTGAAAACGAGATACATACTGATTATTCAAAGATGCAATGGATCTGATCAAAGCGGATAAAAATGTTAAAAAGATAATAGTAGATATTTCTTTAAATAGTGGTGGAGTTACTGATGCTATGCAAGAAGCCGCAGGATTTATAGCAGATAAAGATGTCAATGTTTATGTGGCGAATACACTATCACAGGAATATTTAGATTTAAACTTCAAAGTAGACACAAACGATGATAAAAAATTTGATGCTAAGGATATTTCACCAAACTATGAGTGATATGTACTGACAGGAGCTAACACCTTCAGTGCTGCGAATTTGTTTGCTCACTGAGCAAAAAGTTATGGTAAAGCCAAAATTATTGGCAACAAAAGCAGCGGAGGTATGTATTCAATAGCTGGAACCGTGTTGCCGGACGGTACGCAAGTTGATATTTCAAGTTTCAATGCTTGAACGGCAGCTCCTAAAATAACACCTTCTTCGTTTAATGACTTACCAAACACAGAAGAAGGTATTGAAGTTGATTTTACCTTAAACTATGATGACTACTATAAAGACAACATTTTAGAGTTAATGCAAGCAGTAAATTAATAAAAAAAGATTGAAAAAAGTCAACGTTTTGTTGACTTTATTTATTATTTTTCGTTGTTCAAGTTTTCCAGCACTATTGTTTTGATCATTGGAATGGTTTCATCTTTATCTCAATCAATAAACACATAGTATTTTTTTGAATATTTCTTTAGATTTGATAATAATTCTGGTGACAGCGTGTTATTTTCTGAGTTAAAGTATTCAGCGTTTACTGCTCTAAAGAAATCTTCGTTTTTTGCTTCAATTTTGCGACGATTTCTTTCGAACTCCACGGCATGCTTTTTACTTGCTTCAATTCTATTTTGCTCTATTCAATTGTAGTTTTTTAATATAACGAATGCTAAATCTACTTTAGGTTGCATTGATAGCTTAATTTTATAAACATATTTTCAAAAGTAGTTTCATTTCTTTGATTGATGCTTATCAAATGCATTAATTCTCATCAACGCATTTGGAAAAATGAAATCATCTATTAAATGCCTATCAATTAAAGTTCTTTCATTTAGTTGCATTTGTTTTATTTGTTCATATCTATCTTTAAAAAAGTTTTTTTGAGCTTGGTAGCCGTACTTTTTCAAGTCTGACATATAATCAAAAAACATTTGTTCACTGGTTTTACGCTCGCTTATGATTTCGACATTATTTTCTTTTCAAAAATCTTCCATTGCTTTAATAATTGTTGATTTACCGCTTGCGCCCATACCAATAAAAGCAATTTTAAATTGTTTATCATTTGATGTAAAAGCGAATAAATATATTGATAATAGAAAGTAAATAATGTTAATTACTAAAACGGTAATGTTTAAAAATCCTACTCCAGAGAAAAATACAAAGCAAAATATATTTTTGAAGCATCAAACTACTCAACTCTCTCTAAAACCTAGAGCCATCATAATTAAAGCAACCACCGATATTGCGTTTATAGTTGCGAGAATTATACTCGCTGGTATTTTGTAGTTGAAGTTAGAACCAAATTCGATGTAATTATTAGAAAATAGCAAAATAATTAATTTATTTGTATAAGGGTTGACAAAGAAGAAAATAATTGCAATAATAACAGTTAAAAATGAGTAAAAAATCGTTGAAAATATTGAATTTCTATAATAAATAAAACGTTTTTTGGATTCAAGTTTTTTACTTTCTTGTATTGATTTCATTCATAAAATAAAAAGAATAACAATATAGCTGATTTGAATTGTAAAATCAATAACGAGTCCATAAACGATGCAAAAGAGTGAATAAAAAAGTGCATTTGTTATTGCCATAATAAAAGCTAATTTATTCTTTTTGGCAAATAAAATTATAGAAATTACGCCTAAAATACCAGAGATCGCCACGGTTACTGCGACTATTTTTTGAATTAATGTGTCATTAGTTTGTCAAACTCAAACATTTTGATCAATACTAAATATAGATAGAAAAAACAGTAATATAGATACTGCTATTACTGCGATTAATTCTAAATTTGTCTTAATAGTTGTTTGTTTATTTTTGTTCATATATTTAATCTAATTATTAAACTTAGTTGGATCATACACAAGAACATCTTCATCTCCTGTATTAATTCTTCAAATTTGGTACATTGATGAACCTTTTTTCTTTTTAATTTGGAAATATCTATATTTTCCATCGTTATATTTTTCTTTTCATGCTGTTTTATCAGCCTTGTTATCATTAGTTAAAACGTGGCAAATAAGGAGATTCTCTTTTCTATCAGTTCCACCTTTTGATTCTGGGAATAAGTGGTCAATATCTCATGCGTATGGACTATTGGTACCATACTCATTAAAACGAATTAATCTACCAACGTAATCTCTTATTTCATTTCTATCACCGTATCTTTCTCTTCAAAGAGTTTTAGCTTTTTCTTGATTAATAAACATGGTTATTTTCCTTTCAAATATAAAGTGTTGTGAGAATTTATGATTTTTTATATCAATGTTTACATTATTTATTTTCTTGAAGGTATCCCTTAGACTCATTATAAAAAAAAAAAAAAAATGAAAGAAAATAGCCAAAATATATAATAAAGTGGAATTGTTTTTATAATAAAAGGCATAAAAAAATCTGGCAGTGCCAGATTTAAATTAGCTTAAAGCAAGTTCTGTTAGAGTTTTAACCATTACACCTTGTGGCACTTCGCTGATTTCGGCTGTACCAGCAATGTCTAGGTGAATGTATTCAACATCTTCGGTGAATTCTTTTAGAAACATTGCAGCTGAACATGATCCTGCATTTCCTGATAAGTCAGTGTTTTTTAGATCAGCAACAACTGATTTTTTGATGTTAGCACCAAATGCTTCATCAAAAGGCATTCTTCATACTAATTCTTGAGCTGAATCAGCGGCTTTAGAAATGTCTTCTCAAGCTTTTTCACTTGTAGCTCATACACCTGTGTATGTGTGACCTAAGGCAACAACAATAGCACCAGTTAGAGTAGCAACATCAATAACACGAGTAGCTTTTAGGTTTCTAACTGCGTATGTGATACCATCAGCCATTACTAAACGGCCTTCTGCGTCTGTGTTGTTGATTTCAACAGTTTTACCATTCATTGATTTTCAAACTGAGTCAGGTAATGAAGCATCACCGTTTACACGGTTATCTGTAATGCACATTACAGCAGTAAAGTTTTTGTGAGGTTTTAGTTGAGCAATTGCTTTAAGTGTAGCAGCAACAATTACTGAACCTGACATGTCAAATTTCATTCCTAACATTGAACGAGATGGTTTTAGTGAGTATCCACCTGAGTCAAAAGTAATACCTTTACCGACTAGAACTGTTTTTTCTTGTGATTCAGGAGCGCCGTTGTATTCAATAACTACAACTCTAGCTTCGTACATTGAGCCACGGTTAACTGAAAGCAATAGACCCATACCTAATTCTTCGATTTGTTTTTTGTTTAGAACGCTAACTTTTAAGTTGTCATATACTTTAAAATCTTCTGCAATAATTTCAGCTAGTTTTTCTGAGTTTAAAACGTTTGGTGGAGTAACTTGTAAGTTACGTGCGTAATTTGTAGCTTCAGCTAAAATTACTGCTTTTTCAATAGCTTTAGTTAAATCTTCATCAACTTCAGCTTTGTAAGGTTCTAGTTTAAATTCAGCTTTATCTTTAGGTGCAGTTTTTTCGTTATATAGTTCTGCTTTTTCAAAATATACACCTCTAATGTATGCTTCCAATACTTGAGCAGCACTTAATTTTGAAGTTACAAAGCTTTCAACGTCAAATTGGTAGCTTCTTGGTAATGATTTAGATAAAGAACCAAATAAGCTAACCAATGTTTTGAATGTTAATTTATCTTTTTCACCTAGATAAACTAATGCTTCATTTTTGCTTAAAAATTCAGTAACAGCATTGTTTTTTTCAATTAAGTGTTCTACTGAGCCATCTTCTTTAAAATGTGCTCTTAATAAAACATCTTCACTTCTATTTTGATTGATTTTGTTAATTAACATATTTCTCCTTCTATTTGTAATATCAATATTTTAGCACTATACAAAATTAACAGCCATAAAATTGCATTTTCAAGACTTATTTACGCAACCATAAATTGCATAAATATCCTAACCGCATATATATTATTGTTTTATAATAAGGGCATGAGAAATCATGGTACTGATGACGATTTCAAAACCTTTTCGAAATGGTCAATAAGAAAAATAACTTTTATTGGTATTTTGATTGCAATTTCAGTTGCATTTTTTTTGATTGTGTTCCAGTTAATGCCATTTATTTCTTTACCTGCCTATAAAATAAGTATTATTGGCTTGCCAATCAAAATCACCGGTTTTATTTTTGGGCCTATTGTTGGTGGTTTTGTTGGTGCTGTATCTGACTTAATTTCATTTATGTTTGTGCCTACTTATTTTAATGTTTTATTCTTAGTCGCCGCAATTCTAGATGGAGTAATACCTGGCATTGTTAGTTGAATTTTCCTAAGATTAATTAAATTCTTATTTGGTGGTAAATTCCGTGATTCAATTTATGAAGAATCGATAAATCATCTTTTTAATAAACTTGATATATTAAAACAATCACCACAACGCAATGAAAACAAAATCAAAAAGATTGAAAGAAAAATTATTAAGCTTTATTATGATCGCAATAAAAAACAAGAAAAACAAAGCAAAAAGACTGAATTAATGAACATAAATTTGATTGTTTGTGTATCAATACTAACTCTAGTAATGCTATTAGTAACTTATCTAATTGGATTTAAAATTAGCGAAAAAACAATTGCTTCAGGCATTATTCCTAACCGTTGAATTCTACTTCCATTAATGCTTTCAGGTTATCTGGCAATGCTTGTGTTTATAGTATTTGCTAGATTCAAGCTTAAATCTTCTCTATATTTAATAATTGTGCCAATTGTTGTGTTTTCAGCTCTAATTGAATTATTTAATGTGCCAATTCTTTCTTTTGCTGAAAAACAAAGTATTGAAGCTTCAAGCGCTTCATCTAACCTATTTGTTTATATGTTCCAACATATAATTCTTAGCCCTGTAAAAATTTGGTGAAATATGTTTATTATTTTCTTTACATATAAAATTGTTTCGCCATTAATCTATAAAAATCACAGTATTACATACTAATTGTTGAAAGGTGTTTATGCCTAGAAAAAAATTCTCTAAATTCAATTTATTGGTGCCTGCGGCACTGGTTTTTCCTTCACTTGTAAGTGTTGCTTGCTTCAATTTTGACCGCAAAGATAATATTGAAAAACCAAAGCCAGACCCCAAACCAAATCCCCAACCAAAGCCAGATCCTAAACCTGTTGATCCAGTAGTAAAACCTACCCCTGAGCCTCAACCCGAGCCTGCTCCAAACCCACAACCAACACCAAACCCAGAACCTTCACCCGCTCCTGAGCCTCAACCTGAGCCAACACCAAGTCCTAACCCTGAACCTGTAACTCCCAACCCGGGCACAGGTACGCAAAATCCACCAACAAATGAACCAACCCCACCAAATGATAATGTTGATGTTGAGCAACCATGAGTTGATCAAACTCAAAGTAATACGCTAAAAATATTAGGTGAAAAACCTTTTAATTCGTTGTCTTCTTCAGTATTTATTGAAAATCAACGAATTAATTTATACGAACACAACAAAACTAAAGAACCATACATCAACTTTACTGAAGTGACTGGTAAATTTCACGTTTTATTCGACAGATATGGTGTAAAAAACAAAGTTAAAAATGATACTGAATTAACCTATGATTTAGGTCGTCAAAACAAACTAATATTCAACGAGGAAAAAGACACTATTGAATTTACATCAACTAATAACTTTCAATTTTCAAACGACATCGCTGCAATTCCTCAGTACCCACGTATAAAATTTGATCGTTATGATACCGTTACATTCAAGAAAAATAAAACCGATTTAAATGTACTTAATCTAAAAAAATACAATATTGACATAATTGTTGATAAAGAAAACATTTTTATGCCTTTATCAGCATTCAACCTTGTGTTTGTAGCAAATAATTACTACAATTTAATGTACAATGGTGAATCATTCTTGGGTGTAGATTACAACAATTCACGTATTGAACCATACAATCTTGAGACATATTATGATGTAACTAGAAATCAAACTGAAACTGAGCAACAAAGATTAAATAACTACAATATTTTAGCCTTAATGTTTGACAAATTTTACGGCTTAAGTAAACCCTTATATAAACGCAATGGTGTTAAAGATTTCTATGAATTTTCAGAGAAAATAGGATTGAAACCTCATTTGTTGAGCACTAATCATTCAACGTATACAGAAGCTTACCGTCAATTATGATACAAACACTTAAATGATTTACACTCTTCAATAGTAACTCATTCTTTATATCGTAAAGCTGATTCAATTGTCAATAATACTGGCCAAAGATACTCAGAAAAACGCAAAAAATTTGACAAAATTTCTAACGATTTACGTTATTTACGTTCAACTACTACTTCACCAAACGGACACAATTATTTAAACAAAATTACACACGTATATGGCGATACTGCCAGAATTGTGTTTGATAGCTTTAATAGTGGCTCAACTCAGGGACTTGACCGTTCAGAATGATGAAAAGTAGATACATATTGATTATTTAGAGATGCTATTGCACGTATCAAGAAAGATGATCCGCAAAATAGAGTTAAAAAAGTAATTATTGACATGGCGTTAAACGGCGGTGGATCTTCAGTGGCCATGCAACAAGCTGCAGGTTATTTAACCAACAAACCTATAAATATCTTTGTACGCAATAACCTTTCTGAAGAATACACAGATATGAGCTTCAAAATTGATACAAACGGTGATAAAGTTTTTGATCGTCGTGATGCGCACCCAGAATATGAATGATACGTTTTAGCTGGAATTAATACATTTAGTGCCGCTAACTTGTTTACACACTGAGCAAAAACGTCAGGAGTTGCAAAAGTTATTGGTAATCGCAGTGGTGGTGGAATGTACTCGATTTTACCAGCAGTACTACCGGATGGAACCAATGTTAATATTTCAAGCATCAATGCTTGAACCGCAGGGACTAACACTAAACCTGCTTCATTTGATGATTTACCATACACTGAAGATGGTGTTGATGTAGATTACACACTGGATTATGAAGATTATTATAGAGACAACATTCTAGATTTAATCAAACCTGCCAAACCTCAAAATAGCAATTAGGCTATTTTTTTATTTGTTATACTTTAGACATGACTAAAAGAATAATTTTTACCGGTGCAATTTCAGTTTTAGTAAGTGTTGGCTCGGTAGCTGCTGTTATAGTAGCTAGAAAATTAGCAGATGGAAGCTGAAGTTTTGATTTTTCTAGCTCTGAGCTACCACATGATGATAAAAAACCAGCTATGCTTCAAAAACTTGGTGCAATGGATTTTGAAAGCCTAAGTAAAGAATATACAGTTGCAAAAAGTAAAATTGATGTTTTTATGCACAATAATTCCAAAGATTATTACGTAAATATCAATCAAGCAATCAATGTATTAAACGGATTTTTTGATACTGGAAGCATTAAATTAAAAAGCAATAAAGATGGTGTAATAACCTATACAGTAGGCAACCACTTTATTTCATTTGACACCAATAATGAAGCTGTTAGTTTTGATGATGCTGACGCATTTGAGTTTACAAAAACTACGCAAAATACTGATTATGGTCAGTATTTGCAGTACAAAACTTATAATTCTAATTCACTGTTGAGCGATAATAATTCAGCACAAATCAATTTAAATAAATACAATATTGACGTACTTTCTGAAGGTGATAATTTATTTTTGCCTATAAGTGTATTCAACTTAATGTTTTGTTCGCCAAATTACTACAACTTGCAATTTAATGGCTCTAAATTTTTGGGTGTAGATTATAAATACTCACGTGCAAGATTTGATTCTAATATGCCGCAGGAGTATATTGATTTTTATAGAAAAGGCATTGCAGATACAAAACAATCTAGATTGAATAATTACAATTTCATGGCTCTTTTATTTGATAATTATTATGGTCTGGCAAACTCATTTTTTAGCTCAAATAACGCAACTGACTTTTACGAATATACACAAAATATAGGCATAAAAAACAAATTATTGAGCACCGACTATAATGTGTATAAAGAAGCGTATCAAGATTTTATTTACGGTAAACTTAATGAATTGCATTCAAGAATTATTTCTAAATCATTTGCGGAAAAATCTGGTACTGTAGTGTCTTATGATGGACGCGATAAATCGCAAAAACGTACACAATTTTCGCAAAGAAGAGATCAGTTAGAAATGCTAAGAGAGCAAAATAACATTAACTCGCGAGTAGTGCATATTTATGATGATACTGCACGTATTGTTTTTAACTCATTTGAGGTGGGCGACAAAGACGAGCTTAAACAAGACGACAAATGGCGTTATGATACCTACTGATTATTTGATGCTGCATTAGCAAAAATCAAAAACAGCGAGAATGCAAGTAAAATTAAAAATATAGTTCTTGATATTTCGCTTAATGGTGGTGGCTCTTCAGCAGCGTTACAAAAATCGTTAGGATTTTTAACCAACAAGCCAGTGCATTTATACATTCAAGACAGGCTTTCGCAAAAATATGATGATTTATCATTTGTAACTGATACTAACAGAGACGGTAAATACAACAGTTATGATGGCTACACACAATACAATTGGTTTGTGTTAGCTGGTTTAAATACATTCAGTGCAGCTAATTTATTTACCCATGTTGCTAAAGCTGATAAATTAGCAACTGTAATCGGTAATAAATCGGGCGGCGGAATGTTTGCTATTTTGCCAACTGTGTTGCCTGATGGCACCAACATTGATATTTCAAGTTCCACCGCCTATAGTGGCAAATCTAATAGCAAGCCAACAGATGTGAATGAATTGCCTTACACCGAAGATGGGGTTGAACCAGATATCTACTTGAATTATGAAGATTATTATTCAACAAGGCTTTTAGATAAAATTAGAGAGTGAAATCAAAAAAATCATAAAGATCAATACCCTAAAAAAACTGAATTAATAAGTTTTGGTCTGTAGATTTTTGATGCTATAATATAACCGATGCGTTCCCAATGTGAACGATTACGATTTCCATAGGAATCGTTGCTTAAGAGTATATTACTCCTTTCTAATCAATAATTAAATAAGCCTTATGCGTGATGCTTATTTCTTTTACTTATCTTATATGTTAATCACTAAGACGCTTTTTGCGTCTTTTTTATTATAATTAGCAAGTTATGAAATATGCACAAGGCCAAATAATTAACAATGTTAAAGCAGAACAATTATCATTTGAGGGTTTAGGAGTAGTTAAAGCTGATAATTACTCAATTTTTGTTGAAAATTTATTGCCAGGCGAATCTGCTGACATAAAAATTAAAAAAGCAAATAGTAAATTTGCTTTTGCCACTGTTGAAAATAGACACACTACGTCAAATAAACGTATCAGCATTGCTAACGAAAAATTAATGTTAACGGGCTCAACTTCTATAGCCATGCTTTCATATGAGGATCAGCTTGAGTTTAAACAAAACTTTGTAGAATATTTATTTGGCCGTAATATCCATTTCGAAAAGGTGAATAAGATATTGCCTAGCCCGCAAAAATGACATTACAGAAACAAACTCACAGTATTTTGTAAAGTAGTTGATAACAAGGTTAAGCTCGGATTATTTGCAAAAAATACACACGATTTAATTCATCAAGATAGCTACGATTTAGCGCACCCTCAGATCAATAATGCAATTTTGGCGTTTGAAAACATAGTTAACAAAAACAATCACTTTATTGATAATTTTAAATTTGTTCACAGTGTAACTTTCAGATATTCTCTTTTTGAAAATAAATTATTAATTATTATAAATTCGGCCAAAAATATTGCTTTATTCAGTAATTTTATTGAATTAATTCAACAAAATATTCATATTACAAAAAACATTATTATCAATATAGAAGCCAAAAAACCATTTTCAAGAAAACTATTGAATTCCCCTGCTTCTCTAACTGACTATATCGGAGATACATTAATTTCGTACAATTGAAATAGCTTCTTTCAAGTTAACTCATTGCAAACCAACAATCTTTACAATCTTTTGATCGATAATTTGGCACTAAATAAAGAAAATGTTGTTATTGATGCATATTCAGGTGCAGGTTCAATATCGTTGAAAATTGCGCCTAAGGTGAAAAAAGTTATCGGTTTAGAACTAGTTAACGAAGCTGTGGAAAATGCAAAAAATAATGCAACAAAAAATGGAATAAAAAATGCATCTTTTTACGCTGGCGATGTAAACAAAACTATTTTGAATGTATCAGAAACCATAGATGTTGTTATAGTTGATCCTCCTCGATCAGGCATGAGTGAAGACTTTATTCAATCGGTAGTTAAGTTGAGTCCTCAAAAAATAGGGTACATTTCATGCAACGTGCACACAATGTGTAGAGATATAGATTATTTGCAAAATAATGGATACAAATTAAGATTTCTACAGCCTTGTGATATGTTTGCACAAACACACCATATTGAAGCAGTTGGTGTGCTTGAGAAAAATGTTTAGAAAAATCAACGCTCTAACGTTGATTTTTTACTTACTGTCTTTATTATCTAAAAAATAATCTAGTGTTTTACCAAGACCGCCCTTTTTATAACTAAAAGGACTGATGTGAGTTGCCAGCTTTTTGAATTCTCTGGTTGAGTTTTTCATTGCAATTACATGCTTTACCTTATTAACAGTTGAAGCATCATTCATCGTGTCACCAATGTGCAAACATTGGCTTGGATCTATGTTATCTAAAGAAGCGTATGTAAGTTCCGCTTGACCTTTTGATGAATCCTTATGTGTTACCTCTATAAATTCGCTGTAGTGTCTTGCTCCCACTATATTTAATTGATTGCCTGCTATGGCCTCTAATTCTTGTCTAAAACCGTTAAGTTTATGTTTGTTTGAGGTAAAAAATATAAATTTATATACTGGATAATCAATATTTAAAGCGGAAATTTTATTCAATTTAGCTCTTTTAAATCACAAAAATATTCTTAAAAAAAAGTTATTTGTGTATGTTTTATTTCTAAAATCAGAATTAATAATTGTACTTATTTTGTGTTTTTTTGCTAATTCTTGAATACTTTTTGCAGTGTCAAAACTAATAGGCGAAGAAAACACTTCTAGTCCGTTGTGTAAAATTTTTGAACCATTTCATGCAATCACATTTCCTGTTGACTTAAGCTGCTGCAAAACTTTTTGTGTTTTCGCGTTGATGCCCCTACCAGTAGACACAACAAATTTAATACCTTTTTGCTTTCATTTTTCAATAATTTCTAAGTTTTTTCTACTCAAAAGTTTTCTTTTGTAATCTAAACTTGTTCCATCTAGATCAATGAATACAATTTTTACATTCTGCAATTTCATACATTAATTATAAAAACTTTCACGAATACATGAAAGTTTTATTTATGCAAAATTAAATCATATTTTTGTGTGAAAATATCATCACCATTACTTACCACAAATTTTAACTCTAGATGTTTATTGTTTATAAATTTATAATCAAAATTGAACTTATTTATACTTGTTTGTAGATTGCTTGCAACATATTTGGTAGCTGCATAAACTATGTTTTTATCAAAATGGTAATCAACTCCGTCAAAACGAGCATATTTATAAAATTCTTCAACTGAAAGAGCGGGAAACACATTTTCAGAATCTATATTTTGCTTGATTTCAACAATTTTTTGGTCATTTTTCTTTGATGCCGAAACAACAGCGATAGGGATTGCGATGGCGGATACAACACCAATAGCCCCTAAACTAATTAGAATCTTTTTTCTCATCTATTACCTTTTTATATGTTTCAAAATAATTTATATCTTGTGTAGAACTCTTCAAGAACTTGTCCACTTCATCTTGATTCATTTGATATTTCAGTTCCTTGTTTTCAAAAAATGTATTGTTTATTTTCATTTTGACTTCACCGTCATAAGGATCTAAAATTCTATTAGCAACCTTTTGCATATGATTTATGCTAATATCAAAGATATCTTTTGCTGCGTTGCTATTTTTAAATTGATAGTTGTATATTGTGTTTAGATCACCTTTGAAGTTATATGGTACAAATAGCCCCTTTTTGGAATAATCTTCACCGTTAACTAATACATTAGTTTGAAAATCATATTCAATAGGCTCTTCGAAAATATACTCAGATTTTTCTATACCGTTGCTATATATTGAACTTTGAATCTGCTCCCTAATATTTGTTTTGTTATTTACGTTTGCAAGGTGTTTACCTGATATTTCAACGATGCCATGTTTTGATAATGATTGATTTTTTGTGAATGAATATTGATAATTCTTATTTAAGTAGTATGGATAGAATCCTTCAAGAGGAAACATAGCTTTTTGGAGTTTTCTCCTGTCGTCTTCCACATATATTTTTGCAGATGCTATCTTATTTTGATGCAAATAATTTAATTTATTAAATGTTATTTCAGTATTTAAATAGCGTTTGCTTACTGATAAAACATCGTTATGTAGTTCACCAAAGTCAAATTGATACTTATCGGGAATAGATATAATAGCTTTATCATCTGATGCTAGAAGAAAATATTTGCGATTTGTTGTTGCTATTTTTTTAACTTCTAAAACATCTTTTGTATAACTATCTTGAAAAATCACGGAATTAAGTTCTGAAAATTTCAATCCTAGGTCTTGTGATTTAATTACAATATTATAAATGTCAATAGAGTCTGTAGGCTTAGTGACGAATGAAGAAAGACTATAGTCTAGAAGTGAGTCTAATTTGTTACCTTTCAACCCTATTTCATAATTGCCTTTCGCAATTTTCAACACATTGTTATCTAAAACCTTGTTGTTTACCGTGATTACTGCATTATTTAGATTATAACTTAATCCGCCCCTATGTTTTGATCAATTTGGCGTTGTAATGGTAATTGCTAAAATAAACTGATCTTCATTAAAAATGCGTCTTAATTCTATTCGACCTCTAATTAGGTCTTGACCATGTTTTGCTCTCCGCATTGTTTCATGATCAAATAAATTTAATGTAAACTTGTTTAAACCTGGAGTTGGGTCGAGTTTTGAAACTCGTTTTGCAATCATTTGGTATGGCTCTAAAATTAACCTGTTAACCTGCTGAACAGGTTGAGGTTGGGCTGGGTTATTGATTAAGGTAAAAATACAAAAACTCCTCTATTGCTTTTTTGCGATTTTTATAATAAGTTGTTTTTGAAAAATGTTTGTCATACCAATCCTTTGTGTTTTTATTATTAAATTCATTTTCAATGATCATTGAACTTATTGGGGTTAACATTGCCATTGTTTGAGCAAAACGAGACCTATATTTTGGAATAATTTTTCCCTTGTATTGTTTAAAACCTAATTCGTTATTGGCTTTATCTAGTTGTGCTAGTGATTTAACAACGTTGTATCTTTGCTGGGCGCTGAATGAATTAGCGTTCTGGGCAATATTTATCATTGTCATTTTTTCTCCTTTCGTTTTTATATTCTCCAAAGGTTCACAATTTTCACCAAAAAGGAAAAAATTGTTATTTTTATTGAAAAAGTTCAACAAAAAAAGTGCCTGCGCACTTATTTGTAGTCTTTAATTTGTTTTCAATTTAGAGGTCAGTTTTTAGGAGACTTGCTTGTTTTTTTAATAACAACTATAGTTGACTTTTCGTCCAAAATGTTCGTGTATTCGATTGTTTGCACGTTATTTTTTTGATCAGGGAAAGATTTTAAAAATTCGTTTATTTCTTGTTGAAAACCTCTACCTTTTGGCAGGTATAAATAACCGCCAACCTTTAACAGATGGTGAGTTAATAAAAACATTGTTTTAACGTTTGCTACTGCTCTGGCAGTAATTACGTCAAAATATTCACGTAGTTCAGAAGTATCTTCAGAGCGCTTATTAACAATAGTTAATTTATCAAGATTAAGCTCTTGTTTTACGCTTTGTAAAAATTCGCATCTGCTGGCCATACCCTCAATAATAGTTAGATCAAAAGAGTAATTGTGAATGAGGTATGGAACTGAGGGAAAGCCCGCCCCAGCTCCTATATCGGCTATTTTTAGGTTAGTAAAATCTAATCCTATATTTTGAGCAACTTCCATTGCTTTAATAGAATCGTTTATACCTAAATTTCTTAATTCTTCAACGGTCTTGAAGCCTGTAATGTTTTTATTTTGATTATATTTGTAGATTAAGTCAATATATTTTTCTAAATTAGTGTTCATTATCTGAAATATCTTTAGCAATTTGATCGTATAAATCACTTACAGATGTACCAGTAATTGATGCTTGAATAACACCTGCTAGGAATGTATCTAAACTAATAACGTGTAATTTGTCGTATTTAGCTTCTAGTTCTGTATTATCGATTGAGTCAGTAACAATAACTTTATCAACATTTGGGTTGTTTTGGAAGATTTCAAATCCTTTAGTGAAGATACCATGAGTTGCAGCAATAACAATTTTTTTAGCACCGTGTGCTTTTAGAGTATCTACAGCTTTTAGGATTGTTCCACCTGTGTCAATAATATCATCAATAATTACTGTGTTTTCGCCCTCTACATTACCAATTAGACCCATAACTTCAGTTTGGTTTGTACCAATTCTACGTTTGTCAATAATGCTGATTTTAATTGAGTGGCTAATTAGTTCAGCTAATTTACGAGCTCTAATTGTTCCACCATGATCTGGCGAAACAACTGTGAAAGGTTCATTAAAGCTTTTAACTGCTTGTGCAATTGGGTAAGCTCCTCTTAAATCATCAATCGGAATGTTGAAAAATCCTTGAATTGCAGGATTGTGTAAATCAACAGCAATAATTTTTGTTGCTCCTGCAGTTTGAATTAAGTCTGCAACAAGTTTAGCTCCAATTGGTTGACGTCCACTGGCTTTACGGTCTTGACGAGCATAGCTATAGTAACTTAGAGCAATTGTAATTGAACGAGCACTTGCTCTTTTTAATGAGTCAATAAATAATAATAGATCCATCAAGTTATCGTTAACTGGTCTAGATGTTGAAGCAACAACATATACATCCTTGCTTCTTACTGTTTCGCCACTAACTAGCATTCTTTCGCCGTCAGCAAAAACGGTTTTTTCAATTGGTGAAACATGAATACCAAGTTTTTTAGCAATTTTTTCAGTTAAAGGTTGGCAATTTGGCATACCAAATAAAAGTGTGTTATTTAATTTCATTTGCTTTTCTCCTAAAAAATATATAACATCATAATTATAATATGCACGCATTGAATAACATTGATTTTATTACGCTTTTTGGCAAAATATTGAGTGTATTAGAGTTATTTTATAAATTGGAATCAAAATTTTAAAAAAAATTATCCTAATATTAAAATTGTATTATAATAGTATTGCAAATTTGATACTGGATTTGCACTTGGAGGGGTAGCGAAGCGGCCAAACGCGGGTGGCTGTAACCCACTTCCTCACGGTTCGGGGGTTCGAATCCCTCCCCCTCCACCATTATTGCCCCTTCGCCAAGCGGTAAGGCATTGGTTTTTGGTACCAACATGCGTTAGTTCGAATCTAACAGGGGCAGCCATATCACCGGAAGGTGATTTTTTATTTACTTTGTGATATGATATTGAGTATGAATACATACAAAACAATAAATACTAAAGCAAAAGAAGCGAACAAAATCATTTCTGGATCAATACTTAGTTTTGCTATCAATTTAATTTTGGCGATTCTAGGCGGTATAGCATTTTTACTGTTTACAAAAACTACAAATGGAACTTATAAGTTTGAGCCAATTTCATTTATGATTGCAACAGTATTGTCAATTATTTTGATTTTCACGGTGATGATGTGAGGGCCAAAAATGAAAGTTTGAGTCCTAGCGCCATTGACAACTGCATCAATGTTGTTGATTGGATACACAATTCTAGGTATAGTGTTTTTAACCTATGAAATTGACGGCAATATTTGAAAATTAATGACATTATTCTTTATTCCAACTGCAGGAATGTTAATTGCTGGAACATTGGCGTTTTTCAATAAAATTAATATTGGAAAAATTTCAACAGTAGCAATCTTTGGATCAATATTTTTATTCATTTTTGCTATTGTTTCTTGATTTGTCACAAGCAGAATTTTATTCACATTAATATCTACATTGGGTATTGCACTTGTATTTTTATACATGATGATTGATTGATATATTATTCTTAAATTTAACAAACATTTTAATACCTTGGAACCAGAATCTCAATCCAAATCAGAAGTTGCAAAATGATCACTATACTTTGGCTACAGGCTTTCATATGATTTTGTAATTGCTATTAGTTACTTAAATAATCTATTATCAAGATAAAATGGTTTAGGCCATTTTTTTATTGAATTTTATTGAAAAAAGTATAAAAAAATGGCGATCACGAGAGGATTCGAACCTCTGACAACAAGCTTAGAAGGCTTGTGCTCTATCCTGCTGAGCTACGCGACCACGTGAATATATTGTATAACTTTTTCGCACTTTTGATAATAAAAAAATAATTTTAAGCTGGATTTAAAAACCAAATACAAATATGAAAGCGTAAAATATTAAAATTTAGTAAAATTTGAATATTAATTTATTTATTAACGGAGGAAAAATGGAGAAATATACAGAACAAGAACAAGTTCGGCGTGATAAATTAAATGCGTATAATGAAAGCAATATTGAAGCATATAAAAAAGCTTATAACTTAGGTGAGTTAAGCTATAGTGATGATTTAGCGAAAGAATTTGCTAACTTTACTAAAGATGAATTACACGATAAAAAAATCATTAGAAATATTGCTGGTAGACTAATCGGAAGAAGAGGACCTTTTTTAGTAATTAAGGATTATCACGGAAATATTCAATCTTATTTCAATAAAAAAGAAAATTTAGAGTATGCAGATTTAGTCTCAACATTAGATTTAGGCGACATAGTTTGAATTAGCGGTGAAGTTATGAAGACCATGACTGATGCAGTTGTTGTGCGTGCTGATAAAATTCAACTTTTATCAAAATCACTTAAACCCTTACCTGAAAAATACCATGGTTTAGTAGATGCTGAGGAAAGATACAGAAAACGTTATGTTGATTTAATCGTTAACGAAGAAAGTAAAGAAAAATTCATTAAAAGAATTAAAATTACTCAATGAATTAAAGAATTTTTCAACAATTTAGGCTACCTAGATGTTGAAACACCTTTTTTACACGACTATATTTCAGGTGCTGCTGCTAAACCATTTGTCACACACCATAACTCACTAAATCAAGAATTTGTTCTTCGTATTGCTACAGAAATTCCTCTTAAAAAATTAGTTATTGGGGGATTTGATAGAGTTTATGAGCTAGGTCGTATCTTTAGAAATGAAGGTTATGACACAACTCACAACCCTGAATTTACAACAATTGAATTTTATGAAGCCTATTCAAATGTTGAGGGGATGATGAATCGTACAGAAGCTTTGTTTAAAGAATTATGTGCAAAATTAGGCAAAACAACCTTCATTAACAACGGTGTGGAAATTGATTTATCTAAACCGTTCAAGCGTGTTAATATGGTTGATGCAGTTAACGAAAAAACAGGTGCAGATTTTAGAAATATCTCACTTGAAGATGCAGTAGCTATTGCTAAAAAACATGGAGCCAAACTTCAAAAATTCTATACAGTTGGACACATTATTAACTCATTATATGAAGAATTAGTAGAAAGTGAACTGATTCAACCTACATTTGTTTATGGCCACCCAATTGAAGTTTCGCCTCTTTCAGCTAAAGGTGATGACCCTAGATTTACCGAGCGTGCAGAGTTATTTATCAACACAAAAGAATATGCCAACATGTACACAGAGCTTTCAGACCCAATTGATCAATTAGACAGATTTAAAAAACAAATTGAAGAGAAAAATGCTGGAAATGATGAAGCCAGCGACATTGATTGAGACTTTGTTGAAGCACTTGAGTACGGTATGCCACCAACAGGTGGTTGCGGAATTGGAATTGACCGTTTAGTTATGCTTTTAACAGAAACAAGTTCAATTCGTGATGTATTGTTATTCCCAACACTTAGAAGAGTAAAAAAATAATTTCAAAAACATCTATACGGCGTGTATAGATGTTTTTATATTTTGAAAATATTTGAAGTTTCTTCAATTTTGTTGATTAATGAGTTAGCTTTGTGAGCATCATTTTTTAGTCAACGGTGGTTAACATAGTAATCTTTAAGCATACTTAAACTTAAAGAAGAGAAAAGGACCGTAAATTTATTGCCAATAATTCTAGATGAGATGATATCTGACAAAATATCGAATAAAAATCATGAGTTCGCTTGTTCATTGCCTAATTCGTCAACAATCAAAACATCGACTTGTCTTAAAATTGTGACAATATCAGCATTTGAATTGCCGGGTAAGCCAAAACCTGATTTCATTTGCTTAAATAAAGCAGAAGTTTTTAGGTAAACAGTATTAATTTTTGCACGAGCAAATTCTAACGCACATGCTTGAGCTAATTTTGAATTGTGAATTGCTTTGTGACCGTAGGCATAAACGTTTTCAAATTGAACTTTGTTGCCAGCTTTCATGTTTCGTTTAGCTAAAATAACCCTTGATTCAACTTCTATTTGCCCTTGTGAAATTACTGGCAATTTATTGATATAAAGCGTTGCATCAACAGGTGTTATATCACTTAATCATAGATGATTTTGAATATTCATCATTCGTGTCATCTCGTTTTCAGTGCTTATTTTAATGAATTTTAATTCGTTGTTTTCATCACGCTCAATAGTTGTTAAATATGGGTAGCGATCTTGGTGTGTTCAGTTGTCTTTTCAATCCAAAAAATCAGGTAAATTATCGATTAATTCGTCTCAAGTTACCTGTAATTTTTTCAAAATTTTTTGTAATGGCTTAGATTTATCAACTATCCCCTTGACTAAAAGCTTTAATTCTTCTCTAGATTTAGCAATAACTTCGTCTAATTCTGCATCTTTTTTATTCATATTAATACGACCCATCCAATAATTTATCTTCACGATTTAAGCCAGCTAAATAAGTAGCTTTGTACAAGTCTTTACGTGAAACAACTACATCATTACGAGATCTTATAAGCTTATCAATATAGTTTTCAAGCGGTTCAAATAAGAAAATTTCTTTTTTAATTAAATCTCTAATGATTTGATTTACATAGTTGAAATTGATCTTACCATTTACTTCGTTAGCGTAAAACAAAATTAAATTAATACAAGGATCACTAAATCCTGCTAAACGTGAGTTTTTAATCAATTCAATAATGTTATTAGTAGGTATTTGACCTTGAATTTGACCAAAGAATTCTCTTGAATCGGTTTTAAGAATTGCTTCATAAATGTTTGGATATTCAAATGTGTTTAAGTCAATTTTTTCTTGCACTAAAACATTCAATTCTTGAGTATTTACGTTTAAATCTTCATCATGATTATTGTCATCTAGCAATGAAAAATCTTCACCAGTGTCAAAAACATCTTCATAACGAGCTGAACTATCATATAAATTAATAGCACGTGCTAATGAACGATTTTTTGGCCGCCCAACTAAACGCTCAAAGTTTTGCTTACCAACTATATTTAATAATTTGTTAGCTAAAATTAAATTCATTTTAAAGCCCTTGCCATCCAAAGGTTTTTCAACCACAAAAAAGGTTTTACGATTCATTTCATCAATATATGTTGAAAGTAAAGAAACAGCTTCCAGCATAATTCTCGCATCATTAAGCTCTTTAATTGACAGTTTTAACATATAAGTCATGCTGTCATAATCATGAAAAGCCATTTCTGAGCCTTCATTGATAGCTAAATCACGTAAATATTCATATAAAATGATGGCATTTGGGCCTAAAATAGGCGCGTAAAATTTACGCAAGTTTTTTAAATCTTCACCAGAAATAATGGTTGAATTTTCAACTGTGAAATATGGATAATTAATACTTTTAATCATCTTACGCACCTCCTAAAAATGTAGCTGTTTTTGCTTAGCTTAAATCATTTTAATTTAATTAATTTAGCAGGCTTAAAATTTTTTTATTTTGGTCAGTACTTTCGAAATTATCTCCATACATTTCCACAATTAGCTTTTTGCCAAAAAGTGATTTTATAGCCTTTTTTGTGTCGTTTTTTTTATCTAATTGCTTCAAAGTAGCTTTATCCACATTACGTTTTTGAAGATTTTTGACCCTAATTTCATCACTTGTGGACAAGCATAAAACGCCAGAAATCAAAGGTAAAAAATTAACATTTTTATTTACTAAAACAGGCATTTCAGCAAGCTTATATTCGTTGCTTTTTAAGTGCTCGTAAATTATTGGATAAATTAATTTTTCCAATTTCAATATATTCTCAGTATTTTGGGATAATCAAGCTAAAATTTTTGGTTTTGATACGCCATTTTCATCAATTAAAAATTCACCTATTTTTTGCTTAATAGGTTCATAAAAAAGTCCATTTTTTTCATAGTTTTGAGCTACAAAAACATCGGCAAAAAAGATTTGTTCTAGCTCAATGCCACAATTTTTTAAAAAAGTTGTCTTACCAACTCCAATTTTCCCAATGATTGCTATCATATTATGATTCCTTAAATTCACTTAATGCTAAGTTAGCACTCTTTATATATGCTCTAACTAAGCCTCCAGCCCCAAGTTTAATGCCGCCAAAATATCTGATGACAAAAATAGCATAGTTATTTGAGTTTGTTTTAATTAATAAGTCTCTAATTGGCCTTCCAGCTGTGCCGTGTGGTTCGCCGTTATCATCAAAACCAGCATTAATCACGCCATTATTAATAAATGTATATCCATAACAAATGTGAGTGGCTTTTTTATGGTCTTTTCAAAGTTGTTCATTTATTAATTTCACGTCCTCTTTAGAAGTGATTGGAACACACACACTGTAAAAACGTGATTTCTTGATTTCATATTCAACTAAATTCATGCTATGTAATTATTATATTAATATTGGCTTATTATCAAAAAAAGTATAAAAAAAATGGGGCGAATGAAGGGATTCGAACCCTCGAATGACGGGACCACAACCCGCTGTGTTAGACCGCTTCACCACAATCGCCATATTTTCACTAATATTATAAGGTAAAAAAAATATTTTCAAAACATTTTAATAATTTTGTTTATCACGTCATAATCTCACTGAATTTAACAACTAATTACTGAAAAAAGACTGATGATACACTGAAAAAGTAATCATTTTCCTTTTATTTTATCGATTTAATCTCCAATTTCAAGTGCACTGCCGAATTTTAACACTTTTCAGTCTTTTTTCAGTAATGGCTGAGTAAATTCTCTTTAAAATTCCTATATAAATACTTTTATATTAATATTTTTATGTATAATAGAGCATATTTATATACGAAAGGAAAAATATGTCTACAGGTATCTTAAAATTCTTCATTTCTGAAGAAAAAGGAAAAGATGTACAAAAACTTACACTTGAAAATGCTGCAACAGGTGAAAAAACAAGTTTTGAAACATTAAAAGAAATTTATTCAGCTTTACATGCTGCTGTGTCACAAAATGAAACAAGAATTTGAATTTTTGACAATGGTGTGGCAGTTGGAAGCTTATCATTAGAACAATTTAAACAAGTTTTAGAGCAAAGCGAAAAAGATGGTGTTAAGGATGAAGATGTTTTCAAACATTTAATTACAAATGAATTGTTAGATAAAAATCATGAAATAGCTTTCGTTGATCCAAGAAGAAAAAAAGTTTTAATTCTATTTCTAGTTGCTGCAAACTTATTGGCAATTGCTGTGACTTTAATTGTTTTAATCTTTACAAAACTAGTATAAATCGGAGGAACAATGACACAAAAATCAAAATTAAATAGATTTTATCTTTCAGAAACTTTTGACGAAAACAGAAACGTTTCATTTAACCTAAAAAGAGCTAATATCAAAGAGTTAAAAAACTTTAAAACATTTAGAGAAGGTGTTGAAGAATTCAATCGTGTAGCGGCTACACTTGAAGGCGATTCTAAAGTTTGATTCCACCAAAACGGTGCATTTAGAGGATCAGCTTCACCAGAGAAAACAATTACAATGCTTGAAAGAGTTGTTCAAGAAAACGTTAAAGATGAAGAAGCAATTGAATTCATTAACAGAGAAAAACTAGTTGATGTTTCACCAGCTAAAGCTAAAAAACAAGAAAAAGTTGAAGAAACAGAAGAAGTTGTTGAACAAGAACCTACAGTTGAAGTTGAAACAACACAAGAAGTAGTTGAAGAGCAACCAGCACTACAAAACACAGTAAATCTTGACGAAGAAGTGAAAAAATTAGTTGTTTATGTTCAAAACGGCGAGGAAAAATTAGCTCGTGAAGTTGTATTATCAGATGTTAAAGCACACTCAGAATATGAATTTGTAGCTACATCATTAAGATGAGAAGATGAGGCAGTTGTAGTTAAATACTTATTGCGTCACGATGGTAAAGAATCTGTTGAAGTAACAAAAGTTATTAAAGGATTTAAAGCTCAACCGCTACCAGCTAGAACAATTACTAAACACTTTGTTCAAAGAACAGAATGATCAAAATTAACATATTGATTGCTAGGTATTGTAAGTGTTGTAGCATTAATTTGCATCATTATCTTAGTACTACACGTATACGGATACTTTAGTTTATATTGATAATCAAGATAAATTGCAGTTTTATCTGCATTTTTCTTTAAAAGTTGTGTAAAAATACTCATTTTTGAGTATTGAGCAAAATTTAATATAATTATAAATATTATTTGGAGGGTTGTATGAAGACAATGTTAGATGTTGTATCAGAAATTGCCTCAGTTGAGTGCAAGAACGGTACATATGTAGAATTTAATTTACTTTTTGATAAGGTTGAAGAAGAACTAAGATCAAAATGATTTAATGAAGCAGAAGAAAAAGGTAAAGAATACGATGCAATTCGTGTTAATAAATTAGGAGAGTTATATCGTTTATTAACTGTAGATTCAAATTTTGTTAGAAACGCAAAAGGTCAATGATCAATTAGACCAGGGTTTGGAGAATAATAAAATTATGTTAGTGAATGCAAGAGAAATGGTGGCAAAAGCATACCAAAATAAATACGCAGTTCCTCACATAAATATTAATAATCTTGAGTGAACTAAATCAATTCTTGAGGTTGCCCAAGAACTAAATTCACCTATTATTTTAGGTGTGAGCGAAGGCGCTATCAAATATATGGGGGGCTACAATGTGGTCTCTAACTTAGTTAAATCTCTAGTTAAAGATTTACAAATTAGTGTTCCCGTTGCTTTGCACTTAGACCATGGTACTGAAGCAGGATGTTTAAAAGCTATTGAAACAGGTTTTAGTTCAATAATGTTTGATGGTTCATCATTCCCATTTGAGCAACATTACGCCACAACTAAAAAACTAGTTGAATTAGCGTCACAAAAAGGTATTAGTGTTGAAGCCGAAGTTGGTGCTATTGGTGGTGAAGAAGATGGTGTTTCAAGTGATGGTGAACTTGCAGATCCAGCCCAAGCAAAATTAATGGCTGAATTAGGTATTGACATGCTAGCTGCAGGTGTTGGCAATATCCACGGAAAATATCCGGCTGAGTGGAAATCATTGAATTTTGACAGACTTGAGTTATTATCACACTCATGCAAAATTGGTATGGTCTTACACGGTGGATCAGGTATCCCTAAAGATCAAACTCAAAAAGCAATTAGTTTAGGTATTGCTAAAATCAATGTTAATACTGAATTGCAACAAGTATTCCATAAAGCAACCAGAGAATTTATTTTAGCTGGCAAGGATTTAGAAGGTAAAAACTTTGACCCACGTAAATTATTAGCAAGTGGAGTTAAAGCAATTAAAGATATTGTTCGTGAAAAAATTTACGAATTTGGTTCAAATAATCAAGCATAACAAAACGCGAGTGTTGACTCGCGTTTTTTAAATGAATAAATTATTAATAATTAAGAATAAGTATGCCAAAACACATAAAAAACTAATACTGTCAAGGCGATCTAATAATCCACCGTGACCTTTTAGTAATTTTGAATAATCTTTAATTCCATTAATGCGTTTAATATATGAAAAGTATAAATCACCTACAACGGCAATAAACGGAGCGGTGAAAGAAAATAGGATTTTTAATGCGATATTATTAAATAAATCTAAGCTAAACACAAGTGTAAGAGCAATAGCACTTCCCATAATAATTGAACCTATAAAACCTTCCCATGTTTTTTTAGGCGAAATATTAGGGGTGAAAGGAGCGATGATTCATTTTTTACCAAAAGCTGAACCAAATACATAACCAAATGTATCAGCAAATGAAGCTACCAAAATAATAGTTAGTCAATATTTCCACATGCCTTGATACACAATGAAGCCATGGTATATTTTGGCGAAAATACACAAAATATAGATGCTTATGCAACATAATAAAATGCGTGCTAATCTATCAATTAAACGTGTAGCAGTTCTTGTGAATAATTCAATAATTCCAAAAGCAATTGCGATTGATTTTGATAAGACAATGATATAAGGATCGGAAGCTAGCAATAAAGCATATTTAGTAATTTGTCAGTCTGCGCCAAAATTTACTGTGTCTGCAAGATTTGGATTTGATACTTTGCCTGCTTTTGTTAACCAAGGAATTGTAATTTCTTCAACTGGGAAAATGGTTGCCAGGCAATACAATAATGCTAAGGTTATTGCTCAGTATCATCTTAATCTTTGAGCTTTAAAAAATTCGTAAAAAGAGATTATTGCTAATGCTCAAATAAAAATAAATGAAAAAATCCGCGAAATTTGACTTTCGTGTGAGTAAATTGATAGAGGAATTAAACTCCCAAGCATGATTATTGCAAAAATAACCGCTGGAATTATTCTTTTATACAATGTTTTTTTCATTTTTGCATTTTAATTATACTATCTAATACTCAATATAAGATTACATAATACTTTATACAGAAGAAAAATAATTTTTTCCAAATCGACAGTTTAAAAAATATTTCGCGTATTGAACTATAAAATGAGTATATTTGACAAAATATACATAATAATCTAATGATTTAATTGTTTTGAAATCAACAAAATTAATATAATATATTAAATTAAAAGAAAGGTTTCAGGTATGAATTTTAAAAGAATTTTAGTTAAGTTATCTGGCGAGGGGCTTGCCAACAAAAACAAAAAATTAGCAATCGATTATGTTTTAGTGGAAAACATTGCTCGTCAATTAAAGAAAATTGTGGAAAAAGGAATCCAAGTTAGCGTTGTTATAGGAGGTGGAAACTTTTGAAGAGGTGCTAGTGCCGAAAAAAATGGTATTCCAAGAAACAGAGCTGACTATATTGGGATGATAGCTACAATCATGAATGGTTTAGCATTGCAAAGTGGATTTGAAAAAGTCGGCTTAAAGGCTAGAGTACAGTCTTCATTAAACATTGATGAAAGAGTTGCGGGTTACTACATCAATGAAAAAACTATTAAATACCTTGAAAGAGGTGAGGTTGTAATTTTTGCAGGCGGAACTGGTCGTCCATTCTTCACAACTGATACAGCTGCTACTTTATACGCTTCAGAGATAGGCGCAGATGTGATTTTAATGGGTAAAAATGGAGTTAAAGGTATTTATGATTCAGATCCTAAAACTAACCCAAATGCGGTAAAATTTGACAAGATAACTTACGATGAAATACTTGAAAGAAAATTACAAGTCATGGACCTAACAGCCACAGCAATGGCTAGAGATAATAACATTGGCTTAATAGTGTTTGATATTCAAGAAGAAGACGCTATTTTAAGAGCTATCGAAGGAACAATTGAATTTACGGAGGTAACAAAATAATGGAATTAGACTTATATTTATTAGATTTTGATGAAGCGGCAACTAAATCAATTCATCACTACGGATTTGAATTATCAAAAATTTCAACTGGTAGAGCTAACCCTCAATTAATTAAAGGAATTAAAATTGACTATTACGGCACAGCTACTCCACTTGAAGAATTAGCAAATATCTCAGTGCCTGAGCCTGCACAATTATTGATTAAACCTTTTGATGTTTCATCAGTTAAAGATATTGCTAAAGCAATTATGGCGGCAAATTTAGGTGTAAACCCTGTTGACGAAGGTAACCAAGTAAGATTGACTTTCCCTGCTTTAACTTCTGAGCGTCGTAAAGAATTGGTTAAAAGTTTAGCTAAATACACTGAACAAGCTAAAGTTGGTGTTAGAAATGCTCGTCAAGATGTTCTTAAAGCTATCAAAAATGATGAAGAATTAAGCGAAGATGATCAAAAAAGATACCAAGATGCAGTTCAAAAAGCAGTAGATGCTAAAATTGAATTAGTCAACAAAATGACAGCTGAAAAAGAAAAAGAATTAACATCATTATAGTGTGCTTGCACACTTTTTTATATGAATAAAATTAAAATAAGTTTCTATATTTTGCTATCTTTTTCAGTGTTTTTCTTCCTTTCATCAATGTCTTTATTTATCGCACTGACGGTTTTGGGACATGTTTATAAGAGCCCGCAACCTACATTAGCCTATACGCTAATTGCGCTAATTTTTGTTTCTATTATTCTGTCAGTTCTGTTGCACTTTATCTGTATTCCGCTAGCATTACACTATTATAAAGATCGCTACATTAATCACAATGATCGCAATTTAACGCTATTCCACATTTTCTTTTTGATTATTGCTATTATTGTTGTTCCACGTTGAGAGCGCGAAGTTAAGGATAAAACAACATTGGAATTGCTGCGCTCACAAAATGAGCAAAATGAACAAAACCAGAACTAAAAAATCACGACGCAATCGTGATTTTTTGTTTAAATTAAAGTTTTAAATTTTCTAACTTTTAATGGTTCAAGTCCAAAAGATTCAATTTTGGTTAAAAAGTCTTTGTACTCGGGTAATTTAGTGAATTTTAAAAAGCTTTCTTCACTGCTTCAACGTTCAAAAATGCTAAAACGATCACCAAATCAATAGCCATCAATTGATAGGTTTAATTCTTGCTGTTTTGAAGTGTAAATTCATTCTTTAATGAACTCATTAAATTCGTCCTTGTTTTCTTTTTTAACCTTAATTTCTTTTAAAACTACACAGATCATTTTCCCCTCTCTTCTATTTTAATCTTGCAAAAAACATAAATTTATCTGCTGGTACTATGTTGTCAAACTTATTAAAATCATTGATTTTATCTAACTCAAAAGATTCTACATTTAATGCTTGAGCAACCTCTTTAATTTTTTGAGGCATACTGATTTGCAATGCTCACGAAACAGCATATATACCATTCAATAATCTATTTAAAATTAAGTTTAATTCTTCAAGATTATCGCTTAGTTTTCATGGCATGGTTTCATCAATATATTTGTTTAATTTTGAAGATAATTCAATAATTTTTCTATAACCTTTATCGATTTTGAATTTGTCCATCTCAGAACTAAACTCGTCAACAAAAGATTTAATTGCTTGCTCAATATCTTGATGAATTTGTTGATTTGATTCTACATATTTCGTGCCGCTTGTAAATGAATTTGAAATCATTTTTAAAGTTCTTGACACTAAGTTTCCGTAGTTGTTTACTAAATCAGCATTAATTACTTCTTTCAGTTTATCTTCACTAAAGTTACCGTCTTCACCGAAAATAAATTGCGAAGCAAAGTAATATTTAACCATTTCTGGATGGTAATTATCATATAAATATTCAATTTCTACAGCATTTCCTAAAGATTTAGACATTTTTCTGCCGTCTTTATCCCTTAATAAACCGTGACTATAAATGTTTGTAGGTAATTTTAACCCTAAAGCCTGTAAAAACATTGGCCAGTAAATAAAGTGGAATCTAGAAATTTCTTTGCCCAAAATATGCACAATTTCATCACCGTTTTGTCAGTATTTAATGTAATCTTGGCCTGGGTCATTGATATTGTATTTTAATGCCGTTACATAATTAAATAACGCATCTAATCATACGTATAAAGTGTGACGAGCATCTTCGTGAATTGGAATTGCTCAGTTTAGATTAGTTCTAGTTACAGACAAATCTTCTAGACCTTGAGCAACAAAGTTAGTTTGAATTTCGTTAATTGTTTTATCTGGTTGTAAAAATTCAGGGTGAGTGGCAACATATTCACTTCATCATTGTTGCATTGCTGAGATTTTGAAGAAATAGCTCTCTTCTGACATTTGCACTAGTTCATGTTTTGAACTTGGGTGAAAGTATTTGCCATCAATTTCTAACGCTTGAGCCTTAGTTAAAAATTCCTCATCTTCGATTGAGTATAAGCCTTCGTATTTGCCTTTGTAAATGAATCCTTTTTCAAGAAATCAGCTAAAAATTTCTTGAACAGCACTTTCGTGGTGCTCAGCTGTGGTGCGTGAAAAGTAATCCACTGGCACATCTCATTTTTGTCATGTTTGCTTGTAGGTTTCAACTAAATTGTCAACAAATTCTTTAGGTGCCATGTTTGCTTTGATAGCTTTATTTTGAATTTTTTGACCATGTTCATCACTACCAGTCAAAAACTTAACGTCATAACCCATTGCTTGTTTGTAATTAGCTATGGTTCTGGCCATAATTGTTGAGTATAAGTGTCCAATGTGTAAAGGGCCAGAAACATAGTAAATTGGGGTTGTTATATAAAATGTTTTTTTCATTTTACTCCTATATTTTTATTGGTTTGTATAACTCTTTTATTTGTGGTAGGTATTCATGATCAACTTTATTGTTAGCATCATGTAGATACAGATTTGGTAAAAAGTGCACTCCTCAACCAGCTTGATATCTTGCTTCAATCAGCACAAGTTTAGGTTTATCATCTACTCGTGGAATGATGAATTGTACACGCTTGGGTTCAAATTTATACTCGCGCATATATTCAAAACAATCAACGATTCTTTCAACCGGGATAACTAAAGATAAATATCCTTTTTGTTCAATAATTTTTGAACACCCCAGAATTAGTGTTTTTAAATCAAGCTCTATCTCATGTGTGGCAATCAACATTTCTTGTGAAACATTCTTGCTCACCTTCATATTTTCAGGCGGATAAAATGGAGGATTGACTACGATTGATTGATATTTTGGTAATAATGCTGCTGTATGGTCTTTATAAAAGTCTTTAAAATCTGCATGAATAACATTGATTTGATCTTGCTTATTATTCATTTCAACATTAAGCTTGGCTAATTCAGCAGCTTTGTGCTGAATTTCGATAGCATCGATTTTTAAATTTTTACTCCGCTCGCTAATAAAAATAGATAAAGCACCATTATTTGTACCAATTTCTAGCATTTTGGTAACTTTATTGTTCAAAAACACAAAATTTCCAAGCATTATTGTATCGACCGAATAATTGAACATGTCTTTGTCTTGATAAACGTATAAATTTGAGTCAAAACCTAGTGAATTTTTAACTAATTTTCTATTTTGCATGCGTTTTGTTTGGGCGAGTAGCTATATTTTTTTTGATATTTTTGTAATAGTCTTCATAGTTTTTAACTAAGCAAGCATCAACTTTACCGTTAATTGAGTCTGCGTTTAAAATAACAACCGCAACTTTATCACCTAAACGATATTTATTTTTGCTGTTTTTACCTATAAGTACAGTAGATTCAGCATTTGGCTCATATTCATCATCGCTTAGAGTTGACACGTGAACCAATGCATTGGTTTTGTTTTCAAATTCAACAAACATACCAAATTTTAAGATACTTACAATTTGGCAATTAAAACTTTGACCAATCTTATTCTTGAAATATTCCGCGTATAACAAATCATTGGTGTCACGTTCAACTTGCAATGCACTTTGCTCAGAGTCGCTGTTTTGCTTTGCAATTAAAGGCAAGATTTTGTTCATATGTTCAATCTTTGTTCTGTCATTATTGATTAAAACATCTCTAATAGCACGATGAACAATTAAGTCAGGATATCTACGAATTGGGCTGGTGAAGTGGCAATAAAATTTGCTTGCTAAACCAAAGTGACCAATATTATCAGGGCTATAAACCGCTTTAGACATAGTTCTTAAAAACATTACTTGTAAAAAGCTGTCAAAACGTTGTTTTTTAACTTTTTCAATTGTTTGTTGGAACGATTGTGGAGATAAGTTTAACGAATCAAGTTCAACTTTAATGTTCAATGTATTCATAACTTGCTTGAAGTTAAGTATTTTTTCTTCGCTAGGAACATCATGCACACGATATAGCAATGGAATTTTGTTTTTGGTTAAAATTTTTGCCACTTCTTCATTGGCTCTAACCATGAAATCTTCAATCATTCTTTCGCTCACACCACTTTTGTCAACAACAACGTCAGCAACGTTGTTGTTTTCGTCAAGAACAACTTTAGGTTCTTCAATTTCTAAATCAATATAACCTTCCGCATTTTTAACCTTGCGAATTTTTTGTGTAAGTTCGTAAGCAGCATTCAGCATTTTGTTTAACTCTTTGTCATCAAAGCGTTTTTTGTTGTCAATGAACTCATTTACTCTGGTGTAAGTTAATCTGTATTTAGAATTAATAATTCCTTCTACAAGCTTAGCCTCCACAGTTTTACCATATTGATCTATTTTCATAATGATGCTCATTGTAAATCTATCTTCATTAGGGTTCAATGAACAAATTCCGTTAGAAAGTTTTTCGGGTAGCATTGGAATAACTTGGTTAGCTAAATAGGTTGATGTACCTCTTTTTAAGGCTTCTTTGTCTATTTCGCTATTCTCTTGAACATAATAACTCACGTCTGCAATGTGAACTGCTAATTCGTAAAATTGATTATCGATTTTTTTGACGCTAATAGCATCATCAAAATCCTTTGTAGACTCACCATCAATGGTTACCACCAATTCATTTCTAAAGTCAACACGTTTTTTAAAGAACTTAGGATCAACTTTGTCAGGTATTAAATCAGCCTCTTGTTGAACATCCTTGCTAAATCCTTTTGGTAATTCTCTTTCTGAAAGCAGTGCTTTAACATAGCAAAGAGGGTCAGAAGTGCTTGAAACTTTCTCCACAATATCGATGTGTAACTGTTTGTTTTTTCACTCAGTGATTTCAGCCATTACTAAATCATCTAGTCTTGCGTCCACTTTAAAAGAATCAATTATGAATTGAATATTGGCAAAATCCTTTTTAATTGGTTTAAAAACGATGTTATCTTTGTCAAGTTCTAAAATTCCTGAGATTTTTGAATCATTTCTCTTCTCAATTTTGACAACCGAAGCAAATGTTTTAACTTCTTTTAGATCGTTGTATCTGTAAACCATTGCCTTAACATAATCACCTGAAAGAGCATTGTTGAAATTAGCTGAAGGCACAAAATAAGAAATTTTGTCACCGTTTTCATCGGTATTTTCTAAATCGATAAAGCCAAATTTTCCGTCTTTAGCATATTTTAAAACACCTTCAATTTCAAATAATTCTTCAATAATAATGTATGTTTTATCCCTTAAAAACATTAATTTGTTATTGTCTACCATCTTTTTAAGAGCAAAGGTTAGCTCTTTATTTTTGTTATAAGGAATTTGCATTCCTTTAGCGATAGAAACAAAATTACACTTAGGTTTTGCTTTTACATAGTTATAAATTTTTTCAAATGTTATCATGTATTAATTTACGAAGATTTTAATTAGTAGAGCCAAAAAGATCACCACGATACCGCTAGTGAACATTGACCACTTCATAAATTTCTTCACACCCCTTTCTTTGTTTGCTTTAAATAATTCTAAGTCTCCTGATCCAACTAGTGCTCCTGAAAACCCGTTTGAATCTGGAGACATCATTAGTGAAACAATGACAATAAAAATTGCTACTGTTACTAGCACGATAGAGATTATTAGACCTGTCATGTTGCCTCCTTTTTAATATAAATATTAAAAATATATTAAATTATATCTTAAGTGTAAAATTTTAATCTTAAATAATGATTTTGAGTTTGTTGTCAAATAAATCCATGTTTCAAAAATATCTATAAAATGAGTAAATAAGACAAAATATTGAAGAGTTCAATAATTTTAAATAATTTGTCAACAAGCAAATATATGTATAAATATTAATATTAGTATATAATAAAAAAACTATGAATATTGATATGAAAAAGAAAAAACCGATAATTATTTTTGTAGGTCCTAGTGGAGTTGGCAAGGGAACTATTGAGCAAATTTTGTTTAAAAATGAAGATTTAAAGCTTAAACTTTCAGTCTCAGCTACAACCAGATCTCCACGTAGCGGAGAAATTGACGGTCAGCATTACTTTTTCATCACTAAACAAGATTTTCAAGAACGTATTGATAGAAATGAATTGCTAGAATACAATTTTCATTTCGATAATTTCTATGGAACCTTAACCACAGAAATTGACAGGATTCACAATTCTGGCTATGTTCCTTTCCTTGAAATTGAAACAAAAGGTGCTAAAAAAATACTGCAAAATAAAGACGCAACCAGTAAATATAACATTATTACTGTCTTTATTTTGCCGCCTTCTTTTGAAGAGTTAAAATCAAGAATTATTGGACGCAACACTGAAACCGAGGAGTCTATAGCGAAAAGAATGCAAAAAGCAGAAGAAGAAATTGCTGAAAAAGATATTTTCAAATATCATGTTGTAAATGATGATGCTATAAGAGCTTCTGAAGAAATTAAGCAATTATTAATGAAAGAGTTGTATGAGTAGCTTTGGTGAATTAAGCGTTGTTGGTAATGTAAGAACGGAAAATCAAGACAAGGTTGGTCATTTTGCTAAATCTAGCACACGAATGATCATTTTGTGCGACGGCATGGGCGGCCATTTTGGTGGAGCTTATGCTTCAAAAATTACGGTAAACGTGTTTAATAATGAATTTTATTCATCGATGCCACTTGAGAAAAAAGATATAACTTCTTATGCTAATTGATTCAAAAAATGCATCGAGCAAGCTAGAAGCGAAATGAAAAAAATGGGCCAAAACGATGAAGCTAAATTAGACATGGGAACAACAGTAACAGCAGCTATCTTTGATAATGTTGATAACTTTCTATATATTTTCAATATTGGCGACTCAAGAACCTACGTTTTGACTGCTGCGGGTGATTTAAAGCAAATTACAATTGATCATAATTTATTGAACCGTTTGATTCGTGAAGACGGAATGAGTGAAGCAGAGGCTAAAAAGATTCGCTATAACAGTGCTTTAACATCTGCTCTTGGCCCTCAGAAAAAAACTAAAATAGAAATATTTGATTTAAGCCAGGAACTGCACAAAGTTCATGGTATTTTGTCTACTTCTGATGGAGTTCACAATTTTATTGACAAAGCCACAATTGAACAAATACTTAAAAAAGAAAGCAGTGAACAAAAAGCTGTCGAAAGCCTCGTAAGGCATGCTCTTGATAATAAATCCACAGACAATGCATCAGCAGTGTATGTAACGGTCAAAGACAATGCGGAATGGAGTAAGTAATGCCACCAAGAAAAGAAAGTAAAGTATACGAAAAATATAGAATTATCAGTAATATTGGCAAAGGCGGATTCAGCGATGTGTATAAAGTTGAATCACTTGCTGAGCCAGGTAAATTTTATGCCTTAAAATATTTTGTAATTAAGGGCGATACTGATAAAGAAAATACTATTAAACGTTTTCATCAAGAAATTAAGCTATATAAATCAATAAATTCGCAAAGAATTGCCAAATACGTTGATTCATATACCGATGAGGAAGAACAATTTTTAGTTATGGAATTTGTTGATGGTGAAAGTTTAAAAACGCAAATAAGCAAAAGTGGAAAACTTTTAGCACGTACTGCTGTTAATTATGCAATGCAAATTGCTGAAGGCATGGGTGAGCTTCATAATAACAAAATTATTCACCGTGATATTAAGAGCAACAACATTATGATTACTAAAGATCGCAATGTTAAAATTATTGATTTTGGCCTGGCTTTAGGCGAGGATAGTCAGCGATATACACAAGACCAAAAGGTGATAGGGTCAGTTTATTATATGGCTCCAGAATTGTGTGTAGCTTCAAATAAACCAACAATTAAATCTGATATTTACGCTCTAGGTATTTTGCTTTATGAAATGCTAACAGGCACATATCCATTTAAAGGTGCTTCAGCTGCTGAAACATTGCAAAAGCAAAAAAAAGCTGAATTACCTAACATTTTAAAAGTGATTGAAATACCGCAAAGTTTGGCCAATGTTATTTATAAAGCAACTAACAAAGATCCAAACAAAAGACACGCAAGCATGTGAGAATTGCGTGAAGACTTGCAAACTTCAACGCATCAAAGTCGCTATTATGAAAAACCTTATGATGCAAAAAGAGATAAACCAAAAAGAACACTGCAAGATGTAATTAACTCAAAAGTATTTTTATATTCTTCAATAATTACAATCACTTTACTGCTAATAATTGGGATAATTTTAGCAGTTGTATTGATATAAGGAGCTATGTGCAAGGAAAAATTTATTCATTAACGGGTGGTCGTTACCACATTAAAGATAAAGAAGGTAAAATGCATTTTGTGCCAGCCGCCGGAGTGTTTAGACACAAAAATATTGAACCGGTCGTGGGTGATAATGTTGAGATTGAAAATGATCAATATATTAGTGCAGTTTTACCGCGTAAAAATGTTTTTGTCAGACCAAAAGTTGCCAATATTGATGCAATTATTGTGGTGATGAGTGTGATTGAACCCTCGTTTCAACCTTATTTAGTTGACAAATATTTAGCTTTTATTGAAGCGAATAATATTGAGCCAATTTTGTTTATCACTAAGGTTGATTTAGCTTTAAGTGAGTGAAGACAAAAGTATTTAGCGATGGGTTATAACGTATTCAATATTGACTATAAAGACCCAGATTTAAAGCAAAAACTTGAGCCTTTCTTTAAGGGTAAAGTTGTTTCATTAATGGGTCAGTCAGGAGTTGGTAAAACCACATTCATAAATACAATTGCCGGCACAAATTTTGAAACACAAGCTATCTCAAAATTTGCTAACCGGGGAAAACACACCACTAGAGTTGTGCAAATCATTGAAACTCTAGGTGGCGAGCTTATTGACACACCTGGTTTTTCTAGTTTTGACATAAATTTAACACCTAGCCAACTAGCTCGCTCATTCAAGCAGTTCCAAGAGCTGGCACAAATGTGTAAATTTAAGTCGTGCTTACATTTGAATGAACCTGAAGGTTATTGCAATGTGAAGTTAAATGTGCAACAAGGCATTATTCCAGAATTTAGATATTTAAATTATTTAAAAATGATGAAAGAGGCTAAAAATGAATAAAAAAAATGTAACACCTTCTCTATTGAACGTTGAACAAGGTCAAAGATGAAAAATGGCTCAAACATTAATTGATAGTGGCATCAAATGAATCCATTATGACGTAATGGACGCTAAATTCGTGCCCAATAAAGCCATTGAATTAGACGAAATTAAATCAATCAAAGAGCAAACATCTTCACACTTTATGGATGCACATTTAATGGTTGAAAATCCACTTGATTATCTTGATGAATACAAAGATGTGGTTGATATCACCACAATACATTTTGAAGCGATTAAACCAGCAGAATTATTAAAATTTTTAAAAGCTAAACACCATGATTATAGAATTGGTTTGGCAATCAAGCCAAATACCACAGTGGATGAAATAGTTAAGTTTTTACCTTATGTTGCTCTTGTGTTAGTGATGTCAGTTGAACCTGGAGCTGGCGGTCAAAAATTTATTCCTAATGCTCTAGATAAAATTAGCCAGCTTAAAGATTTACGTAACAAACATCAATATCAATACTTAATTCAAGTTGACGGTGGAATTAATGACGAAACTGGGCCTTTATGCTTTAAGGCTGGTGCGGATGCGTGTGTTGCTGGAACATTTTTAGTTAAAGAACCAACTAAAGAACGTATTGAATCGATTTTGAAATAATTAATCTAGCAAAAGCTAGATTTTTTATTGACAAAATACACAAAAAGCAAACAAAATATACAAATTTATAATATACAAAAAATCAACACCCTTTTAAGATGTTAATTTTTTGTATAGGATTATGATTCAATTATTGATATTCTAAACCGCTATAAAATTCTACTTTAAAACCTGCTGATTCTAGTTGCGCTTTTAGTTCGCTAGCATTAGGATCTACGGCGACCTCACCGCTAAAACCATTACCATTGTTAGCGAACATAGCAAAAGTTCTTAAGTTTCTTATGGCATCAGTAGATCAAGGTTTAGTATCTACGATTCTAAATTTTTGAGTAGTATTGCCGTTATCAAATAAGATTTTACCTTTTTCCATCGGGCCATTAACAATGTTTTCAAGACCTGCGTTTGTTAGATCATTTTCGCTGACTGTAAAGTATTCATCATCATTGTGGAAAGTGACTTTAACAATTTTACGAGGTTTATTTGATGGTTTTTGTGTGTCGTGAAAAATTAAATTTTTTAGCGATTTAATTAAAGGTACACGGCTAAAATCTAGTCCAGTTGGATAACTATTGTCCCCTTCGTTATTGTCAGGATTTAATCCCGGTCCAAATCCGCCTTGGAAAATTCCTTCATTATTTCGCGCATAATATGCCATTCTTAGACCTAAATTAATTCGTCTATAAGGATCTTGTGCGTTAGGATCAAAATCCTCTTTATCAAAAGCAAGTGTATTGAAAGTGATTCTAGTTGCAATGTCAGCACCCTGTTTGTAGTCTCAGCTAACGTTGTAATCGTTTGTATTAACTCATTTGGTGCGTTTTAATGCTCAAGGATTGAATGATCACTCGTCAAGCAAGGAATTACCCAAAGTATAGAGCGAAAGCTCTTTAATTGTTTTGTTTTCTAAGGCAATTAAAGAACCAGTATTTGTAGCACGATCAAAGAAAAATAATTCAACTTGACTAATTTCATCAGGTAATTCATACAAAATTTCCTTAAATGCTTGAGCACTATCATTTTTACCCATATTTTTTATGCGGTAAGAAACAACGTTCATGCTTGGATTCTTTTTAATGTCCTGCAATAATTTTTTAGTTTTAGCATAACCCGCTATGTTGGCAGCGTCAATCTCCACAACAAAACCTTCATTTAGCTGTTTAGGATCATTAACTTTTTCATCGCGCGTCATTTTAATAATATTAATGCCATCACTTGTTGAAACGTTTAAGTGACTAAATTCTGGACTGTTTGTAACATCTTCACGACATCAGCCCGAATAAATTCCGTTGCGCACTTCGTCTGGATAACGTTTACGATAATCTCGGTAACTAAAAGTTCTTCTTTCTCAGTTATCGCGTGCCATTCTAGTAGTTACACTATTAAAGCCATCAGGCAATGAGGCTGAATATGAATCGATAGTTCCATCCTCGCGAATGTATGCATTATCAGGGCTAATTGTATATCCTTTGGCTAATAAATCTTCAGCTGATTTAGAAAGCTTTGTAAATTTAGAAAAATCTAAATTGTTATAAATTCATAAAAATCTATGACTTTTGCTCTCTCAACGCATTGTTTCGAATTCAGCAACCTTATCTGGTTTTAAAAAGTTTTTAACATTCTTTGAGTTAAAAAATGTTTGTCATTTAGAAAATAAGTTGCTTCAAAAACCGCTTGAATTACTACTTTCTACAATTGATGCAATATCTTCGGGTTTAGCTTCTTCCAGCAACGATGAAACTAAGCCTTTTAAGTATCTTGCATTAATTCCATCGTTGTTTGAACCATCACCTACTGCTTTTTCAAGAGTTTTTCTTCTTAATTCTTCAGTGACTTCGACAGAAATAATTTTATCGACGCTGTCATTAATATAAGGATCTAAATTGGAAATTTGATTATCCTTGTCGTATTGATTAACTACACGTCCTGGATTTTTTTGCACTATCGCATTAACGCTAACTCCGTTTATCACGATAACAGTTTTATCATTTCTAGGGGCTGTGTTAATTGGGGTAACAGGCTTAGGAGCGATTGGTTGGGGTTTAGGCTTAGGTGGCTCTGGTTTAGGCTTAGGTGGCTCAGGCTTAGGTTCAGGTTTAGGTTGAGGGGCTGGCTCTGGCTTAGGTTTAGGTGGCTCAGGTTTGGGTTTGGGTTCTGGAACATCTATTTTGTGAACTTCAGGCTTAGGCTCAGGTTTGGGTTCAACTTTAGGTTCAGGCTTAGGCTCAGGCTTTGGAATTTCTTTTAAGTTTGAATCAGAGTTGGCAGCTTGAGCATTTAAATCCAAATTATCTTTGGCAATAAAATTTGGTTTAGAAGATACAGATGTACTGTATTTTATTGAGTTTTCTGAAGAAGAAGTTGACGCATAAATAACAGATCCGGCCAAAACCGAAACAGATGTTATTGATCCTAACGAAGTAAGGATAATTCTTGTTTTTTTATTTCTTCACAAACTCATTTTTACTTCCTTATTATAATCCTAGTTCTTTGTCTGTAGGTATTTCTAGTGCTGATCCTACATATGAAAAGATTTCAGGGCTTTGTTTAATGTATTCACCATTTAAAATTTTTCAAACACTTTTGACAGTGTCCTCTAATTTAACGTATTGACCAGGTGATTTAGTAAAGTGTTCGGTCATGAAAAAGTTTTGAGTAAAAAAGTTTTCCAATTGTAAGGCTTTTTTAACAATAGTTTTATTTTCATCATCAAGTTCATCAAAACCAAGAATTAAAATAACATCTTCAAGATCTTTGTACGTTTTTAAAATACGTTTGGTTTCAATGATTGCATTTAGGTGATCTTTTCCAATAATAGCTTCATTTACTGAGTTAGATTGTGAAGCTAATGGGTCAAAAGCAGGGAAAATGTTTTTAGCTGTTTGTGCACGTGAAAGTACCAAACTTCCATCTAAGTGGTTGAACACAGCCACAGCCGATGGGTCTGAAAGATCGTCCATAGGTAAAAACATTGTTTGGAATGATGTAATGGCACCATTTTGGTTTTTGAACATACGGTGTTCGATGTTAGCAACATCACTTTCTAGTGTTGATTGATATCCACCAACACTAGGTTTTTTACCAAGTGAAGAAGAAACCTCATTTTCAGCTTGAACAAAACGGTAAATGTTGTCGATGAATAATAATACATCTTCTTTTTCTTTGTCTCTTAAATATTCAGCGGCAGTGATGCCAATAGGAACTATTGACATTCTGGCCCCAGGTGATTCATTCATTTTTGATACAAACATTATTGAATTTTTCAATAAATTTGAATCTTTTAGCTCATTGTAAAGTTCAATACCTTCACGTGAACGTTCACCTGAACCAATGAAAATGTTTGATGTTTCTTTTTCGTTGTGGTTGTTTACGTTGAAAATGATTTCTTTCATTAAAACGGTTTTACCAACCCCAGCACCACCAAAAATACCCATTTTATAGCCTTTAACAATTGGGATGAAAAAGTCTATAGCTTTAATACCTGTTTCAATGATTTCAATCTTGTTGTCAATAAATTTATCTTTATTAATTGTTGAGTTCATTTCAACATATTCAGGCATAATGTAGCTTTGCAATAATGGCTTACCTTCAAAGCTGTAAATGTTGTTTTTTGAGTTTTTTCCTACCGGCACCATAAAGCTTTTTTGTGTGTTAAACACACTATCGCTTAGTGCGATTGGCTGAGCTGTATAAATCACAATTGCACGCACAGTTGTATCATCTAAAACTCTTTTAACAAGTAGATATGTACGACCATCGTGCATTGTCAATAGGTTATTTACTTTAGGTAAGCTAGTTGAAGGGAATTTGATTTCAATAACATCAGAGTTAAATTTTACAATTTTACCATTCATTATTTATCTCCTAACTCTTGAGCTAATTGTTCAAGATAACTGTGTTCTAATTCTAAGAATTTGTGATCAACTTTTAAGTTTCAACCTAAATTTAAATAATCCGAGTATTGCTGTAAAGCGAAGGCAAAGAAGTTTTTAGTGATGTTATCATCATAGGCTTCACCACTTGCGATGATGTCGTAAGTGTGTTTAGCCTCGGCATTAGTGTCAATAAGTTTATTTAAAAAGTTCATTGCTTTTTGTTCGTCTTTAACGCCTTTAAATAAGTTTCAAGCAATAATTTTTGAAGTTAGCAAGATAAAACGATCTGAATATAATGAATATCCACGCTGAGTGAACATTTTGTCAATCATTTTACCTTTTGAAAGTAAAGCTGAAGTTTCAGCATTAAATTCGTAGTCAAGTGTAGCTAATTTCAAGTGACGTTTGTATTTACGGAAAATTTTACCGATTTCACCAGCTACCTTAGTAATGGTACGATTTTGTACGCTTGATCCAGTACGTGAAACTGATAAATCAATGTTAATAGCAGGTAATTTACCAGCTGCAAATAAGTCGGCACTAGTTACGATTTGACCATCTGTAATTGAAATAATGTTTGATGAGATTAATGAAGTAATATCGCCATCAATTGTTTGAAGAATTGGAAGTGCTGTAATAGTTTTACGTCCTTTAAAGCTACCTGATCTTTCAAGTAGTTGTGAGTGTGCAAAGAAAATATCTCCTGGCATAGCTTCTTTACCAACTGGTGCATCTGAAAGCAACGCCATTTCTCTAATTACGTTAGCATGTTTAGTTAAATCATCAAAAACAATTAAAACATCATCTGTTTGTGAAATGTTTTCAGCATGTGCCATTCCTACATAAGGAGCTAGATATTGATCGTATGTCGAAGTGGCGAAAGCATCAATAATGATTGTATTTTTCAAAGCGTTATGTTTTTCAAGAGTTGCGTAAATTGATGCAATTTGTTCTCTTTTTTGACCAATAGCTACATAAATACACTTAACATTTTTGTTTGCTTGATTAATTATAGTGTTTAAAGCGATGTGAGTTTTACCGGTTTGACGATCACCAATAATTAACTCACGTTGCCCCTTACCGATTGGAATTAGTAAGTCAATTGCACTAATCCCTGTGTAAAGTTGCTGGTTAAGTGTTTGTACACTCATTAAATCGTGTGCTAGTTTAAAAATAGGTGTTGAAGATTGATAAGAACTAAATCTTGGTTTTGGACTTGCTTGTGGCAAGATAATGTTTCCTGCAACATCAATAACTTTTCCAAAATATGTTTGATCTGTAAACACATTAAAGTTTGTATCTAGCAATTCAATTTCATCGCCAACAGCTAATTCGTTATCTTGGTCGCTTGAAAGCAGTATAGCTTTATCTTTGTCAGCGCTGATTAAAATAAATTTGATGTGTGGTTTATTTTTGGCAATAAACATTTGTTTTTGCGAATAATTAAACTCACCAGTAACTTCAACCATGTAATCAAAAATTGACGTTATTACTGGAGTTTGTGTAATAAATTTATACATAGTAATCCTTTCCTAAAGCAATAGCAATGTGATTCCAGCAATGACAAATACTAGTCCAATAGCTAAAAACACTGCATAAAGCGTTCTTAATTTTCTTTGTTTAATAGTTTTAAAGTTCAAGATTATTAAAGCAATAAATAATGTTAGTACAAGTGCTCCAATAACAACCATCGCTATACCAAAATTTGATTGGAATGAACGAACTTTTTGAGATTGTTTTTTGTTTTCCTTAACAGCACTTTGATAATCATTATCATATTGTTTAAAGTTATCAGCAGTTACTGGTTTTGCGTCTGCTAAAGTACGTAAGATTTGAAATTGTTTACTTACTCCTTCTAAAGCAGACACATATTTGTCGAATCATGACGCCATATTTAATGTTTCATGACTTGATAATGCTTTCAACTTGTACACATCTTTTTGAATTGTGTCAACAAATTTATCAATTGTTTGTGCACTATATTTTGTATTGTTTTTCAATTCTTTGCCAAAACTATCGTTCATAGCCTTGATATTAGCTAAAATTATGTCTTTGTTAAACCTAAATACATCCGCTTTGTATTCATCGATAAAGGTGTCATATACAAGAGCCACAGCTGATCAAGTTGGTAAATCATTAAATGTTGAAGTTGAAACAGCTGTTAGAAAAGTTTGAGCTGAATCATTTCTTGCTTGTGCTAAAACCTTTTTACTACTATTATTTTTGTATTTATTTGCTCAAAACTTAGTTGAGTTAGCTTGATAAATAACATAATTTTGTGAATAAATAGTCTTAATAAATTGATCTACCATTCCAAAAACGGTGTTGATTAAATTAGTATTTGCTAATGTTTGGTATTCAAGATTTTCATCTAGTCCTAAAGCCTTATAAAATTTCAAAACCGTTTCGTTAATACCTTGAAATTGTTCATATAACACTTTTTGTCATGCAACATTTCGCTGACTTTCTATATCGAAACCAATTGTGTATACACGTTTTAAATTAGGTTTGCTCTTTTCAGCAATGGACACTTTTGCTCTTCCACTTTCAACACTTTCAACCTTGTAAAGGTATCTTGTGTTTACTGGGTTGTTGAAGAAAAATACATCTTGGGTATTGGCTTGAGCTAAGTTATTTAAATCTTCAATTGTTGAATCTCCTGCGTACTCAGCGCGTACTAATGGGCTAAGTGTAGGCAAAGCCTCAATTACTGTTTCAGGAGGTTGGCCTATTGGTGGTTTACCAGGGATTATTGGTTGAATTGTTGGCGGAGTCTTTGGCTGGTTAGGTTGAACTTCCTCAGGGACAAACTCTTGGTTTTGTTTTAAATCAAATTCTACAAAGCGAGCAGTTGTTTTTGAAACAATGTATTCATCCCAACTTTTGTAGTTTTTAGGATTAGAAACACTAAATCCACTTACCTGCTTGTCACCATCAGCGATTCTTTTATGATTAAGGCTAAAGCCATTTTCCTTATCATCGATTAGTAAAAAGTCTTTTTCATCTAATACGATTGATTTAATTTGTTCACCTAAAGATTTAACATATTTAGCTATGGTTTTGTCAAAATGGCTATTTTCAACAAAGTTATCTTCTTCACCTGTTTTTTTAATATCTTTAGCATCAATAACGCGATCATATTTGGTCATTTTATCGCTTCCTTGACCAAAAATAACGTTGTCATATTTAGTTCCATTGAATTCAACATCACCGCGAGCATATTTTCTTTCACGTGCAAGAGCGTATGGGAATGTTACGTAAAATCCAAATTTATCAGGATCTTGACTAATTGCAGTCTTATTTTTTTCAAAAAAATCTTGCAAAATATGTAAATATATTTGTCTTGATAGATTTTTTTTGTATTCCATTTTTTCATCTAATTTTAACTTGGCAATTTCATCTTTAAAATAGCCTATCAAAACATCGATGCTTTTTTCAATAGCGTCAGCTATTTGTTTATTGGCTTTATTTTTAAATGTATCAAACTGTGGATCAATTGTTTTAGGAGCACTATTAGGTTGGCTTCCTTGCGGATTAGTTGAAGGAGTGCTGCCAGGGTTTGATGTGCCAGCACCAGGGTTATTTTGATTATTGGTGCCTTCTTCGCCTTCCAATCTTGCTGAATATGCAACAAGAGGTAAAGAGGCAGAAGTTATAGCGCCCAATGAATAAATTAATTTAATTTTTTTACTCATCAAAATCTCCTTCATACTCAACCAAGAATAGTTTTTGTTTCATTTTTAACTCAAACTGCTGTCTTTTTAATACATTCAATCTTGTAGCTTCATCAATACGCAAGCCAATGCTCTGGGAAGCTGTTAAAAAACTTATTTCAGCGTTAATATCTTTAAGAATATCTTTGCTACTTTGTTTTGCGAAAAATTCTTTATTTTGTTCATAAAGAACAACCCTTGAAAAAGTATTTATAGTAGCTTTATTATCCTTAATTACTATATTTGTGTTGGTTAAAAACACATAAAATTCCTTATTATCGTTTAAATTTTGAATCTTAATAATTGTTTTGTCAAAGCTGGACAGGCTTTGTGTATTAACTAGTTTGAAATCATTTTCAGCGTCAATATTGAAATATAAATTAGCGTTTTTAAAAGTCAAGGGCACACTGGCTAATGAGTTAATTTCGATTTCTAGTCCTCTATTGCTCATTTGTTTTACCTGCTTTTTCTTTATTTTTTCTAAAAAACATTACAATGTCTTCAATTTCTTTTTCACGCTTGAATTTAATTATTTTTTTGTTTAATTTCAATATTTCTTCGTCTAATTGCTTAATTATTTGGTTGGTACTAATTAAATTATTCTTAGCGTTATAAAAGTATGATTCAATAATCAATGAGTGGATTGCATTTGACAAGAAAATGTTAATCTCGTTATCAATAAATTGCTCTAAATCTGGATAAATTTCATATTCACGAATATTTGTTTGTTCAATCTTTTCTGCTAAGTTAGTTAGCTTGTTGACATCAAAACTTTCAAGAGGCAAAATTGTAAACCCGTTTCTAAAATTTTTATTTGTACTAATTACAAAATGCACACTTTCATACAATTCATCAACATATAAAAACTTAATTAAAAAGGTTAACTCATCGGCTAAGCCCGGGGTTTTTTGCTCTTCGCTAAAACTTTTGATAATGTTTAGATTATGGCTAGCAGCAAATTCTTGAGCACGAGAACCAATAACTATAAAATCAGACTTAGTTTTGCTTGTTTTTTCCAAAATCATTTTTTCATATCTGGTATATGAATCAGTTGAGTGTTTTTGCTCTTCAGTTAAATAAATTCAAAGTTGTTTACGTTTGGTGAAAAACTTTACAAATTTTTGGCCAATTTTTGTATCTTTTAGGCCTTTATTATTGATAAAGTTATTTTTAACGTTGTATTCTTTTTTAAGGCCCAAAATAAGGTTTTTGCTTGTTAAAGCGTTATTTACATAGAATTGAAGCTTTTTATTTAGCTTCATAATATTGATTAATAGAATATTTTTATCGTTATTAACACGCATAAAAATATTTGCGAGACTGTCTTTTTTTTGTTCTATTTTCTTAAAGTGCATATTTTATTTTTCAATGCGAGCTAGTAATTCTTTACCGAATAATAGCTTCAATTTATCTGTTTGCTCTGATTTATAAAAGACAGAATGCGGAATAATTTCAATTAAATTATTGTTTGCTAATAGTTCGTTAATTTTGCTATTAAGTTTAATTAAAAACTCATCTAGTTGTGTAGATTGGGCATTAGCTAAATTAACCGAGTCGCTGGCTGATTGCTCACTCTCAAGTATAATTGGCACTAAAATGGTGTCACTAAATTTGCTAATGATATCAAAGCCTACTACGAAATCTTTGAATACAAGATTCCATTTATTTTCAACACCTTTTGTTAAAAGATCTTTATAAGTTGTAAATGTAACTGATTCAAAACCTAAGCCCATTGAAAGAAGAACTGATGCATTCAACTGCTCAAAACTAATAAAGTTAGGTTGTTTAATCTTAGCTTCATATGCTTGATATAAGTCAAAAAGTCTAAGCTCATTTACACGCTTTAATTGATTAATTTCTTTTTTAGACAATTGTTTAGACATTATTTACCTCTCTTTGACGGGCTTTTTTAGAACTTGTTAATTTGTACAAAACTATTCACATTTGAATTAAGGCTCCGGCTAAAAATCCTATAGCAATGCATACTTGAACAGTTGCAAAAATTTGAATTAAACTTAAATCAGAATTAATGTAGTTAAAACCTTCATTACCTTGTGAAAGCATAACTTGATCTAAGCCTAAAATTACTAGCATTATAGAAGCTGAAATAGCTAATAAATTGACAAAAATTAGTGTTAAACGCGATAAAGTAAAGTTTTTACGTAAGTATAAAACTAACATTAATAATGAAGTGATTACATGTACAAACATTAAAACTAAATTGATTTTGGAATGTTAAAACCATAAAAAAGATTCAACTAAGTGCGTTCAATGCACTAAATGTTATAGTGTTGACTAAAACACTTTTAGATTTTAACTTAGTAACAAATGAAATTACATAATAGAAGCTCGTAATTGCTAAAGGAGCTAATATAAATGCTAAAAAGGCATATGGCTGTGAATATGTAATTGAAGAATCAACATAGCTTTGTTTATTTGAGGTTATGAAAAAGACTCTTATAATTCAAAACATCACAGCACTTAAAAAGATAAATGTTAAAAGCAATTTATTTTTAAAAAAACCTAAATTATATTGATTTGATAACATCAAGCTAATTTTGTCTCACAAAGCAAAGAAGATAATTAAAGCAAAAGCAATAAATAAAGCAATAATTATCAATAAGTTTTGTGGTTTTTTAACTTCGAATAGATCTCTAAATCAATCACTAAAGTAGTTTAAGCTCAATAATCTATAATTGTTTTCAACAGAGCTAGCAGCTCAACCGAAAAAGATTCCTAAAATTAATAAAACTAAAACACCTTTAAATACTTGTGAAATGATTAATGTTTTGGTATACCTAGACCTAATGGGTCACTTTTGCGTTTTGATTGGTATGCAAAAATTGCATAAGATAAATCGATTGCAAAAAGCGGAATAAATGCATAGAAGATTTTAATAATTTCTTTTGTGTTTTGATTTGTGTAAGTAAAGAACAAAATAAACGCACTTATCGATGTTAATAGATAAACACTAAATCAAGGTCAATATAAGTGTACTTTCTCTTTATTAATGTATAAATCTGAGTAAATTTTACTAATAGGATATACAAATATAAAAATTAATAAAGCCATTCTAAGCAACACAGCAAAGTTTAATTCCTTTAGTTGTGAGCTTGAAAAATTAAAGAAATATACAATTGTTTTTTGTGGCATGATATCTGCCGACATTAATGTTTTTTGCGCAAAAATAAAGATTAACAAACTGGCAACAAAAAATCAACTTGCTGAAATAATTTGGTAAATTCTAGCAGCTCAATTTCTTTTTTGTTTATTAACTAAAGATTCATAATCGTCATAAATACGCTTGCTTTCTAGTTGTGTATCCATTACACCTCCTTAGTTATTTGTTGTATTAGTGGTTGTTGTATCTTTATTTAAGATATCGCCTGTAAATTTAAATTCATCAGGAACATTATTTTTAGAAGCTCCGTTTTTAAATAGGTATGTATGGATTTTATTGTCACCGTATTTTTTGATTAAAGCTTCCAAATATGATGACTTTTGATCTTTACCACCACCATAGATTAGGTCATATTGCGGTAAGTTATATGATCCATAAGCACCGCGGTAATCATATCCCTCAGATCTAAAAGCGGCAACAAAATCAGTTTGTGCACTCTTAATAATTGTTGAGTGAACCCCAACTAATTCATTTTTTTGGTTTCTAACACTTGATCCTGATGAACCGCCAATTGGCACAAAGTGTCTTAACATGTATTGCAAACCAGTATTAAAGTATTGTTTTAGTGTTTTTTTATCATCGGCAAAAGTATCATAAAGTTCTTTACCTCTTATTGGCGACACAATGAATCCATCGTTTAAACCTGGTTTATCGATAAATGAACGATATCCGATGTTGTATGAAAGAAAGTTTCCTTTATCAAGTTTATTTTTTGGAATATTTGACTGTCCACCTTCAGAAACTGTGTTTGCACCATAAAATCTATAATCTGAGTTTACTCAAAGACTTCTAGTTCCTTCTTTTCTTTTGATCTGATCATCGTCAATATACATACGTAAGAAGAAATCTTCAGTTGCGGTTGGATATCCTAACGCAAAAAGTTCGTCCGTTTCCACTTGTTTAGGGTCATTTTTGTTAACACGTAAAGGATAATCGATTTTTGAGTAGTCTTTCAAGTATGATGTTGATAAGAATTTAACTTTTTTGTCTTCAGTTCTTGAATAGTAGTTATTAGTTACCGTTCTTGCAAGAGCTTCAGCAGTTTTATCTACGTTGTTAATTTCTCTATCTTGTTTAATTGCACTAAATTGAATAGTTGGTGCATTTTCTACGTATTTTGTAAAGTCAATTTCAATAACTGCAAAATCAATCATTTCTTCAACATCTTTGTATTTAGCTTTTTGCGCTTCAGTTAAGTATTGGATAGGTGAAGTTGATAAATAATCAGTTGCATCATAAATACGAGTAACCACTTTTTGAATGTCTTTACCTGAAAAGTTATATCTAGTAAAGTTAGGGTCTAAAGCGGCAATTTTCATTTTTGACATAACACCAATATTTTCATTGTCAAGGAAAGTTAAAGCCATTGCGTGCAGTGAATCTCTAGCCATTAAACGTGCAACGTGTGAGTTTGTACCAAAGTATCATTTAGTTGGGTATTTACCATTTTGTGGAATCTCATAGTCCATAATTTACATGGTTCCACCAGAACCTCTAAACATATTTCCGGCTTTAATTTGAGTTTCATAACCTTTAATTTCATCTTCGTATAGTTTGATAACGTTATCGTATGTATATGCTTCAATTTCTTTGATTTTTTCGTTGACACCATCAATTTTAGTTTGTCATCTTCTTCTTGTTGATTCTTTGTCAGCTTCAAAATCACGTTCTACTTCAAGATCTCTTTCGTATTCGTATTGTTTAATTAAGCGTCTTTGGATATCAATAGAAGCATCTTTATATTCTTTTAATCTTTGCTCAGCTACAGATGAATCTTTTCATTCTTTTAATTTTTTAATAGCGTCTTGAGCTTCTTTAATTTCTTTTTCGTATCTTTCATCTCAAGTAAAATCAACAGCTATTGTTTCTAATGAAATCTGTTTGTATCTTTCATTAGGTAATATTCTTGCTACACCAATTGATTGGTAAGGATTTCTATTGCCTAAAAAATCAACTGCTGAGTAATTTGTAGGAACTGAATGAGGGTGAATTGAAAGACCTTCAAAAGTGCCGTTTTCTCCTAATTTAGGTAAAGTGAAACCTTTTAAAATAGAGCTTTCATAATCAGGAACATGAGCTAGTTTTGCTTTTTCGTTGAATGCTTGTGCTCGTTGTGATGAATAATTTAGTTCAGGACGTGCAGTTTCGACGGTTGCACCACTGAATTGGTATTGTTGTTGCAATTCTTTGTAATATTTATCATTATCAATTTTTCATCTTTCAAGTTGACTAGCTTTATCGTATGCATCAAAATCGTCAACAGTGTTTCTGTTGTTACGAATGGTGCCATCATCATCAATACCATTGTTAGTGTTAAAATCGCCTAAAGAATAAGTTCTAATAACTTTATCTGTTGGGTCTGTTTTGTTAGTGAATTGAACAATAAAATCAACAATACCTGAGCCATTTTGCCCGTCTTTAGCTTTAGCGGAAATTAATAAAGTCGAAAATTGATTTTTATATTTATCTTTTAAAACTAAATCTACTATTTCTTGATATCTTTTTTCAATAGTTTGAGGAGTAAAATCACGTTTAGTTCTATTTTTTTCCTCGCCCTCACCCAGTTTTAATGTGAATAGATCATCAAAACTGGTAGGTATATTCATTTTTGTTGACGTTGAGGGTGCACCAGTTCCAGGAGTAGAACTACCTTGACCTGGTTTTGTGGTGTCTTGGTCTTTTTTCTTGTCAGGATCTTTTGTGCTGTCACTGCTGCTGTTTTCATCGTTCACGCAAGAAACGGCAAAAAGCACAGGCGCAATAGCAAAACCTGATATAGAAGCTAATGATAAGATTAGTTTTTTATTTCTCATAATTACTTCTCCTTTTTAATATATATTTTCAATTATTGGTATTCGTATCCAGAATCTTCTTCAACGCTAAATCCAGCGTTTTGAAGTTTTGATTTAAGTGCATCATTTCCAGCATCAACAACCACTTTACCTGAGAAGGCAGGGTTGCCATTACGAACTAATTCTGTTAATTTAACTAAATTAGCTATAGCTGAACTTGACAAGTCGCTACCCTTAATTTTAAATTTGTTAGTTGTAGCACCGTTACTAAAGAACACTTTTGGTTTTTCGTTCATGATTGGTTTTGCGAAGTGTTCTCAACCAGCTCTAGCTAAATCACGATCTGTTAGTTCATATTGCTCTTGATCATTAAAGAATGTTGCTCTTCAAATCTTACGAGCTTTATTAGATGGTTTAACAAAGTCATGGAAGATTAAACCACGCAATGTTTTCACTGTGGCCACTCTACTAAAGTCAAGGCCTGTTGGGTATGAGTTGTCGCCTTCATTGTGGTCAGGGTTTAAACCACCACCAAAACGACCTTGGAAGAATGGTTCATTGTTACGTGCATAATAAGCCATTCTTAGCCCATCGTTAATACGTTTAAATTCAGCTTCTTCATAACTAGCATTAACATTGTGGTCTTCTTTATCAAAACTCAATGTATCAAAAGTAATTCTGGTTGCCACAATAACGTTTGGTGAATATTCACGACTTACGTTGTAATCATTTGTGTTAATTCATTCTGTTTTACGAACTGATAATGGGTTTACATTTCATTCGTCTTGCAATGAGTTTCCGAGTGTGTATAGTGCTAATTCTTTAATGTGTTTGTTTTCCAATTCGATTAATGAACCTGTATTTGTTGCTTTGGCACTAAAGTAAAGTTCAAGTTGTAAAATTTCATCTGGTAATTCACGCATAATAGGTCTAAATGCTTGAGCTGAATCGGCTTGACCCATATTTTTGATACGATATGAAACAACGTTCAATTTTTCAGATTTAACTTTTTTAATAAGTGCGATTGTTTTATCGTATCCAGCTTTGTTGGCAGCATCAATTTCAAGAACTAATCCTTCATTAATTTGTTTAGGATCTTGTGAAGGGGTTTCTCTAGTCATTTTTGTTATTCTAATGCCATCGTTTTGTTTAACTATGTTCCTAAATGCTTCGTGAGTGTATGTAACATCTTCTTTTCTTCAACCTGGATAATTTCCGTTTCTAATGTCTTCAGGACTACGATTTCACTCAGTGTTATAACTAAATACTCTTCGTGTTGAGTTATCGCGACGTAATCTTGATGTTACAGTATTAAACTCATCAGGTGGAGATCAAGTATAGCCATTCAGTTGTCCATTTTCATCCAAATATGTGTTTCTTGGATCAAGCACATAGCCTTCTGCTAAGAATTTAGAAGCTGTACTTGATAACTTATTAATTTTGCTTTTGTCTAAGTTCTTGAACAATCAAATGTATCTGTGTGCTTTACTTGTGAAGGTGTGTTTTATACGTAAATATTCCTCTGCTTTGCCAGGAAGAAGCATTTTTAAAAGTTGAGGTTCATTTTCAAATAATCTTCATCATCTATCAAATTGACTTTCTCATCAACTTTGATTTTGTCTTACGTAACTGTCAATTTCTTCAGTCTTAATTTGATCTATAACTTCGTTAACCGAATCATTAATTCATTTACTGTTAACGCCTATTGGATTTTCTAAAGCATCTTTAACTACTGAGGCAATTAATTCATCAGTTACTTCGATGCTGTGTAATTTACCTGTACTGTTATTTGTATAAGGGTTAATGTTGGTTAGATTATTGATTTTGTCATAATTTGCAATTTCTCTAGGTTTAGCAGGAGTTACATCAGCTGCAACTTCGATACCATTGATAATAACTGTACGTTTATTATCGTCTTTATTTTTTTTAGGTGGTTTAGGTGGCTCTGGTACCGGAACTGGTTTAGGTTTAGGTGGCTCAGGTTTAGGCTCAGGTTTAGGCTCAGGTTTAGGTGTGTCTGGCTTGATTATTTCAGGTTTGGGCTCTGGCTTTGGTTCCTCTTTAGGTAATGGCTTTGGCTTTGGAATTTCTTTTAGGTTTGAATCATTATTAGATACGACTGTGTTGGTTAAATCTAAATTATCTTTAGGCACAAAATTTACCTTCGCATTTGCAGAAGATCTAAAAGTTAATGAATTTTGAGCATCAGCTGTTGCAACATAAACGGCAGCACCGATTAATGCTGCGGACGTAATTGAAGCTCCTAACGAAAGCAAAATAAATTTGTGTTTACGATTTTTAAAAAGTTTCATGGTTAACCTCCCAAGAGCTATTTAGTTTATATTGGTCAATAAATATATAAAAATTATACCTTTTTTAACTATAAAAAAGTGCTTGCAACTGCAAGCCCCCCCCTATTGTTTTGAAAAATGGACTGCAAATTTGCAAAAAATGTGGAACGTTTACCACATTTAAAAAATGTTGTTTATTAAAATTACGCAAAAATACGCCAATTTTTGTCAAAAACGAAAAAAATTAACATTTTTGCCACAAAAATTCAATATTTAAAAAATTGCGCTCTAAATAGCAAAAAAAATTTGAATTAATCTATATTTTTGCCGTAAATACTCGTTTTATAAGCTTTAACGAAAAAAATTTTTTTGAGTTTTGTTAAAAATGCACAACTTTTTTAGTTGCGCATCCTATAATGAAGGTTCAAGTGCAACACTTACTTTTATTATATTACAACGTGCAAACTCTTGGTTGAGCACGTTGTTTTTTTATTTATTTTAATTGGAAAAATCTCGGTTTGTAAAACCGACATAAATTTGTGCAACAAATTTTCTTAGTGTGCTTACACACTAACAGAAGAATAACGTTGAAAAACTTCTTTAGATGTTTTTCAACCTAAAATTTCTCTTGGCATATTGTTTATTGAATCGATGTACTCGTTAAGCTCTTCTTCAGACAATAGATTAAAGTCAAATCCTTTCTTATATTTTCTTCTGATTAATCCATTGAAATGCTCGTTGCTACCAC
>NZ_JNJG01000006.1 GCF_000702705.1 Mycoplasma simbae ATCC 49888
ATTTCAATGGATTAATCAGAAGAAAATATAAGAAAGGATTTGACTTTAATCTATTGTCTGAAGAAGAGCTTAACGAGTACATCGATTCAATAAACAATATGCCAAGAGAAATTTTAGGTTGAAAAACATCCAAAGAAGTTTTTCAACGTTATTCTTCTGTTAGTGTGTAAGCACACTAAGAAAATTTGTTGCACAAATTTATGTCGGTTTTACAAACCGAGAATTTTCTAATTAAAATAAATAAAAAACAACGTGCTCAACCATGAGTTTGCACGTTGTAATATAATAAAAGTAAGTGTTGCACTTGAACCTTCATTATAGGAAAATCCAACATTAGTCGTTGGATTTTTCTTTATTTGTCTTGAATAGCATCAATAGCTGGTAATGAATGTTCTAATAGATATTGTTGACTAGCACCACCGCCTGTTGAAACGTGGTTTATATTTGCTTTAAAGCCGAATTTTTCACTAGCCGAAATAGTATCACCGCCGCCTATAATTGAATAAGCATTTGAATTTACAATTGCTTGCCCTATTGATTTAGTTCCTTGTTCACCAAAACCTAATTCAAATACACCTAAAGGCCCATTTCAATAAATCAGTTTTGCTTGAGCAATAATTGAGCTATATAAGTCTATTGTTTTAGGACCAATATCAATACCCATTTTGTCTTTAGCGATGTTTTGATCTTGAGAATAGGTAGGCTCAACATCTTCAAAATTATTAACTAAAGCATGGTCAAGTGGGAAAAATAATTGAGCTTTAGAGTTAGCAATTAATTCTTTAGCAAAATCAATTTGGTCATCTTCAACTAATGATTTACCAATTTGATAGCCTTGAGCTTTTAAGAATGTATATGCCATTGCTCCACCAATTAAAATTTGGTCAGCCTTTTGACTTAATTTAGTTAGATATGAAATTTTATCTTTAACTTTAGCTCCACCAACAACCGCAACAAAAGGTTTAGTTTCGCTAGCAAAAGCACTATCAAAGGCATTTAGTTCTTTTTCAACTAAAAAACCTACTCCGCTTTCAGTTATATTTTGGCTAATACCCACATTTGAAGCGTGTGAACGGTGAGCGGTAGCAAAAGCATCATTGATAAATACATCAGCTAATGAGGCTCATTTTTGACCTAGTCACGCTGCATTTTTACTTTCGGCTTTATCGTTTAAATCTTCATAACGAGTATTTTCAACTAAAATTACTTCGCCAGGTTGCAGTTGGTTAATTGCATCTTTTAAAGTATCATCACTTGTGGCTGCACTAAAATATACTTTTTGGCCTAATAATTTAGCTAATTCTAGAGCAATTGGCTGCAGTGATTTTTTAGCTTTATCTTCATAAGTTTTAATTCTACTTAGGTGTGAAAGTAAAATTACTTTTGCGTTTTGCGCTAGTGCATACTTGATTGTTTGTAAAGCTGCTTCAATACGTTCATTTGATTGAATAATTCCGTTTTTAATTGGAACATTAAAGTCAACTCTAATTAAAACTTTTTTATTATTTAAATTAATATCTTTAATTGTTTTTTTCATATTTTTAGCTCCCTTAATACATCTATAATTATATTAAATTCACTCATTTTATAGGCAAATTAGTAGCTTAAATAATTGTTGTGTAAGCAAATAAAAAAACTTAAACACTCATTAAGTGTTTAAGTCAAATTATTCAACTGCAATAACTTCTAGGAATGTATCTAAATCTAAAGTGGCATTTCCTATTAAAAAGCCATTGATGTCTTTAATTTTAGCTAATTCTTTAATGTTTTGAGCATTGACTGAGCCACCATAAATAATTCTAGTTTCAGGCGTAGTAATTGAGCGAATGTAATCAGCCATTTCTTTTAAAAAGGTTGGACTAGCACTATGCCCTGTACCCATTGCTCAAATTGGTTCATATGAAATAATTACTTTACTAAAATCTAAACCTTTTGATGAATCCATAATTTTAGTTTTAACCACTTCTTTAGATCTTCCTTGTTCATATTCTTCTAAAGTTTCGCCAAAACAAATTAGTGGTGTAATGCCATATTCTAAGGCAATTCTAGCTTTATCATTAACATCTGAACAAGTTTCGTAGTGATATTTTCTTCTTTCAGAGTGGCCTACAATTACATATTTGATATCAAATTCACTTAACATTTCAGCTGACACATCACCAGTGTAAGGACCTGCGTGAAATGCAGATACATCTTGGCCAACTAGCAACAATCTTTTTTCCTTGTTGAAGGCAATGTGCGAAGCTAAATTAATTGGTGGCATAGCAATACCGAATTGATTTGATTCAGTAGCTTCTTTATAAGCACGATCTGCTTTAACTCTTTTTTTGTATTCTTTATTGAATTTAACAAGTCATTGGGCACTTTCATCAAAAGTTTTATTCATTTTTCAGTTGGCAATAATTATTTTGTTCATCTCATCTCCAAATTAAATAGTTATTATTATTTTAATAGAAAATTAAATTTTTCTTCATCCAAAATTTGTATGTTTAATTGCTCAGCTTTTTCTTTTTTGCTACCAGCATCTTCTCCACACAATAAAAAGTTAGTTTTTTTACTTACGCTTGAAAGGACTAGGCCGCCATTTTTTTCGATTAAGTCAGCAAAATGTTCTCTTGGTTGACTTAATTTACCAGTTATAACAAAGCTTAATCCTTGCAACTTATCACTCGTGGCAACTACATTTTTGCTATATTCAAACACTGAGTCAAAATAGTCAATTAGCTCAACATTTTTTGAATTATTCAAGAATTTTTCAATACTTTCAATGATTTTAGGGCCAATATTATCAATGTGTTTAATTTTAATTAAATCTTTATCTAATATCATTTCACTAAACGTTGAATATTGTTTTGAAATTAGCTTAGAAGCTCTAATACCAACGTGTTTTAAACCTAAGGCAAACAATACCTTGGCAAAATCATTTTTCAATGATTTTTCAATACTGTTTAGCAAATTATTGACTTTAGTTTCACCATAACGCTCGAGCTTAATAATTTGATCAAAATGATTTTTTAAAACAAAAATATCTTCAATCTTAGTTAAAATGTTCGCTTTAAACAAGTCTTTAACTGTGTTAATTCCTAGCCCCACAATATTTAGTGCTTTACGTGAAGCAAAATGAGCTATTTTGTTAATAATCATCTCTTCACAGTTGTCATTAACGCAGTATTGATCAACTATATCGCTAAATTCAACTAAATCATGTTTACATGAAGGACAAAGCAGTGTTTTAGGATAAATATTGGCTGTGTTTTTGGTAGCTAAAGCTATTACTTTAGGAATAATTTCACCAGCTTTAACAATCGTTACTTCATCGCCAATATTAATATTCATTTCTTGAATGAAATTGTAATTGTGTAAGGTTGCATTTTGCACTGTTGTTTGATTTAATACAACTGGTTCAATATTTGCTACATAGGTGATTTTGCCACTTCTCCCTACAGTTGTAATAATATTGATTATTTTACTTTGGGCTGATTCAACTTCATATTTGAACGCAATTGAGTGTTTAGGAAATTTGGCAGTTTTGCCCATTTTTTCTCAATAATTTAAAGCATTCAGCTTAATAACTAGTCCATCAGCGTCAAAATCTAACTTATTTTTTACTTCAGCAAAATCTTCAATTTCTTCTTCAAGATCTTCTAATTCAACAATGTTAATTTTGTCATTAGTTGGAATTGAAAGCGATTTAATAAATTCCAAGGCTTGTTTTTGTGTGCTGATGTTATGTTTAGCAGGCTCAACTAATTCATAAAATATTCCCTGTAGACCACGCTGGGCTACCACATTTTGATCTAGCTGTCTCAATGTGCCACTGGCAGCATTACGAGGGTTAGCAAACAACTTTTCGCCTTTTTTACTCATTTTATCGTTTAACTCGGCAAATGCTTTTTTAGGCATGAACACTTCGCCACGCACTTCTAAATCATTTGTATAGGGAATAATTTTAGGTATTTGACCTATTTGACTTATATTTAAAGTTACATCTTCACCCTCGCTGCCATCGCCTCGAGTTAAAGCCTGCACTAAATAACCATTTTTATAATGCAAAGCAATTGACAAACCATCAATTTTGGGCTCTAAACTAAAGCTAATTTGTTCAATAGGTACTACTTTTTCAATATTTTCATAGTATTTTATTACTTCATCAAAATTATAAGCCTTAGCTAAAGACAGCATTGGCTGAACGTGTTTAACCTTGCTAAAGGAGCTTTGATACATGTTTGATCCAAAACCAACTTTATCTGTAGGTGAGTTCGGGTGTTTATGCTCAGGATATTTGAGTTCTAGATGCTCTAACTCTAATAAGGCTTGATCATATTCTAAATCTGACACAGTGGGTTTATTTTCAATAAAATATTCATAGTTTCATTTATTAATTAAGTCTGTAAGTTGTTTAATACGCTCTTTCATAAGTCTCCATTTTAATAATTTTATCTAAAAGCAAAAATAAAAAACTCATAATGAGTTTAATATTTAGCAAATGTTGTTATTTCATATCACGCAGGCAGCGTAATTACACTTTTTTGAATTAATACAGCTAGCACTAGCAGTGAAATTACCACTGTAGCAACAATTAAGTCTCTTCATGTTGGAATTAATAAACGATAACGAGTTCTTTTGGCGTATGGATCATAGCCTCTTGTTTCCATTGCGTTTGATAAATCTTCAGCTTTAGCAAATGAAGTTGAAAACAATGGAATAATTAAAGTTGTGAAAGCTTTAGCTTTGTCTTTAGATTTACCATTTACAAAGTCAACACCTCTCGAAGCTTGAGCTTTCATAATTCTTTTAGCTTCAATCATTAAGGTAGGTATAAATCTTAGCGCAACTGAAATAACCATCGCAATAATGTGAGTAGGAATGAATAAAAGTTTAAGTGGAAACATTAAATCTTCTAAAGCTTTAGTTAGCATTATTGGTTTAGTTGTAGTTACAAATAAACTTGTAGACATAATCATGATATAAATTCTAAACACAAGTGAAATAGTACGCGCAATTACACCATAGCTAAAAGCGTATTGAGAATTGCCAATAAAAAAGATTGGTTTGTAATCTGTTCCAGGTGTAATTTTCATTGTGTAAATGTTGACAAACATAACAATAAAGCCAACAATTAAAGGCATTTTTAGCAGTGAAATTGCACCTTTAAAGCTTTTTGTACCAATTAAATAAGCTATCAATAAAGGAACAAATAAAACTGCTAAGGTTGTAAAGTGCAATGAGATAAAAGTTAAAGCAATATACAAAATATTAGCCACTAATTTCACACGTGGGTCTAAACGGTGAATAAAGCTATCATCATAAATGTAGCTTCCAATTGGTGAAGTATTCACTATTTACCTCCTTGTGTTTTTAACTTATTTGAAATAAAGTTAGCTAATTGATCGATAGTTTTAATAGGTGGAAGTGTTCAACCTTTAGCTTCTAGCTTAGCAACAAAATCTAATAATTTTGGCGCTTCTAGGTTGTTTTTGTATAAAAATTCAGTATCTTTAAGAACTTCATAGGTTGGGCCATCTTTCACAATGGTTCCATTACCCATCATAATTACACGATCACTAACTTGCAACACGTTGTCTAAATCATGAGTGACAATCACAATGGTTTTACCCATTTTGTGTAATTTGGTAAAAATTGAAAGAATTTCTTGTACACCCGCTGGGTCTAAACCCGCAGTAGGCTCATCAGCGACAATAATATCTGGTTCAATGGCTAAAATTCCGGCTAGAGCGACTCTTCTTTTTTGCCCACCTGATAAACCAAAAGGCGATTTATTTAAGTATGAATCATCTAGTCCACATAAATTTAGGTATTTTTTGGCTCTAGCTTTAGCTTCTTGCTTGTTAACACCAAAAGAAATAGGCCCAAACATAATATCTTTTTCAATAGTTTCTTCAAAAAGTTGGTATTCAGCAAATTGAAACGCGATTGCAATTCTACTTCTAATATCTTTAGATCTTTTAACTTTTTTCAGTTTTTGTGTGTGTAATTTGACTGATTTTGTGCCATTTAAGTGTTTAACTTGACTTAGTCATGAAGCTTTAATTTCTATTTGATCTTTAAAAGTTACATATGCTTTTTGTTTGCGATCATATTTTTGATTTGTAAAGTTTCATTGAATTTGACCTTTTGTTGGTAAAAGTAATGCGTTTAAGTGTTCAACAAGTGTAGATTTACCGCACCCTGTTTGCCCAACAATGGCAACAAATTCACCTTGTTTAACGTTTAAATCGACATTTTTTAGGGCTGTATATTCCATCTTTGTCCCAGGGCTATAAATGTGTGAAAGATTTTTTACACTTATTTGCATATTTGCTCCATTAATTCTTTTTCATCGTATGTTGTTTCAATCCCACTGATTTTTTCACTTAATTTATAAATAAAAGGCGAGTCGATTTTTGCAATTTCAATCACTTCTTTGTTGTTTAGAATGTCTTTAGGTGAACCTTGAGCAATGATTTTACCTTGTGAAAACACTAAGCAATAATCAGCCAAAATTGCTTCATCCATATCGTGAGTAATTGAAATCAATGTTTTTTCACGTTTAGCTTGAATTTCACGAATTAGGCTCAATACTTGGCGTTTACCTACTGGATCAAGCATTGAGGTCACTTCATCAAAAATAATAACTTCTGGATCAAGCGCTAGCACTGAAGCAATAGCAACTCTTTGTTTTTGTCCACCTGATAAAAGGTGTGGCTCACGTGTTAAATATTTTTTCATTCCAACTTTTTCAGCTAATTCGTCAATAATTGGCTTCATTTTTTCACGTTCTACACGTTTATTTTCAAGTCCAAAAGCAATATCATCTTCCACGCTCGCACCAACAAATTGGTTGTCTGGATTTTGGAAAATAATACCTATTTTTTGTCTGATTTGTTTTAAAGTTGAAGCTGAAATTACTGTTCCATTAATTTCAATGCTTCCACTTAAAGGTTTGTATAAAGCTACTAATAATTTAGAAAAAGTAGACTTTCCTGAACCATTATGACCTAAAATTGCCACATATTTGCCATCTGGTATCTCAAAACTAATTCCATCAATTGCATTTTTGTCTGCATCTGGATATTTAAAAACTAAATCTTTAACTTTAATCATAATTACATAATTATAAGACACAAAGATGAAAAATTTATCATAAATATTCCACAAAATAACAAGATTATGGATTTATTATTAATATATTAATAATGCACCAAAATCTTTTGTAAAAAGGACCAAAAAATATATAATTAATTAATATAAATAATAGAAAAAACATAAATATATCAAGTTTAAATTAGGCTTAAACGCCTATAAAATGTGTGTATACGTCAAGGAGTAGAATATGAATATAGAACAAAAACTTGTGTCTTCAATGCGTGCTGTAGCATTGGATTCAATTAATTATGCTAAGAGTGGCCACTCTGGCATGAGTGTTGGTGTAGCCGATATAACTGCAACACTGTTTACCAAGTTTTTAAACATTACTAATTTGAACCCAAAATGAATCAACAGAGACAAATTTATCTTGTCCGCAGGGCATGGTTCAATGGGAATATACTCGATTATGCATTTCATGGGTCTATTAACTCTTGATGAAATGAAAGCTTATAGAAAGTTGGGTTGCAAAACTAGCGCTCACCCTGAAGAACACGCCTTTGAATACATTGATGCTTCAACAGGAGCTTTAGGTCAAGGGGTTGCTATGGGTGTTGGTATGGCTTTAGCACGTGATTATTTAGCTAAAAAATTTAACAAAGATAATTTCAATCTTTTTGATCATTCAGTTTATGTATTGCACGGTGATGGTTGTCTACAAGAAGGTGTAGCACTAGAAGCAATTCAACTTGCTGGAACACTAAAACTAAACAATTTTGTATTGATTCATGATTTTAATGGTATTCAAATCGATACTCAAAGCAAGCTAGTTAATAATATTGACTTTAAAGCATTTTTTAAAGCTCAAAACTTTAATGTTGTTGAAGTTAATTCAAATATTGTTGAAATTGAACAAGCACTTGAACAAATCAAACATTTAAGTGGACCTACATATCTACAAGTGCACACAAATATTGCCAAATATACTCCAAACGAAGACACACCTAAAGGACACGCGGGTACCTTTGATGAAGCAACAACTAATCAAATCAAAGAAAAAATGGGTCTATGCAACACAAATCCATTTGAGTATGATCAACAAGTTTATGAATATGCATCTTCATTTTGAAAAGCCAAAAACGATAAATACGCATCTTGAAATGAATTATTAAATGAATACACCAACTCATATCCTGAATTAGCTAGCCAAATCAAACAATTAATTAACGGTGAAATTACATACGATTTTTCAGATGTTGAATTTAGCAAAGACAACCTTTCTACACGTGAATATGCTGGGGAAATTATCAAAAATATTGAGCAAAAATACTGAAGCGTATTGGGTGGTTCTGCCGATTTAGCTTCTTCTACCAAAGTTGGATTTAAACACACAATTCAACAAGGTGGCCAAGGAATTTTATACGGAATTAGAGAACATGCTATGAGCGCAATAAACAACGGTATTTATTTAGCTTCTAAACTAAAAACGCTAGCTTCAACATTTTTAGTATTTAGCGACTATGCTAAAGGAGCGTTGCGTTCAGCTTCATTAATGAAATTACCAGTAATTAACGTATATTCACACGATTCATACGCGATTGGTTCAGATGGACCAACACACCAGCCAACTGATCAATTGCCAATGTTGCGTAGTATTAAAAATATGCTTGTAATTAGACCTTGTGATCAATACGAAACTAAGGCAGCGTTTGCATACTCACTAAACCAAAATCAGGAACAAATTTCTATTATCACTTCAAGACAAGGACTAAAATCTTATCCAAATAATTTAAAAAATCAAGCTTTAGATCCGCTAAGATTAATTGCAAATTACCAAGGTAATTCAGACAAAAACCTAATTATTTTAGCTAGTGGTTCAGAAGTTGAGCTAGCACACAAAGCGGCCGAAAAATTAAATACTCAACACAATGTAAATACTAAGGTTTATTCAGTGCCAGTTTTACAATGAATTGTGCAAAATGAAGAATTAATTAAAGAATTTAAGCTAGATTCTACACCAACACTAGCTTTAGAAGCTTCAAGTGATTCAATGTGATATCGTATAGCTCAATACACACGTTTTGACGCGATTTTAGCTACAGAATATGGCCATTCAGCCGACGGACAACAAGTTTACGAAATGAATGGATTCAACGTTGAAAATGTTATTGATAAAGCTCTAAAATTATTGAATTATTAGGCATATCTTTATCTAATATTAAATACATATCATTTAGACTTTATTTAGTATAATTGCAATATTATTATTTATTTAAGAAAGGGGATGTATGAAGAATTTTTTCACTAATTTGGGCTACAATATCTCAAAATCTTGATACAAATTAAGCCATTGATTAAGATCTTTTTGAGAAAACAAAGATGTGACTAAAAAAACACTATTTACTCTAGGTTTTTTAGCAATTTACGTGATTATGACAACAATTGGTGCTCCATTTGTTAAGATCAAAGCTCAAGATTTAATTGAAGAAGATACATTTTTTAACACTTTAAACCTAATCGGTGGGGGAGGGCTAAGAAACTTCTCACTAGTTGCATTAGGTATTAGTCCTTTCATTAACGCTTCCTTGATTATGTCATTGTTACAAACTAGATTGTTTCCGGCAATACATAAACTTAGTCAATCCGGTCCGCAAGGAAGAAGAAAACTAAACATTATTACTCGTGTTTTAACACTTGTTATTGCTTTTCCACAAGCAATATTGCTGTCACAATCATTAGGTTCAGGTGAAAACCCTTTTATTGAAATATTGCCTGTTTATGGCCCTAATTCATTGCAAGTTACAACATATTTAATCGTACCTATGATTTTAATTGCCGGTTCCTTGTTTTCGCTTTTTATTGCCGAACAAATCACTGACCGCGGAATTGGAAATGGTACTTCCTTAATTATTTTCACTGGTATGGCTTTTGCTTTACCAAACCAATTTAAACAAGCAACTGTATTTTTTGTGAGTCAAGATTCATCTTCATCACTATTCATTGGTTCACTTAAATTTATCGCCTACATTTTTATCTTCGCATTAACTTTATTTGTGGTTGGTTTAATTTACAACTCAGAGCGTCATATCCCAATCCAACAAACTGGGGCTGGACGTTCAAGAAACGTTAAAGAAATGGGTAAATTGCCAATCAAATTAAACCCCGGTGGAATTATGCCAATCATCTTTTCAACCATGGTAATTTCTTTCCCAATTATGATTGCTCGAATTTTGCCTACCGGTAATCCCGCTAAAGCTTGAATCAATGAATACATGCAATTTACTTCGCCTTTAGGTTTATCATTGCTAGTTGTTATTACCTTCTTCTTTAGTTATTTGATGGGTATTCAGCAATCTAAAATTGATAAAATTAGTGAAGATTTCGCTAAAAACTCAACATTTATTCCAGGAATTCAACCCGGTGAGCAAACAGAAGATTATTTGTTTGCTACCGTGCTAAGACTTTCTACTTTTAGTGCCTTTTATTTAGTTTTACTAGCTTCATTCCAATACTTACAAATTTTATTACTAAGCTGACCAGCAGTAATTTCATTTGGTGGTACCAGCATTATGATTTTAGTTTCAGTAGCCCTAGAAACCATTGGTCAATTTAAAGCTAGATTAAAAACGACTAAACTTGCTAAACAAAAACAATTATCACGTCAAATTAGTGACCAAATTGTGTATGAAAACTTATACACAGAACATGGTCCTGACAAAAAAACAACAAACAAAAACACAAACGGAGATGGTTTATTATGATAGAGTCACAAAACGCAAAACTTAATATGGTCTTTATGGGTCCTCCAGGTGTTGGTAAAGGGACTGTGGCAGCGCTAATAGCTCAAAATCACGGTTACATTCACTTGTCAACTGGTAGCATATTCCGTGAAGAAATTGCTAAACAAAGCCCATTAGGAATTAAAGTTTCTGAAATTGTTAAATCAGGACAATATGTTCCTGATGACATTACTAACGAAATTGTTAAAAACAAATTAATTGAATTAATTGGTCAAAACCAATCTGTGATTCTAGATGGCTATCCTCGTACAATTAATCAAGCCCAATTTTTAGATTCAATTCCAAACTTCAAATACGCAGTAGTTTCACTTTTTGCTGATGAAGAATTAGTGTTAAAAAGACTTTCAGGCAGAAGATTTTGCCCTGTGTGCAAAAGTGGCTACCACGTTGAATACATGCCTTCAAAATTAGGCGATAAATGTGAAAAAGACGGTGCAGAATTATTCACTCGTGCCGACGATTCTATTGAATCTATTAAAGTGCGTCAAAAAATTTACCACGATTCAACACAACCTTTACTTGATTTTTATCAGCAAGCAGGACGCATTATTGCAATTGATGCTAACGGCAACGCTGATGAAATTGCTCAAAATGTTGTGGCAAAAGTTAAATAAAGTTGGCTTAGCCAATTTTTTTATTGAACTTTTGCAATAAAAATTCAATAAAAAAATAGAGTTGTAAATGCCAAAATATTTAATTTTTTCAATAAAATTCAGTAATTAATGAGTGAATTTGCTAACTTTCATACTTCTATTACAAACAAGCCTATCAAAATCAACATATAAACTCAAAAATAAATTAACTTTTTATTTACGTAAAAAAAATATTTTGATAATATTAAAGCGTTATATTAATATATAACGTATTAAGGAAATGCAAGATGATACATTATAAAAATCAAAGTGAAATTGAAAATATAACTAAATCTTGCCAAATTCTGGCAGAGGTTAAACAAGTAGTTTACGACCACATAAGACCAGGGGTCTCATTAAAAGAACTGGATACAATCGCTTTTAATGAAACGATAAAACGAGGTGCTAAACCTGCCTTTTTAGGATTATATGGTTTCCCTAATACTATGTGCATCTCAGTTAATGAAGAATTGATCCATGGCATTCCTAGTGACTACGTATTAAAAGAAGGCGATATTGTTTCTTGCGATATGGGTTGCATTTACAAAGGAATGAATAGCGATAGCGCTTTTACCAAAGGCGTTGGAGCTATTAGCCCAATAAATGAAAAATTGATCAGAGTAGCTAAAGAAGCTTTTGAAGCTGGCGTAGCTGCGATTAAACCAGGAGCAAGAGTAGGCGATATTAGCCACGCAATTGGTAAAGTGATCAAAAAAAACAAACTTTATACCCCATCGGAATATTGCGGACATGGAATTGGCTATAGTCTACACGAAGATCCAAACGTGTTTAATGATGGCCAACCAGGCAAAGGCCCCTTTTTAAAAGATGGCATGGTAATTTGCATTGAACCAATGGTTATGCAAAAAGATGCTCGTGTAAAAATTAAAGCAGATGGCTGAACTGTTGTTAGCGCTAGCGGTTTGACCAACTCGCATTATGAACACACAGTCTTGATCAAAGATGGCAAGGGTGTAATATTAACGAAAGGAATTTAAATGGCAAAAGATGCTATTAAATTTAAAGCCGTAGTTAAGCAATCATTCTCAACAGACGAGTATGAAGTTGAATTAGAAAACGGCGTGGTAATTAAAGCTCACATCTCAGGCAAAATGCGTGTAAATCACATCAGAATTTTACCTGGGGACACAGTTGATGTAGAAATTAGTCCTTACAACTTAAACTTGGGACGTATTATCTACCGTCATAAATAAGGAGAAAACATGAAAGTTAGAGCTAGTGTAAAGAGAATGTGTAAAGATTGTCGTGTTATCAAACGTAGAGGAATTATCAGAATTATTTGCGTGCAACCAAAACACAAACAAAGACAAGGATAGGAATATTAAATGGCTAGAATTTTAAACGTTGAAATCCCAAACAATAAACGTATCGTTATTTCATTAACATACATTTACGGTATTGGTTTAACATTATCAAAACAAATACTTGCGCAAGCAAAAATCGACGAAAACATTAGAGTTAAAGACTTAACAGAAGAACAACTATCAGCAATTCGTGAAGCTGCTAGAGCATACCAAACAGAAGGTGATTTACACCGTGAAACATCATTAAACATCAAACGTTTAATGGAAATTAAATGCTACCGTGGCATGAGACACCGTAAAGGTTTACCTGTAAGAGGTCAATCAACAAAAAGTAATGCTCGTACACGTAAAGGTCCTAGAAAAACTGTTGCTGGTAAGAAAAAATAATTAGGAGTTAATAATGGCTACAACAACAAAAACTAAAAAAACTAAAAAAAGACTAGTTGTAAGTGGCGTTGCACACATCCACTCAACTAACCAAAACACAATCGTAACATTTGCTGACGAACAAGGTAATGTAATTGCTTGATCATCATCAGGTGCTATCGGATACAAAGGATCTAAGAAAAAAACCCCTTACGCTGCTGGTTTAGCTGCTCAAGCTGCCACAGAATTAGCTAAAGAACGTGGTATGAAATCTGTTAGAGTTGAATTAAAAGGTTTAGGTGCTGGTAAAGACGCTGCACGTAAACAAATCGAAGTATCAGGAATTACTGTTACAGAAATTAAGGATGTTACACCTGTTCCTCACAACGGAACAAGACCTCCTAAACGTGTTCTAAAACGTGAAAAAATGAGATAGTTTAAACAAATTCTAAGGAGGATAAAATGGAAAAAATGACAAAATTAGACTATACACAAGTCGAAAGCATGAATTCAAGTGCTAAAGAAGTTAACACAACTACTTTTGCATTGCAACCTCTTGAAAGAGGATTTGGTCAAACTGTAGCAGTTGCTTTAAGAAGAGTATTGTTATCTAATATTACTTCGTTAGCAATGTGTGCAGTTAAAATTGAAAACGTAGACCACGAATTCGAAGTAATGAATGGTGTAGTAGAAGATGTTACATCATTAATTATGAATTTAAGAAAAGTTAAATTCCAATACAATCCTGAGTTAGTACGTGATGATGAAATTATCAAGGTTACTTTAAAAGCTGATCAGCCTGGAGCTGTAACTTCTCGTAGTTTAGAAGTTGCTAACTCAAATATTGAAATCACAAGCAAGTCAGTACATTTAGCAACTATTAGTGCCAAAGGTAGCTTACATTTAGAGCTATACTTGCGTGCTGGTAGAGGATTTATCTCAAGCGAGAAAAACAAAAAATTCATTGCTTCTCAATCATTCTTATCACAAATTAGCTCAAATATCAAAAAAGGTATTTTGATTGCTACAGACTCAAACTTTAGCCCAATTCAAAACGTTAACTACAAAGTAAGCGAGCTAAACTCTGCTTCAAACGATATTGAAGAAAGACTAGAATTTAACATCACAACAGATGGAACTATTGCTGCTAAAGAAGCTATTAGACAAGCAAGTGAAATTCTAATTGCCCACTTCCAAGTAATTGGTAATGTTGAAGGCATGGTAATTGATTCTGTATTCAAAAAAGAAGAAGTTGAAAAAGAAGAAGAAAAAGAAGAAAACGATTTAGATATTTCACTATTAAACTTATCTGTTCGTTCTTTAAATGCCTTGAGAAAAATTGGCAAAAACACTTTATCAGAAGTTGCTGAAATGACTTATGAAGAACTTGAAAACACTAAAAACTTAGGTAAAAAATCTCTAGATGAAATTGTTGCAAAACTAAAAGAATATGATTACGAATTAACTAAAGGAGAAGAATAATGGCTAATCCAAAACAAATTTACAGTCGTGATACTAAATGAAGAAACGGTGTAATTCGTACTTTAGTGAGTGAATTATTTGCTCATGGTCGTATTACAACAACTCTAACTCGTGCTAAAGAATTGCGTCGTCACGCAGAAAAACTTATCACTAAAGCTAAAAACCCAACTCTTGCAAATCGTCGTGCTGTTGCTTCAGTACTACGTCCTACATTAGTAGATGGCAAAGATAATGTTTTAAAACATCTATTTGATACAATCGCACCTAAATACGCTGAAAGAAACGGCGGATACACACGTATTTACAAACTTGTAGCACGTCAAGGTGACTCAGCACCTATGGCTATTATTGAACTAGTTTAATTTATTTTCTCACTTTAATTACCAATCTTGAAAACAACTTGCGAGTTGTTTTTTTATTGCAAAAATACACGTTTTAGTACGCAAAATGTTATACTTTATTGATATGCCAAAAAATAAAGACCACTTAATTATTGATTTAGCTTTTGCACCTGTTGATACTCAAAATTATATTGATTTACCTCAAATAAAACTTCAAGCAAAAAGCGCAAATGCATTCTTAATTTTAGACCCAGGCTCTACACTTATGAATGAAGGCTTTAAACACTTGATTTTAAGTAAAAATTGTATAAAAACACTTAATTTTACTGATGAAAATACATTATTTACTCACGAAAGCATTCAAAATAAACCCATCAATAAAGCGATTTCTTTTTACAATCTTGAATTTTTAAATAATGAATCCAAAATGGCTCCAATTGCCCAAGAGTACTGACACATCAAAAAAAATTATGTGCTTGATAAAAACCGAATCAAAAATATTAGCACAATGATGCTAAATAATGAATTCAAAATCAAATACAACACACTTGCAGCTTTTAAAGAAAACATTAATATTATCTACTCAGAACTAGCAGATTTTAAACGTGAACACGAATATTTATTTAAAGCATTGAACACTTCAATTGAAAACTCCAATATCAGCGAGGCGGAACTAAATACAGTCAAATTAATTGACAATTATGAATGATTTAGCGAAAAAATTGTCTATGAATTTTTAGAACTTTTTGAACGTATTTTTAACTTTGCCAAAAACTTGCTGCGCAACTATCACGCCAGTGACGACTTTAACACTTTAGCCAAAACCGAATCATTGCGCCGTCGGATTGAATATGTAACCTTGATGCAAAAAACATCTAAAGAAATGGTTAAACGCCAAATTTACTTACGTGATTTACACACTGAATTAAATGAGAGCATCAAACTAAAGGATAGATACCGTTCAAATACTCAAAATAAACTTAATAATGTGATTAATTGATACCGTAAAGGAATAAAATTGCTTAACCACAAGGCTAACTTTTTTCCAAAACACTCACTTGAACAATTGCAAATATACAAAAGTGTTTTAATTTACAAATATATTATTAAACTGCTATTTTTAAACAAAAATAAACTAAAAGGTTTAAGCGTAGAAAATATAGCTGAACTAAAAGTGGATCTAGATTCACGCTCAAGCCTGTTTATTGCAAACAATTTAGCCAAAAACTCTCTTTCAGGTGAAGCTCTAAATCTTAAAGGCATTAAAAAAACAATCAGAAAAGAACTTTACCTAGAAATAGATCAATATATTGAACTTTCCCGTTCAAATACTGAAATTTTAAACGAACACATAAAATATCTAAAAAATCGTATTAAAAAAGTTAAAACTAAAAGTTTAAATGTTTTTGGCATTGAAAATTACCATAGCGATATTAATAAACTAAAAAGCAAAATCACCTTAACTCAAGCAGAACTTAATTGACAACAAGACAACGTGCGTAATGAATTTAAAAATGAATCTGCTATTTCTAACCAATTTAACATTAATGCTAAACGTATAATTAAAACCTATTCTGCACTGTTAAATTTCAACTTAATAGAGTTCAATAAATTGTCTCATTCAATAGCAAATATAGGTTCACACGATCAAGAAATTTTCAAAAAACTAATAAATATAAAAAACCAAATTGATACAGTGTGCAACTTACTTTCATCAATAGAATTTTTATTCAACTACATTGAATTAATCAGGTCTTTACTGTTTAATAAATACGATTTAAGCCATAAAAATATTGAACAAATTGATATTTTCTTTAAATTAATGCAAGTTTTAAATAATGTTTCATTTAGCGCTTCTAGTTTAACTAAGCCAATAAATAATCTTTCGAATATTTCACGCCTAAAAATTGGCTTAGTATCTGAGCTAATGAATGGTGCAAAAGTTTGTTTTATTAACGACGACATTAACAACTGTGACAGTAGACTAAAAAATGAATTTTTAAGAATTGCCAACGATTTTTGTTCTAAACAAGAAATAACATACACATTTATAACTAACGATATTGACTTAGTTAGAGACAACAGTTTTGATAATTTATACGTTTTTTGTGACAATAAATTAATAGAATATGGAGCTAGCTATAAAGTATTAAATAATCCTTTGCACCCATTGCTTAAAGAATTTTTATCTAAGGGCCATGTAGAAAATAGCGAAAAATTTACTGGTGCTAACTACATTTTTACTGAAGATTTTGAATTTAGTGACAACCACAATATAGTTGCTTCTAACACACTGGTAAAAAATTTAAGTGCTGACAATTTAAGTGAGATTCAAACTGAAACTTTTGATGATTTAGAAACTACTACTATTTATGATTTGCAAAGCTATGGCAACAATGAAGATACAATGATTGTTAATTTAGACACCCAAAATATTGACACAATTGATCTAGAACACTCACAACAATTAACTTTAGAGTTGCACGCCTTAAACAGTGAACAAGAAAGTGCTCAAACAGACACAATATTTATTGCTCACGACGACGCATATTAATCAGCGAACCACTCGCTGATTTTTGTTGCCTAGCTTAAAAGTGTACAAATTTGATATAATTAATTAATATTTAACACACAAGATATCAAAGAGGTGACTATGGAGTTAGAAAAAAACTATCAACCAAGCAAATATGAAAGTGAAATTTCAAAAAAATGACGCCAAAATAAGTATTTTAGTCAACATGATGAAGCAAAAAGACCTTTCACTATTTTGTTGCCCCCTCCAAACGTTACAGGTAAATTGCATATTGGCCATGCTTTAAACACCGCAATTCAAGACACTTACATTCGTTATAAAAAGCTAAAAGGCTATGATGTGTTTTACATTGCGGGTATGGATCATGCTGGAATTGCAACACAAACACGTGTAGAAAGCAATGTTTATAAGCAAACTGGAAAAACTAGACACGATTTTGGTCGCGAAGAATTTATCAAAAAAATTTGAGATTGAAAACACGAATATTCGCAGTCAATTCATCAACAATGAAACACATTAGGGTTAGCTTTAGACTATGAACGTGAACGTTTTACGCTAGATGAAAAATCTAATCGCGCTGTCAATGAAGCTTTTATTAATTTTTACAACCAAGGTTTAATATACCGTGGCGTAAAGGCGATTAATTGAGATCCAAAATTAAAAACAGCTCTTTCAAATATTGAAGTTATTCCTAAACCAACTGAGCAAAAAATGCTTTACATTAAATACCCAATTGCAAATTCAAATGAGTATTTAACTATCGCAACCGTTAGACCTGAAACTATGCTTTCGGATGTGGCAGTAATTTATAACCCTAAAGATAAACGTTACAACAAGCTAAAAAATATTGAAATTATTCATCCTTTGACTAAAAAAACCATCCCATTCGTTGCGGATGAATACACACAAATTGATTTTGGTAGTGGATTAATGAAACTATCAGCCCACGCAGAGGTTGATATTGATATCATTAAAAAACACAATCTGCAAATCAATGAAACCATTGATCAAAATGGCTTTATCAACGCTCCCGACTCACAATTCCATGGTCTAGATCGTTTTGAGGCTAGAAAAGCAATTGAAAAATATTTAAGCGAGAATGATTTATTAGTTAAAGTTGAAACCACAGTGTCTAACGTTGGTTATTCAGAACGTAGTGGCGAAGCAGTTGAAGTTTTAGTGATGCCTCAATGATTTGTGAAAATGGAAAAATTAAATGAAGCAATTTTAAAACACCTTAAATCAAAAAAAGCCGTTAAATTCTTCCCAAAACGTTTTAAATCAACACTAAAAACATGAATGGAAAACGCGTACGATTGAACCATTTCGCGTCAACTTTGATGAGGACACAGAATTCCAGCCTGATACAAAGATGAGCAAATTAAAGTTCAAGTTGAATGTCCAGGCGAAGGCTGAATTCAGGATAATGATGTTTTAGATACATGATTTTCTTCTGGTATTGCTCCGTTTTCATTCTTGGGTTGACCTGACGAGGATGCTAAAGATGTGTTGAAACGTTACTTCCCAACTTCTTTACTAGTAACTGGCTATGACATAATCTTTTTCTGAGTAGCTAGAATGTACTTTTTCTCGTTAGCATTCCAAAACGATAAACCTTTTGATCACTTACTGCTTACTGGACTAATTCGTGATGAACAAGGTCGCAAAATGTCTAAATCACTTGGAAATGGTATTGACCCTATGGACGTAGTTGCCGAATATGGAGTTGATGCCTTAAGATGATTCTTAATCACTAACACAACACCAGGCTTAGATATTCGTTATTCAACTGAAAAAATGAGGGCAGCATGAGGATTATGTAACAAAATTTGAAACATTGCTCGCTACATTCAATCATTGCCTGAAGATAAAATTAAAACATTTAGTCCAGCCGACAAATGAATTAATAATCGTTTAGCAAGCCTAAACAAAACCATCAATAAAGTCTTTGATAAATATGAACTAACCATTGTTGGTTACGAGTTAAATAAATTCATTTACAATGATTTTTCTTCTTGATACATTGAATTGTTAAAGATTTTACCTAACAAAAAGGCGGCTTTAGCAAACTTTAAAAAACTTTTAATCATTTTACACCCTATCATGCCTTTTATTAGCGACTACTTATACACTCAACTTTATGGTGAAGAATTACTCGAATCTAAACCATTGATGCTTAAAACTCAAAATGATCAAGCAAGTGGTCAAATTGACACAATTATTAAAATAGTTAACATTTTGCGTAGATACAGAGAAGACAAACAAATTAGTAAAAAAGATCTATTGCATTTTGATACAAACCTTGAATTAGATAACTTTGCTGTTGATTCAATTGCTAAATTAGCTAATGCTACAATCACTAAAAACACTGATACAGTTTTTGTTGATGGTGATATTAAAGTATTTATTCAAGAAAGTCAAGACTTAAAACAAGAATACATTGAGCAATTAAAAGCTAAAATTTCACATTTAGAAGCCGAAATTGCTCGTGCTGAAAACATGCTAAATAATCCTAATTTTGTTGCCAAAGCACCTGCTGCCAAAATTCAACAAGAACAAGAAAAATTAGCAAAATTTAATACTGAAATTACACAGTATAAAGAGGAATTAAAATGAAAATCTTAGAGGGAAAAAGTGTTGCTGAATCATTAACGCAACAATTAAAACAAGAATTTGCACAAGTTAGTGCTGAATTAGGTCGCAAACCGATATTGGGAATTGTTCGTGTTGGCGATAACGAAGCTAGCTCTAAATATATTGCTAAAAAAGTTGCCAAAGCTCAAGAGCTAGGCGTGGAAACCAAAATTTATCACTTCCCTGAAAAAATAAGATACAAACAATTATTGAAAAAAATGGACGAAATAAACGAAGAAGCAGATGGAATTATTGTTCAATTACCACTGCCCGCTTCAATTAACACCTATACTCAACCTATTCTAGACGCTGTGAGATTTGAAAAAGACGTAGACGGGTTAAGTTCGCGCAACACCTTCAATTTTTATAACAAAACTGAAGATTTTCACTTCACGCCTGCTACCGCACAAGCTGTTATGACACTAATAGATCACTACAACATTGACGTAACCCATAAACGTATTGCCGTAATTGGTCGCAGTACACTAGTTGGTAAACCAACCGCAACATTATTCAAAATGCGTGATGTACAATTAGTTTCAACACACAACCGTGAATCCGGAATCAAAGGCGTTGAAAACGCGGATATTTTAGTTGTTGCTACTGGTGTACCTAAACTAATCAACAAAGACAACATCAAAGAAGGTGCAGTGGTTATTGATATAGGAACCAGTTGAATTGAAGAAAATGGCGTTAAATACCTAAGCGGAGACGTTGACCATACAGGTTTGGATGGCTATATTAGTGCCATCGCCCCTACACCTGGCGGAGTAGGTCCACTTACTGTTGTTTGTTTGTTCAAAAACTTGCTAAAAGCAGTAAAAAACAACAATGATATTTAATTAAAGCACGCTGTGCTTTTTTTCTAAAAACAGCATAGATAATATTAAAAAATTGTTTACTTTATTGTAAAATTATTTTTATATATTCAACATTAACAAACATAGGAGAAAAAATGGAATTTACATCATTAATCCAACATACTGTTAACAACATTAAACAAACTAAAAAAATTGTGATTGTTGACGGTGACGATGCTCGTGCAATTGAAGCTGCACAAATTTTAGAGCAATATCCAAACTTAGAGTTGATTTTACTTACTGAAAAAGATACTCAAATCAACACAAAAGCTCAAGTAATTAACATTCACGCAGATGAAGATAAAAAACAAAAACTTGCTTTAGAAATGTTTAATCAACGTGAAGCTGCCGCTAAAGCTAAAGGCAAAGAAAACAAAGATACTTTAGAATTATGCCAACAAGCTTTAAACCAAAGAACTTTCTACGCAATGATGCTTCTACAAACTGGCGAAGTAGATGGTGTTGTTGGTGGATTATTCTACTCAACAGCAGACATGCTTAGAGCCGCTTTTAAAGTTATTGGTTCAGCTAAAGGAATTAAAACAATTAGCTCAGTTATGGTTATGCACCGTGGCGAAGAAACTTTATTCTTTAGTGACATCTCAGTTAACCCAAAACCTGATCAAGCAGGCCTAACCGATATTGGTTTAAACGCTGCTAAATTTGTTCAAGGTTTTGGCATTGATCCAAAAGTTGCATTTTTAAGCTTTTCAACAAGTTTTAGTGCTAAAACACCAGAAACAGAAATGGTAAGAAATGCAACTTTAGACTTTAACGCAAAATACGAAGGTGTTAAAGCAATTGGTGAAGTGCAACTAGACGCTGCTTTAGATTTAGGCGTAAGACAAGCCAAATATAAAGATGAATCATTCAATGAACCAGCTAACACACTAGTGTTTCCAAACCTAGAAGCTGGTAACATTGGCTACAAACTAGTTCAACGTTTAGGTGGTTTTGGAGCTATTGGACCTATCATTGTTGGTACAAACAAACCAGTTAACGATTTATCAAGAGGTGCTAAAGTTAACGATGTTGTTAACACAGTGCTAATTACTGCAATTCAAAGTGAAGGAGCAAAATAATGTCTAAAAAAGTTTTAGTTATTAACGCAGGATCAAGTTCAATTAAATTACAATTACTTGAAAAAAGCAATTTAAATGTTGTAGCTAGTGGTCTAGCTGAAAGAATTACTTTAGCTGATGGTATTATTACTATTAAAGCTAATGAACAAAAATATGTAAAAAATGTTGATTTACCAAACCACACTGTGGCGGCTGAACACATTTTAGCTTTACTTTCAGAAGCTAAAATTATTGAAAATGTAGATGACATTGAAATTATTGGCTTTAGAGTAGTGCACGGTGGTACTTACTTTAACAAAACAGCGCAAATTAATGATGAAGTTATTGCTGTGATTGAAAAATGTGCTGACTATGCACCTTTACACAACCCAGGTGCATTGCAAGCTATTAACGCTTTTAAAGCAGTTGTGCCTCACGCTAAATTAGCTGCTGAATTTGACACAAGTTTTCACACTACAATTCCAGATGTAAATGCTATTTATCCTATTCCACACGAGTGAACTGAAAAATTTGGTATTCGTCGTTTTGGTTTCCACGGAATTTCACACCAATACATTACTGAAAAAATGCAACAAATCTTAGGTAAAGAAAAAGTTAACATCGTTAACGCACACGTAGGAAATGGTGCAAGTATTTGTGCAATTAAAGATTCTCAATCAATCGATACCACAATGGGTCTAACCCCGCTAGCTGGTATTATGATGGGGACTAGATCTGGTGATGTTGACCCTGCTTTAATTGAATTTATCTGCTCACACACAGGACTAAGTGTAAACGAAGTAACAAGCGCGCTAAACAAAAAATCAGGTCTATTAGGTGTTTCAGGTATTTCAAGTGACATGCGTGATATTGAAAAAGGAATTGCTGAAAACAATCCTAAAGCAATTTTTGCATGAAATCTATATGTACAAAAAATCGTTGACTTTGTGGCAAACTATGCTAACAAAGTTGGTGACTTAGACGCTATTGTTTTCACCGCCGGTGTTGGTGAAAACGCTCCTGAATTACGTCGTGATGTGGTAGCAAAAATTAACTTTGCACACATCGAATTAGACGAAAATGTAAACTTTGCTAAAATTGCAGATTATGCACTAATTTCTAAACCAGAAAGCCAAATTAAAGTTTACGTAATCAGAACTAACGAAGAGCTTTTAATTGCTCAAAACGCTCTAAAATTATTTAGCTAATGCGTAAGGCTATTTACGCTGGTTCATTTGATCCCTTGCACAGCGGTCATCAAGCTGTAATCACCAAAGCGCTTAAACTGGTGGATCATTTAATCATCGTAGTATCAAATAACCCTGACAAAAATAATTTAGACAACATCAACGAGCGCTTTGAACATATTCAAAATGTTTATCAAACTAATCCAAATGTAACTGTTTTGTGTAATAAAAACGAGTTAATTGGCAACATTGCCAAGCGCGAAGGTGTTAACTTTTTAATTCGTTCGGCACGCAATAATGTTGATTATCAAATCGAATTAGATATAGCTGCTGGTAATCATGAAGTAAATCCAGATTTAGAAACGATTTTAATCATTCCTGACTATGACATGATTGGCATTAGTTCAACACTAATTCGCCACAAAAAAGCTTTGATCAAGGAGAATTAATGTTTAAATTCATCACAAGTGCCCTTGAACCAGGCACTTGACCAGCAACTAAAGAACCTCAAGTCATTTTTTGAGGTCGCTCTAACGTTGGCAAATCCTCGCTTTTAAACGCTTTAACTGATCAAAAATTAGCTTTTGTGTCCAAAACTCCTGGTCGCACCCAATTAATCAACTTTTTTAGCGATAATAACGGTAAATTTTTAGTCGATTTACCAGGTTATGGCTATGCACAAATGAGTAAAAGCCAACAGGATAAAATGCTTTGAGCAATTAAACAATATCTTTCATTTAATGCTGGCACTAAGCACTTATTCATCCTGCTTGATTCACGCACTGGCATTACCAAAATTGATCTTGAAACAATTCATTTTATTCAACAATTAGGCCTAAAATACTCATTAATATACACAAAATTAGACAAATTAAACCAAAAAGAAAAATCCGCTTTAATCAAAAAACACTCTCAACACATTGAAGCAAACTTAATTAGTGACAATGTAAACGTGTTTTTAGTATCAGCACAAAAACGTATTAATCTGGATGAATTAACTCAACACATCAGCGATATTTTATATCCAAACGCAGAATAAGGAGGCATATGAAAAAGAAAAAAGCTTTATTGACAGCTGGCATAACTTTAGCTAGCACCAGTGCAATTATTGCTGGTATTGCTTTAATCTCTAAATACACCCACCCTCAACTTGATGCCATTAAAGAAATTGGTCAATATGAGTTGATTAAAGGGCCTAATGAAACAGATTTTGCAAACCATTACGCTTCCGAATTTGCTTATGCATCTTATTATGATTCACGGCCAACTTATTCATCAAGCACAATTTTTCAGCCAGAATTAAAAAACCAAAGCAATAAAGAAAATAAATTCTGATCATACCAATTAGAAATTAGCTACGATTACAAAGATAGCTCTGTTGAAGAATACAAAGCACGCCATAAACCTTTATTTACTTTGCGCCACGCTCGCACTAAAGCACCAATTGATGTATTAAAATCAACTCACAACATTTATTATCATGCTTATGCTAACGACATAACTGGTGAATTGTTTTTAAATGTGCTTTTAGAAGACAAAAATAGCGATGAAAAAATCTTACAAAAATCTACTTCCGATGCTGAACGTATTGACAAATGAGCGTTTAAAACGTTCAAAATTGGCGGGTTTAAAAAACTAGATTTAAACAACCAAAACGAATTAATTCGCTCAAAAAGCAATAAAAATTCAACAATTATTGGTAGTTTTGGTGTTAATGATACCAAAAAATTAACCGATACTTTTGCTACTAGATCTCATGGCCAAGATGAGCAAAAAGTAAGCATTAACAGCGTCAATGATTTAATTGATACAAACGTATTACCTTCTATAGCCCAAAGCGAAGAAGCCAAAATTAAAGCTAATAATGACAAAGTTAAATCTTTACTATCAATTAGTTCATATAATCGTTCAAACCCATTGGTTTCAATTGATTGAGACTCGCCAGTGTATTTTACTAAGTCAAATCACCCTGACAAGCTTATAATGCACTATTTTGTTAAACGTTATGTAGCTAATGCAACGGAACGTAAATTATCTGGCTTAGAACAAGTAAAAATCAAGCAAGAACAAACACAAATTGTCTACTTTAACTACTTTAACCTTGAACGTATAGCAAAACAATTTGTTGAAGTGATTGGTAAAGAGGGCATTCAGCTAAATCAATATAGTCAAAGCGGGCCTAACGCTTTAAGCTTTAGTCAAAACTCTTCTTTAAGCGAATTAAACTCATCAAGAGGCTACTTTAGAGAATTAATTTTGCGCTTTAAAGAAAACTCCGACTTTACCACCTTAGCTAATTATTCAAACCTTTCAGCACAAGAAACTAACTTAAATAATTACACACTGTATTTTGAAACCGATAAATACTTCAAAATTCATGATGATGCTAATAAAGATTCAGATCCATACATTGGTAACCAAAACGCTGATACAATCAATTTTGCTTACACACTTAAATTTAATGAAAACGGTTCTTCAAACGGAATCAATAAATATTATGGTAGCTTTAAATTGAGCGGATTTAAACCATTAGCTTAGAAAACTTTGATCACTTCAGATCAAGGTTTTTTTACGGAATACATTCCACTTTTTTTCTCCATTGCATTGAAAAGTCAGTGTATTCGTCGTAGATTGTAATATCATTTAAATAGATAATTATACTTTGTTAGGAGTTAAGATGAAATTAGATAATCATAAACAAAAATTAACAATTACTTGCGGTCCAGCTAGTTCCACTTTAGAAATAATGAAGCAAATCATTGCTGCTGGTGCAACCGTTATTAGAGCAAACTTTAGCCACGGTACTATTCAAGAACAAGAGTTTAAATTAAACTTAGCTCGCCAAGCAGCACAAGAATTGCAAGTTAATGTTTCTTTAATGTTAGACACTAAAGGCCCTGAAATTAGAGTGGGCCAAATGCAAAATGGTGCTGTAGCAATTGAAGCTAACCAAGAATTAACCATTCTAACCGATTCACATTCTTATGACAACGTAATTGGCGATAATACTCAAGTTACAGTACTTTACGACATGAGCAAAGACCTAAAAGTAGGCGACAAAGTGCTTTTTGATGATGGTAAATTGACTTCAGTTGTAACTCATGTTAGCGAAGGCAAAGTGGTTGTAAAAACAGTTAACTCGCACGTTTTAAAAACAAACAAACGCATTAATTTACCAAACGTTGACTTCTCGTTACCATTTTTAAGCCAAAAGGATATTGATGATGTAATTTTTGGTGCTCATTATGGCGTAGATTACGTAGCCGCTTCATTTGTTAATAGCGCTAAAAATGTACGTGAACTGCGTTCACTTTTAGACGCAAATGGCGGACAAAGAATTCAAATTATTTCTAAAATTGAATCACAAATGGGCATTAATAATATTGACGAAATTATTGAAGCTAGCGATGGCATCATGATCGCTAGAGGCGATTTAGGTCTAGAAATACCATATTACGAAGTTCCATATTGACAAACACAAATTATTCGTAAATGTCGCAAAGCAAACAAAGTTGTTATTGTAGCAACTCAAATGCTAGATTCACTAGAAAACAACCCTCAACCTACTAGAGCAGAAGTTAGTGACGTTTATTGAGCTACAAATTCAGGAGCTGATTCAACTATGCTTTCAAATGAAACAGCGGCTGGTAAATATCCTGTTCGTGCTGTCGAAGTAATGAGAACAATTAATACTAAGGCAGAAAACGACTACTTCAATAGCTACAAATATGACAAAAAGATTAAAAAATTACTCGCAAAACTAGATAAAAGCAATGAATTTGACCAAAAAATTTCTAGACTTGTTAATCTAACAAGAGATGGCGAATTCAAGTATGTCATTATTGCTACTCCAGATCCAAAACTATTGCACAAACTGTCTAATTTTAGGTTAAATACAACCTTTATTGCGGCACTGCCCCAAGCTAGCGAACAAACAAGTTTTGGTTTAACTAGTGGAGTTAAAACGCTGTTTAATTCTGCTAAACATTACCAGGAATTAATCAAAAACACTGGTCACATTAATGAAATCAAATCGCAACTAGTTTTCAATCCAGGTGATAAATACTTATTAGTAATTCAAAACGAAATAACTCAAGGCACTTTATAATGAAAAAAATCAATTTAATTTTAACCCCAATTGTGGCTTTGCCGCTTAGTGCAGTTAGCTGTATAAATTTCAATGATAAACAAACTAAACCCAAAACAAGTCCAGGAGATCAAAAACCTGCTGATACTGATACTAAAAAAAGAGATACTGAAAAATTTAATGCAACAGTATCAAAATACAATTTACGCTTACAAACTAAGCTTCCATATCAAATTAGCAAAACATTAACCGCAAATAAAGCAACTCTAGCACTAATTGATAACATATTTGATGGCGATACCTTTTCTTTTAGCATTGAAGGTGGCTTTCAAAGTTATCGTTCTCGTTTTTCCGGTGTCGATACACCAGAAAAAACAGTTAACAGCGAGCATGGACGCGTGCCTAGTCAAGGTCAACAACACGAATATGCCCTTAAAGCATCCGCTTTTACAAGTGAATTATTAGACTTACCTGGCATTAAAGTATATGTTGTGCCGCAAAAAACGAAAAATGGCTCAAGTGATATTACTGACCGTTACGATCGCATTGTCTCAATAAACTACATCGTTTTTGATGACAAAGTAATTAATTTAAACTCCGAATTAGTGCGCTTAGGTTTTGCACGTATGCACTATATTTCTCAAAACGAACGTTCAACTTATTACACAGCAAATGATATTTGGTATTACGAATTAGCTTCAAGCAGTAAAGAAGCAAAAGAACAACAAAGAGGAATCTATTCGACACAAGCAAATATTGATCAAATATACCCTTAACACCGTAAGAAATGAATAAACAAGTAAATTTTTCTCAACAAATTAAAAACGAAATTTTTTTAAAAAAGAAAAATAAACAAGAAATCAATGAATTTATTCGTGGTTTCGTTTTTTCATCAGCCACTATTGACAAAGATATTGAAATCAAAATAAACTCGGACGTAACATTTGCCCATTTTATTGAATTATTGCAAAGCTGCGTTAGTGAATTTAGCATTAAAAATAAGGCAATAATAATGCCTTTAAGCGCTATTGATTTAGAGCTAAAAATTCATCTTCCTTCTGCATTTTTTGCAGGTGTTTTCAGCGCATCGGGATCAATATCTAATCTGGACCAATCTTCATATCATTTACAAATTAGCTCAAATTACACTGAATTTATTGAACTTTTTCAACAAAAATTGAATGAATACTATTTTGGCTTTCAAAGCATTCAACACAAAGGCAAACATTTAATTTATTTAAAACGTCATGAAAAAATATCTGATTTTTTAAAAGCTATTGGTGCTATTGAGTCAATGTTTGCTTTTGAAGATTCGCGCATTCAGCGTGATTTCGATAACTCTCTAAATAGAATTAACAATGTTGATGTTGCCAACATTAAAAAAATAGTCAACTCGAACCAAAAACACATCAAAAATATTAATTTCATCTTTGAGCATAATTTAGCGCACTTATTCAATGATAAACAGCTTAAATTGTTTGATTTAATGCTAAAAAGCCCTGAAGAAAGCCTAAACACATACTCGGAAAAGTTAGCCGAAGAACAAATTTTTATCTCCAAATCTGGCTTAAATCATTGGTTAATTAAACTTGGCAAAGTTGTTAACGAGCACCTAAATAAATAGGTGTTTTTTAATGCCAATTTAGATAATAAGTATAATTAAAACATGTATATAATTTATGGCCCGGAAAAATATTTTATTAATCAATACACTCAGCAAATTATTAACTCGCAGCCCAACTGTGAAGTTATCAATTTTGACTGCAATGAAGCAAGCCTAATTGAATTAGAAAATTTAATAGCTTCTAATTCAATATTTGATTCTGGTCGAATAATTTTTATTCACGATTGTACATATTTAGAGAATAAAATTGCGAAAACAGATACAAATAATGCCCAAATAATTTTAGATGCATTGCAAGCCAACACACTCGATACAATTGTGTTTGTAAACACTAATATCTTAAGCAAAGAAAGTATTGCAAGCAACTTTTTTACCAATAAATTAATGCAATACAATCCTACTTTACTCTTTGCTAATTCGTTAAGCGGTATTGAGTTAAATCGCAAAATTCAACAAATAGCCCAACAATATGGGGCAAAAATTGATAATTTAGCAATAAATACGCTAAATCAAAAATTACCCAATGATTTATATTTGATTGAATTAGAAATTGCTAAACTGGCCAACCTAGACTCAAACATTAGCTCACAACTAGTACAACAAAATGTAACGGATGCATATATAGAAGATACTTTTGGCTTTGCTCGTTCAATCGAAAGCGGCGATTTTGGCTTGATTTGGCGCAAATATAAACAAAAAGTAGCTGAAGGCATTGAAATTAATGCTTTAATTGGGCAACTGGCTCAACAATTGGTATTAGCTAACCAAATCCACACTTTTTTTAAATTAAACCTTAGTCTTGAAGATGTTGCAACATCATTAAAATTAAATCAATACCGCGTAAAAAAGGTTTATTCACTGTTGCGTAATTTTGGTATCAAAAAAATCAACTCAATGCTGCAAGAATTAGCTGATTTAGACAAAGACTTAAGCAACTTTCAAGTTGATGCACAAATAGGTTTTGAGCAATTTTTACTGAATAATTTCAATTAATTTAGCAATTTTTAAAAACGTATTATAATTCATTTGCATTGGCCGGTAGCTGCCAGCAATGGTAGAGGAAAGTCCACGCTAGCACTTGCTGCGATGCAAGTAGTGTTCATGCTAAGCCCAATAAGCTTAGGCCTAGACGACTAGTGCCACAGAGACGAGAATTGTGAAACGCGGTAAACTCCATGAGCTAGAAACCCAAATTTTGGTAGGGGAATTTTTTCAAAGTAAATGAACTGCGAAAAAAAATCATTGATTAGATAAATTACCGGCACCCGCAAGGGTACAGAACGTGGCTTATAGATGCAATATGCGCTTGCGCATATTTTTTATTGCTTAAATTGTATAATTTAATCGATGAAAGGAGGATTATGACTTTAACTAATTATGTTTTGATTGCTCTATATATTGGGATCTTTTTAGTTTTTGCGTTAGCAGAAATGTTAACTAGCGGAATATGGCTAGGTTTAACCTCACTTGCTAGCGTGCCTTCAATATTTATTAGTGCTTTTGTTAAAAATTCAACACTAAATATTGTGCTGGGTTTAATTATTTTTGCAATCAGTTGAGTTATAGTTTATTTATCATTTTACAGGTTGCTCAAACGTAAATTTGGCAAAAGTAAAGAAAATACTGACAGAATTGATTCACTTATTGGCAAAAAACACTTAACTTTAACTACAGATGCTTATGAAAATAGTGATCAAAATGACCAATATGGTCAAGCTAAAGTTAATGGCGTAATTTACCGTGTAGCATCAGCTAAAGGTTCGGGAATTATTGCCAAAGGCTCAAAAGTTAGAATCATCAAAATTGAAGGCAACATTATTTATGTTGCTCCAGAGGAGAAAAATTAAATGCATTCATCAGATAAATTCGCAATAATTTTAACTGTTATTATAGCCATAGCTGTTGTTTTATTTATCTTACTACCACTAATTTTTTCTATTAAAATTGTGCCCCAAAATGAGTTTGCGGTTGTTGAAAGATTGGGTAAATACAACAAAACATTGAAAAATGGGGTTAACTTCGTTGTTCCTTTTATTGACAAAATCGTCAAAAAAGAAAACTTCAAAGAGAAAGTACTTGACTTCCCCGAACAAGATATTATCACTAAGGATAATGCAGGTATTAGAGTTGATACAGTCGTGTATTTAAAAATTGTAGATCCAAAATTATTCGTTTATGGCGCTGAAAACTCAATGAAAGCGATTGAAAATCTTTCAGCTACCACCCTTAGAAACTTGCTGGGTGAGTTAGAGCTAGATGAAACTTTAACATCTAGAGACACAATTAACTCGAAACTAACATTAATCCTTGATGAAGCTTCAGACTCATGAGGAATTAAAGTTCACCGTGTTGAAATTAAAAACATAATTCCGCCAGTTGATATTCAAAGTGCAATGGAAAAACAAATGCGCGCAGAACGTGAAAAACGTGCAAGTATTTTAGAAGCGGAAGGTAAAAAAGCAGCCAGCATTTTAATAGCCGAAGGGGAAAAACAATCAAGCATTTTACGTGCAGAAGCACATAAACAAGCACAAATTCTAGAGGCAGAGGCACAAAGAGAAAGTGAAATTTTACGTGCCCAAGGTAAAAAAGAAGCTATTGATTTATTGAATAATTCTGATATAAATCAACAAATTTTAACACTTAAATCAATTGAAGAGCTAGGGAAAATGGCTGATGGTAAAGCAACTAAAATCATAATTCCGCCTAACTTAGCATCAGTTGCTTCTTCTATGTCACTAGCAGCAGAAATGTTTGATAAAACCGATAAATAACATTGAATCAGCAATGCTGATTTTTTGTTTTTGCAACGTTTTGCAACAAAAATACAATATTTTTGCTAAAATTAATTTATTAATTTTTAGGAGGTCAAATGTCATTAAAAGCAGGTATTGTAGGGTTGCCAAACGTAGGGAAAAGTACTTTATTTAGTGCTTTAACCAAATATCAAGTTGAAGCTAGCAACTATGCCTTTACAACTATTGAGCCAAACGTGAGTTCAGTTCCTTTAAAAGATAAAAGATTATATGAATTAGCTAACTTAGTTAAACCAAACAAAATTGTGCCAGCAACATTTGATTTCGTCGATATTGCCGGTTTAGTTCAAGGAGCTTCTAGAGGTGAAGGACTAGGAAATAAATTCTTAGGCAACATACGTGAAGTAGACGCAATTATTCATGTTGTTAGATGCTTTGAAAATAAAGACATTATGCACGTTGCTAATGAGGTTAATCCAGTTAATGATAAAGATGTAATTAATATGGAGCTGATTTTAGCCGATTTAGAAACTGTTAAAAATGTTTTGAATCGTATTGCTAAAAAGGCTAAATCAGGTGATAAAGGTGCAATCTTAGAACAAAATTTATGTCAAAAATTGCAACAGCTTCTTGAACAAGGTATTGCTGCTAGAACGTTAACTAATTTAAACGATGAAGAGAAAAAAATTATTAAAGGTTACCACCTTCTAACCTTTAAACCAATGATTTATGTAGCAAATTTATCAGCCGAACAAATTGCAAATTACGAAAATGACCCTCTATTTGTGAGCTTTAAAAATTCTTGTCAAAATGGCGAAAAGATTTTGCCTATCTGTGTTCAACTTGAAAGTGAAATATCACAAATGGGTGAAGATGAAGCTCAAGAATGATTGCAAAGCTATGAAATCAAATATAGTGGTCTTGATTTATTAACACGCGAAGCTTTTGATTTATTGAGCTTAAAAACATATTTTACCGTCGGCCAAGTCGAAGTAAGAGCTTGAGTTTTTAATGATGGCATGCATGCACCTCAGTGTGCGGGCATAATCCATAGTGATTTTGAAAACAAATTTATTAAGGCTGACGTTATTGCATATGATGATTTTATAACATATGGCTCAGAAGCAAATGTTAGAGCTGCCGGTAAAATTAGATCTGAAGGAAAAAACTACTTAATGAAAGATGGTGATATTTGCCATTTTAAATTTGGAAAATAGTCGTAATCAATTATAAAATGAGTATTTAGGTCAAAATATTGACCTAAATAAATGGGGGTTTAGTATAGTGGTAGTACTGCAGTCTCCAAAACTGCTTGCAAGGGTTCGATTCCTTTAACCCCTGCCATATGGTTTATAACCCAATATTAAAACTTAAAAATATAATAGCTCTTTGGAGCTATTATATTTTTCATAAATCAATATACATTATTAACTGATTATCAAGTGTCATATTGATACATTATGATTATTGACAGAATGGTAAAACCGGTATTTATTCTTTTTTTGTATAATTCACTGATTTATAAATTATCTTTTCTTTGTTTGGCTTATCAATTGAACTTAAATCATAATTTCACCTGTTTGTAAAACTAATTTTTTGGACAATAGTGTTCATTGTTTTTAAAATAAATTTGATTAAATGGTAATTGGATAAGTATTATAAATTGGCAGCATCACATTATCGTAGTTAAAATTAGAAGTGTCTGTACTTATTTGTAGATTGTATAAATATGTTTTATTCATCTTTACTTGTTAAATAAAGATTATAGGAAAGATGCTTATTTAACGAGAATATATCTAAAAAAACACTCATTTTTTCAATTTTTTGCTGCATTTTTTTACCTTCATTAGCATCTGTAATTTCTTTTATTTTTTCTAGTTTCAATATGAATGAGTTCATCACTAAAATCACAATCAATGCATACACACTTATAAAGACAAAAAATACGAGTAGCACAATATATGTAACTAATCAAAATCTAGCGTTAAATGCTTCAGCGCCTACTTCAAAAGGGTAATAATTGCGTGAGAGCATTAAGGCTATAAACACTGTAAAAATTGATCCTAGCGAGCTAGTTCAAAAATATGCTTTAGCGTGATGTTTGTATTTTACAAATTTATTTTTTTCCATATTATTCCTTGTGTTTAAATTATATAAAAATGCCCAAAATGGGCATTAATTTATTAAGGCAATATGCATTTTGATTTATTGTATTTTGGAGTTGTATTGGTTAATTTACATAGCACTAAGTAGGCTAAAAAATTAGTTAAATCTTTTTTATTTCCTGCTTTTGCACTGAATTGGATTTTTTCGCTAGCTAACTCAATATATATATGACCTTTTCATCAAGTTAGTGAGCTTTGTTCTGGTTTAGGATCGATTTCAATAAAGGGTGGTCGTAGCTTATTTTGTGAGCAAAAATTTTTGAGTTTTTGGAAAGAATTGTCGAAAACAAAATCTTTGGCTTTGTCGAAATTGTAAGAAAAAGTGAAAGAAGAATTATTAGTTATAATTTGTCTATTTTGCTCTATGAAATCTAGGTTGTCATTAATGTTAAGCATTATTTTGATTGAATGCACTATTTTAGGTAAATTTCAGTTTGAATCCAGTGTAATGGCAGCTACAATTGCTTCAAATAAGTCAGCTTTTTTCTTTTTGGATGCATCTTTTAATGAATCGTTTCTCCCTAACGATACATATTGGTAAAAATTTAATTCATCAATTCGTTTTGCTAAATACTCATTTGATAAAATTTGGTTTTGAAACTGTGAAAAATCAGCTTCGTTAATTTTATTTTTAATAAAGTATTCGCGTGCAAAATTAAGAGGATTAAAATGTCTGTCAGATTCATCTTTAATTTTGCCATATTTATCATAAATTAATTTAGTAACACAAAATTTTAAAACAGCATCACCATGAAATTCTAAAACTTCATTGTCTTCGCCGCCATATTCAGCAGAATAGGATTTACGAGTAAAAGCTTGGTACAATAAATCTTCATTATTAAAATAGTAATCTATTTTATCTTGGATTATTCTTTTGGGTTCTTGTAATTGTTTCATTTTGTACAGAAAGGAATAGTATCATGAATAAACGGAATAGAGATTTCAGAGTTGGAAGTAATTAAACAAACAACAGCTAATGGATTCAAGGTTGTTGACAGTTTGATGGAGCAAAAGTCAAATCAAGCTTTCTGTATTAGGTGCGAGTGAGTTAGCTACTTCCACTATAATTTTAAAACATTTTTGGCTATTGAGGTAAAAATAAAAAAGCCCAATAGGGCTTAAAACTAAGAAAGCTGTGCTCCATGTTGGTGAAATGACAAGATAAATAAGGTGAAAACTATACCTAAAAAGAACATAAATAGAGTAATAAATCAACGTTTTTTACCCAAATTATGGTGATAAAACTCTGGTAAAAACTCAACAAAGGATGTAAATATCATCACGCTACCTACAATTGCCATGATTAATGCTTTTAAAGCTGGATAAGCTTCAATAATAGAACCGCCATATAAACCAATAAAAATAAAAGGAATAATTAATGAAAGTGCAAATATTGAATTTAAACTTGCTCTAAATGCGCTTATGCCCATTTCTCTTTGACGGTAGAAAAAGACAATTTCTTCTGGTATTGTATGCAACACAAACGAAACAAAGAAGGCAACAGAAATTGCTGAAACGTTATTGTTGACTGTCAAACTACGCAAGCTTAAACCAATTAACAATCCTTCTGGAATACGGTGTGCAAGAAGCAAAATTAAAGCAGTTAATTTGTTTTTAGTTTTAAGCGAGTTTTGACCTTGAACATCTGCTAAATCGTTAGCGTTTCAGATATGGTCATGATGCTCATGCTTGTGCTCTTGTTCGTGTTCGTGATGTCCCGCTTCATGCGTGTGAACAAAGATTGAGTTTGTTTGATATTTACTTTTCATTATCTTATAAACAATTGCCTTGATACTAAAAGCACTTAAAATTCCTATCAAAGCACCACCAACTATAATAAAAATATTATAAGTATAAATTTGCCAGGGCTGAAAATTTGTTCCACGCAAGCCTTTACCAGTTCCTGTAATTTCAATTGCTTCTCTTAGATAGCCAAAAGAACCTAAAATAATGAACATTCCAGTAATAAATGAGTATAAATAGATTGAAAATTCTTTTTTGGGTTTTTTGATAATTAAAGGAACTATTGTGGCTACAACAACAGGAATAGACAAAAGTAAAAAACTTACGATTAAGCCAAAAATAAATTGTGCCACATAAGGATTAACGCCCTGTGAATTCACCATCCAATTATATAGTAAGAATAATTGATTATTCATTTTGCGATCCTAAATCGATTTCAAAATTATGGTCTAAATAATATAAAGGTTTTTGCTTGTTGGTTTGATCAAAGTTTTTACTTGCTAATTGGGCATGGAATGAAAGTTTGTTTTCGTTTAAATTAATTAGTTTTGGTTGTTGAATTAAATTAATTTCAAAATGTAACACTTTATCACTATCCACAAACACATTAGATATATTTTCTTGGTGAATATGGCTAAAATTATTGCCCGCATCTCAACCTTGGTGTGGTCTTAGAGCGATTAAGGAAAGGTAAAAGTATTTTTTGATAAAGGAAACAGCTTGCTCTTGATTGGTAATATTTTTAGCTTCTTTAGCAATGACATCGTGTTTAAATTTAGGCGAATAACCTTCTTTAAAGCTAATTTTTACTGAACTTTCACTGATATTTTTGTAATTTTGCACATCTTGCAATGTACTAAAGTCTCAGTTTTCTTTACGTTTGTTAAACTCGCCATCTAAAAAGCAAGAGCTAGTAGCTAACACCGGCATCAATGACAATGAGATTAAACCTAATTTTTTCATGCTAATCCTTTCAAAATACATAGTCAACAACATTATTTTTATCTTTTAATTTTAAACCATTATGTTGCAATAAATAATCTAGAGCAATTTCTTCAATATTATATTTGTTTATTTGATTATTGATACGTGAATAATCAGTACCATTAAAACCGCTTAATTTTAAAATTTTGCTGCGATTTTGTTCATTTAATAGTGAATTTTTATTATTATCCAGTAAGTCAGCTTTAATTAAAACCGTGCCTGGATCTTTATCTAAGCCAACAACTTGCAAACTAATATCTTCAACTCAATAATTTTGTTCTAAGCTATTGCCAATTAAATATTTAAAAACATCCAAACCTAAACGTGTTTTGAATTGATTCCAAAAACCATGGTTCGTTAAAACTAAATGCGCTTCATATTTGTCCATTGTACGGTTGTTAAATAAGGACAAATTATTTCTTAATTTATAAACTTGCAAACTCATTAATTTAGGTAAGATTAACTCAAAAAATTCGTTTGTGTCAGTAATTTGAGTTGGTTTTATTGTTTGACTTTTATCAATATTAGGTTCTCAACCATATAAATTTGGATCATGCCAGTTTAAATCCGGACTAATTTTATAGCGCGCAAAAGTATGATAGTGAGCATTAATATCTATTGAATACCATTTATATATTTTTTTATCTCCTGATTGCTTAGTAACTTCAATTTCTAGTTCAATAAGAGATTCGGTGCCATTTAAATAATCATTATTTATAGAAATATTTTTGAGTCTGTATTCTTTATCAATATCACGTCGTCATGAAGGCACTTCAATAATAAAATCTTTATATGCAGTCTTTAAAAATCAAGCAAAAGATCTGGCTGTTACATGATTAAATTCATATGTTGGATTGACATAAACTTCATACTGATTTTGATTAAGCGCAAACTCATTAACATATTTTAAAATAGTTACATCACCAAAATATGGGTTAACATATTCATTAAACAAAACGGTATCGTCAGATATATCTAAAGTGTGATTAAAATCGCTTTTTGAATTATAGTTTCTGAAAACAGATGTGTATAAATTACGATTTTGCTCAGTATTTTTCAATAAAAATTCTTCATTATTTTGACCAATAATTCATTCTTGATCACGTATAGATTCGCTTAAAAGACTTCTGTTCTGTGAATCAAGAAAATCAATTTTAATAATTGGTGTATTTTTATAGATAGATTCATCTACTGAATCAATATAGCTAACTGGCGTTATTTTTACCTTATGAATCGGGTTTAAGTCACCAAAATCGAAGCGTTTTAGTTCGAGTAATATAAAGTCTTCTCAATAACTTATTTGCTCTTGATTTTTGATTCAAGCTTTTGCTCTTATTCAACTTGAAGGAATGAAATTTGGATTCAAAATATTGTAGCTATCATTTAATTCAACTGAAATTAGGCGTTTAAAAATACTGTTTATACTTGGTCAATCAACGTTTTCTGTTTTAAATAAGTAATCAATGTTATTGAACAAAACATCATAACTTGCTAAATTTGTTTTGTCAGCTTGTTTAATGTATTCAAAACCGTTTTCGTTTACTAATTCTAAGCTAATTGGAGCAGCTGGGATATACCCTTGACTTTTCAAGTTAACACTAAAATTATTTGAATTTGTGTTAACTTTTAAAATGTTATCTTCATACGAAGAATTTTTAGTGCTGAGTTCAACATTGTTAACACGGCTAAAAACAGGTTGGTATTGAGCAATAATTTTCAATTGTTCTGCGGTAAAAATATCAAAATATGACTGATTATTATTGATTTTATAGACAATATTTTGATTTTTTTGTAAACTAAAAGAATTGTTGCATGCTAGTGTAGTTGCAGCACTTAAAACACTTAGCGGTGTAAGTAAACTCAATGTTTTAAATTTCATTATTCCTCTTTTAGTTTTATGTCTTCAAAATAAGTTAAATTATCTGCTCTAGTAGGTTTAATAAATCAAGGCTGAATTAACTCATATTTGAATGAATCTAAATCAACATTTGAATTTAAATTATAGGGTACTGAATATAATGTTTTTATTTCATTTATTAAATTAATTATCTCAAAATAAGTAAATTTTGAATGTAGCTTAAAAACAAACTCATTTACCTTATTTAAATACTCAATTGGTTCGCTATTCATTAATTTGTCCATGTCTTTTACGGATTTTGGTGCAAAAAATTCAATAAATTCTGTTTTAAATTTGGCTAAATAAGCGAATTTGTGCTGGTCAATATGTTCCAACGCATAAATTAGATTATTATCCGAAAGGTTCAATAGCTCAGTTAGGTATTCAATTGTGTTTTGTCCTTTAAAATTATGTTTTACATAATATTTATTTGCTTGCGGTGAATTTAAATCGACAAGTTTAACACTAAGACGTTTATCAATTGAGTTAAAAAGCTGCGAAATGATTTTTTGTAAATTTGTATCAATTAAGCCTAAATTTAAAGGAACATAAAAATCAACAGTTTTTAATTCATCAATGTTGTTTAATTTATAAAATTCATTCAGTAAAGCAGTAATTTCTTGAGAAATTAGGTCAAAATTATCAGTTTTTAATTGCTCAAAAATATCTAAAAAACTTTTGCTATCAAAATATTTATCTCTATGCTGGTGTGAGTAAATTAAAGAGCTGGAATTATTTAAATACAGAGTTTGTTTATTGAAATGATCAATAGCATCAACAACACGCTCATAATTTGTTTGTTTTGCATTTGATATATTTGCGTCTGGCGAAATAAAATCATCATAATAATGCGTTTTGAGTGCAATGTAGTTTAAACTGTACTTATTCAAAAGTTGACTTATCAAATTTCTAAACCTAAAGCCAAAACCTGTATAAAAAGTGTTGTAATCAGTATTTTTGTCATCAGATCCATACATAAGCGATTCGTAAATGTTGTTTATATTTTTGTGTTCAAGTTTGTCTTTAAACATTAATTTTTCTTGATTTGAGTCATTAAAAGTGCTGATAATACTCAATTTAGTGTTATTTAATTTTGATTTAAAATCACTTATTAATTGTTGTTGCTGGTAATTATTAAACAAACTTATTTCTTGAGAGCTTATTAATCCTTGCGAATATTCATTTAATATATGTAAACGATGGGTCTGCTCATCTACTTTCCCAATTGGGTTATATTTGATTATCACTTTTGCTATGTCATTTTTTTCAACAGAAACATATTCACTATGTTTTAAATCATTGGTCTTCAATACATACGAACCTATAGAAAAATTATCAGGATTATAAGCACTAAAAATTTTGTTTTCTATAATTTCTTGAAGCAATAAATCAGTGTTTTTGTTGTCATTAAGATTGAATTTTATTGAATTTTTCTCAAAATTTGTTGGATTAATGACGTTGTTAAAGCCAATAAGTGAAAGATTATTCAGTTGAGTTAAAGTTAGGTTGGCTTGAATGAATGAGTTAGCAAAATCATTTCCTTGCAGTGCAAAATTAGTTTTTTGAGCATTGCCATCATATCAGTGTTTATTGGTATTTAAGTTAAATTTGATAGTTTTAGCATTGGCTAAGACTGCCTTAAAATTCAATGAATTTATAGATTTTGGGTTTTGCGAAACTAAATCATAAATATAGTTTTTGTAACCACGATTTATGTCTCTTTTTACAAGATCGCTCGGATTAATAAATTCATCTGAGCTATCAGTATCAAAAACATGCGATTGGTTTTTTGAATCAATTAATTCAATTGAATTAATCAAGCCAAATTTCAAAAATTTACCACTGATGCCATCTCTTTGGAAATAATTATTCAAATAATCAAATTTTGATTCGCCGACATAAGCATAACGTAATAAATAATTACCACTCAAAGTATCGTGTAAACTATTACGTTTTTCATAAACGCCACTTAACATTGGCAGTGCATTTAACGTCGAATTAGACTCATTTTTTTCAATAATAAAGATGTTTTTATTGGGTTGAATGTACGAGCAACTCACGCTTGCTATAGGCAACAAAATACTAGAGGAAGCGATTAAATTAAGTCAAAATTTACTCATATTCCCCCTTTATATTTATGTAAGCATTATTTAGTCCAAAACTTATAGTTTTTAAGCTAAAAATAATAAGCGTTAGTGTCAAAAGAATAAATCAAAAATAAGCTGAATTTGTATTAAATAAATTAAGAGCTTCTTTGATTATAGTCCCTAGTGTTAGTGATGTTAAATTGATATCAAAAATAGATAAAGCTGCTAGCGAGATAAGCATCAAACTAATGTGTTCATTGATTTGAATTAGAGAATGTAATAAAACTGGTTTAAATAGTGATTTTGTCGCTAAGTTTCACTTGCTATACCCAAGCGAAACTTCCGCAAGAATAAACTCTTGTTGAAGCAAGTCTACGCTCTTTTGGTATGAACTAATTAAAAATATTAAAAATGAAAGCAATGAAAAAATTAGTATTGAGTTGAGCACATTAAATTCAACAAACAAGTATAGAACTATTGATATAAGTAAATATGGTATTAAAGCAAAGGTTGTGAGTGTTTTTTCAATAAATTTACTGATTTTTTTGTTAATGAACAAGGCAAAAAGCACTCCAGTTAGCACCCCTAAAATCAAAGCAATTATAGAGCTTGCAAACACAATAGCAAAGCTACTTTTGTACACAGAAAGTACACGAGCAAAAATGTCAATACCTTGTGAATTTGTTCCTAGTAAATGTGTGCTAGTTGAATTAAAAATTAAGTAAGCATTGAAGCGAACAATATAAGTTTTTAAACCGTCATTGCCATCTATAATTTCTTGAATTATAACTGCATCATTATTGGCATTTTGTAGATTTTGGTACACCTTAAACTCTTCTCCATAAGGCAAAATTATGGTTTTTCAAGGAGATAAACTAGATGGTAATTCAGTGTTTAAAGCATAAGCATTATTAATTGGATTTGAACCACTTTTTGTATAAAAAATGAATGAAAATACGAAAAAAAGAACTAATATAGATAAAACAACTACAGCTGCGATATTTACCCACGAAGACGCAAAACGCTTTCAATACCTTTTAGATGAACTTAAAAAAACTGTTGGCGAATTTTTGCTCACATCTTTTGAGTTGGCACGAACAAAATTATGCTTTGACATTTATTCTCCTTCTCAAGATAAAATGTGATTGCTTTTCCAACTTAGCATCAAGTAAATAATTTAATAATTCGCCAGCACTTTTAATTGTAAAAATTGTGACCATGTTCAATAAAATTGCGTACATTAACAACGAAAAATAAGATTTATTTGTTAAATATTGAAACACAAATGATTGGCCTGGAATATAGAAAAAACGTTCCAAAATCATTGTGTATGACATTAAAAATAGGTAGATAAATACAATTTTTGTTGCAAATTCACCTATAAAATTGCGTATTAACACAGTTCAAAATATTTTTTGTTTACTAAAGCCATTAGCTTTTGCTCATAAATAATATTCAGATTGTACTATTGAGCGTAGCGTTGGATAAAACAAAGCAACGCACAGTGGCAACACCAAAATTATTAGTAACAAAACGGGTGTAATCAATGATACAAAACTCAATCAAAATGAACCATAGTATGAATCAATATATGTAATAGGTAGCGAGACATTTTTGTTTAAAATTATTGCTAAAGCGCCTAACAAAAATATTGGGATCGAACTCAATACAAAAAATGTAGTGTTTGATAATTTTGCAAAGATAGATTTAGGTTTAATTGCTAAATAATATGCAATAACAAAACCAAATAAAATCGCAAATACAAAGCTAACCAGACTCAGGCTAAACGTGAATGCAAAATAAGAATTAAAAATGTGCTGCGTAGGTAGTGCAGTATTTGATAAATTTATGCTCCCATATTCAAAAATGAATAAATTTAACACATATTTGATTGAATCAAGTAGATTTGAATCAATTTGAAATGTTTGCGAAAGAGCAAAATGAAGCAAAAATATAGTGACGCAAGTAATCACTAAATTAATAAAAATATTTTTAGCAAGGTACATTAAAACATTTAAAAACTTCATAAACTCATTTCTACATGTTTATATGTCAATCGTTTTAATTATAAATTAAAAAAGCCGCTATAGACAAAAGAAAATCCACGCAAGTGGATTTATTTTGTATCTAAACTGCGAGTGTAACGGCATTTTGGAAAGTTCATACATCCCACAAATTTGTTACCGTTTTTCTTATTAACTCTAATTACCAATTCACCACCATCAAGCTCGCATTTTTCATCTAAATATTCATGCTCAATTTGTGTATGTTGCATTGTAACTTCAGCAGCATCATAAACCTTATTGAATTTGTCTCAAAATTCTTGCATAACTGGTTTAAGTGATACAGCACTTTGGGCAATTAAATCTAATTCTTCTTCAACTCTAGCAGTATAACCTTCCTCAATAATGTTTGGGAAAGAAGCAATAAGTTTATCTAAAACTATACGACCAAATTCAGTAGGGTGTAAAGCACCGTTGACATTTTCAGCATATAAACGCTCTAAAACAATTTTTACAGTTGAAGCAAAAGTAGATGGACGACCAACTTTGATGTTATCTAAAGCCTCAATTAAACTACCTTCTGAATAACGTGCAGGAGGTTGAGTTTGATGAGCGCTTAACACAAATTCATTCACATTTACTTCTTGACCTTCGCTAAAGTTGGGGTCTTTAACCTCTTCTTTTTCGCCTTTTACAACGTAATATCCATCAAAAAGGATTTTACTTGTTGAATATCTAAATTGTAATTCACCCTTTTTGAACTTGTAGGCTTTACTCATTCTAACAGGTGGGGTAATTAAGGCTTGTAAAGTGTGTTCATAAATTAGTTTATAAATTTGATATTCATAATTATTTAAGTTAAATTTAGCTTTAGCCATTTCAGGGGTAAGTGAAATGTCTGTTGGTCTGATTGCTTCGTGGGCATCTTGATCGCCTGAAAAACCCTTAATTTCTTGCGAAATATACTCATTTCCATATTTTTGAGCAATATAGCCTCTAGCATTGTCGATAAAATATTGACTTAATCTAGTTGAGTCTGTACGCGGATAGCTAATTAAACCACCATCGCCATAACCTTCATATAGGTTTTGGGCGGCACGTTGAGTAGAACTTGAAGAAAAAGGTGATTTTTTATACAAAGCCGCTTGTTTAAGTGGCGTAATTGTTGGCATTGTCTTTTTAGTTTCTTTAATGCTTTCAACGATCAAAGATTTATGTGGTAAAGACAATAAATGCTCAATATTTTCTTTTTGTTCTGGGTAAATTCAATCTTTTTCGCCACTTGGGTTGATATCGTTATAGTAGTCCGCTTTTATATCTTGACCTAATAATGCTTGAGCTTTAAAGTATTCACGTGGTACAAATTGTTCAATTAATCTTTCACGATCAACGATCAATTTTAAAGCTATAGATTGTACACGGCCAGCAGAAGGCTTAGTTGGCGAATTTGACAATTTTTGTTTCATTAACTTACTTAACTTAAAGCCAATTATTCTATCTAACATACGACGCGCTTTTTGTGCATCAATTAAAGCTGCATCAAGCATTCCAGGTTTAGCTACAGCGTTTAAAATCGCATCTTTAGTTATTTCATTATATTTAACACGTGCATACTTATCTTCGCATTTTAAAAACTTAACCAAGTGGTCACCAATTGCCTCACCTTCACGGTCGGGGTCAGTTGCAATTAAAACTTGTTCAGCCTTTTTAACAGCGGCTGAAAGTTTTTTAACTGTTGCTTTTTTATCTGTATCTAAAACATATACTGGCTCTCAGTTTTCAATGTCAATACCCATGACAATTTTTGAGCCCGAATTACGTGTTGAAAGTTTTGTTATGTGGCCTACTGATGCCATTACTTCATAATCTGATCCTAAATATTTTTGTATAGTCGCTACTTTGTTAGGCGACTCAACGATCACTAACTTACTCATAAGATAAAATTTACCACATTAAAAGCAATATTTAAACAAAAACACGCATTTTTTGTTGGTTTAAGTTTTTAAATATTATTTAAAATTTCAAAAAAATTACTTTATAAAATTGCTCAAAATTCATTGAAAATATGAATGTTTTTATATAAAAAATTGTCATTTTTACAATCTTTAGATTATTGCTTGCCAAAAATATTTTTTTGTTATAATTTCAAACGAGTAATTTATTACTCCTTGGTCAAATGACCCTGAAGTCCATAAGGAGGATAACATGCACAAATATGAAATCATGATGATCCTAGACCCTAAATCAGAAGCTAAAGTTGGTTTCGATTTAGTTGAAAGCGTTTTTGGAAAATCAAATATTACAAAAGCAGAAGAGTTAGAAAACAAAACTCTAGCTTACCCAATCAACCATTCAACACAAGGTAAATACCTACTAGTTCAATTAAACGGAGAAGCTTCTTTAGTTCCTGAATTTGTACGTCGTGCAAACATTTCTAAAGAAATTTGAAGACAATTAGTAATTAACTTAGACTCAGAAAAAGGTTTAGGCAAAGAAAGAAAACAATCATACAAAAAATTCAAAGATTCAGCAGACAAACCAAGAAGAAAACCTTTTGACGCAGACGCTAAAGTTGAAAGAAGACCAAGACCAGCTAAAGCTGAATAATTTAGGAGGTTAGTTATGAATAGAGTAATACTAATTGGCCGCATTGCTGGCGACATTAGATCTTTTGCTACACCAAGCGGAATTAATTATTGTCGAGCAACGATCGCGGTTAATCGTAGAAGCACAAGCGTAGAGCCTGTAACTGATTTTATTCCAGTTGTTGCCTGAAGAGGAAACGCTGATTACATGAGCAAATATTTATCAAAAGGTGCATTAGTTAGTGTTGAAGGCAGTTTTACAACTGGTCAATACAATAATGCAAACGGCGAAACTGTTCGTACTTACGAAGTTACTATTGATTTTATTAGCTCACTTGAATCAAGAGAACAACGCGCTAGACGTGAAGGTGCTCAAGCAAACCCAACTAGTTCATATATACCAAAACAACCTAAATTTACTGGTTCAACAACTCCTGTTGTTAACGAACCATCATTCACTCACAATCAAGAAGTTAAACCATCTGCTCCACAACACAATTTTGTTATGGATCCATTCGAAGATGATGATGACTTATAATTAAGGAGAATATTATGGCTAAAATTCGTTCAAAAAAATCTGCTTTTAACAAACGTCGTAGAAGTCTTATCGCTGAATTAAACCTAAACTACATCGACTATAAAGATGTTGACTTACTAAGTAAATTCGTTACCGGAACTGGTCAAATTAAAGCACGTGCTTTAACAGGATTATCTGCTAAAGACCAAAGAAAAGTTGCAATGGCAATTAAAAGAGCACGTTTCATGGCACTAATGCCTTATTCAAAAGAACGTGTTCGTGTAGTAAGCAATACAGCTCCATCTACATCAAACAACTAATACACGCGAGCGTGTATTTTTTTATATATTTATTGATTTTTGTATGAATTTGCGTAAAATAGCATAAAAAAACCGCAACGCGGTTTTAATTATGAAGCAAGATTTATTAAACGCTCAATTTTGACAAAATCATATAAATTCATAACTCGATCTAGTTGTTGAATTAGTTCTTGCTTTTGTTGCTGACTAAATGATGATGAATTATTAATTAAGTCAAAGTATTTTGCTTTGCGTTCAATAAATTTAGCAATATAAGCAGAGATTTTATCTAAATAAGATTGCGAATCAACGTTAGTTAGCGTTGTTATTAACATATTTTTAAACTCTTGACTTAGATTTTGGGATGCTTTCAACTTATCAATAACTTGTGTTTTTGAAGCATTTAAGCTAGATTTAGAATTGCTAAATGTTTCGATTTCATTTTCAACATCAATTTCACTCATTGAAGTAATAATAGCCTCATATGTTGATTTTAAATCATTTGAAGCATTGCTTAATTGTGATAAAGAAGCTGAATATTTAGTTCGGTTTTTAATTAACCCATTGTACCAATGCGCGTTTGCTAAAATCGTTTTAGAATCTAGTAAAGTCCTTGATTTAGCTGTCATTTCATTAAATTGAATCTTTCTTTCAGCGCTAATGAAACTATTTAATTCGGCTAAAATAGAATTTACTTCACTTAAATTGACTGCTACATTTACTCTATTTCAAATTTCATTATGTTGCTCAATACTATTGATTGCATTTAATTCAGCATTAAAACTATCTTTTTGCTGCTGTGAAAGTTTTTGCGAGTGTTGAATAAATTCTTGAGTTGCATCAAAAGACGCTTTGATTTCAGTGATTTTGCCTATTAATTGTTCAATTTTGCTTGAACTATCAACATTTTTAACATATTCCCTAAAATCATTTTTAGCTTGAGCAGGCATTAGTGTAAATCAATTTATAACAGTTAAGGCCAAATCAACATTATTATTTTGTTCTCTAATCGAATTTAATACGCTGTTGTATTCATCTGCAGTTTTAGCGTTCAAAAATTCATATTTATAATGTGACAAGATAAATTTATTGAAGTTAGATTCATTGATGTTTAATTGCTCTCACAGAGATTTTTTAGCATTGTTTAATTCTGTTAGCTCTTGCAGCTTAGCATTAAATGTGTCTTGAGAATTTTGTGTATTTAAATATCTATTCGTCTCATCTTTAATTGATTGAGAAATATATTCAAGATTGTTAATATTTGATTGTGCTGTGTATCTCATTTGGTCTTTAGAGTTGACCCTATCATTATCTTGTTCAGCTATTTTAATTAAATATATATCTTTGGCTTGCTCAATATTAGTGATAATTCGTTCTTTTTTTCCGCTTTCTGGATAGGAATTGTTTTGAACACGAGCTTTTGCTTTGTTTCTTTCAGACTCGGTTTTAAAATCAAACTGAACTTTTAATAAATCATCAATACTTACAGCTTTAGCTAATTTTGCTAGCACTTTTTGTTTTTGCTCTTGTGAAAGTGGAGTTGAAGTTGTGCTATTAATTTTATTAATTAAATCATTTATTGTGCGAGCATAAACTTCAAAATTAATAGATTGTTTGTAGCCTTCAACATTCGTATTTTTTACAAAATTATTAATACTTTGTTTAGTGGCTGCATCAAAACTTGCTTGCTCAAGTGCATTATTTACTTGGTTTAACGTATTTTCCATAGCGTCGGCAGTATTTTTTATTTTTGTTAGTTCGCGTGTAACAGCATTGGGTTCAGTTAGATTAGAAATTTTGCCAATAATTTCACTTTTTTGAGTTTGAGATAACAAAGTAATGGCATTTATTTCATTAGTTGCTTCTATAATTTTTTGATTTAATGATTGTGCGCTCGCAACAATTTCAGCATAATTATCATTACCTTCAGCATGCACAATTAGATTCTCAAAATGACTTAGCACATTATGTGCTAATGAATTGAAACCATGAATAGCCTCAAGTGCTTGCAATTTGTTGTTATAATCATTTCTAATTACGTTTATAAGCGCATCTGCACCTTGCTCAATAATTTGATTCTTATATTTATTTTTTATTTCGACTGAGAACAAATTCAAAATTCATAAATCATCAATTGCACTAGCTTTAAATGAGATATTGGTCAAAAATTCCTTGTAGACTGAATTAATTGCTTCAATATCATTTGCTTGTGTTAATTTATTAATAAAATCTGTTTTTTGCTGTGTAGACAATAGACTTGATGCGTTAATAATTATTTTAATTTCTTCCTTGTTATCATTCAATTTTTCTAGATCACTTGACAGTTTATAGGCTTGCTCAGGTAGTGTTGTGGAATCTAATGTTGCATAGTTTATGTTTTTAGAATCTGTCGAAATTAAGCTCAGTGCATTAATTTCATTTCTCACTAATTCCTTAATTCTATTCAATGAATTTGTGTGTGTTGAATTATTTTTCGCACTTAAAGAATCAAAACGTGTTTTAATTTGTTGATTATTGGAATTTGATACAGCTTGACGCAACGATTCAATATCGTGTTGATTTATTTTTTTGACCGAGTTAAAAACATCTAAATAAGCTTTTGCAGAAGTTGCAGAAGAAAGTTTTGCTTGTTGAGCGTTAATTTTAGCTTCTAATTCGTCTAATTTTGAATCTATTGGACTATCTACATTATTTTTATGTTTAGAGTTGGCAAGTTTAGCTTCAAGTAATTTAATTTTTTGATCAAGTTGTTGTAATTTAGCCGCATTTTGCGCTGCAAAAGCATCTTTTGAACCGGTAAACTTAGCATGAATTGCTTTAGCATTTTGCAAATCTTGTTTGAACTGATCACTTTGTGCCTCAGAAATATTATTGCTATCAACAAAAGCAATATCTTTAGTTAGTATTTGGATATGTTTATCTAATTCATTTTGATTATTTTGTCTGGCATTAATATTTAGCTGTGATTTTGTTGCGGTTGTTAATAAAACCGCTGTGGTTGTCAAAACCGATGCCGCAATCGATAACACAAAAATTGTATTGTATTTTTTACTCATTTTATCTTTCCTTAAATTTAAAAGATTGTTCAAATTTATTCTTTAAGTATTTTGCGCGTAATGGATAAGAAAATTATGCCACAAAAAGCTTTTTTATGTACATATTTACACAGCGAAAAAACTTATTATAAAGCTAATAAAAACTTCACAATTTGTGAAGTTATAAATTAATTAATGAGTAGTTTTTGAGCATTTGCTTTTGCTTTTTTCAGGGGCTACAAATACTGGGTTTACTAAATCATATTGTCTTGACATTTCAATTAGCTTAACATAATTTTGTTTAACTCATTCAGCATCTTTTTTGTCTCAAACAAAGTGATAGTCATTAATGAAGATAAAATCTAAATCTGCGGCGTTGGCTGGTAAAGCATCATAAATTCTTTTTAGTTTAGCTTTGTCTTGTTCACTCACATCATTTTTTCTAATGCTGTTGTCAGCACGGTAGATTTTATTTTTTCAAAAGTCAAAATCGTGCATTTTTTCAATAAAATCAAAGTTTTTGCTTGTACTTACATAAAAGAATGCTTTTTCTAAGATTTCATAACTTTTTGGATTTTTAGCATCGCTTGCACGTAGGATTTGGTCTACATAGTCTTCATCAATTTTTGTTTGAAAGTCTCTGTATACTCCTGCATAGATTGCGCCGTATTCATAAGCTCTAAGCTTGTTAAAGTCACCGATAGCATCGTTTGCCAATCTAAATAAATTAACCATTACTAAAAAGTTTGATAACTTAATAGAGTGTTTTTTAATATATTCAATTAGACCTAGTTTGTCTAATTTTAGTTTTTTCATATATCACTTAATATATCTAGCTTGTCATTGGTTTGTTTCTAGTTCCATTTTAATTCCTTAACTTATTTTATTTATATCTTAATTATAAGTTAAAACAGCTAAATTTAAAAACGGATAGACAATAATGAGCAATAAAATTGACACTGGTTAAGTGTCAATATAATTTATCGATTTAAATGAATAATTAAATTGCAAAATTATTAATAAAATTTATCCAAATCAGAGTTGTTTAAATCTGCAACTTCAAAATCAAGAAAATGTTTTGAGTTATAGACCAATGTTTCATTGTTATGGTTAAATGTTAGTTCTAGATAATATGAACCAGATGTTCTTTGGCTTTTATCAACATTAACTTGTATTGAATTAGACTCTTGAGCATTAATAGAGCCTTGTTGTACTGTTTCAATTTTTGAGCCATTTTTATAAATAACTTTATATTGAATAGGGTTGCTAATATTATTGTAATTTTTAATGTTAAAAATGAATTTAAAGCTGTAGTTATTATTCAATTCACTTTGTTGCTCATTTTTGTATAAATTGTGTCATTTATAGTATTTATTGCTTGGGCTTTCATTAAATAAAGTGAAATGAGTTTGATTTTGATCAATTACAACCTGGCTTGCCTGTGATCAAATTACGTTTTTGTTTTCATTGCCACGGTAGTAGGCCTTAATCAAAATATAACCGTTGTCACTTGCGTGTATATTATTTTTAGTTAATTTTAAATCTCGTTTTAACACCCCTTTTAGTATTGGGGTCAAGGAAGTTACACTATTTGTATCAATAGCTGAACTTGAATAGTAAACATCGTAGAGCATATGTTGAAGTTGATTTTCTGAGTAATCAAAACCATTAGCAACTTCAAAAGGAATTGGGTAACCATACTGATCTAAGTGTGTTTTATCAATATACATTTTCATTGGCAATTGCTGAGTTATTTTTAGTTTATTAGACTCAATAATTCATTGGTTTTGAGGGATTTTAGCAATAATTTCGTCAAGTTTTTTGTAATATTGTTCAATTTGCTCTTTAGTGTAACTTTTACGGTTAGCTTGAATTTGCTTTTCAAGAGTTTTGAATTCTTCTCTTAGGCTGGATTTGTGAGTGTAAACTTTAGCGCTTTCACTAAACATATATGTGCCAAGTGTAGCTCGAGTTGAAATTAGCTTACGTCATAAATCATCACTATTGTGTTCTTTTTTGCTTGTATATGACAATTTTTCATTAACTTTTGCATCTAAAAGATTTATTGAAGTGGTGTGTTGAACATTACTATTATCTTTAGTTCCTTCCGCCATAAAATGAAGCTGTTGACTTAACATATCCAATCTAATCTGAGTCATTGTCGTAATTTTGTCAAATTTGGATTTATCTGTTTCACTTAGTAAATCAGGTATTTTAATGTCTTTAAGTACTGATTTTTGTTCAACTAAATCAATAATATCAATGACTACTTCACCATCAGTATTTTTATGAAATAAGTATAACAAGCCGTTATGATCATAAGTTCGGTGGAAAAAGCCATCTAAATTGATTAAATCAGCGAATTTATCACTTTCAATTAGCTTATCTTTACCTCTTTTTACAATTTCTAGCTCAGTTGAATTAGATTTGATACGGTAAAGGTAATTTTGCTGGTTGTATTTGCCTTCCATTTGACGATTAGTAATCATGTATCAATAACCATTACTGTAGAAATATCTTGCAAGTTTTTCTTGATATGATGGTCTATCAGTTAATTTCAAAAAACTTTTGTTAAAAAAATCTTCTTTAGCAATTTCATTGTTTTTAAACATGAAATCTCATGGTAAATAACGCAATAAATCATACCCAACATCAGTATAGGCGGAAATACCAACATGTGGAGCAGCTAATGAATCAATGTAGTTACGTGTATTTTTATGAATAAAAATGTCTTTGTTTGTTTCTTGGCTTGCGCGTCCATCGTCGATGAAAGCACCATCAACTCTATATCATTTTTTATCATTTCCGCCGTTAGGATCAAAATAAGCGAACGCATATTGGTGCAACATATTGCCAGAAGGTTTGGGAACAGCTTGAACGCCTGCTAATTGAAGCAATAAGGCTATAGAGGTCCCATATTGTTGACATACTCCTTTACGAGTATTCATGGCGTGTTGAAGATCTTGATAGGCTGCTAGATCATCGTAAATAATGTAATCGCAAACATAACGGGTGATGGCGTAAACTTTGTCCAAATCGCTCATACCTTCGCTAATTTGTGCTAAACCATTTTTAATAAAATTTAAGTAATTATCTTTATCAATGCCTTCATTTACTCAGTCGATTTTGATGCTACTTGGTAATTTTTCAATTGTTTTTAGTCTAATGAAACTATCTTTATGTGTTTTTGAATTGGGGTTGCTTAAAACTTGGTCACCATTTGCAGTTTCAGTTTCAAAATAAATTGATCTTAGGCTAAATTCAACATATAAATGATCAATTCAGCTTTCTTGCAATCATTCTAGCAATGCCTTAGTCATATTACGTGCATCAAAATTTAACTGAGCTACGTTATAAGCATATATGTCGTTACTTTGAATTAATTGCTGGAATAATTTTTTTAGCTCTTTAACTTCCGCTTCACTATCGCCTATTTTTGATTCTCTGGTAGTTAAAACAATTTTTTGATTTTCAAGTTCATTGTAAAAAACACTGTTTTTATTGTAATTTTGCACATTATTTCAATCAATTATGCTTGCATGATTGATGCGTTCTTTAGTGGTTGGATTTAAATCATAATCAATATCATCTTTATAATGCTCATTTTTTTCTAATTGATATTGATCATTAGGCTTGAATGTAGATTCTGTGTTTTGATGCGAATTATCTTGATCATTTTTTGGAAGTTGACTGTTCCCTTGAATGTTATTTTCATTTTTTGGATTTTCGGGCTGAGGTTGCGATGGTTTTTCGCTTTCTTTGTCGCCATCTTTAGGTGCTTGCTGATTGGGCTTTGTTTCTGGCTTAATTTGTTCTTTCTCTTTTGTGGGAGGGGTGATGGGTTTGGGGTTAATTGGGTCTGGAACAATAGGTTTGCTTGGAGCTATACCTCTAGTATCAGCTTCTTTTTCCTTTTTAGATTCTTGGGGAGTGTGTTTTTGAACACAGCTGGTTGAAAATAGTGTAATTGTTGATGCTGATAAACATAAATTCAAAAATAATTTGCTTTTTTTCATGTTGACTCCTTATCTGATTCAACTGTTAGTTTCTACGCAATATATCATGCTTGCTTGACCGCTGGGTGTGCCAAAATTAAGTACTTTTTTAACTTGCGGAAAGACTTGGCTAGCTTGATTAATGTCTATAGGTGTTTGACCAGAAATGTTAGCACTAGTCACATACATTGGGCCATTAGCTAGTAAAAATTCAATCAACCCTTGTTGATTAGGCATTCTAAAACCTTGATCATTAACCACCACGCTGTATGGTCCTGGTCAATGTTGTAGAGCAAATTCATCTGCTTGCTCATTTCATTCTTTAAACTGGCGAGCTTGCTCTATAGAACCAACTAGTATCATAATTTTTTTGTGCAATGGACGCTGTTTTAATTCATATATTTTTTGGAGCGTTGTTGAGTTAATAGGACCACCTAAGCCACAAACTGTATCAGTGGTGGTGATAAATAAATCATCATAATTTGCCATATTTTTCCTTATTTTAGTGTTAATTTTTTGGTTTCAAAATCAACAACAAATGTTTTTGAGTTTGGTATTTTGTACTCTAAATCGTGTATATTGGTAAAAACATTGCCAATAAAACCTAGGATAAATTCATAAACTACTATCATTGCTATCACATCATTGTGACAGTATTCTTTGAGTTTTTCAACTTTGGCGTTTCATTCTAAATCACCAGTTAAACCAGTGCAGCGATTAGCTGCTAATTCCAAGGCCATCGAACCATTTTTGATTTCTAAGCCAGCATATTCTTTAATTTCATTGCGATATTTGTACCCGCTTTTAGAAATTAATTTTTCTAATTTTTTAATACTGGTGTAGCCTAATAGCTCCATAATACGTATTGATTTTAGATCTTTACTAGCAAATGTTTGCAAGCGATATGAATCACAAAGCTGTTTGTATTCATCTTTAGTGCCACTAAAATTTGCAAAATCTAGCTCAAAGCTAGGTTTGTGCATTAGTGAGTGTTTAACATAATTAGACACGTAAAATACTTGGTTATCAAGTTCACATTTTTGGGTAAAAAAATCTAATAAATCAATAGTATGATCACGAATGTGCAAAACAATAGACTCAAAATCCAATAGATTATGTATATTGCGTAATTTTAATTGCTCAATAAATTGTACATCTTTTTGTTCAAAACGTTTAGCAACTAAATCCCTTATTTCTAAATTACGTGTGTTTTCGTAACTTTTATTAAACACAACATACTTATCCGCTTTATTGTGATACACTGCCAAAATTACATCAACTAAATCTATTAAGGTAATATTTTTGGGGTCTTTTAAGATGTCTTCTTGATAAATGTGTTCACCGTTTTGGGTAACAATTATTGAAACTTGGTGTGCGATTTGGCGATATGATTTTAAGCCATCAAATATTGTTAAAATTGAACTCACACCTTCATAGTCGTATCAAACAATAATTTCATCTTGACGCATTAATTCACTCAACAATTCTAGTGATTTATCAGTAAAATAGTTAGGAAAAGCATATAGTTTTTTAACTTCTTGCTTATGGGTGTTAATGAATTTTTGATCCAGTATTTTTAGAGCATTACCGGTACCACCATAACCAGTAGAATAAAGATATTGCTCACCTAAAATTAATGAAGTAATTCTTTTTAGTTCGGGATTTTTGCCTCATGAACTTGTATCTAAAGGCATAGACAGTTGCCATTTATTTTGTTCGTTAAGTTCAGAATATATTGGTAAAGACACAGAATAAGCTTGAATAATATTATCAATAGTTTGGTCAAAATCATTGAATTTATGTTTAGCTTCTTTTAGATCAATAATTTTATTTTCTTGCTGTCATTTTGCCACTTGTGACACGTTAGGATTAGATCAAACTTTAGAATATTTAACTGAGTTAAAAATTGTAGAAACCAAATTTTCACAGTATGCATTTTGCGAGGCCAAACCAGAAGATATCAAGTTTTTATAATACACTTCTTGATCATTTTTAATTGCGCTTATACCCTCGCGCTTTACTGATCCCGCAGTATTGCTTGAAAAGCAACCTTGTGAAATTAAAAATGGAATTGAGCCTTGTTTATAAATATCAGCATCATAATGAAACAAAATAAAAGCAATATTTTTGACTTTTACACCCATTTTTAGCGCAGTATTATAAATAAAATATGCTTTTAAATAATCATCCAGGCTAGTGCTAGATTTAGCTTTTTGCAAATAAATTGTTGAGCTGGTTTTATCGTAGGCAAAAGCACTAGCTTTAACCACAAAATCAATTTGTTGTTGGGTGTTTGCTAAATAAGTAAAAGTTGGATCAATTAGCAATGTTTTTGCGTTATTTTCAATAAATTCATTGAATAAATCTGGTGCATTGTGCAATAAGTTAGTTGGAAAAATGCGTGTATTAAAACTCACTTGCTCAAGATCAATGTTTAATTCTTTAATTAAAAAATCCACAGCTAATTTATAAGCTAAAGCAAAAGAATTTTTGTTTTCGCTAGCATAGTTTCAATCACTGCTCAAAAACTCACCTAGTGTTTTTTGGTAGTGTTTATCATACATTGTGGCTTCTTCATCTTCTTCGTCGCTGGTGATTTGTTCTAAAAAATCAAAATTGTGACTTACTGAATCGTTTTGTTGAGTTGGGGTGTAGGCTGGATTAAGGCTAAAGCCATTAGCGTCAGTGTTAGGAATAAACTTAACCTCACCATTAGCATCTTTTTCAGCTCAAATAAAATAAGGCTGGCATGTATAGCTTGATTTAAAATGACTAAAGCTGATAACTTTAGTCTTATCTTTATCTAACTTCTTCAAAGGTAATATCTGCATCTACTTCTCCTAAACGTTTTCATTTTTCAAACACTTCTCTTCATTCATCTTCATTGTGGCAGTTTAAATACTCAACAACTTTTGCATCGCGTCTAGCATCATAAACAGGGCTGATACCAATGCGAGCATAATAAGTTCAAAACTCTACAATTTTATTTAAATCATCTTTGGCTTTATTAACATCAACTTTGTAGCTGTATTGAGCAATATTGCGTTGGTTTAAATCTATGTTTTGCGGATCCAAATAATCTTCTTCTTGCAAGTAAGTAGCGACTATGGCATAAATTGGATAACCTAATAAATAAGCGTATAGCTCTGCTTGCTTGCGGTAGTCTAAAGGAACGTCCATATTATTGTTTTGTTCTCATTGAGCTTGTTTTTTAGCTTGCACAGCTTTCATCTCTAACACGATTTTTTTAGAAGGGATTAAGCCATCTGGCACTCCACCAACGATTTGGTGCGTGTTTTTAAAATAATCATAACCTACTTTAGCGGCTTCAATATGTTGAATATCAAGGCTAGGAAATTTTTGTTGCATTAGTGCAAACACTTTTGGCTCTACCGCTTCACCGGCTTTAACATATTTGCGTTGCAAAATTGGTGGAGTTAAACGAGCCATGTGTAAAAATGCTAAAAATTGGCCCTTGAATGCATCTGTTTCAAAAATATTGCCAATTGAAGAACCACCAAATTTTTTAAACCCATTACGCGAGCCTGCGGGATTGGCTAAAAGTTCTTCGTGATAAAAGCTTTTTAATTTTAAAGTTTGACTTTTTTGATCTAAATCATAGTGTACACCGTTGTATTTACGCATCTTTGCTCCTTGCATATATATTTTATTACATAAAATATAATACTTTTTTACAAAAACGTAAATAAAAACTCGCTAAAAGCGAGTTTAAATGTAATTACATTATCTTAAAAAGTAAAGAATAATAACGATGATGTCAATAATAATGATTGCTGAAAGAACAAAGATTAATAATCATTCAATAAAACCAATACCTTTTTTAGCTGGTTTAGCATATTTTTTAACTTCAACTGGTTTAATAACTGGTTGTGTTTGTTCAACAACTTCTGCTTTAGCTTCTTTGACTTCTTCAACAACTTCGGGTTGGCTAGCAACTTCTTGTTCAACTTCAACTGTGTTAGTGTCTTGAGCTTCAACAAATGGGTTTAATCTAGTTGTATCTGCTGTTACAGTTGAAAAGTCAAATAGAACTGTGGCTGAATTACTTCTTAGACCAGAAGCGCTTAAGTAGTAAGTTACATATACATGTAAATCTGAAGTAACATTAATTTCTTCAACGTTTACTGATAAAGCTGAATCTGTTTTAACATGCAAGCTTCCTACTTCAATCAATGCTGGTTGGTCAGTAATATCTAGATAAATTGAACTTGTTTGTACTAATTGTACAAATTCTTCTTCGCTTAAAATTGAATCTTGAGCTCATAACACAGAATTTGTTAAATCACGACCTCTAAAGTCAAAAGCAACAGTTTGTGATTGTGAAACAAATGAATCTTTTGCGTAGTGGTATGTAACAAAAGCAACATCTTTGCTTGATACGTTAACTTGTTCAACAACTAAATCTAAGTCAGTTGTGGTTTTTAGAACGTGTGAACCTAAACCTAAAGCTGTTGAATCTTGTTCAACTTCAGCATAAACTTTAGCGTCAGCAACTAGCAAGTAAAATTGTTCTTGTGTTAAGTAATCTGTTTTAACTTCTCTAGCGTAAAGTCTATCTAATGTTAAATCTCTATCTGTAAAGTTAAATTCTTTAACGAAAAGTTGTGAAACGTGTCCATCTCTTGTGAATTTGTAAGTTACGATTGCTTTATCTTTGCTTAAAACATTGATTTGTTCAATTAATAATTCAACTTCTGCATCTGTTTGAATTTGAGGAGCAGATAGTGTTAGAGCTGAAGAATCTTTGTCAACTTGAGCAAAAATTAATGCGTTTGAAACAATTGAACCAAAACCAAATGAGCAAATAGCTGGTTCAGATGGGCTTAAAATTGTTGAATTTTGAGCTAATTTTGCGTAGTTAAATCTCGCAACTCTTGAATCTGAAACTTCTTTGCCGTTTGTGAAGTGGTATGTTACGTATGCGTTAGCGTCACCTGTTACATTGATTTGTTCAACTTCAACATCTAGATCAACTGTTGCATGAATTCTGTCAGCTGATAATTCTTTAGGTGTTGGTTTGTCTTCAATATCAGCGTAAATTGAAGCATTTTCCAATAGTTTAAAGAATTTGTCTTTTGAAGGTTGTTTTTTCGCAGGTGCTTTGTCAACTAAGTCTTCTTTGTTGATGTATTCAATTACGTCTTGATCTTGAACTTGATCTTGTTTAATACGTTTTAGAATAATTTCACATTGTTCAACAGTTGCAGTACCTCTGAATGCTCCATCACGGTGGAATCATACTCTTGTAGGTGCTTTAGTTGCTAATGATTTTTCAATGAATGAAGTTAAGGCTTTTTCGAATGTTTTAAAGTTTTGGTGTGTTTTTAGACCTTGTTTTTTAAGGTTGAATGACATGTTTCTGTCTTTGTCAAATTTTTCAGCTAGGTAAAATTTAACTAATAATTGTTTGTTTGTTGCCATTATTTTTCCCCTTTACTAATGTAATTTATATATCTAATGATATATTAAAAAAGAAAATTTGTGAATTAAAACAATAAAAATATTCAACTTTTTTGTCTTGTTTTATTGAACCTGTTTTAAGTGTGTTTATTGAGATTGTTTTTGCATCAATAAACAAATAAAAAATTAGCTAAATTACGTTAGCATTGGCTAAGTAATTGCTAATTTTTTCGCGTTGATGTTGAGTAATTTTGTATCCTTTGGCATATGAAATGTTGTATGTTATAAACGCAATATATACATCCATACTAATTGAATATGCTTGGGGAATTGCTTTAGTTCACACTTTATCATCAGAGCTTTCATAACCATTTTTTAGAAGAATACATATACGTGAATAATAAAGCTCAAACATAACAATTATCATGATTAATAGCTGTGCTACGAATATTCCCAAACCTGCTTCTCAAGGAATAAATTTTCTTGGAACCATGTGCACTGCAACACTTAAGATTATAAGTATGCCAATTGTTATTAAAAAAGCGTGTAATTTTTTGTTTTTTCCCCGTTTAAGGATTTTATCCAATTGGCTTTGGCTTAAGCCAATTGCATTGAAATTTTGACTAGCCAATCATCACCTCCTCGTGAATATATTCATAGCTAAAGGCATTATTTTTCTTACTTCCTCATACAAGCACTGTACTGCTAATGCCGAATTGACCAATAAACATAATGATAATAATAAAGATTTTGGAAACAATATTTAGTTGCGACGTTACGCCAACGGTGAGCCCAGATGTACCAAACGCTGAACAAACTTCAAAAACTAAGTGAGCAAAGTTAAAGCTAGAAGCGTTTAATTTGCCGCCATATGTAGATAAACTTGAAGCACAAATTAAAGACCAAACAAACACTAAAAGTACTGAAATTGAGAAAATTATTGAACTCATTTTAACAGTATCGTCAGGAATTCGGCGTTTGAATGCTCTTACCGATGATCGACCTGTAATTTTATTAATTATTGCCATTACCAAAATGGCAATTGTGGTGGTACGAATACCCCCACCCGTCGAAACAGGACCAGCACCAATAAACATCAATATAGCCATCATGATAATTGAACCATTACTTAAGTGTTCAATGTTAATGGTGCTAAAGCCAGCTGAGCGCGTAGAAATTGATAAAAAGAACAATTGTCAAGTTTTTTGAGCTCAATTACCATAAACTTCTTTGTTGAAAAATAGTTCTTGTTTAGCAGGCATTTCAAAACACATCAAGGCTACAAAACCGATTAAAGTTGTTATAGCATAAGTGGCAGTTGAGAGTTTAGTGATTAATTTAAAAACATATTTGGAGTGATTTTTGCGGTTTTTGATTTTGTGTTTAACAAAGCCAATTAAATCGTAAATAACTGGAAAACCTAGCCCACCAATGATGAATAGGAAAGCAAAATAAAGTTGTAATTCAATGTTGTTATAATAAGCCAACAACGAATTTTGGCCAATAATGTCAAAGCCAGCATTGTTAAGAGCTGAAATTGAGTGGAAAAAGCCATATCTAAAGGCCAAAGCTCAGTCATATTGAGGTGAAATATATTCGCCATGAAACTCGCTTGAACCTATGGTTCGTGGAGCTGCTAAATAAAAATAAAACGATAAAAAGATTCCTGAAATTAAAGTAATGATTAAAAGTGTGGCTACGGAATTAAAAATTATCTTTTTAGTGGTTCCAAACTCATCTGAGCCACGTTCGTGGGCAATAATCCCCATTTCGCTGATTGAATTTTTAGCTTTTGGAAAAAGCAGTGTTATAAAAAAGATTTTTAAAGCAAAAATACCAATTCCGCCAGCTAAAATTAAAAACGCAATAATAGCTTGACCAAACATATTTCAAGTATTGTAGGAAGCTACCGTAACTAAACCTGTATCACTAAAAGCTGAAGCGGTTGTAAAAATAGCGTCCATATAGCTCACTTGCACTTTACCACTTTGGCTGAGCGGACTGACTAAAAATAAACTTGAAATTATAATGATGCTTAGATAAGTGATAAAGATAATACGAACGTTTGAAATTTTTTTAATTCAATGCATTGACGAAGCAAAAAAAGATCGAAATCTTGAATCGCGCCATCTTTTGCCGATATCATTTTTTCTCATGCTCTAAATTTTAATACATTATATTTTTATAATATTATAATTATTAATAAATATTAAGGAGTTATATGCGCAAAAATTCAATCCAAAATATTGCCGTTATTGGTGCAGGCCGTTTTGGCCAAGCCGTAATTAAACAACTTTTAAAAATGAAGGTATCTTTACTAGTAGTTGACAAAGATGAAAAAAACTTAAAAGTTTTTGCCGACAGTGTTGACAAACTAGTTTTAGCAGATGCAGCTGACACTAAATCATTAAAAGCTTTAGGAATTAAAGATATGGATATAGTGGTAGTGGCAACCAATGATAATATTGAAATTGTAGCTGCTTTAACTGAACTTAAAGCTGATAATATCATTGCACGTGCCCAATCTGATCGTCACGCCAATGTGTTGCAACAAATTGGCGTGAAAGTAATAATTAGACCCGAGCAAGAAGCTGGAATTAGAACTGCTTTGCTAGCAGCTAATCCTAACTTTGCTAAATATTCATTAGGTTTACAAGAGTTAGGTGATGGTTTTGTGATGGGAACAACACTTTTAACTAACTCAAAATTTGTTAATAAAACTTTAAAAGAATGTAAATTTGTGGAAAAAGGCGTAAGCATTGTTTTAATTAAAAGAGGTGCTGAAAGCATTTTACCAAGTGGCTTTAGCATTTTGCAACAAGGTGATTTAATCACAATTTTGGGTAAAGTTAGCGACGTAACTCATGTATTTGGGGTTTTGAACAAAGAATAGTGGTAATTTTTACCACTTTTTTATATTTTTTTAATTTTAAAAAAACGCTATTTTTTGGCTTTAAAAATGCCCAAAATTGCGTTTTTATTTTTTTGATTTTTTTACTTGTAAAATTATCAATTTTATTGCTATATGCGTGCGTGAATTGTTGTACAATAGTGGTGGATAGTGGAGGAAAGTGGTGTACGGACAATATGAAAGATCAATCGATGCCAAAAACCGTGTAGCATTACCAGCAAAGCTGCGTGATGCCTTAGGTAGCAAGTTTTACTTGACTGTTGGCATGGACAATATTATCGAGCTGCGTGATGAAAATGAATTTGCTAAATTGACTGCAGATTTAACATCGCAAAGCATTTATGATAAAAACGCCAGATTGTTAAAAAGATGATGACTAGGTAACACTCACGATGTAGAACTAGATTCACAATCTCGCTTTATTTTGCCCAAACAAGTACTAAGCAAAGGAGCTATCCAAAAAGACGTAATTTTTATCGGTGTAGGTAACTCTGTGGAATTATGAGGTGCAGAAAACTATGAAAATTACACCAACTCAATTAGTGAACAAGAATTAGCACAAGCTGCTCAAGCACTAGCAAATAGGGAGAAATAATGAAACAAGATCATTATTCAGTACTGCTTAATGAAACTATAGATGCATTGAATATCAAACCTGATGGCATTTATGTTGATTTAACGCTGGGAATGGGCGGGCACAGCTCAAAAATTTTAGCTAAGCTTACAAGCGGACACTTAGTTGCTTTTGATAAAGATGCTTTCGCGATAGAGAAAAGTCGCACACTTCTAAGTCAAATCAGCAACAATTTCACATTAGTACATTCAGACTTTAAAAATATTACTGAAGAGCTAAATAAACTGGGAATTAAACAAGTGGACGGTATCATAGCTGATTTAGGAATTTCTTCGCCACAAATTGACAATGCCATTCGTGGCTTTAGTTATAACAAAGATGCCAGACTTGATATGCGTATGAATCAAGAGCAAACATTAGATGCTCACTATCTTGTTAACAATTACAGTGTTGATCAAATTAGACAAATTTTAATCGATAACGCAGAGGTAAAGCTAGCTGGTCTAGTTGCGAATGCCATTGTGCAAAATCGTCCAATTGACACAACATTGCAATTAGCTGACATTATTAGAAACTCTTTGCCAGCCAAAGTTGTTAAGGCAAAAAATCCTTGCAAAGCAATTTTTCAAGCAATTAGAATTGAAGTAAATAATGAACTTGAATCATTGCGTGAATTATTAAGTCAATGCACTGAGTTAATCAGTAAAAATGGCTCAATCGCCATCATTACATTTCACTCATTAGAAGACCGCATCGTTAAACATTTTTTTGGTAATTTAATTAAAGATAAATTACCTGCCAAAATGCCAATTAACGAAGCCAAAGAATACAAAGTTAAAGTTATTGACCCAAGTAAAAACGAACTTGAAGAAAATGCACGCTCAAGAAGTGCACGCCTAAGAGTTTTAACCAAATTAATCTAGCGAAAGGAGTGCTAAATGAAAAATTTTGTTGTTAATTACTACATTACTAAAGCTAAATTTGAAGCAAACATTGTTTACATCAATAATGCTACATTTAGCACAATCTTTAGCACAAGCGTAGATGCAAATAAATTTGCAGCACTTAACGAGTTAATTGATCAAACCAAATCTTTTGTTAAAAAACACTTAAACAATAAAAAATATACACTGCAAAACGCACTTATTTTTGATGATGAGCTATTGCAACACCATATCTTAAGAAATTCATGAGAATTAAAAGTTAATGGGCAAGTTAACGCTTTACATCAACAAGCTTTTGAACAATATTTAAATTCTTCAAAGCAAAATAAAGACTTTTTTACCTTAAATCAGCAAGCATACATGTATGAGTGCTTAAATGAGTCGCAAATAAAAAGATATAGCGTTTTTCCCATCGGTAAAAACGCATCAAAAATCACTTTTTATCATTCATTAACCATAGTAAGTAAACAAGATGCTCTTTATACCAATGTAATTAATCTATTCAATGCTAAAAATGTCAATTTAGACAAAGTAATGCTTTCAAGCACTTGCTTAAATGCAACGCAAAATAAAGATGCACACAATGTGCTAGTACAAATTGATTTTAATAAAATAGCAATTAATGGATTTTTCAATAATGTGCCTTTATACAGTGAAATTAAAACTTTAAAATTCGATAGTTTTTTCAATAAAATAGCACAAAAATATGCAATTTCAACTGAGCTAACACACGCATATGTCAATGCGGTGATTGCGAATTGACGTTACCATATAGCTAATTTAAATGCAAACACTAAAGAAACAATAATTTTTATGGCTTTAAGTCAAACCTTAAAAAACATTTTGCAACTGGTGCAAGCTTCACATCAAAACAATTACGAATCAAATCAACAAATTGAGTACGTAATTAAAGGTTTTGATGCTGAGTTTGTTGAGTATTTGCTGGCCACAAATACTAATTTGCAACTTTCAACATTTAGCGCAAATCAACACAATGAACAAATTTTAAAAGCACAATTTTTAGGTTCAGCTATATTAGTGAGCGGAACTAAAGGTGTTGATTTAGTACAAACACTAAACGATATTGACAATTTAAAACCAAAAACATTCATGCAAAAAGTCTTAACCATGTTTAAAAACGAAAATGCCTAAAGGAGCTCAATGCAATCTAATCAACAAATCAAAATTAAAGTTATTGGTGTTGGTGGAGCGGGTAACAACATTGTTGGCTCGCTAGCAAACAAAAACATAGCAAATTTAGACTTAATAGTAGCTAACACAGACTTTCAAATTTTGCAACAAAGCGAAGTAGAAAACAAACTTTACCTAGGTACTTCAACCAATGGCCTTGGTGCTGGTGGTGACCCAAAAATTGGGGCCCAATGCGCTCAAGAAAGTATTGAACAAATTGAAGGAGCAATTTTAGATGCACAAGTGTTAATCTTAATTGCGGGATTAGGTAAAGGTACAGGAACTGGTGCTAGTCCCATTATTGCTCAAAAAGCAAAAGAAAAGGGTATTTTAACTTTAGCACTATTGACTACGCCAATGCAAGAATTAGAAGGTTCACGTGCCAGTGAAATTGCCAGCATTGGCCTAAGACAAATTAAAGAATGCGTGAATTCATATATGGTTATTAGCAACGCAGCATTAATGCAACAAGGTAAAGAATTTCCTTTTGCTCAAGCTTTAAGATTAGCTGATGAAAATGTAGCGAATGCATTAAGTATCATTAGTGAAATAATTAATCAACCAACCTTAATGAATCTTGACTTTAATGATTTTAAAAACATTTTGCAAAATGGTGGCAAAATCATTATGGCGAGTGCAAAAGCAAGTGGCGAAAACAAAGTTAAATTGGCACTTGATTTAGCACTAAATTCATGCTCAATTCTCGAACAACCACAACATTATGAACACTTAATTTTCCATTATTTATTGGATAAATACACTTCTTATGCTGATGTGCTTAGTTTAAAAAATTCGGTGTTAGAACATTTCAATATGGACGCAACAATTGACACTAAACTAGGTATTGGCTCATATAATAGTAAAGATCCTAAATCAGAATGCTTTAAATTTAGCTTTATAGCTACTGAACAGGGTGGTGATAGCGTTGATGATGAAGTGCAACAAAACCAAAATGAGCAAAATATTACACAAGAACAAAAAGATATTGATGAATTAACTAAAGGAATTGATATATTCGGAAGCGAAGGTGAATTCTTTAGCGATATCGATTTGATCAACCGAGACAAAATTCCCAACTTCTAATCTTAACCAGCATTAGCTGGTTTTTTTATTGCGAAAAAATAACAAAAAAATAACGCCGAGGCGTTATGATCTTGTTTTAACATCTTTAACAATGAAAGCATGATCCATTTCATATCTTAAACCATCGCTTGTTGTAAAGACTGCACTACCTTTAAATGTTAGGGCTGTATGGTGCAAGTTTCAGTATAGCCCTTTGTAAATACCGCTAGCATGTTTAGTACTAAAGCTTACTTGCAAGTCTGGGTAGTGTTTTAGGAATTGATTAATATTGGTAATTTGTAATGTAGACAAATCAGTTGGCGTGTTTCTGTGCGAGGTTAAAGTCATCGCGTAAACACGGTAACCGCCTTCTTGACTAACTGGTGTTAATTTAGTATTAAGCACCTCTTTAAATACAAATAGTTTAGTTGAAGCTTCCGCTCCTGTGATTAAATCATTTTTTCGTCTGATGATTTCATCTTTTTTAGTATCCAATGATTTTAGAAGGGTTAGAACATTTCTTCCAAGTGGTAAGAAACCATCTCTTCAAACTGTATTAATTTTATCTCTATCACTAAGTCTGGTTCTTACATAGTTTCTAATTTCATTGTATTTTTTAGAAAATATTTCTGAGGCTTCAGTCATTGCGTTGATCTCATTTAATTTCTGGTTATATGTTTCATCGCTTCAGCTATGACCATTTGTATTGAAGTCGTTTTTGTAGCTTTCTACTATTGAAGTAATTTTTTGTTTGATTAAATTAAATTCACCACTTAATGATGCAACTTGAGGATCATTATACTCTCTAATTTGATCGCGTAATTTATCCAATAATTTGTCAAAGTGCTTTTTAGTACCTCTATTTCTGTCTTCATCAACATAAATTCTACGTTTTAGATCCTCTGCTTGCGCGTTAGTTGCATTCGCATCTGCGTTTAACCTATCGTATTCAGCACGATATGTGTGTTTTTGTTGATCATTTAGTTGGCCAATTTCTAGTATTAGATTTAAACGCAACATTCTTTCAGTAAATTCTAATTGATCTGATGCTTTAGTTTCGAATTCAGTTGCTTTAGCTATAGCTTGATTGAAGTTATTTTCATCAAAGTTGGTTCCTAATGCTTCTTTAAAAGCATGTCTTGTAGACTCAAATACTTTTTTATCAGCTATACCTGAATCGTGAATACCTTGTACTTTTTCGTTGTCATGCAAGTTAGGTGCAGTAGTTAATTCTCTTGCTTTATTTTCAAAAACAGATTTCATTGCATTAACAATATTATTTACGTTTGTACGTTGATTTGATGATAAATTATCGTTTTTCTCTTTAATTCTCTCTAAATTATCAGTGTCAGTTGCAATATTGCTGTTCAGTGTTTGTTTGTAAGCATTAATTGCATTTACTAATTGATGATTATTGGCATTGGTTTTGGCTAAAGCATCTAGTTTTTGAACGGCTTCATTAAAACTATCAACTTTAGTTGCATTTAAATCTCTTTGGGTTACATATTCAGCATCACGTGCACGAGCATTTCTTTCAATTTCTTGAACTCTTGCAGTAGTTTGAGCTGCTAAAATATCACGCTTAAATGCTTCTTTATCTGCGTTTGGTGTATTTTCAAGAGCATCAATTTGAGTTTTTAAAGTTTTCTTACGAGTTTCTAGAGCTTTAAAATTATTAACAACTTGTCTGTAGTCCGAATCACTTTCTTTGTTTTTAAAGTCTTCTTTAACTAGATTTTTAGTAGTTTGATCAAATTCAGGTGAATTTTGTACGTTTGAATTGAATAAGCTGGCTTTGGTGCTATTTTTGGTTACTGATTGATTTTTCAATTGGTCAATTCTGTTTATATCTGTTAAAGAATTAATTTGACCTTTAATTCTGTTTTTCTCAGTTAAACCAATAAATTCTAGAGCGTCAATAGCAGCAATGGCATCACGACGAGCTTTAGATAAACTATCATGTTCTGCACGGTTAACGATTGCGTTAATTTCAGCTTCAGTGTTTGCGTTAGTTAATTCACGTTCATAGTTTTGTTTTTGAGTATTATCTAGGTGTGAAAAGCCTTTAATTCTATTATTGGCTTGTACTTTTTTATCTGATAAAGTTTTTGCTTCATCAAATTTAGCTTGTGAGTTTTGTGTAGTAGTTTGTTTTTTAATTTGTTCATTTATTACATTATTTTTGTAATTTTGATTTAACAGAGGTAATCTGTTTAATTGATCAATTAACTGTGTGTTTTTAGTGTTTAAATCTTTAGCACGTTGCACAAGTTGATTTACAGCCTGTACACTTGTTTGTTGTGCTAATTTATTGACAAATTCAGTATTTTTTGTACCTTGATCAATGTTGGTTAATCTTGCCAATTCATTTTTAGCATTTTTACGTGCTTCATTTAAGCTATTTCATTTGTTTCATACAGCTTCAACTGCATTTGAATCAGCTGCTGACTTAATTTCACGCTCAAATTGTTCTTTTTCGTTTTGAGTTAACTCAGTTAAGCTTGATTTTTGATTTAGTCTGTTTTGACGTGAACTATTTTGGGCTTTAGCATCGTTTAGCAATCTTTCAATTTCAGCTTTAGTTCTAGCTTGATCAATGCTCGATTTAATTCTGTTGATAATTGAAGAATCTAAGTTGGTTAATGCTTCAACATCTTTTTTAGCGTTATATTTAGCTAATTTAAGTTCAACTGCATCTACTTCAGGTTTGTTTGAAGCTTCTAGTAATTCTGCGTTAAATTGATTTCTAGATTCTTGAACACTAACTTGATCAATTTTGGTTTTAAGAGCTTTTTTGTATTGATTTAATTCAATTAATTCACGTTTTTTATCATTTCCAGCTTGAGTACCTTGTGAAGTAATAATAACGTTTTTAGTTTGCAATTTTTGTTTAGCTGAAATCAAATCTAAGGCATTGATTACATCATAGTTTGCTTTTTTGCTGTTATTTAAGTTTGTAGCTTCAGTTGTTTTAGCGTCAATTTGTTGAGTATTATTTGCGTTTTCAACAGCATTACTAAAGCTTAATTTTTCTTCTGGAGATAAAAATTCTAACGCTCTAATTTGGTCTTTAGCTTGAGCTTTTTTGGTGTTTAGAGAAGTTGCTTTAGCATAGATTCTGTCAACTTCTTCATTTGTATTGGCATTAATAATTTCAGCTTCAAGAGCAGCTTTTTCAGAATCGCTTAAACCGCTAAGTCTTTTAATTTCAGTATTTTTAGTTGTTTTATATTGACTTAAACTTTGTGCTTCATCTTTCTTAGCGTTTGATTTTTCAGCACTATCTTGAGCTTTAATTTCATTAACTTTAGTATTTACGTATGTTGGGTTTAGTAAGCCTAATTGTTTAATTGTATCAATGTTTGCTTTATTTACTGAATCTAAGCCTTTAGCTTGATCTAAAGCTTCTTTAACTTTGTCAATATCGTTCGCATTAGTTACTAAGGTTGAATATTTTGTTTTTAAGGTTTGATCAATGTTTGCTAAAGCATTGATTTCAGCTTTTGCTTGAGCTTTTTTAGCATTCAACACTTCGTAGTTTGAAACAATATTTTCAATACTTGCTCTATCTTTTTCTTGCTTGATTTGATTTTCATAAGCTGTTTTTTCAGCTGCGGTTAAGTCGTTTCATGAATTTTTTAGAGCAATTTTTTCGGCTTTAAATTGATTTAATTCTTCAGCTTGACGTTTAACATTTTCAATGTCTTGAGTGCTTAAAGATCTATCAATTGAATCCTTAAATTCAGTTTTGTGTTCATTTGAAAGATTATTTAAAGCATCAATTGCGCTTTTAGCAATATTTTTCTCATTGTTCAACGAGTTAGTTGAATTTGCATTGGCAACAATTTCATCAATTTTGGCTTTGTTAGTTGCGCCTTCAACTTGAGTTTTAAGTGAAGATTTTTCTTGCTCTGATAAATTAGTTAAAGCGTCAATATCGTTCTTAGCTTTAGCTTTTTGATCTTTTAGCAATAAATCATCATAAACATTTTGCGCTTCCTCACGTGTAGAAGCGTTTTTAACCGCATCTTTAGCAGTGTTTTTAGCTTCCGCTGTTACGTTTGTTAAAGCACTAATTTGGTTAATTAAGCCTTTTTTGAAGGTATTTAAACTTTCAGCTTGAGCCTTAACTTCGTTAGAAGATGTTAAATCTTCTTTCGAGGTTAGATCCAGAATAAAGTTTGTTTTATCATTATCGCCTAATGAGTCTAATGCGTTGATTGTGTCTTTAATTTGTTTTTTATTGGTTTCTAAGGCAGTAAATTCGCTTTGAATTCTGTTGTATTCGTCAGCAAGTTTAGCATTGATAAATTGTTCTTTGACTTTTTCTTTGTATTCAGAACTAAATTCAATTGAATTTTTAATTTTTGAGTTAAAAATGTTTTCTTTTGCAGTATTTTTAGCTTGAATTTCGCTTAGTTTATTGGCAACCTCAGCAGTTGAATTTAGATTATTAATTGTGTTTGCTAGTTCTTGTTTTTCAGCATCACCAATTCATGCAGATGAATTAATTTTACTAATTGCTTTAGCTTTTTCAACAGCTAATTCATCTCCACCACGTGCTTCTACTAAAACGACATTAACTTCGTCTGGAGTGGTAGCCGCATCAATTCTAGCATTGTATGCACTGACTTTTTCAGGGGTTAAATTGCTTAGTCTTGAAATTTCTTCTTTTGCTAAGGCTTTAGCTTTTGCTAGCTCTACATCTTTAGCGATTTTATCTACTTCAGTTTGTGTTTTAGCTTTTTGTAATTTATCTTTAAAGCTTTGTTTATCTGTATCACTTAATTTTGTTTGAGGATCTTCAATAATTGCTTTTAGAGTGGCTTTATTGGCATCTAATTGTTTAGCAGATTGAGCAATCACATCACTTAATTCATTTGTATCTGCTTTTTTAATTGAGTCAATAATTTCATTTTTGGTTGCTTCATCAAAATTACTTAGTGCATTAACTTCAGCAATATTAGAAGCTTTGTGATTATTATCGCTTTGGGCTTGAGCTAAAATTGCGTTTACTTGTTCAACGCTATTTGCATTTTCAATTTGGTTAATGTAATCTTGTTTTTGAGTATCAGAAAGATTTTCTAGATCACTTACGCTAGCTTTAGCATCTTTTTTAGCTTTGTTTAAAGCGCTTGCGTCTGCGATGACTTCATCAACTTGAGCTTTTGTGCTTGCTCTATCAATTAATAATGAGAAGTTGTCTTTATCATTTTGGTTTAAATCTTCTAGAGCGTTTACTTGATTATGTGCTTGATCTTTAGAAGCATCTAATTCTTTGTATTTATTAACTGCGGTTTGAATTTGCTCGCTATTTTGAGCATTGAAAATTTCCTCATTTGCACGTTGTTTATCAGCAGTGGTTAAATTAGTTAATTTAGCAATTTCTTCTTTGGCCAATTGTTTTTCATTTTGTCTTGCACGAGCTTTTTCTAATACAGCGTTAGATTGTTCAATGTTTGTGGCACTTAACAATTCATTGTTCACAAAACCATTGATTTCGCTTGGATTTAAATCACCAGACAATGCTTCAATATCAGTTTTGATTGCATTTTTAATAGTATTGAAGTCTGTAGCTGCTTTAACTCAATCGTTTACGCTATTAATGTCGTGCGCTTCAGCTTTCATACTAGAGATTAAGTCGGTTTTTTGGGCAGAAGAAATTAAGTCTAAAGCATTAATTTCTTTAGAAGCTTTTTCTTTGGCGTTTGCTAGTTTAGCTTGATCAAGAAGTGCAAGTAGTTCTTGTGGATGATTTACTTGCGCAACTGAGTTTTTATAGCTTTGAATTTGGGCAGGCGTTAAATCAGTTAATTGATCTAGCTCTGAATTGGCAATTTCTTTAGCTTTGGCAAATGAATTGGTTTTGTTCTCTAGGTTTTTTTGTTTTGTTGCGTTGAATCTATCTAGTTGATCTTGTTCATCTAAATCATCTACATTTATTGCCAGTGTATCAATACGGTTAGCAATAATTGCATTGGCTTTATCAAATTCGCTTGCTAAAGTGCTAATATCTTGTGAATTTGTTACAGTTTCATTTGAAGCGTTAACTTCTTGTTCAAGTTTATTTAGCGAGTCAATAATTTGTGAACGCATGTGAGACAGTTTTTCAACTAATTTATCGTATTCACCTCTTGATTGAACAATTAAAGGTCTTAATTCATTAATATTTTTGTTACTTACTTCTTCATCAATAAAGTTTTCAATTAAAAAGTCAGATGCATCGGTTGATCTAGAAATTTCAGTGTCAAAAGCTTGTGCTTGGACTCTACCATTTTTTAGTGTTGTAACAGTTTTTGAGTTTGCTATTTGTTCATTTAATGCATCAATACGAGCTTGAATTTCGCTTAATTGTCTATTCTTTTTACCATTGGTGTCAAGATTGTCTCATTCGTCAATTAAATCTTGAACTTTTTGTTTTTTATCTAGTACTTTTTTGGCTAATTTTGCAAGGTTATCTTGATGTTGTTTTGAATCAGAAGCAACTTTTCTAGCTTCATTTAGTTCGTTTAATGCTTGCGTTAATTTTTCATTTGCTTCTCTTAAACCTGGAATATTAATTTCACTTGTACGTGTTAATTTGTCTAGAGCGTTATTAACTGTTGTAGTAGCGCCTTCCACCGCATTATTAACAATGTTTGTGTTAGCTGTTAAACGTTGTTTAGCTTCATCAATTTTGGCTTTTAATTCAGCTATTTTTTGTTCTAGAGCAGTTAACGATTGTGCTGCAGTTTCGTTTGATTTAGACTCATTTTGAGCTAAATGTGCATAATTTTGTTCAATTATTACTAGGTCTTTTTCTGCATCATTGATCGCATCTTCAAGAGTGTTCACTGAATCTTTGTTTTGTTCTAGATAATCGATGTGGCTTTGTGATAGTAGAGTATTAGAATCAATAATTGATGTTAAAGCCTTAATATCTAGATCTTTTGTCACTTTTTGCAATTCAGCTAGTGCACGTCTAATATCACGATCACGTTTTAATTCTGTTGTGTTCAAGTTTGCAAAATTTTGTGCTAAAACAGGCAAGTCAGCAATTGCTTGCTTGATTGCATTTTTTAACTCAGCTAAAGTAGTTTTGTTTGAATCTAGACTTTGAATATCGCCATGAGCAACGCGGATGTTTTCATTGATTTGGTCAATAATGTCTAGTTTAGATTCTTCGCTTAGGTTTGATTGATTAGAAATTGCAGTAACAGAAGCAACAGCTGTTGTAACAGCTGCCACACCAGCTAGCGATGCTAAAATCTTAGTTTTTGAAATTGCCATATTTACCTTCTTTGTCAAAATGTATAAATTGTCTTTCAATTATAGTCATAAAATTATAAAATGTATGCAAAAAATCAATATTTTTACTAATATTCTTGAGTTTTGAACATATAACAAATGCATTTATAATATGCACACTAACATGCCTTGATAGGTTAAAATATTAGTTGTAAGATAAAGGAGTTATATGCATAGATTTTTTTGTGATCGAAAAGAAAATGAACATTTTGTATTGGATGAAAGCACACTTCACCACGTTAAAGTAGCTAGATTGCAAAATGAAAATTTTTTAATTAACTATGACAATAATTTTTATGTTTGCAGCCTTGTAAGCAATACTAATTTGGCAAAAATTATTGAAAAAGTTGACATAAATCACGAATTTAGTCAAGATTTAGTTTTATCTGCACCCATAATTAAACCTGATCGTTTTGAGTGAATGCTTGAAAAGAGCGTAGAGCTAGGAGTTAAGCACATTATCCCAATGCGTTCGCAATACGTGAATAATAAACTCATTGAAGCCAACTTCAACGAGAAAAAATATGTGCGTTATAGAACTAAAATTAAAGAGGCTGCCCAACAAAGTTTTCGCAATATTATTCCAACTATATCGCCAGTAAGCTCGCTTAAAGAAATAGTTAATCAATATTTAGCTCAAAACTACACAATTTATGTAGCTCACGAAAAAGTAAATTCGAAAGCACAATTATCTAATCTTAGCACACAAAGTGTTTTGATTGCGGGTCCAGAAGGTGGCTTAAGTGATCAAGAAATTGAGTGGTTAATTTCGTTAAATAACGCAAATGTTAAAATAGTTTCACTAGGCAAAACAATTTTAAGAGCTGAAACTGCCGCTATATCAATGTTAGCCAATGTAAGAGAGGAGCAATAATGCCAGAAATGCCAGAAGTAGCAACCGTTGTCAATTTGCTAAGACCCAAAATAGTGGGTCAAAACATTGAAAATGTTGATGTTTACAATACAAAATTAATCAAAAATATTGATGCTAATTCATTTATTAATTCAATAGTTGGCTCAAAAATTGAAAACATTTTTAACGTTGGTAAATACATTGTTATTAACTTGAATAATGAGATGAGTATTATTAACCATCTTCGTATGACAGGGAAATATAGTTTTTACACTAAGTATCATGAGCCAATAATTCATGACCACGTTGTATTTAAACTAAGCGAAGGTGTATTGTATTTTAATGATGCTAGAGCTTTTGCTACCTTTGAATTGCGTAAAAATGTAGATTTATATTCAACTCCGCCGCTAAATAAATTAGGAAATACGCCTTTAAATACTGATATTGATTGACTTTTTGACAAAATTAAGCGCAAAGCAAGCCCAATTAAAAATGTACTTTTGGATCAATCACTAGTGCTAGGAATTGGCAATATTTATGCCAATGAAGCTCTTTTTAACACCGGCATTCACCCTTCAACTCCAGCAAACAAATTAAGTAAAAATGAGCTTAAAGATTTGATTTTAGCTGCTGGCAACATTATGCAAACAGCCACGCAAATGGGCGGATCAAGTATACAATCGTATACGTCTTTAAATGGGCAAAAAGGTGAATTTCAAAACTATTTGCAAGTGCACAATCGTAATGGTCTTGCGTGCAATAAATGTGGAAGCACAATTCAAAAATACTGAGTCGGTGGGCGTGGTACTCATTTTTGCCCTCGATGTCAAAAGGAAAAATAATGACTTATCGCATAGATTTACACGGATATAATGTTGAGCAAGCTATTAGCAGAATAATTTTGGGCATGCTAAATGCTCAAGACCAAGGCTATGATAATGTGTTAATTATTACTGGCAATGGCACCGGAGCAATGAAGCTAACTGTTGAGGAATATTTAACTAGTGAAAATATTGATTTTGAAATCATTCAAGAAGGCAACTACTTGGTTTGAATCGAATATGAAGATGAATATTACTAATGATTAAAGTGGAAAAAGTTTGGTTTGTAGCTACATTTATGGTAGTATAAAAGTACACCCCTAATTTATTAAAAGGAGATTTATGAAGAAGAAATTTTTATTCTCATTGGGATCAATTAGTGCTTTGGCATCAATGCCTTTAATGGCAGTAGCATGTAAAAGTGAGGTTAAGGAAGTTAGTCTAAAAGCGACTTTATTGCGTAATGACGAGACTAAAGCCGGAACAAAAGCTTCACACGAATCAGATTCAAATTTAATTAAATATGAATCTTTTGATGTAGATATGAGCTCATTTGCGTTTGTGCTAGTTAAACCAGATTTCAAAACTGCAGACTTAATCGCGCCTAAAAAAGATGGTCAAGCACACTCAATTTTCTTTACAGATTATCAAGGTGCAAATACATTCCACGGTAAAAAAGAAGAAAATCAAAAACTTTGAGAAGGAGTTTTGATTGCTCGTGTAGAAAACTTGCCAGCAGGTTACACTTTAGCTAACGAAAATAATCCAACATACAGAGGCAAAGACAAAAAATATACAAATAACTCTGGATTTATTAACGTGACATTAAAAGATGGCACATATACATTTAACTTTAGATTATTCCGTAAATTCAGCAAGGAAGATCAAACTCAGCCAGCTGTATCAACACAAGTATACACAGTCTCATACAAAACTTAAAACTAGTTGCGACTAGTTTTTTTATTGAAATTTTGTGTAAAAAGTCAATAAAAAAGCACGTTAAGTGCTTTGAGTTCGTTATAGAGAATAAAGTATTTTGTTGTACTCTTCCAAACGTGTTTGTGCATAAGCTTTTAGATCTGTTGGTAGCATGCCTGGAACTTTGGTGCCAAAAACTTCAATTGTATTAAAGCTTTTTACACCCATAAAGTTGAATAATAAGCGTAATTGCTCAACTTGTGGTGAGTTGATACCGCCAACAAATTGTGGACTTCCTTGTGAAGCGACAACAATAACGTTAAGGTTAGTTAATAAACCTTTAGGTAAGCCTTGTGGTGTAAGTTCTTTGTAGGTAAAGGTTAAATCAGGAACCATAATACCGTCAATAAAGTTTTTAACATTAGCTGGTAAACCCAAATTAACTAGTGATGTTGAAAGCACAAGTACATCAACAGATTTTAATTCTTCAACTAATTTAGCAGCTTGAACTTGTTCTCAATAAGCTGGGAAATTACTTTGTGATAAATGGTTGTGAGCAAATACAGACTCGTTTAGGTTAATTCTTTTAGCTTGTGGATCTAGTGCGTGGAATGCGTCCATTAAAGTTGTGGTGTATGATGATTCATTAGTAAAAAATGAACCATCTATGAAAAGTTTTTTTAACATACATCTCCTTGTGAATAATCTCTTTCATTATACTCTAAAAATTAGAGTTGTTTGGCTTAAAATGCAACAAAAAACGTGCTGAGCACGTTAATTTGTTATTCATTATCGTTATCATTTTCGTCAGCATCAAAGCTATCTTCTTCAACACTTTCCACGCTTAATGATTTAAAGAATTCTTCCATATCTTCGTCGATTTCATCATGGAAATTAACTTCGCTGGTCATAGCTTCTAAGTCTAAACTATCAATTGCATATTTAGATTTAAAGTAGCTACGTGGATCTCTAATGTCATATTTTTCTTTAAATTCAAAGTTTGAATTGGTTCCAGCTGGAATTTTGTGTCCTAAAATAATATTTTCTTTTAGTCCTTCTAGCTTATCAGTTTGTGAAGCTATCGAAGCATTAACCAAGATTTTTGGAGTTTCTTGGTATGAAGCGGCAGCTAGGAATGAATCTGAAAGCAATGGTGTTTGTTTAGCACCTTTGATTTTAACTTCACCAAAAGGAGGTTTTTTGCCTTCAGCTAATAAACGAGCTGATTCTTTTTGGAAGGTTAAAATATCAACTAAAGAACCTGAGAAGAATTTAGAATCACCAGTGTCGGTAATCAACACTTTTGAAAGCATTTGACGAATAATAATTTCAATGTATTTGTCAGCAATCGAGATACCTTGTAGACGGTACAATTTTTGAACTTCTTTTAATAAGTAGTTTTGTACTGCCCGTGTATCGGCGTATTTTAATAAATCGCCTAGAACAATTGGACCTTCAACAATTTTTTGTCCTGGTGAAAGTTTTTCACCTTCTTTAACAACAATTCTACGGTCCGCTTTAGTATCGTAAGTGATTACTTCTTTTTCACCTTTTTCGTTGTAAACTTCAATTTCAATTAGCTTGATATTACGGCTTGGAGAATCTACTGGTGTAGAAATACTTAATACACGTCCATAACCTGGAGAAATAATAGCTGGACGACCTCATGGTGAATCGTAGGCGTCAATAAGTTCCATCAAACGACCAAAACCACCAGTAATATCTTCAACCCCAGCAACCCCACCGGTGTGGAATGTACGCATGGTTAGCTGTGTACCAGGTTCACCAATAGATTGCGCAGCCACAACACCAACAGCTTCACCAATGTTTACAACACGGTTAAGTGCTAAGTCTTTACCATAACATTTTTTACATACACCATGACGTGTATAACATGAAAGTACTGATCTAATTTCAACAGCTTCAATTCCAGCTTCGCTGATGCGAGCAGCAATTTCTGGTGTAACTAGTTTGTTTGCTTCAATAATCACATTTCCGTTGGCATCAATAACTAGTTTGTTAGTAAATCTACCTTCAATTCTTTCGGCTAATGATTCAATAATTGTGTTGGTTTTGCTATCTTTAATATCTTTAACCACAAAACCATAGTCAGTACCACAATCTACTTCTCTAACGACAATTCCTTGGGCAACGTCAACTAAACGACGTGTTAGATAACCTGACTTAGCCGTGTTAAGAGCAGTATCGGTTAGACCTTTTCTAGCCCCGTGGGTAGAAGAATAGAATTCATAAGCAGTAAGACCTTCCAGGAATGAAGATTTAACTGGAATTTCAACTGTTGAACGAACAACACGTTCGTTTTCAGCATCGGCTTTAAGAATTTTAACGTTGTTGTTCATCAAACCACGCATACCGGCTAGCTGAACAAAGTTAGATGAGTTACCACGAGCCCCTGATGTAAACATCATGAATAGAGGGTTATGAGGGTCAGATTTGGTAACTTTTTTCAAATCGTCCTCAATAGAGTTTTTAATTTCAGCTCATTTTTTAATTGAAAGTGAATATCTTTCATCATCTGTTAGCATACCTTCTTCAAAGAATGCCTTTAATTTTTCAATGTAGCTTTCACCTTCTTTAATTTTATCTTTTGTTGCAGGTAAAGTAATTACGTCACTAACAGCAATTGTAGTACCAGAAATAGTTGAGAAGTGGAAACCTAATGCTTTGATTTTGTCTAGTACATTAGCCACAACGTTAGTGTATTTAAATCATACATTTTCCAATAGTCTGGTATGTTGATCTAGTGTTCAAACTGGTTCTATATCTTCACCTGGCGCTGATAATTCAAAGTTAATTGCGTTAAATTCATCAGTAATTAACTTGGTTAAAATTTCAATGTGAGCAATGTTAATTTCTTCGCCACTGTATGTTTTTAACTGAGCGCATTTATCAAATATTTTGCTTAGTTCGCTTTGTTTAATATCAGATAACACATTAGCTAAATCTTCCATACATACAACACTAACATATTGGTCATATACACGACGAACAATTTTAGCTATATCTTTTTTAGATAAAGGTAAATTAATTGGTGTTTGAGCAATTACTTGTGGGAAGTTAGCTCCTGATGGTAATAAATAGTGAGCTAGCTGGCTAGCTTTGGCAGAAGTGTGAACGTTTTCTTTACCGTCCGCTTCTACATATTTACCAAAAATGAATTCAAATGTGTTTGGAAAGGCACGGTTGAAAATAAATTTACCAACTGTTGAAACAATGTATTTGTTTTCTTGGTCAGAATTAATTCATTTTTTGTTTGCTTGTTCAATAGGCAATACAACTCTAGTGTGTACACTTACAGCTTTATTTTCATAAGCAGTTAGCATGTCTTCATAAGTAGCAAAGAATTTACCCTCACCAACAGCTCCTGCTTTTTCCATTGTTAGATAATATAGACCCAAAATCATGTCTTGACCAGGGTTAATAATAGGTTCACCATCTTTAGGACCTAAAATGTTTTTTGAAGCTAGCATTAATTCACGTGCTTCACGAGTAGCTTCAGGGCTAATTGGCACGTGTACAGCCATTTGGTCACCGTCAAAGTCGGCGTTGAATGGGGTACATGAAAGTGGGTGCAATTTAATAGCCTTACCACGAATTAAAACTGGTTCATAAGCTTGAATACTTAAACGGTGCAATGTAGGCGCACGGTTAAGCAATACTGGGCGTCCTTGGATCGCTTTTTCAACGTAAGGTCAAATAATTGGATCTAAGTTTTCAACTGCTTTTTTACCTGCTTTAATTGAATTAATATTATTTTTATCTGATTTGATTAATTCACGAATAATTCAAGGTTCAAATAATTTAGCGGCCATTTCACGTGGAATACCAACTTGGTGCATTTTCAATTCAGGTCCAACAACAATAACTGAACGTCCCGAGTAGTCAACACGCTTACCAAGCAAGTTTTGACGGAAACGACCTTTTTTACCAGTTAGCGCATCTGAAATCGATTTAAATGGACGACCATCTTTAGATGCCACAGGATTAGGTTTTTTTCTTGCATTGTCAATTAATGAATCGACCGCTTCTTGAATCATACGGTACTCGTTTTGTTTAATCAACATTGGAGCATCGGTTTCTTCTCATTTTTTCAAACGGTTGTTTCTAATAATAATTCTACGGTATAGTTCATTGATATCACTTGTTGAGTGGCGACCACCATCAAGTTGAACCAAAGGTCTTAAATCAGCTGGAATAACTGGAAGGTTATAAATTAGCATTGATTTAGGGTCTTGACCAGATTTAATAAATGAGTTAATAACTGATAAACGTTTGTATAGTTTTGATCTTTCTTGGATTTTACCATTTGCAGAAGGGTTAAGCGCAATTTGAGCATTGATTTCTTCAATTTCCGCTTCTAATTTTGCGGCTTCTTCTTTAGGGTTAACGTGTTCAAGCAAGTATTCGATAGCTTTAGAACCAGTTGAAATTAACGCATCTGAATATTCATGAATAATTTCATTGTATTCATAGAAGTCAATACCATAGTCTTGACCCATTTTCGAAGTGGCTTGTTCTTTTAGATCGTTAATTGCTTCGTCAATAACTTCATACGCTTCTTGGTCGTATTCATCACCTTCAGGATCAAATTGCTCTTTTAGTTCCTTTAGAGCATCATAGTAAACAATAGCAGCATCAGCAATATCAATAATTGTGTTCTTTTTCAGTGATTTTAAACCACCATCTTCTAAAACAATGTGACTTTTGTAGTAAATTAATTTTTCTAGTTCAGATTTAGTTACTGAATGAGAAGAATTTGCTACTTTTAAACCTAGTAATTTAGAGATGATTGAGTGATCTATTTTAAAGAATCAAAAGTGAACAACAGGGTTTTTAAGTTGAATATGACCCATTCTACTTCTGCGAGTAATTTTAGGTAATATTTTTGGTTTGTGTTTAACACACATTGGTGTTCTAACACAGTCTGTGTTTTCATCACTTCTTTTGTATTTGGTGTTACATACTGGACATTTGTAGTCAGTTGTTGGCCCAAAAATTATTTCGTCAAATAAGCCTTCACGTTCAGGTTTATAACTTTTATAGTTAATAGTTTCAGGTTTAGTAACTTCACCATTTGATCAGGATTGAACATCTTTATCGGTAGCTAAAGATAAGGTAATTTTGTCAATTAGAGTTTTTGATTCGTCTTTTTTAAATCTACTCATTTGCACCTCCAAATGTATCAAAGTGTTGAATTGAAGTATCATCTTCATCAACTTCAACATGATCTATGTCTAGTTTCATACCTAAACCTCTTAGTTCGTATTTTAGAACGTTAAATGATTCAGGAACACCTGGTTTAGGTAATTCGCGCCCTGAAGCTAAAGCAGCATAAAGTTGGTTACGTCCAACAATATCGTCAGATTTATAAGTCAAGATTTCTTGAAGAATATTGGTTGCACCGTATGATTCAATCGCTCATGTTTCCATTTCACCAAATCTTTGTCCACCGTTTTGTGATTTACCACCAAGTGGTTGTTGAGTGATCAATGAATAAGGACCAACAGAACGAGCATGCATTTTATCATCAACCATGTGGTTAAGTTTCAACATGTACATAACACCAACTGAAACAGGATTGTCAAATCTTTCACCAGTAATTGGATCAATTAGAATTTGTTTACCTGTGATTGGCAAGTTAGCTTCTTCAATAACATCATAAATAGCTTCTTTTTTAATACCGTCAAATACACGAGTAACAAATTTTGTGTTTAGACTTCTAGCGGCCATTCCTAAGTGAATTTCAAGTACTTGACCAATGTTCATACGTGAAGGAACCCCTTGTGGGTTTAACATTACGTCTACTGGTGTACCATCTTCTAAGTGTGGCATATCTTCTTCAGGTAAAACAATTGAAACAACACCTTTGTTACCGTGACGACCACTCATTTTGTCACCAACTTTAATTTTACGTTTTACAGCAATTGAAACTTTAACAATTTTGTCAATTCCATCTTCTAGTTGATCTTTATTAGCACGGCTTAAAATTTCAACACCAATTACTGTACCACCGTGTCCATTTTTAACTTTTAATGATGTGTCTTTAACAGCTTGTTGTCTTTGTTGCAATACAGCAAGCAATAATTTTTCTTCTTGTGAAGGGTTGTCATCACCTTTAGGGCTTACACGTCCTACAAGCACATCACCTGGGGTAACGTCTGAACCAACACGTACAATACCAAATTCATCTAAGTGTCTAGTTGAGAACTTAGACACGTTAGGAATATCAGCAGTTAATTCATCATCACCTGCTTTAGAGGTTCTAAATTGAATTGTTTGTTCTTCAATGTGAATTGAAGTAAACACATCATCTTTTACTAATCTTTCGTTAAGAATAATAGCATCCTCATAGTTGTAGCCTTTGTATGTACTAAAAGCAACAACAACATTTTTACCTAAAGCTAATTCACCATTATTGAATGAAGAACCATCAACCAATAAATCACCTTTTTTAATTTCTTGGTTTTCTCTTACAAGCGGTTTTTGGTGAATAACTGTGTCTTGGTTTGAACGTTGGAAGTTTTTCAAGTAGTATGTGTCTACACCATTTTTATTATTTCTAATCTTGATTTTTTTACCGTCAACAAATTCAACAACACCATCGTTTTTAGCAACAAAGTTACCTGATGAATATTTAGCAATTTCACCTTCAATACCGGTAGCAACAAAAGGTGCTTCAGTTTCTAATAATGGAACTGCTTGACGTTGCATGTTGGCACCCATCAGTGCACGGTTGGCGTCGTCATTTTCTAGGAATGGAATACATCCAGCAGCAACTGAAACCATTTGGTTAGGTGCAACTTCAATAAAATCAATATCTTCAGCTGAACCCATTTGATAGGTGTAGTTGTGACGAATGGTTAATTGTTCGTCAATAATTTTATTGTTTTCGTCAACTTTTACAGTAGATTGAGCAATTTTATAGCCCATTTCATCGGCTGCTGTTAAATAGACAGGTTCGCTGTAGTCAACAACACCTTTTTCGACACGGTAGTATGGAGTTTCCAAGAAACCAAATTCGTTAACTTTTGCGTAAGTAGCAAAGTTAAGAATCAAACCAATGTTAGGTCCCTCTGGGGTTTCGATAGGACAAATTCTACCATAGTGAGTAGCGTGAACGTCACGCACCTCAAATTGAGCTGTATCACGGTTTAGACCACCAGGCCCTAGCGAAGTAATACGTCTTTCGTTACTAATTTCAGCTAAGGGGTTAATTTGGTCCATAAATTGTGAAAGTTTAGATGAGTTAAAGAAAGTTTTCATCTGGTTAGAAATTAGTTTGTTGTTTGTAACGTTTTTTGGACTAACTTTATCAGGTTCTTTAGCACCCATTCTTTCGCGAGTGGTTTTTTCTAGTTTTGCTAAACCAACTTTTAGGTTGTTTTGTACAAGTTCGCCAACAGCAACAATACGTTTGTTGGTCAATGCATCTGGATCATCGTCTTGGCCAATACCGTCAAGCAAGTTGAAGTAGTAGTTAATTGTTGCAATTAAGTCAGAAACTACTAAGTGAGTTTCTGTCGCTTTAGGGTCAGTACCAATTACTCTAACTGGTTCTTTACCTTTTTCCATTCATTTTTTCGATGGATAGATTTTAATTGAAACAATTTTATCTCTACGTTTTAATGATGCATTAGCTGGATCATTTAGCAATTTAGCATATACAGTTTCAGCTTTAATGCATTTAAGTTTTTCAGAAGGTAATTTACCATTATTGAAGTTTCATTGAATTAAAACTGCAAGTTTGTGGGTAATTTGAGTACCGACTTGAAGATTAATTTCATTTCCTTGCTTGTCAGAAATAACAAGTGGTTGAGCTAAAATAGTTCCTGAAATTCTATCTACTAGGTTTAGTTTAATATTTAACATATAACGACCAGTTTGGCTTAAGTTATAGTGTTTTTTATGGAAAAGTAAACCTGGAATCAAGTTGGCTACAGATTCATCTGAAACACGATCACCTTTTCTAATAGTTCTAAATAAGTCTTCTTGACAATTTCTAATGACCTCTTCAGGTGAAACATCTGTTGTTAGCTTTTTGTCTTTTTTGATTGATTCATTTAATTCATCTGAATTACCAAATAATTCGTGAATATCATCGTGATTTAGACCTAAAGCACCTAAAAATGTAATGATGTTAACATTCTTGTTTTTATCAATTTTAATCTTTACACTATCTGGGTTTTTTGATGTAACTTTGTGTGAAATTTCAACTCATGAACCAACACGAGGTAAAATTTCAACTTTGTTAAATAGGTCATCTGATTGCTTGTTACGAACGCCACGTCCAAAATATGCACCTGGCGATCTAATTAACTGGCTAACGATAACTTTTTCGCTACCGTTAATGATAAAACTCCCACCAGAAGTCATCAAAGGAATTTCGCCTAAAAACACAGTATCTTCTTTAACTAAACCATCATTGGTTGTAGTTGCTCTGAATTTACCGTATAGCTTAGCAGCGTAGTTGGTTCCTTTAACTTTAGCTTTAGTAACTTCTTCATATTCACGTGTTGGTATTTCTAGTGTTGCACTATTGTGAATATATTCAAGAGTAACTTGCTTATTTGAAGATGAAATTGGATAGTGTTCTCTAATCGCTTCTTCGATACCAGCTTTTTTGAATCACTCAAAAGACTCTTTAGATGTTTTTAAAAAGTCTTGAACTTGATAAATGTTTCTTGTTACTGAATAGTCTCTACGTTTAGTTCCAGCACCAAACTCACTAATTTTGTATGGATACTTGTTAACGTATTTATTTGTAACTTTTTCTTCCATAAACTCCTCCATATTTTGCGTGTATTAAAATATAGAAAATGAATTCTATATACAATATATTTAAGTTTACCAAAAAACATTTTTTTCGCAAATAAAAAACCAACTTATTTTATATACATATCTCGCCACTTAAAAAATTTAGAAAAAAAGGAATTTTTTAACATTTTTTGTATAAAAATTCTATTTTTTTTCGCACTATATTTATTTCACTTTTGTTTGCTAGCAAAAAAATCATTGTTATAATTCATTAATACAATATAAACTCAAGGAGAAAATATGATTAAACTTGGATCGCACGTGAGCTTTTCAGCCCCTAATTATTTAGTAGACGCAGCCCAAACTAGCATTGACAATGGGGCCAATACAATGATGATTTATGTAGGTGCACCTCAAACCACTAAACGTGTTAGCGAACTAAAATATAAACTGGATGAATACAAGCAAAAATACGCAAATAAAATTAAGCCTGAAGATATCATCGTTCACGCTCCCTACATCATTAATATGTCCTCAGTTGAAAAAGGCGAATTTGCTGTTAATTTTTTAATTGAAGAAATTAAGCGTGTTGACTATATTGGTGCCAAATATTTAGTGCTTCACCCTGGTGCAAGCACTAAATTTGATGTGGATTTGAGTTTACAAACACTAGTACAAAATTTGCAAAAAGTGTTGCAAAATACACAAAATGTTGTCATTTGTCTAGAAACTATGGCTGGAAAAGGCACTGAAGTTTGTCGCAATTTTGAACAAATTAGATGAGTGTTAAATCAAGTTAATGATGAACGAGTGCAAGTGTGTTTAGACACTTGCCACATTTGAGATGCAGGCTACAATATCCAAGAGTATGAAAACTTCAAAAATGAAATTAAACGCTTTAATTTATTGGAAAATATTAAAGTTATTCACTTAAATGATTCTTTAAATGCGCTTAACTCACACAAAGACAGACACGCTAATATTGATCAAGGCCATATAGGTTTAGCTACACTAGCTAAATTTGTGCATGATAAAGACTTTGACAATGTACCAATTATTTTAGAAACTCCTTGAACACAAAATGGCCCTATTTACAAAGAAGAAATCAAAATGCTTTTAGAAGCTAAAGTCAATTAATATTAATATTAACTAAAAAGTTTATAATTAAATTTATGAATCAAGAAATTGCTACTAAAAACGTTTATAAGCCATATTTTAAAAAGATTGAACGCAAAAAACCAAATCAAATTATCTCAACACAATCATTGAATATTGGTGTTGAATTTTTGAAGTTTTTGCTTTTCGCTTTAATGGTAGTTGGCTTTATTTTTGCTCACTATGGCACCCATTTTTTTGGCGAAAATACTGCAAATTTGTTCAAAAATCTTTATTTATATTCAATTGGCTTGACTTTTGGCGATCTAGCTTTATTTGTAATTATTGGTCTATTTATTTCTTTAATTATTAATTGACTTGAGTCAATACTTAAGCGTTATTATTGCTTTTGATTAAAAAATTATACCCGTGTAGATTATTGATTAATTCGTAAGCGTTTAAAACACTTTATTTGGTTAACTTTATTGAGTGCGGCACTGTGTTATCATTGATATTTAGTGTCAACACGTGAACTTTCTAGTTCACTAGTATATAGCTCTCAAGATTTGCAAGATATTTTTAAACGCGGATGATATTATTCGTTTACTCAAACGGGTGAAAATGCTGCCTTAGCTGTTCCGAATGCCACGAAAAATATTGGTGTATTTATGGACACATTTTTCAATGTTTTTCACGTAATTAGTGTAGGTCCATGATTAGTTTTGGTGTTAATCATTGGCATTCAAATTTTTGCTTGAATTTACTTATTAACCCTTAAACCAATTGCTTATTTTAAAAATTTAACTGGCAAAAGAACCATTCCACAAATTAGAAAATACTTATTGCGTATTGACAGCGTGTTCTATTACACACCTGAATGCGAAAGATATTTAAAATATTTAAGCACCGTAGCCAAAATTTTAGAAGTAGATATAGACTCTACTCCGATTAAAAAACTTTTTAAATTAATCAAGCAAAATGAAGACACATTATCTCAACACCCACTACTAAGTTCATACTTTAAATCTAAACAAAACACCAAAAAACACATTGAAAGCGAAGAAGAAACATTTAGACGTATGGTAGATGAAGAATTATTGCGTCAAAAAGAAAATAATCAATTGCCTACTGAATTGATTCCAGTTGAAGCCAATCGGGAAAACATTGAAACATCAACCCTAAGCGAACCAACCACAGTCGATACTCAACAAATTCAAGAAAATGTACCTGAATTTGTTGAAAATACTGAAGTTAACGATGAAACTAATATTCCAGACATTGACAGAACAGTCGAACTTAGAAGTATTGACACTGTTGAATTGAACAACGCTCAAGTTGAAGATATTGATGTTGATTTAAAAGGCTCAACTCAAACTCAATCTGTAGTAATGAATATTGTTGGCGAGCAAGCGCAAAATGCGCAAGAGAAAGAACCAACTGCTAAAACTCAACCTGGTTTTGTATCTATTGATACACAAGAAATTAATGTTGAAGCAGAAAAAGTTGCGCCTTCAAAACCTGGTTTTGTACAAATAGAAACTCAAGAAATTGACCAAAATACTGAAATTACAGTTGTAGACGAACAAGTAAAAAATGAAAACAAGCAAAATAATAACACTGATGAAATTGACGACTATACTTGAATAAGTCCTTTTGAATAGGAACAAAATGAAAAAATACTCATGGGAAAATGCTCAAAAATTACTCGCAGATAAAACTCAAGAAAATACTATTTTTCTGCTTGTTTTTACCAAAAAAAATGATCTAGAATCTTTAATTATGCGTCAATGTTACCAAGATGTTGATATTCATTTTAAATTCGATTCAAACATTCAAGTTATTGAAGTGGATATTGATGAATCGCAAATTTTTCAAGACATTAATAACAAATACGTTATCATGCAAGTTCCTGCCTTTTTTGTAATCAAAAATAATGAAATAAAGCGTAAAGGTTTAGGTTTTTATCCGCGCGAAATAATGATTGATTTTATTGAGGAAAATATTGAATAATGAGCCAATTAATTCAGCAAAAATTGAGTCAAGTACCAAAAAAACCAGGCGTGTATTTGTGAAAGGATGCACATAATCAAATAATTTATGTTGGCAAAGCCAAAAACCTAAATTCGCGTATGCATCAGTATTTTGAGGGTTCAATTAACTCATACAAAACACACGCAATGGTGCAAAAAATTGCCGATTTTGAAATCTTCATCACGCGTAATGATCGCGAAGCGTTACTGCTTGAACGTCAATACATTGAAAAATATAATCCCGAATACAATATTTTGCTTCTGGACGATAAAAGGTATCCATATATTAAAGTTGAATTAACTGCTAAAGATTTAAAGGTTGAAATAGTACGTAGAATCACTAAGAAAAAAGTCAAACAACAAGTGTTTTACTTTGGCCCTTTCCCAGTTAGCTATGGGGCTGGCGTAATTTTAAAATTACTTCAACGTGAAGCTTTTTATCAAAATGGACTCAAAATTCAATCTAATGACATTGAATTTTGAAAACAAAAATACAATCACCTTAAATCGATAGTTTCATTTCAAAACAAATACATTTTGGATCTAAAAGAAAAAATGTTGCAAGCCAGTGCTAATTTACAATTTGAAATTGCACTTGACATAAAAAATTGTTTGCAATATTTAGAAAAAATTAAACAGGATCAAGTGATCGAGCTACAAGAGTTTGAAAATGTTGATGTATTCGCATGCAAATTTACTGAAAACACTTTGCTTGCTACTGTTTTATTTTATCGTCATGGTAATTTAATTGGCAAAGACAACATTAGTGTAGGTATGCAAATAGATCAAGCAGAAACGTTAAACAACTTTTTTCTAAAATATTATGTCAATAAAGCAATTCCCAACAGCATTATTGTTAATTCTAACTTAGCTCAATTTGAACTGCAAGCAGATTCAGAATTGCCAATAGTTTATGCTAAAACAAGTAAGCAAATTAAAGCTCAAGAAATTTGTGAGTTAAATCTTAATGAATTTATCAATAATGAAGCTAAATTTATGGCCAATTCTGAACAAAAAGCTTTCGAAAACCTAAAACTTTTGTCTGCTTATACAAACTCAATTTGCACAAATATAGTTGCTTTTGACAACTCAAATTATGCAAACACTAATCCAGTAGGTGTAGCTATAACCTACACAAATGGAATCAAAAACAAGTTTTACTACCGCAAGTTTAATCATCAACTAGATCAATCTAGAATGGCTGATGTTGAATATATGCGTCAAAGTGCGCTGAAGTATTTTTCTAATTTAGAAACCAATTTGTACCCTGATTTAATTATTGCTGATGGTTCATATCCGCAAATAAATGAAATCAAAAATGTACTTCAAGAGCTAAATTTAGATATTAAAATTATAGGCCTAGTTAAAAATAATTATCATAAAACGAGTAAAATTATTGATGTGAATGGTAAATTACGCACAATTGAGCCCCAAAACTTAAAGAATTTTTTGACACAAATACAAGTTGAAGTTGATAGATTTGCCAAAAGCGTATTCCACCAAAACAAAAAAATATCTTCTTTAGAAGGAAAACTGCAAAGAATTAAAGGTTTAGGCCCTAGTCTTGAAGATAAATTGTTAAAATATTTTAAAACATATAACAATATTTACAATGCAACCTTGGAAGAATTAGAAAAAGTTGTGCCCAAAAATATTGCTATTAAAATAGTCGAAAAAGAGTATTTACAAGGAGATTAAAATGAATGACACCAGTAAATCAATCCTGTTAATTGATTTTTTCACCACTGCCAATATTGTCAATATAATTAGCGTGTTGGCGTTAATTTCGCCTCTAATTTACCAAATTGTTTTGTGGCGTGGGTTTGTAAAAAAATACACACTATTTGCTGATAATGATATTTATATTGAGCATGTTAAAAAACAAAAATTTGCAACCTTAATCAAATATTTAATTGCTGGAGCAATTGGAGCTAGCATGATGTTAATTTTGTTTGCAGTGGGCGAATTGGCTTTTAAAGCAAACGAAACTTGATTAAATAACCGTATTGGCGTATTAATGGCCTTGGGTATATTAGTGTTAATTACAGCTATAGGCTCAATATTTATGGGTATAAAATACTCATTGATCAAAATTAAACATGAAATTGACTGAGATAAAGTGGGTGAATACTGCTTAAAATACAGTCTTGAATTTAAGGATAAACAATTTCAAATTCGTTGACTAGATTCATATACTCGTGAATATGATGAAAAAAATCAAAAAGATATCGCTTCAGAATGAAAAAAAGATGTCAATTTCCTTTCAACCTTTAGCAAAAAGAATTTATCTTACAGATTGCTAAAAAATTATCTTGCTCGCCTTGAAACATTTTTCTTCACACAATCAAGTGAACCTAAAGAAAAAATTTTGCTAGTGTGCTCAGCAGTTGTTAATATGAGTGTAGATGAAGGGTTATATAGCAACTTAGATCAAGCATTAGCTGATTTAAAATCTAAAATTAAGTAGCAAAAAAACACAAGCCTAAAACTTGTGTTTTTTCAATCAAATTCAATCAATTTTGTTTAAATGTGGCATTTAGGTGTTGCATTACGGCTTTTTCTAATTAAGCTTATTTCACCAAATTGATCTCAACCTTCGGTTGTTCAATCAATTTCTGAAGTTGAATATACATCAACTGTATCGGCAACAATTGTTAAAATTTTTCTTGTTGGCGCAACACCAAAAATTTTAGCTAATCATAATGTTGTTCAAGTAATTGATTGCAAATAATTTTCATAATCAGTTTCGTCCACTGATTCTAAAAATAAAATATTTTTTGCTTGCGCATTGCTTTTTTCAATATTTTGCTTGTAAACTGGAGCAACTTTAACGCCATTGTTTGAGTATACAAACTCACCATCTAAAAAGTCAATATCCAATCTACCAAATTTATCTGATGTAGGCACTAACGAAAGTGTGTAGCCATTTAAAACTGTTAACATATTGATTACATTTTGTAATACATCACTAGTTTCAAATGCGCTAGCTCCTTTAGCCAAAATATCCAAAAATGAGTTTGATTTGTATAGTTTAGATACTAAAGTTGTTTTAAATTCGTCAATTAATTCTTTGTCAGCTAAAACTTGTAAAGCCAATTCTTTCAACTCGTTATATTTTTTTTCATTTTTCACTTCGTTAGTGAAATCTTCAACACGGAATGCGGTGAAAACTGCCCTTGGATTTTGTGATAAAAATCTTCTATTAAATGTAATTAACATATTTCTCCTATTGATTTATGCATATAATCGTGCAATATGACGCGACCTGATGTAAAATTAACCCGCATCCATTTCATGCTGCTGAAATTTTCTTGCATTTTTATTATACAAAGAGAACAAAAAAATAATGCAAAAACGCTTAAAAAGTTATTTTTTGCATTATTTCTACTAGTGTTTTAGAGATTTTTCACTCTCTTTGCGTATGAGCAGTTTTAGTTAGCATATATAGAGTTGAATTAGGCATGGCTTTATGCAATTCATATGCCCCGCTAGGGCGACAATCTAAATCATATTCACCATGCACAATGTATGTTTTAATGTGTTTGATTTTGTCTACATTATCCAAAATATAATTTTCGCTCATAAAACCTTTATTATAAAAATAATAATTTTCTAGCATTGAAATTTCTGAAGTGCCCTTAAGATCTTTTGCTGGATCAAAATTAATTTTATTTACGCTAATTAAACTCATTTCTCAGCGACATCATTCAATAAAAGCTTGGTTTCTAATTTTTTCATCAGATGAATGCATACGTTCATAATAAGCATTAACAATGTTTTTTTGTTCATTTTCACTTAAAAATGAACTGTAACGTTCAAATTCTACAGGCTTTAGATAGCTAGCTCCTTCTTGGAATAATCAATCAATATCGCTTTGGCGATTTAGATAAATACCCCTAAGCACCATTGCCAAAACATTTTGCGGATATTTGATTGCATAACATAAACTTAAAGTTGTGCCTCATGAACCACCAAACAAAATTCATTTATCGATGTTAAGCTCTTTACGTATAGCTTCCATATCTTCTACCAAATAATCAGTTGTATTATTGGTTAATTCAAGCGAAGGTGTGCTGTTACCACAGCCTCTTTGATCAATCAAAATAATTTTATATTTTTGTGGATCAAAATAGCGTCTACATACAGGGCTAGTACCTCCCCCAGGCCCGCCGTGTACATAGACCACAGGAATACCATCAGGATTGCCGCTTACTTCATAATATACTTGATGATTGCTGTCTTTTGGTGAGTAAAAACCAGTTAAATAAGGATTAATTTCTGGATATAAATATTTCAAATAAGTCATGAAAAAATTATACAAAAGTGTAAGTGTTATAAACTTGAAAATAAAGGATTTTAGGTCTATGTTTTGTCTGTTTCTCTAATTAAATATTATTTGATCTGAGTGAATTGGATATCTGATATAGACCACAAACAAAAAGGAACATACCTGGTCAATGAACAAGAATGAAAAGTCGCTTTTTATTAGAGTTGGAGGGATAACACAATCTAATATATTAATAGCAAATAATTATAATTTTATTAGTTTTAAATGTATAACAATGAAGCAAAATTACAAAAATTTAGGGGTTAAATCAATAAATTCATTGAAAAAGTTTAAAAAAATAAACTAAAATCAAAATAACAAAAAAGCTAACACTTTTTCGTGCTAGCTTTTTTGAATTCTTAAAACTAAATATTATCTTCTTTAATTTGAATATGTAATTCGTCAAGTTGTTTTTGCGATACTGAGTTAGGAGCTTGCGTAAATACGTCTTGTGCTTTAGCGTTTTTAGGGAATGCAATAACATCTCTGATGCTTTTTTCATGGCATAGAATCATAACCAAACGGTCCAATCCTAAACCAATACCACAGTGAGGAGGAACTCCATATTGCAATGCATTGGTAAATCAACCGAATTTAGATTCTTGTTGTTCTTTACTCATACCAATTAATTCGAACATTTTTTGTTGAGTTTTAGTATCGAAAATACGGGCTGAACCTGAACCTAATTCAAAACCATTTAACACAAGATCATAACTACGTGCCATTACTTTCTCTAGTGGTAAAGAATCTAATTCGTTTAAATCGTGATCAAATTGAGTGAATGGGTGGTGAGCTGCTTGTCAAGCTTGATTTTCTTCATCATACTCAAACATTGGTCAATCTGTAATTCACGATAAGTGGTATTCATCTGGGTTTGCATATTGGAATAATTCATTTAATTCCACACGCACAGCTCCTAAGGCTTTAGAAGCGTTTTCGTAAGTGTTAGCAACGATAAAGTAAGTTCCATCTGCATGGTTATATGTTTCAAGCAATTTGGCAACACTTTGTGTTACTTTGTTTGCGAAGTTAGTATGCAATACTTCGCCGTTTTCAACTACAAAATAGAATAAAATGTTTGCTTTATTTTTAAGAGCTATTTCTGAAAGGTGTTTAAAGTCTTTTTTGCTAATTTTAGTATCTACACGCAATAATCTTTTACTTGCGGCGTTTTTGATAATGTCAAAATCGCTATCTGAACAAAAATCATTAATATCTTCAATTTTATAGCCAAATCTTAAGTCTGGTTTATCAGTACCATAATCTCTTAGAGCATCAAAATATTTAACTCTTTGTAATGGAGTTACTAATTTAAGCCCTAATGATTCAAAAATGTGTTTAAATAAGCCTTCAATGTAAGCTTGAAAATCTGCAACATTCATAAATGAAGCTTCAATATCTAGCTGAGTAAATTCAGGTTGGCGATCTTTACGTCCATCTTCGTCTCTAAAGCAACGCGCAAATTGGTAGTATTTTTCAAAACCTGAAACCATTAATATTTGTTTAAATAGCTGTGGACTTTGAGGTAGTGCTCAAAATTCATCTTTATTACGAGTTGGCACTAAAAAGTCACGAGCACCTTCAGGTGTTGAGCGAGCTAGCATCGGTGTTTCAATATCAATAAAGCCGTTTTTGTGCATGTATTCACGTACAGCAAACATTAAATTGTTTTTTAAAATAATGTTTTGTTGCATTTTAGGTCTACGTAAATCTAAAAAACGATATTTTAATCTCGTTTCTTCTTTAGCATCAATATCATCTCTAATTGCAAAAGGCAATTCTTCTAAAGATGTTGAAAAAACATTGAATTTTTCAACAATTATTTCAATTTCGCCAGTTGGTAAATCTTTATTCACACTTTTACGTAAAGCCACAAGCCCGCTAACTTCAATCACACTTTCTTTGGCAATGTGTAAATCTTCTTTGAACACACACTGCACAATTCCACTACGGTCTCTTAAATCGATAAAGGTTAGTTCACCAAAACGACGTTTGTTAGCAACTCAACCATGAATTGTAATATTTTCACCTACATTTTTGACTGATAAATCATTATTGTTAATATATTTTGTTTTCATAGATACCTCTAAAATATTTATGTTGTAAATTATAATATTATTTAAATTTTAGCTACACAAATAATGAACATTATTGAATAAATTAAGCAAATAAACTGCATACTAATTAAAAAACAACAATATATATTAATATTAATAGAAAATATTTGGTTTTTTCTTTTTTTAGACTAAACTTATTCAATATAAGTAAATATTTTGTTAAGCACAATACTTTGCTAAAATTAGAATGCTATTTTAATGTTGAAAATAGCCATGGATAGGATGCGGATGAAAGGCCGCACTTAGGTTGGTTTAGCGCTAAACAAATTTTATATTTATGAAAGGAAAATAAATAACATGGCAAAAATTGATTTTAACCGTGATAAAGAACACGTTAACATTGGTACCATTGGTCACGTTGACCACGGTAAAACAACACTTACAGCTGCTATTGCTTCTACACTAGCTAAAAAAGGTCTAGCTGAAGCTCGTGACTATGCATCAATCGACAACGCTCCAGAAGAAAGAGCACGTGGTATTACAATTAATACTTCACACATCGAATACCAAACAGAAGCACGTCACTACGCACACGTTGACTGTCCTGGTCACGCCGACTACATTAAAAACATGATTACCGGTGCTGCACAAATGGACGGTGCTATCTTAGTTGTTGCTGCAACAGATGGTGCCATGCCTCAAACACGTGAACACATCCTTCTATCTAAACAAGTTGGTGTTCCACGTATGGTTGTATTCTTAAACAAAGTGGACATGTTATCAGCAGACGAAGCTGAAATGGTTGACTTAGTTGAAATGGAAGTTCGTGAACTACTTTCAAAATACGGTTTTGATGGTGACAACACTCCATTCGTACGTGGTTCAGCCGCTGAAGCTCTAAAAGGTAACCCAGAATACGAAGCTAAAATTCTAGAACTAATGGACGCAGTAGACTCATGAATCGAAACTCCAGTTAAAGAATTTGACAAACCATTCTTAATGGCTGTTGAAGACGTATTTACAATTTCAGGTCGTGGTACAGTTGCTACAGGTCGTGTAGAACGTGGTAGATTAAACTTAAACGACGAAGTTGAAATCGTTGGTCTAAAACCAACCAAAAAAACAGTTGTTACAGGTATGGAAATGTTTAGAAAGAACCTAAAAGAAGTTCAAGCTGGTGACAACGCAGGTCTATTACTACGTGGTGTTGAAAGATCAGCTATTGAACGTGGACAAGTTCTAGCTAAACCAGGTTCAATCGTTCCTCACACAGAATTCTCAGCACAAATCTACGTGCTAACAAAAGACGAAGGTGGACGTCACACACCATTCTTCAAAAACTACAAACCTCAATTCTACTTCCGTACAACAGACGTTACAGGTGGTGTTGAATTTGAAGCTGGACGTGAAATGGTTACACCAGGTGAAAACGTTGAACTAAAAGTTAAACTAATCGCTCCAATCGCGGTTGAAGAAGGAACAAAATTCTCAATCCGTGAAGGTGGACACACTGTAGGTTACGGTAACGTTACAAAAATTATTAAATAATAATTGAATCAAATTAGATAAGGCTTTGCCTTATCTTTTTTTTATTTCAGTTTACTTTTAAATACTCAAACACACAAACAATAAGCAAGCACTTATTGATAAAAATGGTAAAATTCCTTTATAAATTGCTATATATCAATAAGGAATATTATGACCAAAAAATTCATCACAAAACCAGGCGAAAATATTGCAAATGTTGCTCAATACGTGCTAGATAATCTCACTCAATCAAAAATTATTTTACTAAATGGCGATTTAGGAGCTGGTAAAACTACATTAATTAAATCTTTAGCTAAATTAATCGGTATAAACGAAAATATAACTTCTCCAACGTTTAATTACATGAAGGATTATGATGGCTTAATTCATATTGATGCCTATAATTTAAATGAAGATTTAAGCGAGTTTGAAGACTATTATCAAGACAATATTGTAGCTATTGAATGATCTGACAACATTTATCATTCATACACAAATTACTTGGACATTAGAATCAGTTTTGATGAGCAAAATAACCATATATTTACAATAAGCGAGGTTAAGTAATGAAATTATTCCTGGATACTAGTAACGAATACTTTGTTATTGCCGCCTTTGATGATAACTACAATAAGTTAGCAAGTTATATTGTTAAAGAAGCTAAAAAAGTCCCTTTGATAGTAGGATATACTGAAAAAATTTGTAAAGATTTAAATATAAATATCAATCAATTTAATGAATTTTACACAAATTTAGGACCTGGCATGTTTACAGGCGTAAGAATTTCACTGGTATTTTTACGCACCATTGCTTTACTAAATCAACCAAGTATTAAAACAATAAGTTCTATGCAAATATTAAAACACCAATACCCTAATAAAAATGAGTTTAGAATTAATGCAAGCGGCAATAAACACTACTATTGATGCGACGAAAACACTGAATTTACGATTGAAAAAGTAAAAGTATTGACCAATGAAAGTGCAAATTTTGACATAATAAATTATGATGATTTGCTGAACAATTTTGCAAAGTTTGCGCCTTTATTCAAACAGCATGATAATCTGATGCAAATAAGCCCTTATTACATTAAAGCCCCACAAATTGGAGAAAAAAAATAATGAAAATACTAGGAATCGAAACCAGCCATGATGATACTTCAATAGCTTTACTCGAAGATGGCAAAGTTATTGAGCTGCAAACAATTAGTCAAATAGATGTTTTCAAGGAATTTGGTGGCACAATACCAGAATTAAGTTCGCGTATGCATGTACAAAATATCAGTTTAATTCAACAAATTTTCATGAATAAATATGATTTGAGCACAATCGATTACATTGCATATACTGAAAAACCTGGTCTTATTGGCACACTGCAAATTGGCTATTTATTTGCTCATGCACTTGCGCTTAGTTTAAATAAATCAATTATGCCAATCAATCATTTAGAGGGACATTTTTTCTCAAATGCTATTGAGCAAAAAATAGAATATCCATCTTTATGTTTACTAGTTTCTGGCGGGCACACACAATTAATGTACGTCGAAAACCCCTATAAAATGAGTATTATAGGTGAAACTCTTGATGACGCTGTCGGTGAAGCATTTGATAAAGTAAGCTCCAAACTAGGACTAGGTTTTCCAGGTGGGCCAATAATTGACAAAATTTTCCAAAAATATGAAGGTGAATATATTAAATTCACTCTTCCCCACACTGAAAACAAATATGATTTTAGCTTTAGTGGTTTAAAATCACAAGTCCTTAACTACTACAACACGCAAACAATGAAGGGTGAAGCAATTGACAAGCATAAAGTAGCAGCTAGCTTTGAACACACAGCAATTAAATATTTAATTCAAAAAACTAAGCTTGCATTGGAAGAATTTAAAGTTAACTCGCTCGTGTTAGCAGGTGGCGTTAGCGCAAACAGCGAATTGCGTAAGCAATTTCTTGCACTAAGTCCTAAAGCCATTGTTCCCAATTTAAAATACGCAACAGATAATGGTGCAATGATCGCCATGTGTGCATATGAAAAATTAAAATTCAAAAAGCAATAATTTACCGTCCTGGACGCTTTTTGTTTTCTTATTAGAATATGATATATATAATATTAATATTAATTAAATAGAGTTGGGGGCATAATGGCATTTAAAAAACCAGAAATCACAAACAAAATTGTACGCCACATTGGCAAAATTGCTGAAACTAGCAGTGGTTATACTAAGGAATTAAACTTAGTGTCATGAAACAATGGTGAGGCAAAATATGATATTAGAGACTGAAGTGAAGATCATGCTCGTTCAAGTAAAGGTATTACTTTAACTGTAGATGAATTAAAAGCACTAAAAGCAATTTTGGATGAAGAAATTGGCAAACTTTAATTTGCCAATTTTGTAATAACCTTGCATAAGGTATCTTTTTTATTGAAATAATGGGGAATAATGATACAAAAAGCAAATCTAAGTGAAGTTTTAACGATTAAAGAATTTTTGAATTTAGATAAAGATAATAATTTTTTCTTTATTGGCGACATTGATAATTTTGGTTTACACTCAAATATCCATACTACTCTAATTAAAAAAAATAATGATCAAATTCAATCAGTTTTGATCATTTTTGGCACTACATTGCTCTTTTTTGATCCACACAAAAACTTAACCTGAGATGAAATTAGATCTTTAATCATCGAAAATAATTTAAAAAATATTAACCTTTCAGACAAAATGTTTAGTTTTTGAGCTGATAAATTTCAAGATAGCAATATCTATGAAATTCATAAACAATATTTAGCTCGTTTAGATCAAAAAAACGAGACAGTAGATATATCTGAAGTAATCAAAGCTTCTAAAGAAGATTTAGAATCAATAGTTAAGTCAAGATTAAAAATTGCTGAATTTAGTGGTTTTAGCAAAGATTTTGATTATGAACTTAATATATACACAAATAGCTTTGATTCAAATGTTTTAAACCCTTTTATTATCAAACAAAATGATGAAGTAATTAGCTGTGCTACCGTGGCAGTAGATGCTGGAGAAGTGTCGATTATTGGTGGAGTGTATACGCTAGATACGCACAGAAAGCAAGGTTTAGCATCCAAAGTCGTAACTGCGTTATCTAATTGACTAATTGAACGTCAAAAAACACCATGCTTGTTTTATCATAACCCCAAAGCTGGCTCAGTTTATAGAAAAATAGGCTTTAAAGAAGTAGGAAATTTATACACAATCGTTGTAAAGGAGAATGCAAATGTTTAATTTTTTAGAGAACAAAATTCAAAAATCTATTCAAAAAATGAATAAAAAAACAATGGTTAATGAAGAAGATATTCTAGAAGTTACACGTGAAATTAAAATGGCACTTTTAGAAGCTGACGTTAACTTAAAAGTGGTTAAAGATTTTGTTAAAAATGTAAAAGAAAAAGCACTTGAATCACGTTTGGTGGGTTCGCTTAACGCTTCGCAACAAATGATTAAAATTGTGCATTCTGAATTACAAGAAATATTAGGTGGACAAGTACAAGAAATTAAAATTAACAAACGTCCTTACATAATCATGATGACAGGTTTGCAAGGTTCTGGTAAAACTACTGCCGCAGCTAAATTGGCATATTATTTTAGAAAGAAAAATTTTGTTAATAAACCTTTACTTGTAGCTGCCGATATTTATCGTCCAGCTGCTGTGCAGCAATTAGTAACATTAGCCAAAAGCATTCAAGTGGACTTTTTTGAAAAAGGTATTGATACAAGCGCTCAAGAAATTGTTAAGCAAGCTTTTGTTTATGCTCAAGACAACAAAAATGATTTAATAATTATTGATACCGCCGGTCGTTTGTCAATTGATGAAGCTTTAATGCAAGAGTTGCAAGACTTAAAAGCGATTGCTCACCCTGAAGAAATCTTTTTTGTCGCCGACGCATTGAGTGGTCAAGACATTATTAATGTTGCTACCACATTTAATGAAAAATTAAGCTTAACCGCCAGCGTCATTACCAAACTTGACTCAGATGCACGTGGTGGAGCTGCCTTAAGTCTTACCAAGGTGTTGGGCCTACCAATTAAATTCATTGGTACTGGTGAAAAAATTTCAAATCTGGACTTATTTTATCCAGATCGTATGGCAGATAGAATCTTGGGTATGGGAGATGTATTAAGTTTAATTGAAAAAGCCGAAGAAATTTATGATCCAAATGAAGCTAACAATATGGTAGCTAAAATCTTAAAAGGTAATTTCACCCTTGATGATTTAATGAGCAATTTAGCTCAAATGAAAAAACTAGGTAAAATGAAATCGATTTTAAAAATGGTGCCAGGTTTAGCCAACAAAATCAGCGATGAGAAAATTCAAGAAGCAGAAGATAAAATGGCTTCATATGAAATTTTAATTTCATCAATGACTAAAAAAGAACGTCAAAATCCTAAACTACTTAAACAAGCAAGCCGTAAGGCAAGAATCATTAAAGGTTCAGGACGAAGCGCTTTTGAATTTAACCGTTTAGTAAATGATTTTGAAGCCATGTCAAAAAACATGTCTGAAATGGCTAAAAAAGTTAAATCAGGCAATCTTTCTGATTTAACAAAGTTAGGTTTTGGCAATGGCTCGTTCTAGATTTCATGAGTTTTTTCGCTGACAAGGTGAAGATAAGTTATTTTACTTTGAAGGTGTAAGTTTAGGTTTTTATATTGGTTGTGTCGCCTTAGCCTTTGTAGCTTTAATTTTAATGTGATTTTTTAAACATGTTATTCGCAATTGATTCAACTCTAAAAAAACACATTTACGTGTTTTTAAGCAAAAAGGATTGTTCCGTTTAATTGGCTCAATAATTATTTTGTTCATGATTTTGCGAAGCTTAGTTTTATCAATAGGTCGCTATCCTAGCGAGTGAGAAATTTTACCTTTTCACTTGTGTAGATTAATGCTTGTATTTACTGCTTTATCATTAATTTTTGATGCGCCTCAACTAGTTAAATACTTTGGCGCTATCGGTATGCTAGGAGCTATTGTCGCCTTAGTCAAACCTGATTTAAGTTTTGCTGGCGTAAGCGCTAGCGGAGCGTATAGAGTAGGTTTAGATTCAATTTATTTTTATGATTATATCTTGATTCATACCTTCTTATTATTGGGTATAGCAGCTTTATTTATAGTGCGCAAAATTCAATTTAGAGCAAAAGACTTATTAATAACATTGATCTTTTTCACATTGATAGCTATAGTTATGTTTTTTGTCAACTGAGTTACATTCGTGTATGCTCCAGACAATTGAAAAACAAATTACTTCTTCCTTGGCAAAGATGAAGTTAACACACAAAAAGATGTATTTGGGCCATTGTCGCATTGACCATACAATTTATTATCATGAACTTTTGCAGGTTGAGTGCTAGCAACTATCGCTTCCATGATTTGAATGTTGCAAGACAAAGTGTATTTCAATCGTATAAATGGCAAATGAGTATTCAAAATTCAAAAATCAAACCGTTGAAAAGAATTCATATCTTCATTTAAAAACAAAGTCAACAAATAGCCATATATGGCTATTTTTTGTGTATTTTCGTCACATCTTTATAAAAAATATTTGTGTTTTAGCTAAATAAGAGTAATATTATTTAGCATTAAAAATAATTTTAAGGAGGTTGAAATGAAAAAACTTATACTTTCTCTTTTAACATCAACAGCGTTGCCAATAGTTTCATTGGCTGCAAGTTGTAATTCAAATGAACAAAATGGTGGCACACAAAATAAACCGATTAAACCAAGCGAACCAAAACCAAACCCACAGCCAAAACCTGACCCAGCACCAGCACCTACACCTCAACCAAACCCACAACCTGAACCTTCACCAGCACCTACACCTCAACCAAACCCACAACCTGAACCAACCCCAAATCCAGGTGGTCAAAACGGTAATGGGAATAATGATAATCGTAAACAAAACACAAACGAGCCTACTGAACTAAGTCAGGAATTAAAAGCAATTCAAAGCGAGTTTAAAAAAGTTCTAAATGATTCAATTTTCTTTAATGACGCAACAAAACAAGCAAAATTAAACGAACTTAACATTGAATTAAATAAAAGAGATACAAATAAATCACAACAATTACTTAATCAGTTAAAAGACCTAGACAAAAGTAAAAAAGATTATTTAAAAACAGAAATTAATCCCGTTGTTGTAAACGATTTTAGTCTTAAATTCAGTGCTTTCCAACATATTCAAGATGTTTCAAATACAGATGAGTTAGGCGTGGTTAAAACAAAAATTGCTGAAATCGCTGAGCTTAAAAAAGAAATTAAAAAACAAATTAAACAAGACAAAGATAATAATCAAACGAAAAAATTAAATGTTGGCGAAACAGATAACAAAGAAAGCTCTGAAGATTTTGATTTCTTTGAACTTGTTGCAGCTTATGTAGAAACATATTCAACTGATAAGGATGAAATAAACACATTCTTTGAAAGATACAAAAACGTAGAGACATTTAAAAATAGTGCAACATTTAAGAAAATGATTGCGAAAAAAAATGAGATTTTTAGCATTCTAAAATATCCACAAACTTCTGAGCAAACTAAGCGTATTGATGTTTTTGGCAATACTAACATTTTGTTACAAGACAAAAGAAATGCATCAACAGAATCAACATTGAACATAGATGTATTTTTATGAGACGGCAATCTAGACAATCTTTCTAGTGGTAGCGAAACACCGCAGCGTGTAGGATTAGATAATTTCATTATTAAAATGTTTTTAGCTAAAAATGAACAAGAAGTTGATAAATATTTTGATTTAATTATTGAACTATTTAGATTATGAAACTATAACATAAATAATGGCCCATACATGGAACAATATAAAGCTTACTTTGAACAAACACCTAACCACCGTGAACAAGCTTTTACACGTTATAGATTTATGACAACATTTCTAAAACAAGTTGTGGCAGAATCAGTTAAAAATAAAGAAAAAGCATACGTACCAATCCCAAGCTTATTATATTTTGGTGACTTATTCACCTTTAGAGACAAAACCGAATTGTCAAACAAATTCAAATTATTCTTAAACGTTTTAGATGTTGAAATAGCATCATTTGAAGCAGAGGCTAAGAAAAACCAAAACTCAGAAACTACAAACACTAATAATGCAAATGAGTAGTACGCACAAATTAACATCTTATAGGGTGTTAATTTTTGTTAACCTTAACCAGCTAAACATGAACACAAAAAAATAACATTTTTTATGATTGTAACAGCTTGGCAAATTGCTGAGGTATTTTTTATTTAAAATTAAATTAATAGCGATTCAAATTGTATCAATGTATACAAACACATGAAAAAAGTGATTTCTATTATGAAGTAGTATATACATTCGGATGAAGGTCTTTAAAAAATCACTTCAATAAAATGGATTGTATAATGTTACAAACATTGAGAGTTACACAAACAGTGCAACGTATAACGATCAAAATATTAGAATTAATTTAAACTTTATAACTCAACGATATGTAATAAACAAAGGTGACCTTGCCGTTGTATTAAATGATAAATCACAACACTGAAATATACTTGCGAAATGCTTATATATTGAAGAAAATAACAAATATATATACAATCAACGAACACAGAGGTTGTCTCCTGTCTGAAATCGTCATTTCAAAATTTTTGCACTATTTACGTAATTTTACAGATTTTAGAAACAATTTAATTCAAAATCGACAAGTGAATACTCAAGTTTATATAAATTGAAAAAAATATTGAAAAGTTAAGCACAACATTTCCCAAAAATATTTCAGAGCAATAAAAAATAAGGAGTATTTTTGATGTTATCCTTACTTCAATCTCCCTTCAGCAGCGTAAACTTGAGGGTACATAAAAAGCCCAAACATATTACTTGACAAGATGTTAACTGATCAAAATATATCAATAGTTAAATAGTATTGGGAAATTTACTAACTCTTGAATTTACATTATACGTTGATGAAATAACCTTTAAAAGTATATAAATGATTCGTTTCGCAAAAAGAATATAATTTAGATGAATAAAAATATTTTTTTCTTATTATGCGTGGGGGAATATATGAAAAAAACTAGAGCACTCTTTTATATTATGCCATTTTTGGTTTTACCAATCGCTTCTTCATGTTCTACTCGGCAAACGCAACCAGAATCTCTAATAGAATCAAAACTAGGTGTTAAATTAAGCGAGAATACGCTTGATAGAGTATTTAAACAGCATGCTAACGAGTATAAATCAATGCTGAGCAAGCTTTTGCAAAAAGATACATGAATAGACGGTAATTTGCAAACCAAATTGAATAATTTCATTGCTAGTCTTGCAAATTTTAAGAATGATTTTACCCAGGATAATATAGAAGGTGAATATTTATCTTTAATATACTTAGCTAATAATCATAGTCCATTAAATTTATACAAAGGTGAAAGATTGAGTAACTTTGTTGAAATAAATTCTAACCTAGAGAATTTATTCACTATTGGTGATGAATTTGCATTAAAAAGCTATATGGATGTAATTAAAAAAAATAAAAATGCTGATTTGTGAACTGCACTAACTGATAAGTATAGATTAAATGCTAAAAATAACATAATTGCATTTGATTCATATAGTCAAAACGCCGTGTTTCGAGTAGGAAACAAGGATAGTATTTACGCATATCAATTAAACAAAAATAATAATGCTATATTTAATTCCCGTTTTATATATAATGATAGATTATTTTTAAATAATGTATTTAGTATCCAAAAATTATCTTTGAAAAAAGGGGAAGGAAATACCGATCCATTAATATTAAATTTCAAACTTTCACAGATTTTTGACTGTGACGACATTTATATTAAAGCTAGCTACGCCACGCTGCCAGATAACACTTATCATATAAAATTAAATCTCTTATATAAACCAAATGTAATTGAATACCAAAAATATAAGCTTTTAGTAAAATCGAAAAATCAAAAAGTCATGGATCTAAACGTAAATTTAAGCAACTTCTTGCGTCAAAATAACCTTAAAATTAGCGAAAAATCAATAAAATCCATTGAAATTAATACTGTTAATGTGTTTAAGAACAATTATCGATATGTGCACTTGAACAATAACGAAGAAAAACTTTATAACGGCTATAGAACTATGGTTCAGGAATATAATCCACATAAAATGTTATTGATTCAACCATCGAATTGAGATTTAAACCATCTAAGCCAAAACAGTTGAGAATTTTGATTTAAATATTTACAAACTGGTAATTTAACAGCTACAAGAAAGAAATGGTAACTTAATTATGAATATAATTAAAAAAATATTAGCGTTATCGCTGATCCCAACATCTTTTTGTGTTGTATCGTGTGTCAATACAACCAAATCAAACCAATCAAAATTCACTGGAATAGTTTACAATAAGTTAAAAATCAATATAAATGAGCATAATCTAAGCAAAGTTTTGAGTGGTTATTACTACAAACAAATTTATGCATTTACACAGCTCAATGATAGTAGCAATTATGTGGATCATTTAAAAGATTTTTTAGAAAAAATTAGTTCGAATTCATACTCAAAAAATCAGCAACTAGAAAATATTGAAAATGAATACCTATCATTTTTACGCTTACATCAATATTATTCTCAATTCAATTATTCCCAACTCATACCAATGGTTAATATGAGCACCAAAAATAATCAAGGGGTTTCTGCGTCGCAAAAAACAAAAAAATTTGACCTTTACGAAGAATTAAAACTAGTTAAACAAAAAATGACTTCTGAGCTTGGCCATGGTCCCTACTCAAGTGAAAGAGATAGTTACATATACAGTGTCAATTCAAAAATAAAATTAATGTTTAAACGTAACAATCTAATGAATGAGTCTTATTATCAACTCTATAATTTGTTGGGTTTAGATACTTACAATGGCTATGAAAATTATGTTAATTCAAATCACGTGAGCGAGCAATTAAATTACTCATTCAATAAATATAAACAAAAAAATAAAAATTTTGGTGCTAATGAATTTTGCTTCGATTTACGATCTTTTTCAGTACTTAATCCTGTTATTGCAAATGAAAACAAGAATGGCAAAAACACAGTTTTACTGAATGCGAAAATAAATTCAATATATGATTTAAACAATATACATATCAAAACCCAAACAATAAATGATGATCAAAATAACATGGTTTATACATATATTTCATTCATTTATCTACCTAAAATATTGAGTTTTGATCAATTTGCTGAATTTAGAACAGCAGAAATTAATAATGAAAAGACAAACAATATAAATATTGATTTAAGCTCGATTATAGATGCCAATAATCTGAATGGTAAAAAAAATGTATACATTATTGATTCCCTTGATATGTTTCAAACACTTGAACCAAATTATTTATCGAATCTGAATCTAAAATTTGAATCTTTTTCAAACGATAATAATTACGATACTTTTGTATACTCGAGCGATAATTTTATTCATTCCTTGGACAAAATTATTGCAGAACCACTGAATGAATTTTTCTATTATAAAAAAAGTTTAGTTATTCCTGCGTAACACAATTAAACTGATGCAACACGCAACGTGTTGCATTTTAGCAAAATTACTCAATTAAGCTTTTAGATAAAACTGTTTTTTAAATAATGATGATCAAGATGAAATTTGCACTTAATTTTTCAACTATGTAAATAGATTATGTTTTGTGTTTACCTGCCCACTCTAAACATATCCTTAATGATTACTCTAAAATATACATATATCAGTGATTAATCAATTATATTTATGTGTTTTCTTTAAAGAACAAGTTTAATGGAAATTAGATATTTCGCTTTCCATTGATGATGTTATAGGTATTATAGCTGATTCATTAATGCCAATCAATCATTATTAAATCTATGCTTTTGTGGCATAATTAGAGCATGGGGATGTAACGGTTTCGACATGTAGCGGGTAGTGCTCGTATCAGTGGTGTGGTAGACCATAATTACTTCTAGGCTTTATAGTCGCAAACGAAAAACAACAAGCTCAAGTTGAGCTAAAAGACTTAGTAATTGCAAACCAATTACAAGCACACTCAAACCTAGTTTTTGCTTAATTAAAAACTAGTGCACTACTAATTTTGCCTTGAGTTGGCTAGTGCGGTTAAAGGCTCGAGTTTAATTAGTGCTTAATTAGGCTTTAAATCTCAAAGCACAAACAAAGTCAATAGTTTTGTTTACTTACTTATGATTTTGTTAATATAAGTAAACTAAACTGTAAAAAGTGCGGCCACGTCTTGTTATGTGGACGCGGGTTCGACTCCCGTCATCTCCACCAGATGTAAATCACCAAATGCCCAAGGGCATTTTTTATTTTGTAGTAAAATTTTGTTATGTTGAAAAATAATGACAATTACGCAAAAGATCAAAATTGAACTAGTGAAACTACTGAGTTGCACTTAACTTCATACATGAGCGCAAAAGAGATCAACAATTTGGATCAAAATGAACGTAATTATTTGCTAGCTAAATGTCGTGAAAGCGTAGAAAAAGACTCACGCAAAATCAAAAAAGCACGTTTGAAACGTGTGTTAGCATCTATAACTATTTTAATTTTAACGCTAGCAGTGTTTAGTGCATTATCATATTTACTGTGGGCTGTGTTAGCATAATAAAAAATAATGTGCAATTAAATTGATGCACATTATTTTTGTTGTAGATAATTATCCTTGTTTTTTGTGTCAACTATTTCAGCTTGTTCAGAGTCTTTAAATTTAGCTTCTAAATCTGAAGAATTTTGTGATTTTGCTGTTCTTTTTGCACTAAATTTACTTGTTTTATTGATCACAACTGGTTCAGAAGCCACACGAATTGCTTTTAATGTTTTACGCACATATAAATAACCTGACAATAAGCTAAACACTAAAGCAACTAATAGTGGTAAATTGATTGGTCATCAAATCCCTCACATAGTAGTGTTGTAGCTTAAACCAGCCACTGATAAATAGGTATAGTCCAATGAAGGTCAAACAATATTTAAAATAAATAATCAAATTAAAGCTAATGAAAGGGTGAAGGTTTTAATTTTGCCTCAAATTGATGCAGCAACATCAACTTTGTGTTCTTTCATCACCACTCTGCACCCGTCAACAACTAAATCTCTAACCACAAATAAAGTAACGATTATATATGAAACAAAACCTTTGCTAATTACTGATAAAAAGATTAAAGCGGCTGTTGTAATAATTTTGTCCGCAATTGGGTCTCACAACTTACCAAAAGAAGTAATCATTTTATTTTTGCGAGCTAAATAACCGTCAAAATAATCAGTAATCATTGCTCCAATAAAAATTGCTAGCAACGATGCAATTAAAATTCTTGATAGGATTTGATAGAATCAATAGCTATCACCATGGAATCTATCTAGCACAATATATAGCGAAGCTATTAACAAAAAAGGGACTAATAATTCAATTCTAACCAGAGTTAATTTATTAGGTAAATTAAGATTTTTTCAATTCATTTTTATAAAATTCCTCAATATTTTTAACAACTTTATCAATTAAATCTTTTTGATTTTGTTGATCAATAAGCAAGTATTCATCTTCAATAAATTTTAATGTTTGCGCTTCATTTTTTCATACAGTTGAACGCTTATCTCTAAGAGTTTCATACGAAAGCATAATTTCTTGACCATCAGGATTATTAATCACGTATTCTTTAAAGTCAGATTCTTGCTGTTGGGCCAATAAATAAGCACGAGCACTGTCAACTATTTCTTTCATTTTGTACTCACCAATGCTTGGCTCAAATTCTTGCAACATTTTTTCGTTTTTAGCAACCAAATGATGTAATTTAATAATTAATTCCTGTTTAACTTCTTGGCTTTTTAAACGATATTGAATTTCCTTTTGCTTGCGTTTTTTCTTATTCAAACTGTCTTTGACAGCAGAATAGATGAAAAAAGCGATTAAAATAGCAATTACTGCACCAAAAATTATTCACATTGTATATGATGGCATGTTACCTCCCTTATTATGAATTACATATTAATTTTAATTATACATTAGTTTAGTGTATCTATAGGTATTCATCATATACTATTTTAGGAGTCTATATGTATAATTAAATTATGAAGATTAATAAAATCGTTAAACTTTTGAGCCCGAGTGCACTATTGCCCTTAATTACACTGTCGACTAGTTGCGATGAACGTGATGAGGAAAGTATTTACCAATCATACAAAAACGTGTTTTTGGATATTGATACTTTTGAAATAACTAAAGGAAAAGACTTTAGTATTGAAGATAACAAAATCAATAAAATCTTGTTGGCTAAAGAGTATTTTTTAAATGATCTGATCCTATATAGAGATTTAAAAAACACTAATGATGCGGCTTCAAAATCAATAATGTATGCAAAAATTACTGAAAATTTCAATAAAATTGAGAATTTGTTAGAAGCAAAATTCAATCAAGAAAAATTTAGTTATGAGTTGCAAAACTATGATGAATTATCAGATCAAATCAAGAGTTTATTAAAAAGTGTTAAGACCAATTTTCACCTATTTTTTTATGTTTTAGATAATCTATTCACAGCGACAAATTATTATTATAAGCTTGCTTTAGAAGATAAAAATACCATGGGACTTGAACTAGTTAACTCCCAGCTAAGCACGCTTATAGAATTTAGCAATGCATTAGTAGAAGACAAAAAACTGGAAAATGCTTTTAAAGCAAACAATAAAATAGAAATAATTAAACAAATATACAATGATGATAAAGTGCAGCTAAACGCAAATTTAGCTCAAGTCAACAGCTACTATGAATATGATCTTATAGATCTTGCTAAACAGCTTGAAAAGTATGGAAATGAAGTCAATAATTTATCAAATTATTGACAGCCACATTTTCTAAATATTGAATACAATATACTGTATCAAAAATATTTGTTGTTTTTGTCCAATTTAGCTTTAAAACGTGTAAATACATATAATCAAAATATTGTAAATTTTGAGCTAGATGGCAAAATTAATCAGTATATAGACACAATATATCCAGCTAATTATATAGAGTATCAAAAAGTGTACGATTCGTACCTAAAATTAACTGATTTTATCTACGAAATAGGTCCCCAAAGTTCACTAAATTTAAAAAAATTAGGCTTGCTTGACCAAACAGAGGCATGAACTAAAAACTTGTCAAAAGCAAACAAAGAATTTAAATCTTGACTAAATAAATTAAATAAAAAGGCTTTTATTAGCATCAATGACAATTTTAAACATGAATTACCTTTTCATTCAAGGTTGCATCCAGAAAAAATTATTTGAACCAATTTATACAACGATTTATCAAAACATTATAAAAATTTTAATTAAAAGCAACGCAATATTGAAATATGCGTTGCTTTTTGTTTAATTTCAAATTGTGTATAGCAATTAATCATCCCAGTCGGTTATATAACTTATTATTGAGTTAAACTCTGATTCACTATTTCATTGAAAATCTAGTCCTTCTCTAGTAATTAACAATGGTGTATTAATATTCAATGTATTTTTATAAAAATCAAAATATTTTAGAAAACTTTGGAAATGAAAATTTAAATCAAAATTTATTCAACGATTAAATGGAGTTACAGCGTTAATATAAACAGTGCTTAAATTATTAATTCCTTTTGCTGCGACTTTATCAGTAATATCTAAATATACTTTTGAGCTTTGTGTATTGTTTTTATAGTCAAAATACTTAATAAAATCAATAAAATTTGACAAATCTGTAATGTTTTCAGTAATGTCTAGCTTAATAAAATTTTTATCATTGTGATCGAATACATCAATATCAAACTTTAGATTGTTTAGTGATTTTTTATTAATGGAAATAGAAATGAAATATTTATCATTGTTTTTTATTATCGCTGTATCTTTAAAACGTAAAGATTCGAAATGATCAAATAAGTAATTATTTCTCATAAGCTTATAATTTTGGATATTGCGTCAAGATTTTTTTATCATCAACAAATCACTGGTATATTTTTTTGGAATTTGTTTGGGGTCTTTTTTGGTGGTTGTATTTGTTTCTTGATAATAAATTGGCAAGCTTGGATCAAGCTTATACTTGATTTCAACTAGATTAGGATAAAACGTTTCAACGCCCAATGTATTTTCGTAAGCGTTCAAAACTGATAGTATTTTGAAATAATTTGCATAATTTTGTGTATTTTGTGAGTTATTTTTAAATAAATTTAAAGCATTATTAGATTTGTAATGAGTAGTTTCAACTACTTTAGAAGAATTTGGCGTTTCCACTTGGGCATCAATGTTATGAAATACATAAAAGTTTTTAAAACGTTCGTATTGATCTATGTATGATAAATAACCTCATACTACTTTTTTATCTTGTAATTCTTTCTTATTATCGCCAAATAAAGAATCCAGCATTTTTATGAGTAATTGATCAAATTTTTTATCTTTATGTTTCTCATGCAAGGCTACAATATAGTGACCCAACATATTACTTCCTCAGTATTTATCGATTTCTTTTTTAGTTAAATTGTAGCTTCATTTCTTCATCAAACGGTCAAAAGGAGAATTTCCGCAAGTATTGCAAGGTTTATTATCTTGGTTTGATGTAACACATGATGCCATTAAAGGTTGAATAAGCAATAAAGGGAGTATTTTTAAATAATGATATTTCATTTTATTCTACTCCTATAAACGCCAGCATTGTTGAGTGTTGTAATAAATATTTAAAATATAACTTTCTAATTTGGTCAACATATTTATAGTATTGGCTTGAATTTGTGTTTCTAGATAGAATTTTATCTCTATATCCGTATCATATATAGTCATCTAAATCCCCAGTTGTATATTGCATATAATTTCACAACGCATTACAATAATAATCCAACTCTTTTAGTAGTATAGTGGTTGATAAAGCGACATCATTTTTTTTAGATTTGACATTGAAATATGTTCTTTCAATGTCACTTAATTTTGAATCGCTTCATCTGGACATAGAATGTGTGTCGACAATATTTAACGTACTATTATCAATATGAGTATTATAGGAATATTTTACTTTAGAATGTAATTTTATATTATCTCTATCTTTTGGTGGGAGTAAATGCATTTTTGAATCGCTAGTTGTCTTAGCATAATCAATAGCCTGTGAAATGAGTTGCTCAAAACCATCGTCAATTAATCCGTAGTCAATAACGTATTGTTCAAAAGGAAAATCCTTAACCAAAATTAATGACGTTGTGATATTCTCTGCATTTGTAATATTTTTTTCATTTAGGGCAAATGCACTACCTGGTTCCGATGCGTCTACAACATTTTTAATGTACTTATTAACGTTTATAACTTGATCATTACTAAATATTTTATGCATTTTAAAGTATTTAGGAATGCCAAAACCTGTCTTACTTTTAGACATATTATCGTTAAATAATTCATCAGAGTTAAGTAGGTATTCTATCGAATTTGGGTTTGGGACATTTTTTGTTTTAGTTGAGTATGTAGAAGAACTCATTAATAAAAGTTTTGCTTCGGCTATAGATAGATTTCTATTTAGATTATGTTGTAGCAACGACAATAATCCTGTAATCATTGGTGCAGCTTTGCTTGTGCCATCGAAATGAATTAGATAATTTATTTTATCCTTAATTAATGTGTCTGCATTAATCGCATAAAGATTTCTAATATTACTTTTGTGTTTTTTTGTGGCATCGATACTAGAGCTATCTTTTGACAAAGAATTACCATATGCCGATATTAATGGAAAATCATTGTGTTCTGAATCATTATGTGATGAGAAGTACATTGCTTTATTTTCAAAATCCACTGCTCCAACATAAATGAAATTCTCACAATATGTTAAATTTTGTCACTTCATATATGATTTATTCAAATACTCAAATTTAAATATTTCAGCGAATATTTTGTTTTTATCAAGACTAACCTTTTTATATTTATTTTTCAATAATAAAAATGAAAGAAATTTTGCATCAAATTCATTAAATAATGATTCATTATAGAATCTGTTTTGTGTGTCTTCATGCATAGAATTAAACGTATTAATAAAACTTAATAAACCTTGAATTAATTGGCTTGTATTTAAATAATTATCTTTAAAGAATGAAACATTTTTTATTACATCTTTGAGTCCAAAATTTGAATTTCCAGAACTTTTAACAATTTTGATATCGTTTTTATAAATGTAATTATTAATTAATCTGTATTGTTGTGTGATTTCTGATTCCTTATATAACAAATTAAAATCTTCGTTTGCAACGTAAAGGTAATCAATTATTAATTCACATAAGTAATGAACTGCGTTCAAAAATTCTATATCAAAATTAAATGTAATATCATTTGTTGGTATTATTGGTTCAAGCTTATCGTTAGGAAATATTACGTTCTTGTAGTATAGGTATGGCGTATTAAAATGTGATAAACTCATATTGAATAATTTAACGCCGTGATTCTCATGCATGAATTTAACTTTTTCAAACAAGTGTGTATATTCTCCATTAATTACATTATTTAAATAGTCATAATAAATTATTGCATCTTTATTAATCCCCAAATCCGTACCTATAATAGAACTCACTGCATATCCATGATTTGATCACGAATTATTTTTTGAATTTTCACGAATATTTATATTAAAATTTTTATTTTTAGAAACTAAATAATCCTTATCTATTCCATCAACCTCGATTATTCCGACCTTATCAAATGATGTGGAATAATACTCATTATTTTTTAAGTGTCGTTTTAATCCTAATTTTTCATAGTATGGTAAATAAATTTTTTTTAGTAGTTCATAGTTGCTTTCGCCTAATTTTTCAATAATTGTGTTCTCATAATTAGTGTTTTTCTCTAATTTGGCAGACACCAAAGTCAATGGTACAAATATTGTTCCCAAAGACATGAATTTAGTAGCGTTTTTTAATTTCATTTATCCCCCTTTAATTAAATTATATTCCTTTATAACAAAAGCAAAATTACAGCATCTCTCAAAGTTATTGAATTGCAAAATCTAAAAAAATAAAAACAAATAAACCTAAAGAATAATATTGATAACAAATAATAATTATAGTAATGGCAATAAATAAAAAAATATTGAAGAGGTTACGTAATTAGTTTTTCACTTTCATAAAATGCAATTAATCCGTGCCGATAAATTACTACTATATCCACCCACATATAGCCATAATGAACAGTTATTATAGTATTAATGTTATAATTATTATGCTTATATAGAATGTAGGGAATATATTTTTTGTAAGCATATTAGATATTAATTCTTTAATATTATTTTTTCGAAAGGGAACAATGAAAAAAAATAAATTATTATTAGGCTCATTCGCAGGTACATTTGCTGCTGCTACACCTATGTTTGCAGTATCATGTGGATCTGCTGAATTTGATGATACTAGAGAGGAGTTACTTTTCCACGTAACATTTTCATCAGGTAGGGAACAATTTAAAGCTCTAGAAGGTGTTATTGAAAAATACAACGAAGTTGTAGCTCAAGAAAAAGAGGCAGCTCAAGCTGCAGTTACAGCATTAAAAACTAAGCTAGAAGCTGAAAAAGACAAAACTAAAAAAGCTGAACTTCAAATACAACTTGATGAAGCTGTTAAAAACGTTCGTACATACATGAGAGTTTCTCTAAAAAACAACGGTTCAGGATATGGAGCGGGTCACAACAACCTATTTAGCTCATTGACAAACAAAGATGTTAAAAGCATTCCAAACATGACAATTAACTACGGTTCAACTATTTCAGAAATTGTTGAGCGTGAAAGAGGAGTGGACTTATCAGACGCCAAAGCATTTGGTGATTTAGCGTTGTCAAGAGACTTATTTGAAACAAGATTTGCTTCAACTAACGACAAAATTCAAGGTGTTAAACCAGGCTTAAATTATTCATTACCATTCCTAAAATCAACCGTTGCATTTGGAATTAATGGTCCTGTTTACAAATATGTTCTAAAAACTTTAAAAGATAATGGATTTACAATTGCTGAATCATTACTAACTAAATTTAAAGTTGATGCAGAAGACTTTAATGCTGACGTTGAAATCATTAAAGGCGAAAACTACTTTGGTGCTGCTAAAGACCAAGCTAAAATTAATGAAATCTTTACAGCTAATAAATACCCTAACAAAACAATTGGTGAAAATGTATTTACAGAATTTAAAACATACATTCAATTCATTACAGATGCAATTCAAATTTTCCAAACTTCATCAGATAAAGATAAATCAACAGTTGCACTATTAGGTATTGACGACCCATCTGGTATTTTAAACACAGTTGTGTACTCAAAACTAAGTGGTGACGATTCAAACATGCTAATGGCTGTTGACACAGATGCTGAAGGTAAAGTTGTTGTTAAATTTGACTCAATTAAAGATGCCAACTCAGAAGCTTACAAAGCTAACCAAGAAGTATTTAACCTAATAACCAAAGCTATTTCAGTAGGTGCTATCAAAATTTATGGTGGTGGTTCATACTCATCAACTGACCAAGTAGTTCACAAAACTGGTGCAAGCTTTGGCTCAACCGCAGGTTACAAATACAATTACATCGATGCTCAAAACGTTAAACCAAACGTAGAATTCTTAGATGTATTAGACCAAAAAAGCAAAAAACCAAAACACTCAATTAGTGTTCAAAACGTTGGTACAGTAAAAACCGTAAAAGAGAAAAAAGTTCTTTCATTTGCTTTTGACAACGAATTCATTAAATCAACAGAAACAACAAAAGATAGATTCTACTACCAAACACAAGCTGCTGACGATGCATTAGTAGATACACTTAAGGCTTTACCTGAAACTCAATACTTAATCAAAGTTGACGTTGCTGACACAGCATTACTGGCCAAAGTTGACGAATACGCAGGTACAGAAGCAACTAAATTATTTGAAAAATTAGGTGTGATAACTGAATTTGAAAAAGGTAAAGACGCCCCTAAACAAAAAGCTCAATGAGCAATTTACAAATTCAAAAAAGCTACAGCTGAAAAAGTAGAAGGCAAATACCAAGTAAATGTACCTACAATTGCCGATACATTACAAAAAGATGAATTAATCACCTTTATTCCACCTCAAAAATACGACGCAAGCTCAACTAAGCTAACTTCATTCTTACAAGGTCCAAACCTATACGTAATTAACAACGGTGAAATTCAAAACAAAGCTACTTTAAGATTCTTAAACTTTGTATTTAAAGACAAAACCCCAAGAGATTACAAATTTGGTAAAAAAACTAAACAAGTTTCAAACTTAGCATTCATTTCAGAAACAGCTTCATACATTATTCCTTACAAAGGATTTGCTCAAGACAATGCTCTTGAAAAAGCAAGACAAGAAAATAAATACCTAGATGAAGCATTCAAATTATTTGCTGACGAAAAAGTTACTTGATACGAAGAGCCAACAAGTAAATGATCAAACTCATTTAGAGAAGTATTCAACTCAACTTACCAAACTGTATCTAAATCAATTCGTGAAAACGGTACCGAGCAAACATTTGAACTGCTTGCAACCAACCTAAAAGCTGCAACCGTAAACTTCAAATAAACCTTAATCTAATTTTTTAAACATTTGTGCCTCAAGCACGAATGTTTAAATTACCATTGAGGCCCATCGAAAGGGAAAATATGAAATTTAAACATTTATCTATGCCACTAGCACTTAGCCTTGCACCTGCCAGTGCACTAGTTAGTGCTTCGTGTGGTGTAAATAACCGGGATTTAACTGCCAATTGAGACATTGAGTTAAACCCACAAATTAAATCTGTCCAAAACTCAGTATTCAAAGCCCAAATTAGTGGTCACGCTGATGGCGACACAGTAGAATTTATTGCTCTAGAATCTAAGCCAAAAATTGGTATTGAAGAGGGGCAAACATATAGACTAAGAATTCATGGTATTGACACGCCTGAAAAAGCTGTTGGAGGCGTTCCTGCGGGTGAAAACGAGCAATTTTGAGCTCGTAAAGCTTCTGATTTTGCCAGCGAACAACTAAAAGATCGTCAAATTATTTACGTTTTTTCAAGCGGAGACAGAGACGCGTACAAGCGTGTTGTTGGTGATGTGTTCTATAAACCAGGCACAGATGTAGGCCAAATCAATGAACCAATGCGTTCATATGGAGTTGAAATTACTCGTGCTGGTTGAACACTGCCTTACACTGGCGACGCTAATAAACTAATAGCTTCTATGTCTATTCCATACACACTTGAATACTACACCTACTACATGTTAGGTGTAGCCCTAAAAGCTGCTTACGATAATAAACGTGGCTTTTATGGTTCAGGTTGATTGCGTAAAAGCCCATACGATTTTGCAAAAATTTACCAGAAAAAACCAATTGGTTCATCATGATTGCCGTTTTGAGCTTACGATTCGGAATCTTACACCAACTCTAAATATGTATTCTACTATGGCGAACGCGTATATAAAGCTGATGGCCACTATGAATAGAAAAGGAATAACATGAGAATAATTAATAAATTAATCAACTTGTTAAAAAAGAAAATCACTAAATACACACCAGAAGATTACCAAGAATACCAACGTATTTTAGACTCAGTCGCTTCACAAAAAGAAGACAAAGACTTACCTGCTATTGAGCTAAAAAACGTATACATTGACTTTGGTGAAACTTTAGCTGTTGATGATGTTAGTTTTAAAATTCCTGAAGGTAAACTAGTTACATTGCTAGGTCCTTCGGGTTCAGGTAAAACTACAGCCCTAAACGCAATTTCGGGTCTGTTAACCATTAGCAGTGGTAAAGTGCGTTTTTATGGCAAAAACGTGACTGCCTTAACTCCACAAAAACGTAAAATCGGTTTTGTGTTCCAAAACTATGCACTTTATCCGCATATGAGTGTGTATGCAAACATTGCTTTCCCACTAAAAAATGACCCTGCATGACAAAATGGAATCATCACTAAAGCACTTATTGCTAAAACTAAAATTAATAACATTTACTTAGCAAAATTAGGTGCTAGCGAGCAAAAACGTGATGAATATTTAAAAAATGTAATCAACACACGTGGCGTACTTGATGAGTTAGAAAGACTTTTATCAAGAGCAATCTCACATCGTAGAAAAGCTTATTCAGCCGCTCAAAGTGCTTACAAATTAGCTTTAAACAAATTTGAAGCTAAATCAACAATTTTAGCCAAAAATGTGTTAGAACGTTTTAGCGATCTAAAGCAAGAATACAAAAAAATTGTTGCTAACTTAAAATACGAAAAAAGTATTGAAAAAGCTAACGGGATTGTACGCGAAGTTAAAGAACCTACTTTAATAAGCGAAATTGAACAAAGTGGACTATTAAAATTCACTCGTCCAACTTCAACAGGCGAGGAACATTTAGCTGATTTAAACGCACTATACGACAAATACGAACACTACGCTCAATTAATTGCTGCTGAAAACAAAATGGACTATAAACTTGAAGACGCAATTAAATTAGCTAAAGTTGAACGTGATTTATTACACGAACAAACTGTATGCAAACACGCAATCAAGTTAATTAAAATTAACGCTGAAAGCGTGGACAAAATTAAACAACTTAAAGACGAACTAGCTCAAGCTAAAAAAGAATTAGCAACCATTAGTAAAGAGCAAGTCAAACGTGCTCAACGTAACATGCGTATTGTGCCAATCATTATGCAACAAGAACATGATCGTTTAGAAAAAGAATTAGACGCAGAATTTAACTTTAAACAAGTTATTACTCAAGATAAAAAACTTCGTAACTTCAACTTAAGTGCTGAAGAAAGAGCCCAAATTGAAGAAATTTCTAAAGATATTATTTCAATTCCTAAAGCTATGCACCGTGACGTGCTTGAAGTTGCTCAACGTGTAAATATTCTGGGAATTTTACAGAAAAAACCAACCAGACTTTCAGGTGGTCAACAGCAACGTGTGTCAATTGCACGTGCGATTGTTAAAAAACCAAAAATTTTATTAATGGATGAGCCTTTATCTAACCTTGATGCCAAATTACGTATCAACACACGTCAATGAATTCGTGAAATTCAACAAAGCTTAGGTATTACAACCGTGTTTGTTACTCACGACCAGGAAGAAGCTATGTCTATTTCTGATATTGTTGTATGTATGTCCACTGCTAAAGTTCAACAAATGGGAACTCCAATGGAGTTATACAACAAACCAGTTAACCAATTCGTGGCACGCTTTTTAGGTATGCCTGAAATGGGTCTATTACCTGGTAAATATGAAAACAACACTTTAAGCGTGATGGGTGTAAAAATTCCAAACATTGTGCTAGAAGGCAAAGATAGCGCTGAAGTTAATGTTGGTGTGCGTGCTGAAGACTATACAATCTTTAGCGATGCAAGCCAAGCTCAATTCCACGGTGAAATTGTAACCGTAGAACAATTTGGTAAAGAATCTAAACTAATTGTTAAATTAGCTGATGGCACCAAATTAAACTTTTTAGTAAACAATAAATACGATTTCAAAGTTGGCGATTCAATTCACTTCAACATTCCTACAAACAGATTACACATTTTCGACGCACTTAGCGAAGAAAGAATCGAATACAATGTTCAATAACTTTTTCCGTGCAAAAAGCTTACAAACTAATAACAAGTTTGTATTCAACTTCTCAGTTGCGCGTCAAGCCAAGAAAAATAACGCAATTAGTGAATCAGTAGTAGATAGACGTACTAACTTCCTAATTGCCTTGATGCTTATTTTACCTGCTTTATCAGTACTGATCACCTTCACTGTTGTTCCTTTCATTAGAAACATCTATTCAGCAGTTACTGTTGAGAGCGCTTCTGGAAGCACTCAATTTGTAGGATTTGACAACGTAGTTTCATTATTTAAACAATTAGAATTTGCTGTCGGTATACGTAACTCGTTTATTTATGGTATTTTAGTGTTGCCACTATCAATGATTATTTCCTTGTTAGTGTCTTCGCTAATAGCCACAGTAATACGTAAAAGAATTAGAGGCTTTTTACAAACTGTATTCTTTTTACCTTACGTTACTAACATCGTTGCTGTTTCGCTAGCCTTTGTGCAAATTTTCCAAACTAATGGTCAATTCAACCAAGTGCTACGCTTCTTTGGTTTTGCAGGCGATACAGACTGATTAGGTGGAACCGATCGAACTGCCTTTAAATCAATGCTAGTTATGCTAATTAATGGTGTTTGAAGCTCGCTAGCTTTCAACATCTTATTGTTCACTACCGCCATGCTGTCAGTGGACAAAAACCTATACCGTTCAGCCGCCATTGATGGCGTAGGTGGAACTAAACAATTCTTCACCATTACCTTGCCTTCAATCAATAAAACTATCACTTTCATTATGACTATGGGAATTATTAATGGTATTAAAGTGTTCCCACTAGCTCTATTCGAAAACAAGCCAGTACTAGCGCTTAATGCTGGTGCTTCAACCATTATGCTATTTATTTACTACTTCGTTAAAGAACAAAACAACTTCGGTTTAGCCGGTGCTGCTTCAATAATTCTTTTCATCATTGGGGTATCATACTCAACCATCATTCGTGCTGGTTTTAGAGCTTTAGCACTAGCTTCAATTAACAAAGGAGAATCTGATGTTTGAAACAAAATTAAAAATTCAGCGGAAATTAGCCAATTTAAAGCTAAAACGCAAGAGAGATTCAGTTACTCTTCAAGTACATGATAGTTCTTTAGCTACTCTTTTAACGAAGTATTTACTAAAATTAATCTTATTAGTATTTTTTGCAATGGTTGTACTAATTCCTTTTGCTTATATGATTTTAATGGGATCGATGGGCAACACTCAAGCCGATCTAGTTAAAAATGGTTCAGCTGGCATTTGACCAACATCATGACAGCTGTGAAGTAACTTGCAATCAGCTTCAACCGGTTCAACAAGCGCCTTTTGACCTTGGACCGCGGGTTGATCAAGAGGATATTTATTCTCATTTGTGTTAACCTTTGCTAACGTTTTAATTTCGATAGTACTTAAAATCTTTATCACAATGCTATTAGGCTATGCCTTCAGCTTGAAAAAATGATATGGTAAAGACTTAATTTGAGGCTTTTTAATGATGCTACTTGTACTACCAGAAGTTGCCTTATTATCAGGACAACAATGAATAGTAGTGCAAATGAATAACGCCATTAAACCTAAAGACACTGACTCATTTGGACTATTTAACTACAACTTGTTTGTTATCGCAATTCCATTTGTGGCTTCAATCTTTAACGCCTTAATGTACCGTAACGCCTTTGAATCAATTCCAAACAGAATTAAAGAAGTTGCCATGGTTGATGGCGCTGTTGGTGCTAAATATTTATTCAAAATTGCCATTCCAATGGTAGCTCCTACCACTTTAACCATTATCATTTTAACCACACTTGCCTCATGAAACTCATATCTATGACCTGCTTTAATTGCTGGTACAGATTATAGAGTTATGTCTGTGTGATTATTCGACGTTGGGGTGGATCACTCTGGTCAAGACCCACGTACTTTCTACAACATTAAAATGGCTGGTGCAATTTTAGTTATTCTACCTATGTTTATTTTCTTCTTTGTTGCTCGTAAGAAAATTATGAATGCGATTAGTCGTCAAGGAAGCACTATTAAAGGATAGAAACCAAATATGAAAAAAGTTAATATTAAAAAATACACATTGACGTGATTATTGATTGGTATTATCGCAGCGATTGTTTCAATTATTTGTGCCATCTTAATTGTGCGTATCAATAACGATATTGAAACAATCACCAACGTAAGAGTGCAAGATAGCATTATGGGTGAATACCGTGCTTATAAAGCTTATGGTATAGGTGTGTTGGCTTTTAGCAGTATTGTACTAACAATTTCAATCGCAATTTGCTTTTTAGGTTTTAAATCTTGAAGCTATAACGCTACTTTATAGGACAAATATGAACAAAAAAATACTTTTCAGCCTTTCACCGCTTACTTTAGCAGCGCCTATTGCTACACTTTCCTGCGTTAATCCATTCGAAGACAATGAAATCATTGCCAAAGCACGTTTCCAAAATTCAAACAACAATATCTTTAATAATAAAACTTATAACGACTTTATCACTTTATTAGACCAAAGCAACATTTACCAAACCGCTCCAGCCGAGCAATACGCTCACGTAAAAACTGTATTTAGCAACGTTTTTAAAAACCTTAATTCTGTGCGATATTTAACGCTAGAACAATTCAACGAAGCTTGAAACATTAGCAATCTAAATATCAACAACACTTTTGTTACTCGTGATGCCCAAGGCAAATTTAACCGCCAAAGTGTCGTGATTAAAAAAGAAGCTTTAGCTTTATTTGTTGAATATTTATTCAGCTCAAGTCCATACGCATACAACTTATTAAACAAAGTTTGAGGCGATAGCAGCCAAGCTAGCGACGAAAAATTATTCTATAAAGACATGCAAGGCTCACAAGCAACTAAAAGCGTTAAAAACGCCTTTAGTCCAGCCGATGTCAACGTCAACACTGAATTAATTATTGCCAATGAATACTCAAATCTTTTCTTTAATGAAGCCTTTAAAAAACAAGCTAACCTAGAAACTTTTAAACAAGCATACCGTAACATTATTTCTGTAGCTAACAAGGTTATTGCTAAATTAGCTGACGCTGAACAATCTACTCTATCAGCTTTAGCGCCAATTTATTACGTATTACAAAACCCTACATTCAACGAATACATTAACCAAAACTACGCCACAGATAAATCAGGTAAATTCGCTATGTTTAAAGCTTCAGCCTTTAAGCAGCTAGAAGCAGTTAAAGAAAGAATTTATGCTTTTGCTGCTAATCCAAGCGAGTATTATCAAGCTAAAAAAGCTTCTCAGCTAATTAACACTGTATTTATCAACAGACACGAAGAAACATTTAATCAACGTGTAGCTCAATACAATAAAGGTATTGGCAAATACGGTTTAAGTGAACTAGTTGCCTTTGCACTTTATTCAATTAATCCAGCCAACATTCAAATCTTAGCCTTTGATAAAGCTGGAACTAAAGAATACTTAATTCAATTTAAGCACGGTGCAAATACATACTTATTTAACCCAGCTGCCGATTTTAAAAACGCTAACGAAAACCAAATTAGCCTTTACACAACCAAAGCAGAATTAAATGCTGCTGGTTATACACTAGTAGATGATTTATTTGGCTCTACTTACGCAAACTCAATTTGAAAATAAACAAAAAAGCCAACTTCAAAGTTGGTTTTCCCAAATTGTATATTCAAGTGCAACACTTAGTAATATAATACTGGTGTTGCATTTTTAATAAAAAAATGCCCTATCTACTGGTACTAGAAAGGACATAAATGAATTATAGTAAAAAATATTCTCATATTGATAAAAATCAAAGATTCTTGATCGAAAATCTTAGATATAAGAATTTTTCAATTAGAGAAATAGCTTCGATTTTACATGTTTCTCCTTCAACAATATCGAGAGAGTTGAAGAGAAATTCAGATAATAATGGTAATTACTTGTCAAATATCGCGGATATAAAAGCCAAAAAC
>NZ_JNJG01000007.1 GCF_000702705.1 Mycoplasma simbae ATCC 49888
ATGCTCTGTTTTTGGCTTTTATATCAGCAGTATCTGACAAATAATTACCGTTATTATCTGAATTTCTCTTTAACTCTCTCGATATTGTTGAAGGAGAAACATGTAAAATCGAAGCTATTTCTCTAATCGAAAAATTCTTATATCTAAGATTTTCGATTAAGAATCTTTGATTTTTATCAATATGAGAATATTTTTTACTATAATTCATTTATGTCCTTTCTAGTACCAGTAGATAGGGCATTTTTTTATTAAAAATGCAACACCAGTATTATATTACTAAGTGTTGCACTTGAATATACAATTTGGGAAATCCAACGACTAATGTTGGATTTTTCTATTCAATTATTTATATATTTTTAAATTACTAGAAGCATTTATTATTTTAGATGAAAGATTTTTGATTTCTGTAAAATTTGGCTTTGCCAAATTGCTCATCAAGTGTTTTATATCAATCAAAAAAGCATGTATGTAATGATAATCTTGTAAATTATCTTTTCAATCGGATTTGGCAACACCTATATACTCATATTTATCTTCAGATGATGAAGAATACGGCATTAAAAAAGCATTGTATATTCGTGCACCACTATAAATTTCATTTTTAAATTTGATATTGGTTGCAATGTATTCACCGTAAGAAATTTGTTTATTTATTGATGCTGAGTCGGGCAAGTGATTTGAATTCATTGTGATACCATACTTGTAATATTTAGCGTCTAATACGAAAATATCTTTGTCGTATCTCATTATCGTATCAGGTTCTAAGTATTTATTTTCTTTATTGTTCCCTGTATTTAAAATTCACTTTGTTTTTGGAAAAAAATACTTTTTATCTTCATTCCCAAATGAAGAATCTATTAATTTTTCTCATACGTACTCAAAATTGTTAGTGCCGTAAAAGTATTCTTCAGAAAAAGTGTTAGTATCAAGCGATTCCAATATATTCGACATGGCTAAAAACAAGCGTATTTCAGTGTCATTACATACATAATGCATCATACTTTTTAAATATGATTTATAAGTATAAATATTTTTTGTCATAATAGGTTTTTGCATACTATTCATATTATATAATCAACCTATTTTTAAGTAACTTTCGTATACACAATATCTATTTATTTCCGTTATTAAAGAATCGTCAATATATGATATTTTTTTAACTTGATAATTATCAAATATTAAACCTTTTTCTGTTAAAAATGGAATGAATTTTGAAATAGTTTTTTTTCAAGATATGATACCGCTTTTACCATTGATAAATTTATTTTGTTTTATTTTATATATACCGTTAGTTAAATAACTTGTAAGCACATAGATATATGAATCTATTGGAAAATTAAGGCTCATGATGCCGCGATGCAAATTTTGACTTGGGATATTCGATTCATAATCCCCGTATAATTTTAGTATGGAAAACAACAGCAATATATCATCTCGAACGTTTGCATCATCTTTTGAAATTGAATAACCTATGGGAAAGTGTATAGTTATTGAACGTTCGCCGTTTATAACTTCGGATTTTATGCCCACAAAATTATCGCCATTTATGTTGGTTGCGTTTCTACAATAGTCGTAAAGATTAATGTTTGATTTGTCACTAGCCTGTTCAGAATTACTCATTTTAAATTCCCAATATTTAATTTACGCTATAAGTTAGCAAATGGTTTTTGATATTTTCATTAAATATATTAAGTCTGTCATTGCCACTAGATGATGTGAAATGTAATATTATTTCATCAAGACTTTTATAATCAGTATTGAACAATTTATCTCTCGAAAATTTAAAAGCATCATCTCATAAGTATTTAATAACTTTTTCGGAAAATTTTTGCCCATTTGTATCATTATCAGCTAAATCCGAGTCGTTAATAAAGTAGGAACCTAACCTTTTATCCTCTGATGAAATTAGTTCTACGTTGCTAATTAATATTAATTCGTTAATTACTTTGTTGAATACTTTTCACGTTATATCTGTATCTGATATCTTAATATCCTTATGAGTTGCTTTTTCTATATCATTAATTATCATTTTCATCGATCAACGTCTTTGAAACGCTGTATCTAACGTAAAAACATTTTGATCAGATGTATTCATAGATCCTAAAATGCTTAGATTAGAAGGTATTTTTATCGGTTTATCCTCATCACCGAAAATAATTTTGGCAATATTTCTGTTATTTATGAAATACTTGCTATTACCTTGTTGATCTCGGTCCAAAAGCTGAAAAATATCGCCAAATATGGCCGGAGAATTGCCACGGTTTATTTCCTCAATAATCAAAACATATTTATTTAACGGGTCTTTATAAGCATCTGCAATAACTTTCGTGAAGGGTCCAGGAATAAATTCATAAGATATTGTTTTTTGCTTTGAAGCTTCATCAATTTTTAGTATGGGCAATAGTTGACCAATAAAATCTGAATTAGTGTATTCTGGATGGAAAACCACCCTTGTGACTTTTTGATCTTGACATAGCTTATCAATAGTGTAGCTTTTCCCTGAACCCGGCACACCATAAAATATTATATTTTGACCACCTGTTTGTCTATTACCAGAGTCATCATGCGAAATAGTTTGTAAATTAACACTCTCTAAATTTAGGAGTGATTCGAGCATACCGCCTTTAACATATTCAATCAATTCGTCTTTTGAAAAAATGTTATTTCCTAACTGGTATTTTCCAGTTTCTTTATTATAAATTAATTTCATACAATCTTCCTTACGCTTATTAATAAAGGGATTTTTCAATTATATTTTTTCTATACAGTGACAGAAATCCAATTTCTTTAAGATATTTAGGCAGGCATTTTTTTCTTATTCTTAACTGATCATTTTTCGTTTGATCTTTATCTCTTCTGTTTAGGTTGATAAATATACCAATTTCTGAAGCTATCAAATTTATTATGTCTTGTTTTTCATAGTCTCTATCTACATCAATAGATAAAAAACCAAATGTTTTATCGTATGATGAGCGACCATCGAAGCAACCCATTAAAAAATATTTTTTTACTGTTGTGGTTGAACTTTTTATCCTTAAAACTATTTCGTTTAGAATTGAATGTAAAGATAAAATATCTACATCTAAAACCAACAAAAGACTAAAGCCTAATTTTCTTGATATTTTCGCCACTGATGAATTATTGGATAAGATCATAGGTTTTTCGGGAATATTTTTAATAAGTTTAATCACTGATAAAAAATGGGAGTTTATACATTCATTGTCAATCATGTTAGGATTGTGATTTATAGGACTTATTAAGTAATTCACACCGTTAATTTCTTTAATTTTAATCAATGGGTATGCCAGCCCAATAATGTACGCGACCGATTCATTTATTGTCATGTTTATTAATTGGCTAACTTTCATTATGTTCCCTTGAAATTCTATTTTTTGCTATTTTGAAGTAATCTGAATTTATTTCGATGCCTATAAAATTTCTTTTCATTTTTAATGACGCTACACCAGTTGTGCCACTTCCCATAAAAGGATCTAAAATAGTGTCTCTCTCATTTGTGTGAATTGAAATTAAATCTTCCATTAGTTTTAAACTTTTTTGCGTTGGATGCCCAGTTTTTTCTAAGCCAGAAACTATTGGGTACCTAAATAAACTTCTAACATATGGTTGATTTTGCGGTTTATTAAAAATTCATTTGGATTTGCCTTTTACTGCCCAAATAGCAAACTCCATATCTTGAACATATCTTCTATTTGTGTTTCTTGGCATGGGATTGTTTTTTTGTCAAATAATTACATCCTTCACGAAAATTCCTTCGCATTTGTTTTCTAGGATTTCGATAATATGGCTAATGTATCTGTATGAGCAAAAAATTATCATAGAGCCGCCTGATCTTAATATTTTAGAATAAGGTGGTATTCATGAGTATAGATTAAAATCACCATTATCTCAAACACCAAAATCAATACCTTTTCTTGGGTTGTTAAGTGTGTGAAAATTGTTAGTCTTTGAAATATTGTATGGCGGATCTGTTATTATGTGATCTACCTTGCAATTCGAATTTAAAAATTTTTCAATTATATTTAGTGCATCATCGTTGTATAACTCTATTTTTTTAATCATCTTGCAACTCCGAAATTATGTGTTTTCCTATATTTCTAGATAATGCTGGTGGCACCGCGTTTCCTATTTGTCTACAAACTGAAGTTTTGGGCCCTTTGAAAATAAAGCGGTCGGGAAATCCTTGTATTCTCGCCGCTTCTCGCGGCGTTATTGAGCGATTTAAAAAAGGGTGAGAATTTTTCCCGTTGGATGGCGTATCAAACCTTGTGTCAATTGTTGGACTTGGTTTATCTCACTCCAATCTCGATCAAGTTGTGCCGAATTTTTGGTTTCCATGAAACTCTTTTGGTAAATATTTCTTGCTTCCTTCGGGTGGGATAAAAGACAATTTTTCAATGGCCACTTTAGAGTGGCTGGTTGCAATATGATTATATAATTGCACAGAATCTTTTCGCATATTTTTTTGATAATCTGATAAAGGCTGAGAAAGATATTGAGAAACAAATAAACCTTCTCCAGAATTAAGATATGATAAATCCGATATAGCGTCTCTGACGGTTAGTTTTAAACTATTTTTGGGAGGTTTTGGTAATGTTATCAATTTATCACCCTTGTGTGCAATTATGATGGCTCTTTCCCTGTTTTGAGGGACGCCAAAATCATGTGCATTTAACACCCCATAATCACATTTGTATCCGTTTTTTTTCAATTTACTTATTATTTGATCAATAAAATAACCATTGGAAGATTTAATCATATTCTTCACGTTTTCAATAATTACAATTTTTGGAAGCAAATCTTCTACAATATCAAGGAACTCTAGAAAAAGAAAATTCCTTGGATCATCCAACCCTAAATTCTTTCCTTTCAAACTAAATCCTTGACATGGTGGCCCACCAATTATCATATTAATACCGATTTTTTTTGAAATTTCCAACAGTTCTTTTTTTGTATCTGGTTTACAAATATCACCCAAAACACATCTAGCTTTAGGGAAATTAAATTTAAATGTTTCTAGAGCATGTTTATCGAAATCGACCGCAACTAATGTTTCAAAATAAGGCAGAGAGTCAAGACCATAGGAAAAACCACCCGCGCCCGAAAACAAATCTAAAATCTTAAATTTTTCCATAATTAACTCCATAAAAAACGACAATTTTATTAACCTTGTCGGTGTACGTTTAATATTTTAATATAAATATTGTTACTTTTTAAAAGTTTTGAATGTATTACGAAAAAATCAATTTTTAGTCATGAAAATATTCTAAAACAAACAAAAAACATTAGTTATTATGTTGCTTATAAACTTGTTTAAGTAGAACTCTTTAATATTTATTAGACAAAAAAGCCAGCCTCTTCGGAGTTAGCTTTGTATTATTCAGTATAAATTTTTGTTTCGGCATTCAAGTCTGTATCATCTAAGCAGCCTGTGCTTAAATGTTCTAAGTACTTTTATTTAAATTATTTGTTGTAAAGCTTGGGCGTATGATTGTGCTTTTTCGGCAACTATTAAACTGACTTTATCAGTATTCATAAAAGCACCGCTGGCTAATTTTTTAGCAATAATTTGTTTTAATTGCACAGAGTTTTTATCCTTGATTTGCACAATCAATTTTGAACCTTTAGCTTCTACAAAAGCAATATTGTCTTTTGAGCCCAATAATTCGCACAGTAAGCTAGCTTCATGATTATTCAATTTATAGTTAGCTTTGCCTTGTTTAATAGCTTGAGTTTTTTTGTTTTGCAAGTGTCAGTGTAATCAGCAAAAACCTAAAGTTAAAATAGTTAAAATTGCCAAAATAAATTTATCTTTTTTTGTCATGCTCTTATTATATCAACACTAACTTTGTATTATAATTTAAAATAATTTTTAGCATGCAGGAGGAAAAAATGAACAAACCTAGATTAATTAGTGGAATTAAACCAACTGGCGAGCTAACTTTAGGAAATTACATAGGTGCATTGAAAAACTTTGTCAAGATGCAAGATGATTATGAGGCCTACTTTTTTGTGGCAGATTTACACGGCTTGACCACTGGAACTGTCAACGCTAAAGAAAATTTAAATGCCAGAAAACAAACTGTAGCTATGTATTTAGCTTGTGGGCTAGATCCTAATAAAGCATCAATATTTTACCAATCCGATTTATATGAACACACCTATGCTCAATGGCTTTTAACCACCGAAGTTTCGCTAGGTGAATTGCAACGAATGACGCAATTTAAAGATAAAGCACAAAAATTGCAAAAACAAGACAATGGGACTGAAAAAATACCAGTAGGTTTGTTAATGTATCCAATTTTAATGGCTGCTGATATATTGATCTACAACGCTGATGTAGTGCCTATTGGTGAAGACCAAACTCAACACATGGAATTAACGCGCACAATTGCTCAGCGCATCAATAAAAACTACAAAATGCGTTTAACATTGCCTAAGGGTGTTGTTCCACCTGTAGGTGCACGCATTAAATCATTAACCAATCCTGAAAATAAAATGTCAAAAAGCGATAAAAGCGATAGGGGAACTATCTACTTATTGGAAGATCCTCAACAAGCCTATAACAAGATTATGAAGGCTGTTACTGACTCAGAAAACAAAGTTTATGCTAGTGAAAACAAGCCTGGCGTAACGAACTTATTAAATATTTATGCAGCTTTAGCTGACATTAGTCTTGAGCAAGCAGAGCAAATTTTTAAAGATAGCAATTATGCTGAATTTAAAATGGCAGTAGCTCAAAAAGTAAAATATGAATTAATCAAAATTCAAACCAATTATCAAAGTGCATCTAAATTAATTGATCAAATCACAGAGCAAGGGATGCAACAAGCAAAACAAATATGTGGCCCAATTGTTGCTCAATTAGCACAAAAAATGGGTTTTAAGGAATAAACATGAAAGTACAAGCAGATAAATTATTAAATCACACATGCTCACACCTTTTAGGTGCGGCTGTAGAACATTTATACCCAAATGTAAAGTTAGGTTTTGGACCTGCAACAGAAGAAGGTTTTTACTACGACTTTGAATTTGAACAACCAATTAGTGATCAAGAATTAGCAAAAATTGAAAAACTAATGAAAAAATTCGCTTCACGCAATCTTGAAACTATTCAAATTAGCGAATCTGAATACGATTTTAGCAATAAACCATACAAAAAAGAGCTTTACGATGAGCTAAAAGCTAGAGCTGAAACAATTACATTCTACGCTTTGCAAGATCCTTTAAACAAAGAAATTGTCTTTAAAGATTTATGTGCTGGCGGCCACGTAGAGAGCACTAAACACATCAAACACTTTAAACTTTTATCTTTAGCGGGTGCATATTGAAGAGGTAACTCAGATAATATCCAATTAACTAGAATTTATGGTACAGCTTGAAGCACTAAAGATGAGTTAGATTCATATTTAGCACTATTGCAAGATCGTAAAGAAAGAGACCACCGTAAAATTGGTAAAGACTTGAAAATTTTTGCAATGCACCAATTGACTGGTCAAGGTTTACCTATTTGACTAGAAGATGGAATGTACATTCACAATGAAATCCGTAATTTAGTGCTAAAAATGGACCGTAAATACGGCTTTACTGAAGTTTTAACACCACACTTTGGTAACGAACAACTTTACCAAATTTCAGGTCACTTAGCTCACTATAAAGACGATATGTTTGCTCCAATTGTAATTGAAAAAGAACGTTTAATTCCACGGCCAATGACGTGCCCACACCACAACATTTGCTATGGACTTGAAAAACGTTCATACCGTGATTTACCAATTAGATATTCAGAACAATCACAGTTATATCGCTATGAAAAATCTGGCGCACTAACTGGTCTAGAACGTGTACGTGGAATGCTTTTAACTGAAGGACATCTATACGTAAGAGAAGATCAAATTTTTGATGAAATCGTGAGAATGTACAACCAAATCTCTGAAACATTAAAGATTTTTAATATCCAAATTTCGTTTATTTCGCTTTCATTACGTGATCCTAACGATAAAGAAAAATATTTTAACGATGATGCGATGTGAAACAAAAGCGAAAAAATGCTTAAAGATGCTCTTGATTCAATGCATGTTAAATATGAAGCCATTCCTGGTGAAGCAGCCTTTTATGGACCTAAAATGGATGTGCAAATTCATACCGCTTTAGGTCATGAAGTAACAGTTGCAACAATTCAACTTGACTTTTTACAGCCAATGAAATTTGATCTTAAATATACAGACAAAGACGGTTCAGATGCACGTCCCGTGATGATTCACCGTGGTTTAATTGGAACCTATGAACGTTTTGTGGCTATTTTACTAGAACAAACAAAAGGTGTGTTGCCATTTTGACTAGCTCCTAAACAAGTGAGTGTAATTCCAGTTAATTTAGAGGAAAATCTAGAATATGCACGCAAAATTACTGATTTATTATGAAATCATGGCTTTAGAGTTAAACTAGATGATCGGGATGAAAGATTAAATAAAAAAATTCGTGAAGCACAAATTTCTAAATCTAAATTCCAAGTTATTTTGGGTGCTAACGAAGCAAATACAAACACCATTTCATACCGTAAATATGGCGAAGAATCAACCCACACTGTTAGCGTGGATGAATTTGTTGCCCTATTACATAATTTAGTAGCAAAATATGAGTAAAAACAAGTACGCTCCTTTAATTGCCGTCTTTTTTATAGCTTTAACTCAAATCTTACCTTTGACAACTTTGTGGCTTGTTGGTACTAAAGATTTTTTAAACCAAATTCTTTTTGACTTTAATATAATTTTGTGAGTACCAATTGCAATCTCTATTATTTCTATAGTAGTTGCAATAGTTTTAATTTACTTTAAACAATTAAACCTTAAATCAATTAATTTTATAGTGCCACTGAGCTGTTTATACACTTTAGTAATTACAACTTCATTAAGCTCACTTTCAATGATAGTTCGCTTTGCCATAGCCTTAGGGTGCACTATTGTTATTACTATACTAACTAATGTTGTAGCTAGCTTAATTGAAGAGAAATTCTATTTCAATAAAGTTTAATTAAATGCGCTGGCGCATTTTTTTTTTTTTTTTGTAAAAGTTTGCCATTAGAGCACACCCCAAAACAGCAATAAACAGGGCAAATAAAGAAAAAGTGTGTAAAAAATGGGCTAATTTGCCGCAATTTAATAAAAAAGTATAATTTAAGCATAGGAAAAATAAATTACAAGGAGACTAATGAAAAGAAAATATTTAAGTATTTTATTAACTGGTAGCGCATCAGTTTTAACACCTGTTGCAATGTCATCATCATGTGTTGATGAGAAAAAACCTGTTGAAAAAGACTACAATACGCTTATAGCTATCGATGCCAAAGAAGGTGTTAAAGCAGCTAAAGAAGCCAAAGATGTTCTAGATACTGATTTAATAATTACAACTACTGATAAAACACTTACAACAGCAATCAAATCTAAAGCTGTTAAAGCAGGAATGCCAACCACATTGGTAGTGGTAATTAGTGTTAAAGATGGTCAAAAAACTGCAGAAGTTACAAAAGAAATTACTGGATTTAAAGCTGCACCTGTAGAACAAGGCGGCGACACATCTGGAAAACCTGGTACAGGTGAGAAAGAACCTGAGGTACAAGGAGAAAGCGAAGGCACTAAATTAAGTAAATCAATGAGCGAAAAATACGCAACAATCGGTGATGGCATTACTGATGAAGCTAAAAAAGCTCAAGTTAAAAAAGCTTTTGGTGATTTTGGAACTAAAACTGCACAAGCTTTTGCAAAAACAATTGATGATGCTATTGTAGCTCTAGGTTTAAATGCGGAAGATACCAAAAAACTAACAGCAGCTTATACAGATGTAACAACACAAGTTAATGACTTGTTAGCTGAGGTATCAGCAACTCAAGTTAGTGAATTTGTTGCAGGTAATAAATTTACAAGCGGTCTTGATGCCATTAAAGCTCAACTAACTAAAGAAAAACTAACCACCCTAAAAACTGAATTTGTTGGTACAATCACTAAAAATAAAGCTAATGTTGAGGCAATTATGGGAGGGTTGTTTGACCAATTAAATGTTGCTGAAACAACTAAAGATATTGCTAAAATTTCTGAACTAATTACAGACTCTAAAGCAGCTGTGACAACTGGCTTAGATACATTAAAAACTGAAATTGAAGCTATTTCATTTGAAAACTTAAGTACAGAAGGTTACTTAGCTCAAGTTGCTAAAGTTACAACCGCAATTGACAAATTTAAAAACAGCCTAAAAACCAAAGTTGCCGATGAAAAATACGGATTTAACGAAGAAAACAAAACAGCTATCAACGCAGCGATTGATGCTAAAGTAATGAAAGTTTTTGAGCTATATACAAGTTCAATCGAGCAATTAAAAACATCAGGTTATGAACTTGCAACAATTTTTGATGCAAACTTAAAATAATTGTCAATGATAAAAGATTGTTAGCAGCAATCTTTTATTTATAAAAACTATAAAGGGAGGAAAATGAAAGTCAAAGCTATTTTGATTGCTACTAGCGCACTCTCACTAACAAGCGTAGTTGCAGCTAGCTCAGCAGCTATATACTATAGCAACCAAAATAAAAAACTACAAAAACAAGATTTAAAAAACAAAGATAATAAAGTGTCTTTACCTATGTTTAAACTTGCACCTGCAAATAGTGATAAATTAGCACAAAAAGGTGCAATTAACTCGTCATTTATTGAGTTAAGTGCAAATAACGTTAAATTATTTTTTGATAGTGAGCATCAACCATCAAAACAAATGCAAGCAAGTCAAGTTTTATCGCAAAACTTAAAACACACAAGCTTAGACTCTACTGTGGCATTTAGAATTAATAACTACATAACAAATGATCTTGATGGCACAATTAATGTAGAATATTATTTAGTTCACTTTGATAAATATGGTAAAGAAATCTTACGAAGTGAAATCAAAAATGTTGAATTTGGTGGTTATTTAACTATCAAAGAATTACTAGATAAAGCGATAGAGCAAATCAATTATCAAAGTAAAGAAGTGAATAAAGATTCAACATTAGCAAGTGAATTTATTGCACAAAATGGTGTATATTTCAACTTTGAAAACGAGCAATGTCAATTACACTCGCAAATACAAGCAAATGATGAAAACGGTGAAATTGATATTACCTATTGATTAAGTTCAAAGCAACACCCAAATTTAATTTCAAATAAAATATCGGCCAAAATAAGTGGTTTTGAAACAAACTCAGCGCGCCAATTAAAGCACGAACAAAGCGAAATAAGCAGATTAAATCAATTGCTTAGACAAAATAGTGAAAATTTAGTTGAATTAGCCAACAAAAAAGAAAATACTTTAGCTAGTCAATATTTATTAGAAGATTTTGCGCTTAAAAATAATGTAAGCTTTAGCGATGCTCAAACTGAATTAGATATTGTTGCCACAGACGATGAAACTGGAAATGCAACAATAAGAGTTATTTTAACTTCGACTAAACCAAATTTACAAAGAGCTAAAGCTCATATTGACGTTACATTAAATGTTAGTGAATACTACAGCGAACATTATCGTTTAGATACAATTTTGAATAATTTTGAATTGCAAATTGTCGACCAAAACGATTCACAAGTATTTAATGCTTCTTCTTGAAAACGAAAATATGAAGGTTTTTTAGGAAAAAAAGATATTAAACCGATTTTAAAACTTGATTTTCTAAGTAACCAAAACGCTAACATAGTTATTGATGATCATTCAATAGAAGAAACAAAACAACAAATAAATGATAAAAATGAATACCATAACATTTTGACCATAAACTACCACTTTGTTTCAACTTTGGATGGTAAAGAAAATTTTGTTTCTAAAAACAAAGCAATAAATATTGATTTATCTAGCTGATTTTTACAAAACAGTTTCTTAGCTATTGCTGATAAGGCTAACTTTGATGTAGAATTCACATCACAAGGAAATGCCAAAAAACAACACTACGACGCCGAACACGCAAAAGATGATTGACAAGGTTTTGTTTATTTTAAAATCAAAAACTTTCGTATGAGAAATAACGGTTTTGGCGAAGAAGAAAGAAATGTTGATATAGCTTCGTTTGATAACGAGGCAGGAACAATCACCTTTAATATTACTGTCAATAAATATTTAAACGGTACTAAATACTCAAACACTTTCCAACGTCAAATTAGTGGATTTGCAAGCAGTGATAAGTATAATGAATTTTGAAGTCAAGCTCAGGGTGAAAAAACACGTTTAGATGAATTAGCAGCAGTTGCAATTTTAAGCGATGCTAAAACAAAAATGCCGCTAGATAATTACTTTTTTGCCGATGAATTTGATAAAACTAAAATTTTAGGCGAAATAGTCAACCAAAACGCGGTTGTTAAAGTTGTATCGATTGAAGATTTTGTGGATGAATCTGGCCAAAATCTTAAAAAAGTTATCTTTAAATTACAAAGTAAAGACGATAAATACAGCTCTATAGCCAGCGAGAATGTGACAGTGTTGCTTAAACCTAATAATATTGATATTTCGTCAATAAACACAGAAACACAAACACTAAGCAACAAGCAAAAAAATGATTTCATTTCAGGTTTAGATAGCTTTTTAAACACCATCACTTCACAATTCAAATCGGATAATGACAAGCGTCAAGCCAGAAAAGAAAAAGCCAAAGTTGAAATCAAAAAATTCTGAAACGAAAAATACCTTGAATCAAAAGCAATTAAAGATGAAATTTTAAATGAGTACTATTTTAAATATTATGGCATTAACGAAAACACAAAAGCTATAGGTACTATGCTTGATCAATTCTTCACTTCTAGTCAACAAGCGCTAGGAAACATGTGGGTGAAAGCATTGGAAAAAGATGATCACGAAAGTCACTGATTATTGGGTAAAGGATATGGTGTAGGAAAAGTTGTTTTGGTCCCAAATTTACTTAAACCATATTCACAAGCAATATTTAGTGTTGTTAATACAAACAAAGACAAATTTACTAATTTAATTAGCCAAGTTGTAGCGCAAGTAAATCAAAACAAACAATTTAGTAATTTGCCAAATAAAGAACAAATTATTGCAAGTTTTAGCGAAAAATTAACTGCTATTCTAAATAAAATTATTCATTACTATGGAAACATAGATTGAGACATTTTAATTAATGGTGCAAACAATAATAGTCAATCTATTCAGGGCTTAATTGATCGTGGAATTTTGCTTGAAAGTGATAAAACAAAAACTGCTGTTGTGCCTAACCCTGCTAAGTTTGGTAATACCACCTTTGGTCGTAAGTTCATGACATTAAACGGCTTAACACCTTTTAAAACAGATGTTTATCAAAACGATAAAGTAAAAATGATTCAAGAACTAAGTGAGCAATTTAATTTGAACGCTTCGCAAAAAAATGTATTGTCAAGCCACGTAGACATATTCTTGAATCCTTTATTAGGCTCAATTGAAAAATACTCATCATTTATTATGAATCAAGTGTTACAAAAATTATTAACATCAATTGCAAAAGTATATTATTAATACAAAAACAGGGACACCTGTTTTTATTTTGCGAAATTATCACTAAAATATGCAAGATTTTTCCTTATTTAACTAATAAGCACTGAAATGTGTTATTATTTAAAAAAATAATAATATAAGGGGAAATTATGCTTAAAGTTATTGAACATCCATTAATTTCAATCAAATTAACAAATATGCGTGATAAACGTGCTGATCACCATATCTTTAGACAAAATTTAAATGAAATAGCTTCACTAATGGTTTATGAGATTATGCGCGAATATCAAACAAAACCAAAAAAAATCGTTACTCCTTTGAACAATGAATACATTGGTGCAACATACGATAAAGAAGTGATTATTGTACCAATTTTAAGAGCTGGATTAGGAATGACTGAGGGGCTGCTGCAATTAATACCAAAAGCTAGAGTTGGTCATATTGGTTTATACCGTGATGAAATAACTCATAAACCGGAAACTTATTTTTATAAAATGCCAGAGGTGCCAAAAGATAGCTATGTACTTGTTGTTGATCCAATGCTTGCCACAGGTGGATCAGCAGTTGATGCTATTAAAAAATTACAAGAAGACGGATTTAGTAACATTCAGCTTGTTTGCTTAGTGGGTGCACCAGAAGGTGTGGAAAATGTTATTCAAAATTTTGGAGAAGATTTTAATATTTTCTTAGCTTCACTAGACCCGATTTTAAATGATAAAAAATACATTGTTCCCGGCTTGGGGGATGCAGGAGATAGAATCTTTGGAACAAAATAATAATGTATTGAAACAAACAAATCATTAAAAAAATAACGCTCACAGGACTTTTTTTGGCCTTAGCTATTGTAGCTGATTTGATGGGTCAATTTATGCCCTTTAATGGCTTTTTAAAGTTTAATTTATCTTTAATTTTTATTCTAGCTAATTTTGTAATTTCAGGATTTTGGTGGGGCTTGCTAATATTATTTTTATTGTTTGCTCTAGGTCCTTCATATTCATCTTTAGGTTATGAACCAGCTGGTTTGTTGGGCCATGGCATGCTTTTAATTTCACAAGCTAGCTTTATATTTGTATTTTTATTGAGCCGACAAATTATTCAAAAATATACAAAAAATGAGTCTTTATCAATCAAAAAACAAATTTTAAAACTATTGATTAGCTTAACCATTGCTTCAATAATTGCTAGTGCTTTCTTAATTATTATTAATCTTTTTATATCCACGCCAGCGTTTTTTTATCTGCTTAAATTTGCTCCAGACGCAAAATTTACAACAATCGCCACAATGTATCATGACAATTTTAGGCCTTTATTTTTCTTCATTCCTAACTATTATTTAGGCGCAGGCGTTGTTTTTGGAGTGTTTAATTTACTCAATTATTCTATTAACTCAATTATTCTATTTTTAGTGCTTGCTTTTAGCTTAAAAACCAAACTTTTCGAGCAAGCCAAAACTAATAACTCTACACTTTAACAAAGGAGGTATCATGTCAAAGTTTAATTATGATCAAAAAAATATTGAATTAAAGTGACAAAATTACTGAGATGAAACAAAATACTATATGCCTAAAAATGATTTTACTCTTCCTAAAAAATACATTTTAAGTATGTTTCCCTACCCTTCAGGCAACATTCACATGGGCCATGTTCGTAACTATTCAATAAGTGATGCTATGGCTAGATATTACCGCCGTCGTGGTTATAATGTTTTACACCCTTTTGGTTGAGATGCATTTGGTTTACCCGCTGAGAACGCAGCTGTAAAACACAATATTCACCCAAAAGATTGAACATACCAAAATATAGCCAATATGAACCCTCAATTACGCAGGTTGGGTATTTCGTTTGCTTGAGGAGATTATGATGTAATCACTTGCGATGAAGAATATACCAAATGAGAACAACTTTTATTCATTAAAATGTGAGAAAAAGGCTTAGTTTATCGTAAAAATTCACCCTTAAACTGATGCGAAAAAGACCAAACTGTTTTAGCTAATGAGCAAGTTATTGATGGTTTGTGTTGAAGATGTGATGAACCTGTTGTTCAAAAAGATATGGAGCAATACTATCTAAAAATTAAATCTTACGCGCAAGAATTGCAACAAGACCTAGACACTCTTAAAAATCATTGACCTGACAAAGTTTTAACAATGCAAAGACGTTGAATTGATTTCGAAAAAGGTTTCAAAGCAACCTTTGACATCATTAGTCATGGTAAAAATATTTTTGCACTTGAAACATTCATCAAAGATGCTTCAGCATTAGAAAAAATTAGTTTTATTGCCGTTTCAGCATCACACCCATTAGTTAAACAACTAATTCAAAACAATATATTAAATACAAGTGAGCAAAATGTGCTTCAAAATATTCAATCTAAAGCACAAGCAAAAGATTTTAGTGAGCAATTATGTTTGCACTTGCCAGTTGAGGCCTACATTAATGACACAAAATTAAGTGTTGTTGTAAGTGATTTTGCATCAATTGGTGCTAGCGATAGAGTTGTTTTAGCAAACGTTGAAAAATCTAAATCTCACAATGAATTTGCTATCAAAAACTCAATAAATGTTCAACAAAATTCAATAAATGTAAGCGATATTAAATTGCAAAATGATGAACAAATGAACTTGCGTGATTGAGGTATTTCAAGACAAAGATACTGAGGTGCACCAATCCCAATGATTCATTGTGCAAAATGTGGAATCGTGCCAGAAAAAGAAGAAAATTTACCAGTTGCATTGCCAAAAGACGTTGATTTTCATACTTTTGGTTCACCTCTAAAAACAAATCAAAGCTGATTAAACACAACTTGCCCTGCATGTGGCGAGCAAGCTCAAAGAGAAACAGATACTTTTGATACCTTTTTTGAGTCTAGTTGATACTTTTTGCGCTATACAGTCCCACCCGTTTTACGTAGCGAAGTAGCAATTGACTCTGAATCTGTAGCATACTGAAATCAAGTTGATGAATATGTTGGTGGAGTAGAGCACGCAATTTTACACCTATTATACGCACGCTTTTTCACAAAAGTTTTAGCAGATTTAGGTTATGTTGACTTCCGTGAACCTTTTGCCAACTTGCTAACTCAAGGAATGGTGCTTAAAGATGGATCTAAAATGTCTAAATCTAAAGGTAACACCGTAAGTCCCAAAGATGCGGTTGAAGAATATAATGCCGATACACTAAGATTATTCACTCTTTTTGCAGCCCCACCCGAAAAAGAATTGGAATGAGTAACCTCGGGAATTGAAGGCAGCGCCAAATTTGTTCAAAGATTAATTGACAAAGCTTCAAGGCTAGAAGTAGTTGCTGATTTTAAAAATATAGATTTAACCTCTTTAAGTCCAGACGAAAAAACAGCAAGAAGAAAACTGCATTTAGGCTTGCAAAAACAAGAAGAATTATTTAATGACCGCAGAAATGGTTATGCCTTTAACACCATAATTGCTTGATGCATGGAAACATTAAATGCATATGAAAATATTGAAAATCACACGTTAAATACTGAATTTTTCTACATTATTCTTAATATTTTAGAACCATACATTCCGCACTTAGCTTGAGAACTTTCGCATAGATTTTTCAATTTAGCAAACTTATATGACTTTAGCATTGATACTAAAGCATTGGAACTAGATGAAATCACCTACGCAGTCACTATAAATGGTAAAGTAAGGGCGCAAATTAGTATTGCCAAAGATCAAAATAGCCAAAACAATGTTCTTTCTTTAGCAAAACAAGCGGTTGCAAGTTGACTAAGCGAAGCCAAAATCATCAAAGAGGTTTACGTTCCTAATAAAATCGTCAATTTTGTAATTAAGGCTTAGTGCCTTTTTTTCTTCAAAGCGACAAAAAAATAAATATTTAATTTTAGCACTCTAACATTTAATCTGCTAAAATATATAAATAAACATAGAAATGAGGTATGAATGAACGAAAAATTACTTGTTGTCAGACTTGGCGATAATGAATTGCCCGCTACCGTGATATATGGTAACGAAGTAAGAACTATTTACGTCAAGCCATATGGTGACTACTGAACAAAAGAGCGTTTACAAGCTTTATCAGATAAATACTACACAATTGGTGGCTACAATAATGGTATCGACCCAATGCAACAATATCACGATGAAATGGTTAATGAGTTTATAAGCACCAAAGAAGAAGTTGATAACTTAAAAGAAAAAGATCCTGACTACTTGATGCTAGGTTATTATGCTGTATCGCCTGAAGAGTTTTACCACGGTAAAATTAAGCAAATGGGTAGAATTAAACTAGATGATATTTCAGAAGTAGTTACATTTGCAAGAGTTTTAGATGTTGAACAAACTGCTAAAAATGTATATCAAATTACACTTAAAGGTGTTGGTCGTCACAAAATTATTGATTCAGTAAGCTCAACTGAAAATATTCATGGCTACATCAAAAATATAGAACAAGTTAAAACTGAAAAATTACCTTATTCTGAACCTGATGAACAATACCTTGAAACTGAGCTTTTAATCAACAAAATTGAAGAAACAATGACTGAAATATCTAGATATGATATTTGAGAAAAATTGCTTCAAATTTTAAAAACTCCAAACCCTTGAATTGACTATGAACACTATGGCGACGATCATTTAGATACGCCAAAAGGTAGACTAGACATTAATCAAGGTAGCTTAGTAAGAATAATTTCACAACTAATTTATTACACACACTGCAACAGCATTGAAAAATTATCAATTTTTGAAGCTGTCAGCGTAAAAGAACAAGCTCTAGAATTAATCAAACATATTCAAGGCTTTTACTCACTAATGGACTGATCTCCAGTAGAAAAAAGAGTGTTCGCTAAATTAGAATTTTTCCAAGGCTTTTTTGAAGAAGACGAGTTAAAAGCTATTGAAAAAACCGAAAAAGATGCAGAGAAAAAAGCTAACTCAACCAAAAGATCAAATGATGCAATTTCAGATGCTTTAGTCGAAAATGAATTAAACAAAAAGATTAAAGATAATCTAGAAAGACAACAAAGAGAATTCTTGCTTAAAGAAAAATTGCGTGCTATTAAAGAACAATTACAAGAAGGCGATGGCGAAGAAGAAGATGATTCAGAATTTGCTCGCAATATGAAAGATAAACAAAAATCCAAAGTTTATCCTGAATCAGTTCTAAAACTAATAAAAAGCGAAAGCAATAAACTGAAAACTATGATGTCAGGCACACCTGATGCAAACATAACAACAGCATATTTAAATCTATTAAAAACATTGCCTTGAAGAAAAGTTGAAGTAGAAACTTTAGATATTAAAAAGGCTAGAGAAATTCTAGATAAAAACCACTATGGTTTAGGCGAAGTTAAAGAGCGTATTATTGAATACTTATCATTAATTATTAACCACAAAAATCAAGCAAAATTAGCTAATAAAGACGTTTTATTAGACTATGATGACAACCATCAAATCGATTTGGACTTGTTCAAAGAGCAAGAAAATGCTAATAAAATACAGAAAAACTTCAATAATGTGCCAATTTTAACATTAGTAGGGCCTCCAGGAACTGGTAAAACTTCACTAGCTCGTGCTATTGCGGAAGCGTTAAATAAAAGCTATGTGAAAATTTCATTAGGTGGCGTGCACGATGAAAGTGAAATTAGAGGACACAGAAAAACCTATGTTGGAGCAATGCCTGGAAAAATTATGAAGGCGATCCAAAAAACTGGAGTTTCTAACCCACTAATTTTATTGGATGAAATTGACAAAATGAGTTCAGATTATAAAGGCGATCCTTCATCGGCCATGCTTGAAGTGCTTGACCCTGAACAAAACACCAAATTCCAAGATAACTACTTAGAGCACGAATACGATTTATCAAAAGTAATGTTTATTGCCACAGCTAACTACTATGAAAATATTCCTAAACCGTTGCTTGACCGTGTTGAAATCATTGAGCTTCACTCATATACAACTAGCGAAAAAGTAAAAATCGCTAGAGAACACTTAATTGACATCACCACACGTCAATCTGGTTTAACTAAAGAACAATTCCAAATTAGTGACGATGTAATCGAGTCTATTATTAAACACTACACAACCGAAGCTGGTGTAAGGGGCTTGAAACGTCAATTTGACAAAATGGCACGTAAAATCGTTACAAAAATTGTTGCTGGCGAAAACATTAAAGAGTTTATTATTGACAAAAAAACAGCATTTGATTTACTTGGAACACCTAAATATTCTGAAGTAGAAACCATAGGCAAACCGCAAATTGGTGTGGTAAATGGACTTGCTTACACATCAATTGGTGGTAGCACATTGCAAATTGAAGTAATCCCATATCCAAACAAAAATGGAGGCTTCAAATTAACTGGTTCACTTAAAGACGTAATGAAAGAATCTGCGTCAATTGCATATTCATTTGTTCGTTCAAACGCTAAAAAATTCAATATTGACTTTGAATTTGAAAACAATGAAGTTCACATTCACGTGCCTGAAGGTGCAGTACCAAAAGATGGGCCAAGTGCTGGTGTAACATTTACTACAGCTCTAATTTCCGCCTTGGCAAATAAACCTGTACCGCAAGATGTGGCAATGACTGGTGAAATTACGCTTCGTGGTCGTGTGCTTGAAATTGGTGGATTAAAAGAAAAATCATTTGCAGCCTTTAAAAAAGGCGTAAAAACTGTATTTATCCCTAAAACTAATGAGAAAAATCTTGTAGACATTCCCGATGAAGTAAGAAATGCGATTACTTTTATCGCTGTTGAAGATTATGATCAAATATTTGAAAAACTTTTCAAATAACTCAATAAAAATATATAAAATTATTATCTAATTAAGGAGAGCCAAATGAAATTTGAAATTAAAGATGACTTATTCAAATCTGTTAATGACGAATGATTAAAAACTGCTGAAATTCCCAGCGATCGTTCATCAATCGGTGAATTTCTCGAATTAGACATTGAAAATGAGAAAGCAATAGCTAGACTAGCAAAAAAATTACTTAAACAAGAACAAAATGGTGAAATTGACGATCAAATCTTAATTAATTTTGCACAATTTTACGCATTAACAAGTGATATTGACAAACGTGAACAAGAAGGTACTAAACCTCTTGCAAAATATTTTGAAGAAATCCAACAACTTAAAGATTTTGACGACTTTAAAAGCAAATTTATTGAATTTACATACAGAGATTACGTATTACCAATTAACTTTGGTGTAGAAACAGACTTTTTAGACTCAAGCGTGCAATCACTTTATGCAGGCATTGCTCCGCACATTTTGCCAGATAAAGCACACTATGACAACCCAGAAATTAAAGCTAAGTTTTTAAAATCATTCAAAAGTATGGCTAAAAAACTATTATTACCATATGTTAACGATTTTAAACAAGCAAACGCAATTGTTAAATTGGCACTGCAATACGACGAATTAATCGCCAGATATTCGCTAACTTCACTAGAAAAAGTTAGATACACAGAGTTATACAAACCTTACAAATTGGATAGAATTGCTAGATTAACACACAATCTTGACATTAAAGACATTGTGTCAAAACTAGTTTCTAAACCAGTAGATAAAGTTGTTTTTAGCGACCATAAATTCGCTCAAAACCTAGATAGACTGCTAAACGAGAGAGTATTTGATCGTTTAAAAGCATGATTATCAGTGCAACTTTTAATTAAATTCTCAAGATATTTAGACCAAAAAACACGTACAGCAGCACAAGCTTATACACTTGCTGTTACGGGCCAATCTAAAGTAGCAAACAAAAACAAACAAGCACTATTTTTAGCACTTGACTACTTCTCAATTCCAGTGGGTACTCACTACGCTAAAAAAGTTCTTTCTCCTAGAGCTAAAAAGAATGTTGAAACCATGGTTTCACACATGATTCAAATCTACAAAGAAAGATTGCAAAAAAACACTTGATTAAGTCAACAAACAATTGATAAAGCTGTTTTAAAACTTGACACTTTAGGTGTTCACATTGGTTATCCAACTGAATTTAAACCTCACTATAAAGACTTAAAAGTGCAAGGTAATTCACTAATTGAAAACGTTTTTAGATTTAATGAAGTTGTAGTTAAACAAAACTTGAGCCAATACAAAGAACCAATTAACAAAAATCTTTGAAGCATGTCTCCAGACCAAGTTAATGCTTACTACCACCCAATGTACAATCACATCGTTTTCCCAGCTGGTATTTTAAATGGTGCCTTTTATTCAATTAAACATTCATCATCAGAAAACTATGGTGGAATTGGAGCTGTTATAGCACACGAAATTTCCCACGCCTTTGACAACAACGGTGCAAACTTTGACGAAAAAGGAAACTTAAGAATGTGATGAACTCCTGAAGATTTTGCCGAATTTGGCAAACGTACTCAAGGAATGATCGATTTATTTGAAGGTGCAGAAACTGACAATGGTAAATGCAGTGGTACTTTAACTGTTAGTGAAAATATTGCCGATGCTGGTGGTTTAAGTTGTGCTTTAGAAGCAGCTAAACTAGAAAAAGATTATGATGCTAAAAAATTCTTCATTAACTGAGCTAGAATTTGAAAAACAAAATACAAACCTGAAATTGCTAAAAGATTATTGGAAAGCGACCCACACGCCCCAACAATTCTAAGAGCGAACATTCAAGCTGCTAACCGTGAAGAATTCATTGAAGCTTTCAACATTAAAGAAACAGACAAAATGTTTATTCCAGTTGAAAAACGTGTAAAAATTTGATAATTAAAAAGCCAAAACGGCTTTTTTTATTTACTTAAAAACGAAATTAACACTGATTTAAATTGCTCAAAATTATCACTTCACATGCAGTGACCTGCATTTTCAATCACGTAGCAATTAGTTGCTGGATTAAGTTTTAAATAGTGCTGTTCGCACACATCTACATCAACTATTCCATCGCTATCACCATTAATTAATGCAAGCGGAACATTGATTGCTTCAATACCTTGGTCAACAATGCTTTGGTTTTTTTCTTGAGGCATTCTTAAGCCTCACTCGTAAATTACATCCAATCTTTTTTGCACTTGTTCAGACGCATAATATTGCTTAACGTTCTCAACAAATTCATCATTTTTCAATAAAACTTCAGTATTTTTGTATAAAGCGGGCAATAATTTGATATATTGCTCAAATGAACGTGGGAAAAATAATGGTCACATATGCGAAAACATTAGCATGGTTCTATTCATTGGCCCTAAAAGTACAACCTTATCAAGTCTATTTTCCTTTTGTAAAACTGGAGCAACTATAGAACTTATGCCCCCACCCATTGAGTGCCCTATTAAAGTTATATTATTTAGATTTTGCAAACGCACAAACTCGACAACTATTTCTCTAAACGATTCCATATTCATTAATTCTGGCGCTATTTCACTATTGCCGTGTGATGGCATATTTAGTGCAAAAATATTGTAATTTGGCTTTAAAAGTTCAATTAATTGCTCAAAAAAAGCAAATTCTGATGAAAATCCGTGAATGAATAAAATGGTTTTATCTTTGCTGTTATCCATTTTTAAAAATTCAATATGACGGTTTTTAAATGTAAAAAAATTATCCATGTTACCCCCGTATTTAATAATTATATAATGAAACGCATCTAGGATCATTTTTTAAGTTTTTACTGCGTAAAAATGAGTTTTAATTTATAATTAAAAAGAATTTTTTAATTCAATTTGATATCAAATAACACACTTTTGTGGATTCGCCTGGGTGTGCCTGTAGAAAGGGTGCTAGGCGTTAGAAGCATTAGGAAGAATAACAAACTAAAGGAAAATACAATGACAGATAAAAAAGAAGTTTCAACTAAAAAAGTTGAAGAAAAAGAAATTAAAACTCCAATCGTTTCTAAAGACAAACTTTTAGAAGCAGGAGCATACTTTGGTCACAAAGCTAGCCAATGAAACCCTAAAATGAAGGATTATCTATATCCACAACTAAAAAGAGGAATTCACATCATCAACACAGCTACAACTGTACAACGTTTAGAATTCGCTTACAACTTGTTGCACAAATTTGTTTCAAAAAACCCTCGTGCACAATTCATTTTTGTTGGTACTAAAAAACAAGCTAAAGAAACAATTAAAGAAAATGCTTTAAGAACAAATAGCTTCTATGTAATTGACAGATGATTGGGTGGTACTTTAACTAACTCATCAACAATTTTCAAAAGAGTAAGCACAATGGAAGAATTAGAGCAAAAAGCTGCTAACAACTTCGAAGGCTACGTTAAAAAAGAAAAACTATTAAAACAAAAAGAATTAGACAAACTACACAAAAACCTAGACGGTATCAGAAACATTCGTGGTTTACCTACATTCATGATTGTTGCTGACCCTAACGAAGATGAAATCGCTGTTAAAGAAGCACGTAAAAAAGGTGTTAAAGTTATTGGTATTTTAGACTCTAACTCAAACCCAGATGCAGTTGACTTTGGTATTCCAGCTAACGATGACTCAGCAAAAAGCATCAACTTGATTATTACAATCCTAGCTGACGCGATTGCTACAGCACGTGGTGGACAAGCTAAATACGCTTACAGACCAGATTCAGAAGTAGAATTACCTAAATTTGAACCTGAAGTTAAAACTTTCACAAGAAGCGAACGTAGACCATTCGTTAGAAGAAACGAAGGTGAAAACGCTGAAACTGTTGTTAAAACAGAAGAAAAAGGAGAATAATTAATGGCTAACCAATTAGCTCTTATTAAAGAAGTTCGTGAACGTACCGGTGGTGGTATGATCGATGTTAAAAAAGCTTTAGAAGCATCAGATTGAGATGTTGAAAAGGCTATTACATGACTAAAAAGCAACGGTAAAATTAAAGCTGCTAAAAAAGCTGGCCGTGTGTCTGCTGAAGGTTTGGTTTCAATTGCTCAAAACCAAAACCAAGCTGTAATGCTAGAAGTTAACTCAGAAACAGACTTTGTTGCTAAAAATGATGACTTTAAAAAACTTGTTGAAAGATTTACATCAATTCTTTTAGCTTCAGATGCTAAAACTGTTGAAGAATTTTTACAAGTTCAAGACAAAGGCGAAAGCGTTGAATCTATTTTAGAAGATGCTACCGCTACAATTGGTGAAAAATTATCAATTCGTCGTTTTGAAAGATTTGTTGCTAACGAAGGCGAATCAATTGGTGCGTTTGCACACGTAAATGGCCAAATTGCTGCATTAGTGAAAGTTAAAGGTTCACACGAAGAAGCAACAAGAAACGTAGCTATGCACATGGCTGCTATGAAACCAGAATTTGTGTTCGTAGAAGAAGTTCCAGCGGAAAGATTAGCAACATTTAAAGCAGAATTTGTTATTCCAGCTGGCTTTGAAAACAAACCAGAAAAAATTCAACAAGCTATCATTGAAGGTTCACTAAACAAAAAATTAGGTGAAGTTGTTCTAGTTAAACAAGGCTTCATGATGGAAGAAAGCGTTTCAATTGAAAAATACTTAGCAAACCACAACTTAACATTGCTACAAGCTGTACGTTTTGGTGTTGGTGAAGGTATTGAAAAACAACAAGGTGACTTTGCTGCTGAAGTTGCTGCACAAATTGAACAAAGCAAATAAAATTCTTGGGCGTGCCCAAGTTTTTTAATTCCGTAAGTAAATATCAATAATTTTACCAATTGGTGCATAAATAAGTTAAATTAGTCATTTTGCCCCACGGTGTAAATATGAAATAAGTTATGATTTTGTGCTATTTTAAATCTATATCATTAAGCCATGGAAAAAATGATAACTATAGAAACAAACCTAGCATCTATTCCGGTGCTAAAACCACTTGCACTCAAGCAAGAATTTATTGACAAAATTAAAGGCAAAAGCTTAAGCTCAAATAAAATTATGATCATTGCCGATCAAGACGAATATGTGTTCTTTTTAATGTGTAAGGAGGAGTGAAACGAATACGATATCGCCAACGCTGATCTAGCACAAATAAGCCAACAAAAAGGAATGATGAGTGATGGCACAAGCAAAAGCATAACATTAGCAAGAGCTGTTGATATGTCTAAAATATTCAAAATGAATTATCATGAGCTAAAAAGCAAAATTGATTATGAACACTTTGATCCTGATTTGCAACCATATTTAGGTATTGAAGACCAATTAAAAGTCGTTAATGAACTGAGCATACGTTTAAGAAACGTTAATGACTTGCCGCGCTTAATTGTGCTACGTAAAAACAAATAATGCCTTCGGGCATTTTTTGTATAAAAAAAACACTCAATAATGAGTGTTTAAATTAAATTTCTCAATTTGAAAGATCAGGAATTATATAGTAAGCGTGAGCTTGAGGACCTGTGTGAATTGCAATCACAGATGAGTTGAATTTTATGTTATTAAATTCAACTCCGTGTTGTTTGAATGCTTCAACGGCTAAATCATTGAATTCTTTATCAATACCGTTAATAGAGAAAAGTTTATAAGATTTAACTATGTCTGTTATTTTTAAGCCTGTGAATTCTTCTAATTTGCCAATGATTTGTTTAATTGCTCCTTTAGGCCCTCTACCCATTCCACCAGTTGAAGTTCCGTTTGCATCGAAACGAATAAATGGGTAAATTTTAACTTTAGATAAAGCTCCCAAAACAAACTTTTTGAACGAACTTACACGGCCACCCTTGACCAAGTACTTAATGTCTTGAGGCAAAATAAATATCACTGATTTTTGCTCAATTTCAGCTATTTTTTGTTTTAATAACTCAATGTCTTGGTGCTTTGCAAAGTGTTTTTTAACATATTCAACCACTTCTAAGTATTGGTCCCCAACAAATGAAGTGTCAATTAAATGAATATTTTTAAATTCTGAAGCAACTGTTTGAGCAGCACTAAATGTTGATGAAAGTTTAGATGAAATTGGGAAATAAATCACTTCATCATTTTCCTGGCTCGCTTTTGTAAATACTTGTTCAATTTCAGCCATATATGGCAATGAAGTTTTAATATTTTCAGTTTTAGCCATTTGCTCCAGTAATGCGTAACGATCAACATCAACGCCATCTAAATATGGTTTATCGTCAATTTCAGCAATTAATGGAATGTAGTAGTATCCACTTTGCTCAGCTTCATCTTTTGTTAAACAAACAAAAGAGTCAAAAATAATTCCTAATTTTTTCATATAACCTCTCTATATACTCTAATCAATAAAGTATCTATTTTTATATGTATATTTTATATTTAATTTATCAAAATAATAACTATTTAATTGCTGCGGTAAGTTTTCTCAAATTACTATAGCATTTGGGTTTTGCTTTACGAACGCAACAAAATTAACTAATTTTAAAAACGTATCAACATTTGAAACAATTTTTTGTGATAATGATGCCGAAATTATAAATTTATCAATATCAAAACGTGTTATTGTGTGTAATACATCAATATCAAGATAATTAATATAAAGACCTAATTTGCATTTTAAATCAGTTTTTAAGTCAAATATTTTTTCAATATTTTGAAAATTGTGTTGAATGCTAGGACGAAGAATATAAGTTGTATATTGCTTATTTAGTAATTCAACATTATTTAAAAACGTATTTTCTCCAATGTTTATAATATTTTCATAACCTAAAACACTTGAATTTAAATGAAATTTGGCCAATGACAGCTCAAAATCGTGTTCATATTGCTTTAATTTCAAAAAGGTTGTAACATCATCTAAATTTATACCCGGTAATTTCGCTAAGGAAACAAACATTGAATCAATTTTTTGACCATTTTCATAAACGGGAGCTATATCTTTGATATAGTTTCCGGCATGAATCTTGTCTTCAAAATCAACTAATTTAACTGAAAATTCTTCTAAATCTTCTTTAGTTTTATCTAAATTAGTTTGGACATCTTTACCCATAATCAATGAATTATTTAATTTATTAGCAATTAAATATATTCCAAAATGTTTTAACGAACTAGGGTTATTAATAATAGATTTAGTATCAAGATAGCCTATTCCTAAACTTTGAACTAGACCCACAATATTAACCACGCCTTCAATTCGCTTGTATGTTCTTTTGAGTTTTAATAATCTAAATTTTAAGCCACAACTTGAATAAATATTGCTGTTTATCAAGTAAATTAAGCCTTTTTCATGAATTGCTATTCATTTTTTAGGATCTAAATCAAAAAAACTAAATAAGTCATTTAAGTACTCTTCGTTGTTTTGGGTTGCTGTATAACTAGCGTGTGGTTGAACGCAAATTAAAGCTGTAAATTTAGAATTTTTATTGAAATTTAACTCATTAATGCTTGAAAATGTTGTAATTTTACTTTTTTTACGTATGCTAACATTTTTATTAATTCATTTAACCATAACGTAGAAAGACTCATCATAATTTTTTCCCGTTATAGTTATTTTAATATCAACAGCGCTAGGGTTAAAACCTATCACTTTGTTAGTTATTTCGTGCTTGAAAAGATGTTTGTGAGAGTGTTTTAAAACTCCAGAAAAGCTAAAACGCTTTTTAACTACGCTGCTTTTAATTATATTATCAATTTCAGATGCGGTGGAGTCATCAAAATATGACAAAAATTCTTCAATTGTGTAGAATTTTTGTTGAGTTAATGCTTGTTTGCCCAGGTCAAAACGCATAGTTTTACTTAGCGATGAAGAGCTAGAACGCATTACTCATTTATGTTTAGCGTTGATTTTAAATACTGCTATTCCTTTGTGGTTGGCGCGTTTATTCTTGGTTAAAATAACACCAATAGCGCTAAGCAAAATTATCAGTAAAAATGCTGAAATACCAATAGCTAGAAAAAACACAGCATCAAAAGTAAATCTAGATACTTTTTCAATTTCAGAATTCATTCTAGTGACCTTCTTCACGCAATAATCTGATTGAAGGGTGGTTTTTAGATAGAGTTTTTTCCTGGCCTACACTGGTGCCGGCAAAACGAACTACAATTGTATCGCCCCTAACTTCTAAAACAGTACCCTCGCCAAAGTGTGCATGCGAAATAATATCACCAGGTATCATTGAGCGGTTTATTTCTTTAACTTCTTTTTCCGAAATATCGTCAAAATTAGTAGTTGAGTGATCTTTTTGCAAGATGTATTTGTTGACATCAATGCCAGTTTCCTTGATGAAACGAGAAGGTATTTTTTGAATATCAGTGCCAATCAAATAACCTCTAGAATCAGAAATAAATAAACGTTTTTTAGCACGTGTAATTCCTACATAAGCTAGGCGACGCTCTTCTTCAAGAGCTTCTTGGTTAGGATTACCTAAAGCGTGTACGCTTGGGAATATATACTCAGACATACCAACTAAAAAGATGTTATCAAATTCAAGACCTTTGGCTGAGTGAACAGTCATCAGTGTAACATAGTTTGTTGAATTATCAAAATCATCACCAGCAGAAGCTAAAGAAACAAATTCTAAATAATCTTTTAGTGTTTTGCCTTTGTTGTTTTCTTCTCAGGTTCGAATTGAGCGAATTAATTCATAAACATTATCTTTGCCAGTTCCTTTAAGAGCAACATCGCTTGCTAAATAGTCAAAATAGCCTATTTTTGTTAAGAATTTGTCTAAAACAATGTGAATTTTATTGTTTTTTAATGCGTGGCGGTGATAGTTCACAGCGTTAATTAAGTCAACCAAATTCTTCTTAACTTCTTTAGTGGTTGGCAATTCTTTTAGATGTGTTTTAATGCAGTCTCACAGCCCCATTTTCTTTTCTTCAGCAAATTTTTGTAACACTTGCAAAGTTTGCTTACCTATTTTACGTGAAGGGGTATTAATGATACGTAGCAAAGGTAAATCTAGGCCATCGTAAATTAAACGTAGATACGAAAGTGAGTCTTTAATTTCTTTACGTTGGTAGAATTTTTGGCCATTGAAAATTTTGTGATTAATATTTTCTTTAATTAACTCTTCTTCAAAAGGACGCGAATAATAGTTTGAACGATAGAATATTGCAATATTTTTCAGTTGAATTTTTTGTTTTTTTAGCTTATTAATAGTTTGAACAACTCATCTAGCTTCGGCTTCATTGCTAAAAGCGTGCGAATATTCGATTTCTTCGCCCACTTCGTTGCCAGTTACTAAATCCTTATGAAAGCGGTTTTTATTGTGTTTAATCAAACTGTTGGCAGCGTCTAATATTTTTTGACTTGAACGGTAGTTTTCGTTCAAAATTATTGTTTTAGTGTTTGGGAAGTCTTGGTGAAAATTCAAAATTAAATTAACATCCGCTCCTCTTCACGAGTAAATTGTTTGGTCAGGATCGCCCACAATTGTTAATTGTGTTTTAGGGCCAGTTAGTTTTTTAACAATTTCATACTGCATACGCGAGGTATCTTGAAACTCATCAACTAAAATGTATGAGTACTTATTTGATCAAATGGCAGCAATTTCGGGTTTAGAGGTGAACAATTCGTGTGCTTTAATGATTAAATCATCAAAATCAAGGCTTTTTAGCTCCAGTAAATACTCATTATAACGTTCATATATTTGGGCTGTTTTAATATTGGAATCTTGTGAGGCAGGAGAGTCTTCATTTAATTCGCGAATCAGCTCATCGGAGGTTAAATTTTTATTTTTTGCAAGTGAAATTACTCTCAAAATTTCGGCTATATTCAATGAATCATCTTCTTCATCTTGATTCATTTCAAATTCGTTTAAAATACGCTTAATAATGGCTTTTTGATCAGTAGCGTCAATAATTTGAAAATCAGCACTTAAACCTAAATGGAATGCTTCAGCGCGTAAAATCCGTGAACATAATGAGTGAAATGTAGAAACTTGACTTATTTCTGCATTGGATGGCGTGTATTGTTTAATACGCAAAGTCATTTCGTTGGCTGCTTTATTGGTAAAGGTTAGAGCCAAAATTTCACTAGGTGCAATACCTAATTCATTAATTAAATAAGCCACTTTACGAGTTAAAACTCTGGTTTTACCAGAACCTGCACCCGCAATAATACGTAAAGGTCCATCAAAGTACAATAATGCCTCTTTTTGTTCAGCATTTAATTGTGAGAGGATTAAATCTGTTCTATTCGCCATCATTCTCCTTTTCAAAAATAATTTCAATATTGGTTACTGGATGAGGTAAAAGTTTAATTGTTTGCATTTGCTGACTTGAAGTGAAGTGTTTTAGGTAAACAACACGGAAATTAAACATACGTTCATATATTCCGCGACGTTTTTTTGAACCCAAAATCAAGGCATAATTGACCAAGTTGATAAAAGCTCAAAATGAACTTATTGTCGAAATTACACGTGCCAAAATACTCAAATTTAGGGGGTATTCGTTGTTTTGTTGACTAATTAGCAAATGATTAATTTGTCAAGGCATAATAAAAACGAGTAACAGAACGCACACTAAGGTGTAAAAGCCCACCGATGCAAAACTTAAACCTAAAAGTGTTTTAAACTTTGAGCTTTTTTGACCCAAAATCTGCAAGCGTGTGCAAATTAAGCCAATTGTGCGCATATTCCAAAATCACGGAATTAAGAAGTGATAAATCACTACACAGATTCAGCTTAAAATGATAAAAGAATATCATTTAAGCGCATTGATTTGAGGATTAAACAAGGTTAAAAACTTTCACAGTAAAATTATGGTTGCAGCAATAAGTAACAAGTCAATTAAATTAGAGCTAAAACGCAATCAAAAAGATGCGTTTTTGTGATAAATTTTATTCATTTTTATAGATTTTTATATCAAGGTAACATTTTGTCACGACTTGGTAAAGTTCTTAAATATTCAGCTTCGCGCGTAGGGCGAGTGATATAAAGATTAGTTAGGAAAAATTGAGGATTTTCTTCATGATATTTACTTAAATATGTGTATAAATCTAGCAAGAATTTTTCAGCACGTTTTTCGCTAAAGTTACTTCTAGATTCGAAAATATAGTTAAGTACTTTAAATACAGAAAACTCTCATGTATTTAAAAAGCCAGCAAGTACAATTTGTAGAAAATAAAGCATGGCATAGGTTAGCTCGTGTTTAAGTTTGATGTCTCTTGCTTGAATGTAATTAAGTACAATTTTAAATTGTGAAACAAAGTTAGATGGGTTAAATCAAGTAGCTGAAGAAATGTTTTCTTTAACTAAATGTTTGTTTCAATATACATATGTTTGAGCATTAACTAGCGTGTGATATAAAAATTCAGTTCCAAATTTAGTGTCATTGATTTCTTTAACTTTGTATTTAATGAATTGTTCAACAAAGCTTTTTTTGAAAATTTTGTTGAAAATGAATGGGAATGAATAAGCCACAGGGTCAGGCTGCTCGCTAATTTTGTATAAATAATCAATTTTTAAACGCGGATTAGGTTTTCATTTAATTGAACCAGTAAGCTGAGGAGCAAATTCTAAAATATCAGGTTGCTCGTCTTCAAGTTTATTGACAACGGTTGTGACAAAGTTTTTTCTAATTTCCGCATCAGGATTTAACACGTAAACGTAGTGGTTTTTAACTAAGTGCAAACCACACACTATGTCGCTTTGAATGTTTTTGCGTTTACGGTTAATTATTAGCTTGCCACGAGATCCAAAAAAGTTAACAGCACTTTCTAAAAGAGAATACATTTTTTTGTTTGGTTTATTAACTGCCAAAATTACTTCAAAGTCTTGATTATTTTGATTTTTTAGTGTGTTAATAACGTAATCTAGCTCTTCATATTCACTAATATTAGGTACAATGATTGATAATTTCACTTTTCCTCCTACATTTTAATGTTGCCAGATGTACGTGGATATGGAATTACATCTCTAATGTTGTCTACGCCAGTAACATACATCACTAAACGTTCAAAACCAACACCAAAGCCGCTTGATCCCGAGTCACCAAAGCGTCTTAAGTCTAAGTATCATTGCAATTCTTCTTGACTAATGCCCACTTCACTTGCTCTTTGCAATAATTTGTCATAGTTTACTTCACGTTGGCTACCACCAATTAATTCACCAATGCCTGGCACCAATAAATCAAATGAAGCAACAGTTTTGCCATCTTCATTTTGATGCATGTAGAAAGCTTTGAATTCTTTAGGGAAATTAATTACAGCTACTGGACCTTTAGCCACTTCTGAAGCTAAGTATTTTTCATGTTCTGTACCAAAATCCAATCCAAAACGTATGTTTTGGTCTTCGAAACGTTCTTTTACCTTGTCAAGTTCCACTAGTGCGTCTTGATAATCTAGAATTGCTAGTTTAGTGTTAATAAAACTGTTCAAATTGTCTAAAAGGTTTTTGTCAACATTGTTTACCAAAAACTTAAATTCATTTGGATGCAATTCAATTGTGTTTTTAATAATTGTTTTCAAGAAATCATCAGCCAAATTAATTATGTCTTTTAAGTCATAGAATGCTACTTCTGGCTCAATCATTCAAAACTCAGCTGCGTGTTTTTTAGTGTTTGAGTGTTCAGCTCTAAAAGTTGGCGCAAAAGTATAGACTTTTTTAAAGCCGATTGCATAGCTTTCAGCGTGCAATTGACCAGTAACACCTAGAGTTGCTTTTTTGTTAGCTCCAAAGAAAGGGTTTTTTGAATTTGAGTCAGCTATTTCAAATGTTTCACCAGCACCCTCGCCATCATTTGAAGTAATAATTGGGGCGTTAAAGTATAAATATCCTTTTTGGGCAAAATATTGGTGTACTTGTTGCGCTAGTGTTGAACGAATTAACATAACAGTTCTAATTAAGCTAGTACGGTGTCTTAGGTGTGGAATTTCACGCAATGTTTCAACATTGATAGCTTGTTTTTGAATTGGATAATCTAAATCTGTATCACGAAGCAAAGTGAATTCACTTGCACTCATTTCTAGAGGTTGCTGAGCTTGCGGCGTTAAAATTATTGTCCCTTTAACTTTAACGGCTGCGCCTAAGTGCACTTGATCTAGTTGTTCAAAATCAAAATTATCGCCCTTCAAGGTGATTTGTAAATTTTCAACAGTTGAACCGTCATTAATTGAAATAAAACGTATTTTTTTGTTACCTCTATTTGAAACAACTCAAGCTTCAAACTCTAATTCTTTTTCACTATAACTTGCTGAATTTGCTAATAATTCTCTTACTGAAATTTTTTGCATACTACTCCTTAAATTTTAATATTTAATATTATACCAAATACTTAGGTTGTATTCGTTGGTTATTGATGAACAAAAAAGGAAGCCATTTGGCTTCCTAAATATTATTGAGTAATTGTGAATAGTTCTTGTTCGTATAAAACATCATCAACGGTGCCATCTTCTAGAATTAGACGGAATTTAATTTTAACAGTATTGCCTTCTTTAACTAGTGAAATACCTTTTTGTCTAGGGGGGTTGCCGCCTGGCGTAGCAGAATGAAGTGTTGCATACGTTGTTTCTTTTCCATTTGTTGACATGTTACCAACAGCATTTTCTGATAAAGTTAACCCAGTTTTTAGTCTAGAATAAGATTTATTATATTTATCAGTTGAATAGAATTTCACTGTGCCCTTGTCCACTGTTATGACATTTTTATCTTCAGCAGCAAAAGCAGTTAAATTTTTACGGTTTTCTGCATTATCTTCAAAGACAAAAATGTGTCTGCCTTCAGCTAGTGCAAAAAGTTCTTGACGTAAATATCTTTTAGCGTTTGCTTTAAAGCCAGTAATTTCATAAACTTTTTCTTTTGTTTGGGGCTGTTCGGATACTAAATCAGTAAATTGAACGTTAATTTGCAGTGTTGTATCTTCACCTTGTTTTGCGTGAACTGAAGTAATTTCAGCAGAAACTGCGTTAGAATCAATCTCAGGCAGTACGATACTTGATTTTTCAACTGAACCAGCGTAGGTTTCAGTTTTATTAATTGAAGAAGCTAAACTAGGAGTAGCTAATTGATCAACATAATTATTGAAATCAAATTGTTTTTTCATAAAGCCACTAATTTCAAAATCTTTTGTGAAGCTGTCTGCTTCTTTTGTTAGGGATACTGTGACAGTTAAAGTTCCTTTGTAATCATTTACTGTGCCTGCTTTGATAGTTACAGTTTTAACAATATCTTGAGCAAAGTTGAAGTCACGATTTTGTTCATCAACAAATTTCACCATTGTTGAATCCGCGGCAGAAGCGTGTTTTGTTTCTTTACCCTCGTATTTAACGCCTAAATTAACAAATTGGTGTCCAAAATTGTTGGCTTTAAACCCTGAAATAACAACTGTTTTTTCTTTACTTTCAATAAATTCTGTGTCTAATTGGTATTTAATTGTAAATTTAACACTTACTGAATCGCTACCAACATTTTGGGTAAATTCTTTAATCTCAAAAATGTAACCTTGATCCACGTTGCTATGTGTTACATTAGCTTGAACAGCATCTTTATCAAATGTGTCAGCTTTATTAGTGTAATCTAGCACTGCTTTATCAACCTGAGCATCAACATCGGCTTGCGAAACTGAAGCAAATACATGTAATGGTGTTGTAATTACATCGTCAAAGAATTTAGTTGTTTTCTTTGATTTGTTGTATAAACCTAGTCTAAATTTAAGGCCATAAGAATTATTTTCTTTTAGCAATTGAGCTTGTAAGTTGACATCTTGATCACTTTGCCCTTCAGCTTTAATGCCAACTGGTGCTACACCAAAACTTGGTGAATATGGCTCAACAGTGAATAATTTAACACGCTCAGTGTTTTCTGCGGTTTTTTTCTTGTCGTAGAATGATTTATCTGCATAGTCTCAATATAATGTTGCTCCGTTTTGGCTATTCGCAAATCATTGAGATGAAGCTATTGATTTAACAATTTTTACCGCTGGGCCAAAATCAGTATAAGCATCATCTATAGATTTAGGATAATCTTCTTTAAAGCCTTCAATTTCCTTAATTAAGATAGTGCTTTGCTTGCCATCTACCACTGTCACTTCAACATTTAGAGTAGTTTTAACACCTTGATTAGGTGAAACCGATTTTACACTAACTTGCAATGAAGCGTCTTGCGAGTTTACTTGAACGTCGCTCACTTTTATTTGTCTAGGACGTTTAGCTTTTAGCTCGTCAGCAACACTGACGCTAACTAGATCGTTATAATTTTTTTGACTTGGTGTTGAAGGGTTTGGAGTTTGTGAACTAGCAAAACCTTCAACCATTTTAGTCTCAACTGTGCTTTCACCTGTTGTTTTATTAGTTAACTTGATTTCAACCATTACCGCTCCGGAAACTTGCGAAGCTGGTCTAACTGATTGAATAGTTGGCTCCGTATTTGGCATAGTAGTTGTTACTTTAAAGTCAGCAGCTGTAACTTCGCTTGGTTGTTTTGATTTTGCTCCTTCAACAACACTAATGCTGATTTGATTTTGGTTTGATTTTTCGTCTGTTGTTTTAGTTTTTTCAGATTCTTGACCGCAGGCAACCGCCAGCATTGGCATAGCTAAAAATGTTGGCGCAGCCAGTGTTAAAAATCCTAATTTTTTCTTCCTCATACTTCTCCTATAATGTTATTTTTATATGTTTATAATAACATAAATTGAGTATTAATATTTAAATATTTTTGGCCTAAATATAGTCTTTTTTGTGTTGATTTTGACCAAAAAACACGTTTTACAGTGTAAAAAAACGTGCTTTGCACGTTAATTAAATAAATATTTTTAAACAAATAATTACAGCTGCAAAAATTACCAATGTTGAAATTAACTCAGCAAAAGATTGCAGTAATACTAATGAAGCATTAGATGGGTCTTTTTTGCGTTTGTAATACATAATTGGAATTAGCGCGGAAATGAATTGAGCTAGTGTTAAAGCTAACACGAATGCCAGTGAAGTTCCACATATAATAGCTCATGCACGAGCTGAATTTTGAGCTAAATCATTAGTTGCGGCAAGGAAAATCGATAAACGGCCAACATTAATTAAGGCTAAGCATGAACCTAAAGCTAAGCCGACAAGTGTTTCTTTAAGTAAAACTTTATTGAAGTGTTTGTTTTCAATTAAGTCCATGGTTAAGGCGCGTTTAACTGTAATATTGGTTTGTGCGACACCATTACGAATAGCAGTATTAATTGAAGGTACAAACACCATTAATGAAATAATTAAAGATAATGTTGGCAAGATTAAATCAAGTTTAAAATCGCTTATTACTTCTTTGAACAAGAAATAACCACTCACTTCTAGAATTGAAGAGAAAAGTAAAATCATAATTCCCCATAAAATTCTGCCTCTTACAAGTGAATATCAGGGGGTTTTTAAATAATCGTCTGGGTCTGAAGATTTGGCGTTAATTCCGGCCATTTTGTATAAATCTTCAGTTGCTGCTTCATGAATTACGTCAATAACATCGTCGCTAGTAATCATTCCAATTAGTCTGTTGTCTTGGTTAGTTACTGGCAACACTGACATATCATGTTCACTAAAAATTTTAGCAGCTTGTTCTTGCTTTTCATTAGCCATAATCGAAGTTACTGGTGAATAAATATCATCAATTTTGTCACTAGATTTAGCAAAAACAATTTCTTCAAGTGTTAGCACACCTAAAAGTTGTTGAGTAGGGCTAACAACATAGTAATAATGCACTAATTCTGCCTTGTTTTTTGCATAATCACGTCTAATTTTGAATAAAGCTTGCTCGCATGTGTATGTATTTTGAATAAAAGAAATATCAATACTCATGATGCTTCCAACTTCATCTTCTGCGTATGAAAGCAATTTGTTGATTTCGTTACGTTTATCTTGAGGTGTATAAGCAATAATTTTGCTGGTTACGTTGGCTGGTAATTCTTCTAAAACGTCAGCTAATTCATCACTTTGCAACTCTTGCAGTAGTTTCATGCCTCATTCTTCGCTAAAACTCAAAGCTAATTGCGTTTGCTGATCTGACTCTAGGTATGAAAAAACCTCAGCAGCGTCAGGAGTTTTAAGCATTCTTAAAAAAGTTAATTGCTCGTCTTTGGTTAATTCACCTAAAGCGGCGGCAATATCGGCATTAGGTACTTCATCAATTAATTCTCTAGCGCCTTTAATACTTTTATTGGCAACAATTTCTTTAATTCGTTCATGTATTTGAATATCTTGACTCTCGTTCATTTTAATCCTTTAAGTATTTAATTAATTGTTCTTGGAATTGTTCTATTCTTATTTTGAAAAATGTACCGTTTTTTACAAATTTAACATCACCAGTTTCTTCGCTGACAATGATAGTTAATGCATCACACACTTCACTAATACCCATAGCCGCACGGTGGCGCGCACCATAGTGGTTGTCAATAGACTTTTTAGAAATTTTATAAAAAGTTGCTGCGTAATAAATTTTGTTATCTCTAATTATTACGGCTCCATCATGCAATGGCGATTCTTTATTGAAGATAGCAATTAGCAATGATGAAGAAATATCGGCATTTAAAATTATCCCATCGGTACGCAAACTATCAATTAAGTCACTATTTTCAATTGTAATTAATGCCCCAATTTTGTTTGCTGAAAAATGTTCCACAGCCTCACGCAACTGGTTAATTAGTCTAATTTGAGTGCTTGAACCAAGCTTGTCAAAACGACGTTTTGCGAATTTAGCTTTCACGCCTGTAATTAAACGTGGCAATAAAGTTACTAAAATATTTATTGCTACCAGGGCAAGTAAAATGTAAATAATAATATCTCGAACTAAATCTGAATGCATATTATTGTCCTAATCTCCCAATAATTAAAGCAGTTAATAGTGCAACAACAATTATTCCAATTGAGATTGAAATTGATAGAATTTTACTGATTTTTCTTTTTTTGTATTCACGTAAATCAATTTTATTATGGTTCAATAAACACTCTTCATGTTCGCATTCTTTTTCACTCATTTTATCTAGTTTAACGAGTGCTGGATTAGATAAAAGTTGTTTGTTTTCTTCGTGTAATTGAATTAAAAGTTCTCTTCGTTTTTGAATTCTTTCCGCCGCAATAATTGGGTCACGTTCAATAGATGCCATCTTAACTCCTTAAATATATAATTTAATTAATTATAGCTTAAAAAGCATTTTTCAGTATTTCAAAGTAGATATGTTTTTGGGTTTATTTTTTGCAATATTGAATCTATCAAAACACACATTTTTACTCATAAATGATTGAAAAATGTATATTAATGTATAATTATGGCCATGAAAAAAGAATCACTATATTGAGATGGCTATTTCATGGCCTTAGCCAAAGTTTCGGCTTTGCGTTCTAAAGATCCTAGCACACAAGTTGGAGCGTGCATTATTGACAAAGATTTAAAAGTTGTAGGTTTGGGCTACAACGGTATGCCTAAAGGAATTGATGATGCTTTTCCATGAGAAAGAAGTGCTGAGCACACTAAAGAAACTAAATATCCTTATGTAGTTCACGCCGAAGTCAATGCAATCATTAACGCTTTTGGCAAAACTAAAAACGCAACTTTGTATACATCATTGTTCCCTTGCTCAAACTGTGCTAAAACAATTGTCCAAGCAGGAATAAGTGATATTATTTATGAATCAGATAAATATCACGATACTGAAGATGCTGAAATTGCTCGTAAAATTTTAGAATCTTGCGAAATAAAATGTCGCAAATTAGAAATTGACACTAACGTAAAAGTTAGCGTGGGCGATAAACAATTTAACTCATAGTGCTATAAAATAGCTTAATGAGGCATAAAATAATTAGTTTTTAAAAATAAAATAAAAAAAATTAAAAATTATTTGAAAATTATTAAAAAATTGATTTATAATAATTATGCACAATAGCTTGAGAAAGCCATTGTTGCAAAAAGGTTAAAAACCAAACATATTTTGAACATTTTCATTTTTTTATCCAAAATCGCAATGTTTACCCCTTTTTTCCAAGCAAAGCGAATCAATTAAAATTTATAATAGGAAGAGCATCTTGTCAATGCTCTTCTTTTTTTATCTTCAAATTTGCAAGGGTATGCAAAAAGCTTGAAAAAAAGTTATTGATATATAATATATCAATACATATAAAGGAAATATCAAGATGAAGAAAAAAATATTGCGTGGTGTGTTAGCATCCCTAACCGCTTTGACAGGAACTGTTACTTTAGCTACGTTTTTAAGTTTAATACCAACCAAGGAAAAAACACTTAAACAAACATCAGAAGTAAAACAAAAACAAAAAAAAGATGTTGTTAATACTTTGATTCCATCTTTGCCTTCTGGAAAGCAATCTGAAACAATTCGGCCAAATCATAAAACAACCGAATTAATTAGTTTATCTGATCGAAAATATTCTTCGTTAGCAATAGCACCAGATCAAAAAATTTCTTATGTTGCTTTAGGCGATTCAATTACCGCTGGTTTTGTTGCACGACTAGATAAAGACTATCCTGGAAAATTCGAAAATGGCCAAGTGCACGGATTATCTTATCCTGCTTATTTAGCGCAAATGTTTCAACAAATTAATCGTTTACAAAGCTTTGAAAACTTTGCAGTAACTGGCTCAACTTTTGCCGATTGAAATATTTTACTTAAATCACGTGGACAAGAAGCAAACTTAACTCAAATTGAGTTAGCTTTAATGCGTAAAAGATTTACAGCTAATTGAAAACAAAAATACACTAATCTTGTACAACAATTAAATAAATCAAACTTAATTACTGTTTCGCTAGGTGCAAATGATTTTATGAAAACCGTAGCCGAAAGCATCGGTAGTTTTCCAATTAGCGAAATTGTCAAAGTTATTAATTCGCAAAATGCAAATTACTCTGAAATTACACGACTTCTGAGTGAATTATTCAATACATTATTCACCAATATTCAACAGCGCCAAGACCTTTTCATCAAACAATTACGTGCTTTAGCTCCTAAAGCAAATATTAACTTTATAGGTTTTCCTACTCCTTTAAGCATGATTTTTGACATGCTTGATCGTCATATAAATAAATATAGTGACAATAAAGGAATTAGCATTAGTTCAATTTTGATTGATCTAGTCAATAAAAAAATCAAATTTACTGCTAACAGTAATAAAACTTACTTCATTAACCCTTTTGACCATGATTATTGAATTGCTAACCATAAAGTTTTGGTTAACACACTTTTTGATATTCACCCAGGAGCTAGGGGCTATAAAAAAATTGCTCAAGACATTTTTATTAAACTAATTAATCCTTCACGTGATCAAGCTGAATTAATTAAACATGGAATTAATTGGGATAAAAAATATATTCAAAGTGACCAAGAATCATTTTTAACTCAAATCCAAACCACTCAAAAACCTTTTGAAATTATTGACAAAATCTTTGGCAATGACAAAGATGCATTTATTGTGGCTAAAGATAATCTATATGATGCTCAAAAAAATAAACTTAGTCAACAAAACTACTTCCGTAGAGTGTTAAACTCAATTGCTTTTGAAGAAATTGTTTTTGAACAAATTTTGCCAACTCTATTGCAAACCAAGTTTTATCGTTCAATTGATCCAGATCAACTATTGAGCAACTTTTTAAACAAAAACAATAAAGAAAACCTAAAAAGCTTGAAAAAATGATTCAAAGATTCAAATATTGTTGCTAATTTATTACAAAATGTAGAACAAGCATTTTGAAACACAGACTGAGACAAAGACGGCTTACCAGGTGCTAAAGACTATAGAATTAATTATTTAGCTCAAGCTTTTAGGGATGAACTAGGTAACGAGCAAAGAATTATTGGATATATTTTTAGCCTAACTCAAACCAGCGTATTTACTAAACACTTAGCTGAATTTAAACAAATTGTAAAAACATTGCTAACTAATTTAGTGGCCCATGATTTCACAACTGATAAAGTAGCTAAGTTGGTTAATTTATTCTATAAACCTGAATTTGCGAAGGTTATTTCGCGTTCAGATGTAGAAAAATTAATTTTATTGGCCTTAAATTCTGAAACATTAAAACAAAATGTTGCCGATATTATTGAAAATATCATAGCCGATAGCAAACTATACGCCACCAGCCAAAGCTTTGAAGATTTATGATTTAAATTTATCCGTAACGAAAAAAATACAGCTTCAATTAAAAATATTTTCACTTATATTCTTAAAGATTTTGTGGCTCAACCAGAATTTAAACACATTTTGGCGCGTATAGGATCAAACCTAGTACACAATTTCCCTCAATATTTTGCTAACATTGACCCAGATTTATTGGGTGAATTCTCTGCAGATGTGTTGAATCTATGAACTCGATTAGATTCGCAATTTAATCTAGTAGAAATTATTTCAAACTCACTAATTTCGCAATTACAATCTAAATTGCCAAACAAATTCAGTGTTGAAGAATTCGGCAAACAAACTTTTGGCGCGCTTGCCTCTCACTTTGACTCACAAAACATTGAGCAAACTGTTTTAAACCTAATCAAAAGCGCTTCACAAAGTAAAATTGCAAAATACAAACCAATTCTAAAAACGCTTTTATCTAACTTATTACAATATTCAAAACAAAATTCACACAGTTTTGTTGAATTTATCAATTCTATTTACTCAAAATTAGGCACAAACATTGAAGCCTGAATTAGCAGAGACAATTTCACTCAACTGATCAATAAAACAATTAAATTTGACGAGTTTGGCACATTAATTGAAAGCGTTATTGATGCATTTGCTAGTGCAAATGAGCAACAAATTCAACAAGCAAATAATTTATATGAGTTAATACGCACTTTATTTGTCAATGATGCAAATGTAGTCGTAGCTTTAAATAATTTGGTTGCCAAAATTTTAGAATTACCTGAACTCAATCCAACTATTGCTAAAGGTTTAAGTTTATTACCAATCCAAACAGATCAAGCAGATATTGATTCGCTAAAAAATCTAGCCAAAACACTATTAAAAAATGAAGATTTTCTTGCCATTGAACGTGATTTTATTGATAATGTTTTACTTTCGCCAATTGCAACAGTAGAAAATTTTGACTTTAACGCAAATATTAAAAACTGACTTGCAAATGAGCAAGCTAAATCAAACCTAAAACAAAATCTAACTAAACTAGCAATTAATATTACAAAAAATACTCATTTTATTGAAATTATTGCTAATATTAGCAAAAAATACCACGATAGTCAATTCCCTAACACTAACAACGTAACCAAAGAGCAATTTGTAAATCTGTATTCAACACTGCTAGCAGATTTAGAAAACTTCAATAATGAAACAAATTTAATAAATGATTTAATTAATTTATTTGTTGATGAACTAGCAACCAATGGTACACAACTTGACTTAAATGCCCTAATTCAAAATATTTTAGCAACGCTAACTAAAGCAACCAACAGTGAAGAAAAAATCGTAAATATTGTTAAATACTTAGCAAAAAATAACATTTTAACTCAAAATAAAGAGCTTATCTCCACTTTAATTTCTAATGTTATTAGCTCTCCACAACACGCGGATAGTATTTACAATAAACTTTACTCACTGTTGCCAACTAACATTCAAACATATGTAGCTAAAGACAAATTTTTGACCTTAGCTCAAAACACTTTTGCCAGCCAACAATTCAAAAATTTTGCCAATAACTTAATTGATTCATTAGCAAGCATTGAATACTCACAAATTCAAAACCAAAACACTATTTTTGACATTTTGAAAACATCTTTGCGTGGCCAAAACGTCAACAATTTAGTTAATTCAACAATTGATTTAGTTGTTGCTATTTTAAGCCAAGAATCATTTGTGCAAATTATTCAACAAAATCAGAAAAATTTACCGGTTTTCATTCAAAATATCAATGTTGAAAGTCTGATAAATCTATCTAAAGATGCATTAAGATTTGAAGGTTTAAAACCTGTTTTAGCAAGCTTTATCAATGATGCTATTTTCAATAATGAAACAACATTAGACAAGATACTTGACTTTGACTTTTTATTGAAAAAATGATTGCAAAATGAACAAAATGAACAAAACTTAGCACAACAGGTACCTAAATTAATTATTAGTTTTAGCCAAAATCAAAACTTAATAGATGTTTTAGCCACATTAGCTCATGATCAATTGCAAAATTATGGCGCACAAGCACAAAACATCACTAAAGATGAATTAAAACAACTAATTCAAGCGGTATTAACTCAAATTGAGCCAATCAATAACTCAACTCAGATTTTTAACACGCTTTCAGCTAAACTTGTTGAGCAAATTAAAATAAACGGAATTAGAGTTGATTTTGCATCCGTTTTTGCTAACTTAAATCAACAAATTTTTAGTCCACAAAACATAGAAGCAAACATATTAGCGCTATTTAAGCAACTGGTTCAAAGCAACTTATTAGGTAATAACAAAGATGTGTTAGCTAAATTAATTATTGCTTTTTCACCTTCACTAAAAGATTACGCATTGAATTCTAATTTCTTAGAAAAAGCTTTAGGTGAAAAAGCAATCCGTTTAATCAACCCAGAACACACAAATGCAATCATCACTAAATTAATTAATGAACCTGAATATGCTCAATTGATTACAATCTTAATTGAATTGTTTACCACTCTACCGATTGAAAAAGTTAACGAGCTAAATAGCTTAAATGATTTAATAAAACTGCTTTTTGCTCAACTTGATCAATCAAATATTGGTTCACATTCAATAGCTTTATTGCAAAAAATATTGGATTATGATGAAACTAGCCAAATCTACGAGCAAATCAAGCCTGAATTACCAGTAAAACTTAGATTTATTTCGCCTGAGCGTGTAAAATGAGTAATTAAAAACTTACTAACTAACCAAAATCTACGTGAACTTGTAAAACATTTTATAGATTCAACAGTAATTGAACCTGATTTTGATTTAACAAAACTTAGAGACTTTAACTACATCGTCCAAAAATGATTAGAATCAGATTCAAAACGTGAATTTGTGGCTTCAAAAACTAAGGCTATTATTCAAGCATTGATTCAGCAACCTGATTTTGCTGATATAGTGGCACAATTTGCCTACAATGAATTAAAAGAAGTTAAACATTTAGCAAATAATATTAATGAAGAAGAATTTAAAAACCTAGTTAAAATTGCAATCAATAGTCTATCTAACCTTGAAAATGATCACCATTTCATTTCAACTTTAATTGACCAAACATTGGCTAATTTAAGTCAAGAAGGTACCAACGTTGACTTTAGCAAAATATTGCAAAGCGTTGTAAATTCAGTATTTTCATCACAAAACATTGAACAAAGTATTGTTAAAATCATTAAACTAAGCCTAAAATCACCAAATGTACAACAAAGCAAAAATGTCTTACAACAACTTGTTAAAAATACAGTTAGCTTCCAGCCATTTGTGCAATTTTTAGCACAAAAAACATTTAGTTTATTAGAATCTAAAGTTTCGCAAACATTTACTCAACAAATTTGACAACAAGCCTTAAATGCAGCTTTAACAAGTGAAAATCTAGCACACATTACACAAAATCTTTTTGAGGCATTATTTGCCATCACATCTGAAAATTTAGATAATATCAACACTGGTCTAGATTTAGGTGCACAAGCGTGAAAAGTAGCTAATAAAGACCAAATATTGAGTGATTTAAGTCAAATTTTAATTCATTTTATTGACAGCGAACAAGCTAACACAATACTAAACGAAGTTGCATTAATTATCTTTACAAATCCAACCAGCGAGCAATTGCAAGCGTTAAAAAATAGCTTCAAAGCAATTATCCAACAAGAAAACTTTAAACCGTTATTGACCAATTTCATTGATAATGCTTTATTAACACAGGGAAGTCAAAACTCTGATTTTACTGACTTTAATATCATTATCAAGCGTTGGTTCAATTCTCAAGAAAACAAACAACAAATAATAACAAAATTAAGCACTCTTGTACAATCATTGCTATCTGATTCATCAATAAAAGAGCTATTAGCATATTTGTTATTCCCTAGTTTACAATCCGAATCAATTACAATTGAAAAAGTAAAATCATTCGTCAATGATGTAGCTCAAAAGTTAATTAATTTAGAAACATCTACTCAACTTATTCAAAAAACTGCGACCACATTTGTTGATGAATTAGCACTAAATGGTAAAAATATTGATTTATCAAGTGCGATATTTACATTATTAAAATCACTATTTACGCAAGGAAATAGCACTATTGCATTTAACATTGTCAAAGAAACACTAAAAGATGATTTTGCTAAAAAACATGTTGATATACTGAAATTTTCAATCAATAAACTGTTAATTTACGCTAAAGATACTGATGCTGTGTGAACAAGCATTTACGAATTAATGGGTGTTAACGCCAAAAATACTTTAACATTGGAACAATTTAGCTCATTAAACAAAAAAGTTTTAGCAAGCCAAGAATTTTCAGGCTTTGTGGACAAAGTCATCCAATTATTAACACAAATCAACACCACAAACATAGATACAGCAACCAATATTTTCGAACTAGTTAAATTAGTGTTCAAAGACAACGTGAACACCGAATTGATTCAAGCAATTTCAAATGTGGCAAAATTTGTTCTTCAGCAACAAGAATTTGATCCAGTTATCACTAAATTAATTACAAAATTGCCAACCTCACTCCAAGAAATTGAATTAAATTCAGTAAAAAATCTGTTTAATTTTGCCTTAGATAATCAAAACTTTAAAACGTTATTGACTGATTTTATAAATAAAGGTTTATTTAATGAGCAAACTACAACTGAAAATATTTCGGATTTTGCTAGTCTAATTCAACGTTGATTTAACCAAAATCAAAGTCTAGACAATATTAAAGAAAATATCAAGAATTTATTTGTTGAACTTTCAACCAATCCCGATTTTGCGACACTGGTAGCAACAATCGGATTTGCTCAATTGAAGAGCAATAATTTAGCAACAAATATTACTTTTGAGGAATTCAAGCCATTGGTAGTCAGTGCATTAGCTAATTTATCGCACTGAGAAAACAACACCAACTTGCTTTCGCAAACAATAAATACTTTTATTGATAAATTTGTTGAACAAGGCACAAGTATTGACTTAGTTGCTTTAGCTAACTCAATAGCTACCACAGTATTTACAGGCGAAAATGCAGAACGTAATATAGTCGGAGTTTTAAAAGTTTTAGCAAACGCAGAATTATTGCAAACACATAAAGAAGTATTGATCAAACTATTGAAAAACACAATAGAATGAGCAAATACCAATGTAAATATTGCGCAAAGTATTTATTCAGTTTTAGATGAAAAAACCAAAACTGAAATCTCTAAATACATGAGTGTAGATGAGTTTAAAGTTGTAATTAATGACACACTAGCTCAATCTTCAACAGAAATAGCTGCTTTAATTGAAGAATTAATGAACATAGCTATTGCAAACTCTCAAAGCATTGACGCAGCAACCACAGCTTTAGATTTAGTAAATGTGATTTTAAAATCTGAGCAAAATGAACAAGTTATAGCAACTAATTTAGAAACTATTTTATTAAGAGCTCTAAAACATGAAAAAATATTCAACTTGCTAAACGGATTATGAAAACAACACATAAGTCCATATGGAGTTAACACTGAAAGTGCTGAAAACGTCAAATTTGCTCGAGATCTGTTCGAAGAAATTCCTGAGTTAATGCACTCTCTAGGAGTAGTTCCTTCAATTATTAAAGCGGTTAAAGTTACAGCCACTGAACACAATACTTTAACTGAATTTGGGGCTAACTTTACACAAAAATTACTGAAAACTTTTGATTTAACTAACTATAAACACATCCAAATTCTGTTGCGTTCAAAAACTTTAGCAGCTAATAAAGATACACTTAAAGCAATTATTTTAAAAATTGTAGAAAGCATTACCACTCAAGATGAGCAATTGCTAAAATTTGCACAAGACTTTGGCTTAACTAGCGGATTAATTGGTGCAGGTTTAACTGAAAAAGATGCACATGATACAGTTTTAAAAACATTTAAATCTGATGAGCTAAAACAAGTTTTAACAACGTTTTTAGACGAAATATTCCAAAATAGCGAAGAATATGCAAGATTAACTTCTTGGCCAGATGCTTTAGTTAAGTTCTTTAATTCAACCAATGCGGATGTAATCAAGCGTTCATTGAAAAGCTGAATTAAAAAATCAATTACTGAGCAAAATAATTTAACTTACGCATTAGGTAAAATTTTAGCCAACACAATGCGTAAAGGTAAAATTGCACTGCCAAATGAAGAAGATATCAAAGTACAAAAATTCATTGATTCGTTCGCAAAACAAGCAGTAAATACTCAGATTTTAGACAATATTGTTGATGAATTATTCAACACACTTAAATCAATTAATCGCTATCCATTAAGCGAATTATCAACCAAATTACAAGAAGCATTTAAAAAAGGCGCCCTTAAATTTATTAGTGCTGATGATGGCACAATAATGCTAGGTAAAATCTTCGACAACATGAATGTATTTTCACAAATTCTAAGCAATATTGATGGTGCAGCCTATGTTGATTTTGTAAACTTAATTTTTAAATACTCACCAAAAAGCTTCAATGAAGGAATTTATGGCATCATGTTTGCTAAAAAAGGATCTGGAGGCAACGGTGGCACTAAATTCAACGCAACTAGCGGTTTTGGTGGAATACTTAAAGGAAAAGTGTCACAATTTATCAAGATTTTTGTTGAGCCAATGGTTAAACAATTCTACAAAGAATTGACAGATAAATCAGGCACATACAATTCTATTAATGAGCTAAAACAAAACTCAGCTGGCTATCAAAGTTTATGACGCTTTTATGCTTTTATTGCCCAAATCATGTATGAAAATACACCTTCGGGACTATTTTGAAACGCAACAAACACAACTTCAGAAGCAATGATTATGGATGCCTACATGCAATCCTTCAGATCGCAAGCTGGTCAATATCCAGACTTAACTAACAAATATAGTGGAGACAAATTAGAGTGAATTGGGTTGCAACGTAACAAACAGCCATTAAATTACTATATTTCAGGGTTGCAAATTATTACATGAGGTTGAAGCAAATATAATTCACGCGCTAACGGTCTAAGAGATTATTTCTATGGTCGTGACCACACACTAGCGTATATTTATTGAGGCGATAGCCCTGATAAAAAATACAATTCAAGTAAAAAACTTAAAGAAGTGTTGCTTGATGATATGATTAAAGGATATCAACCTGTGGATACCAAATAAAGTTTTGAAAATTTATGGTAAAATAGGTTAAAACTTATTAGGAGGCTTTATGGGATTAACAGGATGAGTACTAACATGTATTTTCGTATCCATAACAATGGGACTAATTGGTGGTTTAATTGGCTTTTTTATCGCAAGATCTAAAATTCAAAAACAATTAAAAGAAAATCCTCCAATTACCGAAAAAATGATTAGAGCTATGTATTCACAAATGGGTAAAAAACCTTCAGAATCACAAGTTCGTGCAGTTATGCGTTCAATTGAAAACGCTAAAAAATAATGAAAAACGCATTTATTTGCGTTTTTTTGTTCATTTTCAAGTCTATTTACTTATTTTGCTAATTTGCCAAATAATATATAATCATATTGATTAACATATACCTTATTTTTTGACTAATAATCATTTTTTTCATGCTATATAAAGCATTAATAATAATCGGAGTAATAATGAGAAAAAAACTTAATTTATTCCTACTTTCATCATCAATTTTAGCACCTACAGCATTTATAGCTTCAGCGTGCACAAGCACTAAAGATGAAACAGGAACACCTGGAGGCCAAGTAAAACCTCCTTCTAATGGTGGCAGTGATAAACCTACCCCACCATCTGGTCCAGTTACACCAGCACCAGAAACAAGAACTTACACACTTAATAGCGTTGGTAGTGAAATGAACGCTGATGAAGTTGAAGCAAGACTTGAAAAACTTAAAGAACAACATAAATCTAACACTGAAATTTGAGCTTATATCAACCAATTTTTAACTCAACCAGTCGACGCAACCAAAGCTACATACCTTTCAGCTGAAGTTGAGGGCAGAAGCTTAAAAGTTAAATTCAATAACGCACAAGGCGTTGAATCAAGCTTTGTACTAAACGGCTTTGAAGCTTATGTGGCTCAAGAAGGCGAAACAGGCAAAATTGAGCGTGGTAGAGTTCAAATTGGAGATATCAGCATCAACACAATAATTGCAAGAAATGCACAAAAAATTGGTGCGATCAAATTCCAAGAACTATTCACCCAAGAATTTGACCGCGTTAATGGCGATGGCTCAAAATTATTAAAATGAGCTAAAGATAACCAATACTTAGATATTGAAGGGGAATTTGGCGAAAATTCACAATGAATTTACACATTCCACCGCAACTCACACAACCATGGTGATGGTAATTTCCACGCATATATTTCCGCGGAGAAAAAAGATACCGGTAGAGTTTACCGTGGTTTTGATGCCGAAGGACATCCAGGTTTTACTTTATATGGTTGAAACCGTATTGCTTTAATTGAAAATATTCACATTTACAAACACAATGTTGTAAATGAAGCTGGTAGAAAAATCAAAGCAAGCGACTTTATCACTGAATTAAAAGAAGCGGCTGATATTACCGCAAAATTAAACGTGATTAAAAAATATTCATCACAAGATTTTGAAGCTTTCACATCAGGTAATAACTCTCAAATTGATTATGAAATTACACCTGTTGAAAAAGCAGATGAATTAAACCAAGTAATTGTTAAAATTAAAGTTAAAGGTAAAGGTGCAACTGAATATACAGAAGCCAACACACACGATATTGTATTTAACAGATTCTACACAGATGTTCAAATTGGTGAATTAAGATTGAACACATCTCAATACACAAATGGCAAAGTTAGTGCAGAAGAAATTAAAACATGACTAACTTCAGCTTCTTCAGGCGCACACCCAACACTAGCTGAAAAACAAGCATTTAGTTACACATTCACTAACGTTACTCAAGAATCTGAAGTGGAAGCTAAAATTAGTGAATTAAGAGAATCAGAAGACGAAAGTAATAGTGAATCTACAATCGAGGGCTTAAAAGAATTAATTTTAAACTACGATATTGAAGATAATGCAGACAATTTATACACAGCAGAGCAAGTTGAATATGCTAAATCATTGAATGATGTGTATAGAAGAGGACAATTAACACCTGGAAAACTTACTCAAGCAGTTAATGCTGTAACAGCCGCAACTACACTTGACGATAAAAAACAAAAACTTCAAGAATTAAGTACATTAATTCAAGAATCAAGAAAAAAACTAATTGAAATTGTTGTTGAAGGTCGTTTGAAAAAAGCAAATGAAAGAATTGCTCAATACACAAGTTCAAATATTGCACACGAAAACCTTAAATCATACGTTGCAAGAGCTCAAGAAGTAAAAAATGGAACATTTAAGCTAGAAACAGTTGCAGATGTTTTAACTGCTATTGACACTGAATTAGAAGATTTCCTATACGGTGATGCAAATTCAATTTCGTTTGCTGATTTGAAAAACACACTAACTCAACGTGTTGGCTTCAGCTTTAGCGGTGAAGAAACACCAGCATACACATATGAGTTTTTAAGCAACACAGTAGCAGTAAAACAACACACATACACAATTAAATCTGAAACAATTAAGGATTATGTAACACTTTCACTAACTGTTAAAGTTACAAAAGTAGCGGATAACACTTCGCAAAACATTACATTTAACTTAATTTTGGCAGAATAAATATTTAGGAGGGAAAATGAAATTTAGATTATATTTAGGCACTGTTGGCACAATTGTTCCCTTTGCTTTAGCAGTAGCTTCATGCAATAATGATTCAAAAACCCCTCAAAAAGAAGAAAATAAGCTAACAGGCGACAATAAAACTATTAATGATTTATGAGCTAAGTTTAATGCTCAACTTGACATAATCAAAAATGGATTTGGGCAAAAAGATGCACAATTTTATTCAATAAACACAAATTTTGCAAAATTTGCCAAAGATTTTGAAGCAATTAACCACGACAATGAAGGCACAGTATTTAACTTGATTAAAAAGGTAACTAACTTAAGTCATTCTGGTGCTTATCAGTTAAATCAACAAGATTATGAATCCTGAGATCAAGACAGCATAAACATATACAATAATTGACTAGCTTCAAAAGAAGGTTCGAAATTATTTTTAGCTTCACGCTCAATCATTGATGATGCTAAAATCCAAATTTCTTCTGCCTTACGTCGTCTAAATGCGAAAAATAATTCAAATGCCTTTGTAACCTTTGATTATTATTTAAAGGAACAAGGCAACAAACAATATAAAGATGAAGAGATAAATAGACTTGTTAAACAAGTTGAATTGTTTATAGATGATTATATTTACAATGATGTTAAATACCAAAGTGATTTAGCAGATTCTCTAGATAATGAACATAACCATAGTGGCGATTTACACTCGCACTCTCACTCGCACGCATTAGTCAATATCACCCTGAATTCGATTCGTCAAAACCAAGATTTTATTAAGCGGTTTGAAAAGGTGTTAGCCTTAAAAGAAAAAATAGCAACTTTAAGTAATATCCAAAAACGTGATTACTATTTAAACGAGTTTTACAGCCATATCAATTTAGATTTAGCAGCTATTAAAGAACAAATGCAAAAAGCCAGTGATGAGTTAATTAATTGAAGAACTCAATCGACTAAATTATTAGAGATTCTAAACCAAATCAAATTAGTAATAAACCCACAATAAAAACCCGACGGGGTTTTTATTTTACTTATATACTCATTTTACAGTGTTTTTGGACAAAAAATCACGCTTTTATAGCGTGATAAAACATTTTATTGTGGTAAAACAGCAGGGAAAATATCTTTGTTTGATTTAATATGATCTCTATTAAATACGATTACTTCTGAACCATCTTTTTTGTAGAAAACAAATGTGTATGCCTTTCCATTTTCTAAACTTTGATCTCCTGTAAAGCTTCATCTTAATGGATATGAATCTTGAGGATTAGCAATTGTGGTTGCGGTTTTAATCACAACAGGATCAACTAATGAGTTGTCAGTTGATGATTTAACTTCTGTTGCAAACGCAACTCATTCACCTGTTGCTCCTTTAACTGGTGAAAGGTGCAATTTAATATTGAAAACGCCATCTTTATCTAGATTATTGTCTCTAGTTTGTGCTGGATATAAAAGTGTTCTAACTTTAACTTCTCCACTAAAAGCAGCAATGCCGTGTTGAGTAAAGTCAATATCGTAGTTTCTTTTAACAGTTTTAGACCCTTCTTTATCCATTTCTTTTCTTGTTTCTTTATCAACAATTGGGTGATTTGGGTCTGTTATTTTAAAGCATGAAACCGCCAAAGAAACTGGTGCTAGTGCCGTCATTGGCAATAGTGAATATTTAAATATTTTTTTGATTTGCATATGTACCTCCATAATTGGTTATATTCAGTAATGTAAACATTATAATTATAAAAAGTTATTTTTTAAACAAAAAAATATTAAAATATTAACTTTTTTAAGTTTTGCTTGAAATTAATATTTCATTAATAACTTTTAGTTAATTCAATACCTAAACAGCTTGTATTAAAAAATATTTTAAAATAGCGATTCAAGTGATCGCTATTTTAACTATTTATCGATTGGTTTAACAAATTGGTTAAAAATGTTCGTTAAAGGGTATTTATCTGGATAAAGTCTATGTAATTGTTCAACTTTGTAGGCGAAAGAAGCATCATTATAATCGCCTAATTCACCTAAAAAATTGATTCTTTGAGTATTTAGAATATTTCCACCCGAAAATAAGCCTGCCCCTAAAGCGTGAATTCCATAAATATTTCCTTCATCGTCAAAAATTCCAGTTCCTGAAGATCCGCTTGCTAAATTGAATGTTGAGCCGGCTCTAACATCTTTAAAAATCCTCATTACCCTATATTCATCGGCAAGTCCTTTGTTAAACTCTGAGCCCTCGCTTTTAATCCAAGGCATATAATTAAATCTTACTTGCGCATTTTTCTTACCTGCATGGTATGGAAAACTTGAGGCATATAAACTCACAAATTGCTGATTTTTTATATATCTACCTTTATTTGAAACTTTATTATGCTTAATATGCATTCATTTTTCAACATGTTTAGATATTTTAAATTTACGAAGTTGTTCACCAAACAAAGTAGATTCATTACTTTTATTAGCGTTGTAAAAATCAACAAATCACTTAATATTCATAATATTGATTTGAATATCAGCGCCAGAACGTAAATTAGAGTTTGCGCCAGTAACACTAGTTCCATCAATTTTTTTATTACCAACACCTTCTCAGAATAATTGATTATCGACTCTAAATTCATGATCTTTAGACACAGTTAAACTGTTGTCTTCCCTTGAAATGTGATCAAGAGGCGTGTGCACGTTTTCGTTAGTAAAAACTGGCACGTGTCTATTAGTTGCTACATAAAATCTATAATCTTTATCATTATAAGGATCAACTTTTGCAACCATTCACATCGTTCCTTTTCTACTTCCTATTCCTCTTGCTAAAGCTGAATTCATAGCTTCATCGTTATAAAGAGGATTATTAGGTTCGGTAGTTCTTCATTCTATGGCATCAAATTGAATTTGCTCTTCAATATTAATTGGTTTAAAATCTGTTTTTTTATCAAATAAAAAGCCTGAAATTTTTAGGTAATTATTTTTAGGTAACTCTTCATTTACGTAGCTAAAACGAGTTGAATTTGACTCATCAATGTACATGATTGACGTATAATTTAGTGCTTTTTCAATAAAAATTGAAGGTTTTTGCGAATAATCATGTAAATATATATCTTTATTTATTTGTGCGTTAATGTCTCTAGTTTTAAGCTCAATAACCAATTCATTGGTTGAATAATCTAACCAAACCTTAGCCTTAAGCATTTGATTCATAATGTTTTCAAGTTCTAAATCACTTAAACTAGCACTTAACGAACGATTATTGTTAAAACTAAAGTAAATATCACGGTATAAACCTTCTCAATTTCGCACAAAATCTATTTTGATATTGTCTAAAACATTATTATTTTTAACTAACTCGTTATACGAAAAGCTTATAGCGTATGAGTTTTGATTATGAGATCAATAACTTAAATTGATATTTGTAGGCGAGCCGAAGAAATTAAAATTAATGATTGCGTCTTTACTTTGATCAAGGTTTTTAAAATTATTCAATTTTTTACGCATTGTAAATGTAGTTTTATCAGTAGATTCTGCAAATTCTTTTTGTGCATAATTTTCTACAATCGTTGCAAAATTATAGTTTTTATTACCCAAATTAAACTTGGTTGTGCCAAATTTGGCACGCTGCAATTTATTATTATATTCACCCTCTTGCATTACCCAATAGTATTTTTGAGTTTCATAAAGATAAAATTTATTTAAATTTAAATAGTTTTCACGTGTAAATGCAATATCATGATCATTGAAAGGAAGCTCGCTTAGCTCACCTGCTTGTTGCATGTTTAAAAATTCGTCAAACGTAATGTTTGTTCCCTCAATTGTTTGATTATTTAACGAGTTTGAAAATGCATTAATAAAACCTGAATTATTTGTGTGAATTTGTTCGTAAAGTACGTTTAACCCTAATTTAGCCGTATTAGCTAAATCTAGACTTTTATACACTTGTAAATTATGTTTATTAACTATATCTATTGAACGTAATTCTCATTCAATTCCTTGAGTTAGGTTATTAAATTCAAAAGTTTTAAGCTCGTCAAAATTTAAATATACAAATTTATTATTTTCAAGTCTTTGTTCTTTAGGCTCTCAATCGTATCCTTGCCCATGGTAGTAATTTCTCTCTGTATCAGCTTGTGAAGGTAGATTTTTTTGGAATTTATCAACAAAACTAAGTTTAATATATTTGTTTTTTAGTTTTTTAACATCCTCATTGCTATCTATATGAAGATTAATTGAGCCAATAAAAGTATTATAAGAATTAGCTTTTTTGGCAAACTGCACTTTAGATACTCTTGCATTTAGATTGTTGTTTAAGCGCAACTTAATTCCTTCGCGTAAATTTAGTTTTTTACCTTTTGTTATATTAAACACTGATGTAAGTACATAGGTGTCAAAACCTTTATCCAAATTGTCTGCATTTGTTCGGATTGTTCCATTGCTTGCCAGCGATTTAAACGTGAAGTCAGCGTTATAATAATTTACTTCAGGTTTAAGTGTAAAAACGTATTCGTCATCGTTTATATTTGATCCATTTAGAACAAGCTGATCACCATCTAATGAAATACTATTGACCTGGTCATAAGTTGTAGAATTTGAATTTAATACTGAATTTATAACCACATTCGCAACAATATTTTGAGAATTATATGTAATATTGGTCACATTATCATGTTGAGCTGCACTAACTTTAGATAGCAATACTTTTGAATTACCATCGTAATTAAGTTTGTATGTTAAAGCTCCATATTCAAACGTGAACAACTTGTTTTTTTCTTTTGGAATAGAATTAAATTCAAAAAGGAGATATTGCTCATTATTTAAAAATGTTTTTTTGATATTGCTTATTTGCAATCCTTTTTCATTGTTTAAAATTGCTTTTTGTGCTTCAAAATCATTAAATGAATCCATTAATCTATAATCTATAGCGTTGTGAGTATTTAAGGAAGATTTTGTATAGAAAATCTTTTGGTCTCTTTCATCAATATCTAAAGAATTTTGATCTAAATATATATTTTTTAACTGATATTTTGCCGACTGATTTAGATTTAATAGTGTGATTATTGCTGTGCTAGAGGTTTTTAATACATTAATATCTGAATCATTTAATCTATTGTTTAAATTATCAGCAAATCCAAACATTAGTGAAGAATTTTCTATAAAATTATTGAATTTTATTCTAATAATTGCTTGATTATCAGTTGTTGAGTCCACTTGTACAGAATTAATTTTTAAATCAGAAGGATGAACTATTGACTCAATATTTTGAGTCCTAAATTCAGGAAAATAAACAGTTTTGTTTAAATTTTTACCATTTAGGCTAACAGCGTTAAGTTTGTATGCTGTATTAGAACTTAAATTATTAAGTGTAAAATACAATGAATTTGGTGATGTAATAGTCACATCAGTTGTACTAAAGATTGAATTAGAATCAGTATATCCAAGCTTAAACATGCTAGTGGACTCAATGTTTTCACTAAATATTACATGGACTCTTGCAGAATTTGATGTTACGTCAGTGATATTAATATCCCTTAGTCTATTATCAGATGTGTGTGGCAGTGTTCTAAAAGACGTTGAAAAATTTGCGATATTTAGATTATTGCCGTTTAACTTTAATCATTGGATTGCGTGAAGAGAATTGGGAGATAGGTTATTCAGTCTTACACTAATATTGTTTGAACCGGCGATATAATTATTAATTTGGTAATCGTTATCATTTATTCTAATAACAAAGTTTTTTTGCTGTGCATTAGCCAACTCACGCGAACTAAATTCAATATTAATTAAAGCCGAATTTGTCGTGATTTCAGTAAAATTTATTGAAGAAACAAGAAAATTATCATTTTTTTGTGCAGGAGGAGTTGGATTATCCATTGGCGGTTCATTGTTGGTTAGTGTTGTAAAGGTAGTTTGTAAAGTGTTGTTAAGCTCGACAACCTTATCGTTTACGTATAAACTCTCTATAGCATATTCTGTTGATGGTTTTAGATTATTCAAATTAAATACTAACGAGTTTTGTTCAATATAGTAATTGCCAAATTTGGAACCATTAACAAATATATACGTGCTTGTGATTTTAGAAGCATCAAGATTATTGATACTAATTTTAACGCTAGCTGTATGCTCGCCAATATTAGTAAATGTTAAAGCATTAACTGATAAAGCCATATCTTCATGAGCCGTAGAATCTTTTTCTAATTTAAACAATTTTTCATTGATTTTTATTGAATTATCATTAAATTTAACACCCAAAATCTTAATAGTATCTTGATTATGTTGTTCAAAAAAAGGAGTTAAATCTAACTCGATAGTGTTTGTATTAACAACTGTAAAATCAGTATTTTGGTATGAATACTGATTTTGATGTTCTAATAAAATTTCTACTTTCTTAAGATCCAAGTCAGCTACATTTTTGTTAAGTTCAATTTGCAACTTTTTAGTTTTTGCATTGAAATCGAATTCAATTTTTAGGTTTTCATAATTGTTAATAATTTTAGTTGTACACGAAGAAGCTATCAATATTGGGGCATTCAACAGGGGCAATAAAACTAATTTAGTATTTTTTTTCATATGGAAATTATAAAACTTAATAAAAAACCTCGCTTTAAATTATGCAAGGCTATATACGTATATATTAAGGTTAGTATTATAATTAAACTATGAAAAAGAGAAGATTATTAAATATACTATCATCAGCTGTTTTAACAGTTGTTGGCACTAGCGTACTTAGTGCCTCTTGTTTTAACAACTCTAGCATCAAAATGGACGTTAAATCGGTTCAAGCCGAAGTTAACTTAGCTAATGTTGATGTTGAATTCGATTCAGATGAGCTATTACAATATAGTGTTGATGTAACATTAGTGGATTCAAGCACTGGCCAATTAAACACTAGATACAATTTAAACCTTGAAAAAAAATCAGATAAGCTTGCTTCATTCACCCTTAGAGGACTTAAAGACAATACAAGTTACGAAATTAAAGAAATATTAATTAACAACAAAAAAATTTCACAAAGTTTCATATTTAAAACAAAAGAAAAATCTGCAACCGAATTTGTTAATTCATTTAAACTTGTAACCCTTAAACACAATCGTGCTGTTATTGAACTGGGATTAAACAAACAAATTAATCAAAACGATATTTCCAAACTAGAAATCAAGTTAAATGGTGTAGTTAAAAACATATCGCTTGATCACATTATTAGTTCCAATGAATCTAAACTTGTATTCAAATTAGAAGACTTATCGCAAGGTAAAACATATAGCATTGATCAAATTAAAATTAATGATCAATTATTTGCTATCAAAACAGACAAAATTCAATTCAATACACCTGTTGTAGAATTTGGGTTAGAAAATATAAGCTTTGAAAACGAAGGCGAATACACATATTTAGATGTTATTTTTACTCATTTTATATCATCACTAAAGCCAATTAAGCTAACTTTTGTAAACTCATCAACCAACCAGGATGAAATAATTCAATTCAACACTCAAACAAAATCATTTAAAGTTCAATTAAATAGTTTGAAACCAAACACTCAATACACACTTAAAGAATTCAATATTGACGGAACTGCGCTAAACTTATCTGATTTTGCAACAAAATTAACATTTACCACCCCTGCTAAAAATAGCGAGAATCAACCTGATCCTAATACACAAACCGATGATTTTGTCATTTCTGCAGTTTCAACCCACGATATAACTTCAAATAGTGCCAAAATCACATTTAACTTTAGCAAATTTAAATTGTCTAACACAGCTAATAAAACATTTGTTTTAAACATCAACGGCGCTGAATACACCAACACTAATTATCAACCTAACTCGAATTCATTAACTTTTGAAATTAGTAACCTTGAATCTCTAACAACATATAGCGTTCAATCGCTTAAATTAAACTCAAAAACTCTTGTTTTAGATCAAAACATAAGCTTTACGACCCGTTCATCTGAGTCTAACAATCCTCAAAATACACCTGTTGAGCAAAATGTAACAAATATTAATTTTGATGAAGTAGATCAAGATTCTGCAAGGGTTAAAGTGTACTTAGATAACATTGACCAAAACGCGATATATACACTTGAATACCATAAAGCTTCAGAGCCAGCAAATGTGCTAACTCTAACGGGAACTAAAATGTCTAATTACGTTGAATTCCCTATTGAAAACTTAAGCGCAAATACTCAATACACTATTGCAAAAATCAAAAACGGTTCAACCAACATAAATATTCAATCAGGTCTAAATAAATCTTTCACAACAACACCAAGAACAATTGATTATTTAAGCATTTCTTCTCTTAGTGTAGATCAAATTACATCAAATAGAGCTACATTGCATCTTTCTATTTCTGATAAAACTTTAGCTAAAGCCAATAACAATGTTATTGAATTTGTGTTACAAAACTCTTCTGGAGCTTTCGTAACTTTCACTAAAAGTAATTACAACTCAGAAAACACTCTTGATTATGTGTTAGATGGGCTTCCTAGCTCAACTCAATTTAACATTTATTCAATAAAAATCAATAACAATCCTGTAGATATTTCAAATTCTTCTTTCATTAAAACATTCAGCACACTTGCATCTGATTCAGCTAATAGTCAAAATTTTGCCGAGCAAGACGCTAGATATTTAGATATTTTTAGACAGACTTTATCAGAAGATCAAAGTCCTTTTACCAGAACTCTTCCTTATGTAGCTAAACATGAATGACAAAAATTTGAAAAAGACGAATTAAATGTTAACGACGTTAGTGCTTTAAGCGAACCAACAAGCGCAGAATACAATAACTACATCAAATCAAATAGTTCAACTCAAAATCAACTTGCTCCCCAAGAAAGCTTTGATAACTTCAGCACAGTTCCAGTCATTACTTCGGCTAAATACACTAAAAATTATAGAAATTTCAATCTAAAAGTTTATATTCCTAACTCAGATTCAGCTGCTACATACAAATTAAAAATTAAAAAAGACGAAGAAATTTCTGAACTAATATTAAACAAAGATAATGGGTCTCAAAACACTTATTCAACTTCTTTAGAGGTGCTTAACTCTAATTTTTCTACACTTGTAATAACTGATTTGTTGAAAAATTCAGAAATAGTCAGTGATTTTGAAAACAAAAATAAAACATATGAAATGTTAAAAATTGGCCAATATTCAGCTGATTTCAACTTTACAAACAGAGTTCCTAACAGACCTGCCTTTAGACTGGAAGATAGTATTTCTGGATCTAGAAACTGGGGAATTACAGTAAAAATTACCTCAAAAACTAGAACCACTTTACCCGAATTTTATTGAAAAGTTCAGAAAAAAAACGGGGATATTGTTTCACTTAAACTTGAGAAAAAAACCGATTCATATGGAATTACATATTTTGCAAATAAAGTGGCTAAAGATGAGTATAAAACTACAATTGGGCTATTCTACAAAGAAAATGAACAAACTTACAACATAACCAACGCTGGTCCTGTATTATTACCAAATGAAAGTACAGCACCAACTACAACTGGCAATGTTGAAATAAACAGAATTAGTGTTAATTCAACCAACATCACAGTACACACAAATACCGCTTTAGATTCATCAAAAACATTTAAATTACTAGTTAAAAGTACTAATCCATTCCAAAAATGATCAAAAGTTATTAGTGCAAATCAAACAAGTGGACAAAACGCTTCATTTAGCATCAATGACTTAGCTAAAAACATCAAAGAGTATATCGTTGTAGGTTTAAGCTACGATAATGAAGTTTCTAAGTTTAATCTAGATTCTAAATACATTTTCAATAAACAATTATCATTGCAAGATGTATCCTTAAATTCAATAAAATATCTAAAAGATAACGCCACAAAAAGATTTTATGCGTCTGCTGACTTTAACTTTGATGCTGATCATGTACAAGCATTCAAAAATAAATGATTCAAATTTACTTTTGATACAATAATTCCTGCCGATCGTGAAGAAGAGTTCTACAATTTAAATTATGAAAAATATCCAGAAGTGTATGTTTCTTTTGAGAAATTAAACAAATTTGATTTATCTAAGTTCTATGATCACATTAAATACAAACTTAAATCAGTTAGTGTTGTAGAGCCATACACTTTAAAAACTTATTTTGAAAATATCACTATAGCTCATCCAGATTCAACGGCTTTTGTCAGAACTTTTAAATACAATAAATTAAATGAAAAACTAGGTTATGCAAGTCAAGAATTTAACTTAAGAAATACTTCATACACTGAACAGTTAGCAACTAATAAAACCGATTTAAGTTTATCGGATATTAGAAATATTTGACTTTCGAACATTAACAAAAACATAATTCCTTTTTCTATTGAAAATTATTCATCAATGGTTCAGTTTAATAAAGAAATATTTAACTCATCTGTTGATGCAGTTAGCGATATTAACGCTAAAAATAATAAATTCAGCTTAATTGATGAAGATGGCAACACCAAAGCTATTAACGTAATGGTGCCACGTGAACTAATCAGAAACAATGTTTTCACCTACAATGAAACTAACACTGAAGCTGTTTTAACTAAGGATTTAACTAGATTTGAGAATCTAGATACTTATAGTGATGAAAATATAATGTTCACTTTTGACTTTGAATTTGAGCCGTTTTACCGTAAATTTAGCGATAAAAGCCAGTTGAGTGCTCAACGTCGCAATGTTGTAAGTGTTCCGGTTTCATATAAAATGATTAAACAGAACTCAAATATAGATGATGTAGCAATAAATCTTATTTCTAGATCACACACACAGAGTGAAAAATATTTAAAAACCTATATCCAAAGTCTATATAAATTCAGCATTAGCCTAGAAAACAAAGTGTTGAAATTGGTTATAAAACCTAGATTTGAAGACATTAAACTTTTCAACCGCCAAGGTGATCATTACTACAATTTAGGCAGATCTGTTTACATCGGAAATACTTTATTCTACGTGCACTGAATCAGTGAAAATGCTAAAGATCCAATTCGTTTTGTTGAAAAAGGCTACAGTAATGGCAACATTTTAGCTGGTAAAAACGAAACAGCAAACATAACCAATACCTATTCACTTAAATCTGCAATTGAACACGAAAATGAACAAGTTGTCAGATTATTTAAACAAAACCAAGATAAAGCAATAGAATCACTAAGAAAAAGAACTTTTATTGTCGATCCAAATTTTGGAGGCACTTTCTCAATGCTTGGTAAAGTAAAACCTGGCGACAACAATGATTATCGCTTCTATGTAACTACAAACCAACACGTGTGAGATGGTTCTTGACTTAGCATAACTAACGATTTAGGGATGGTAAATGGCTACAAACGTAAAGAGTTAATTGGCCATTCAATTTATGGCTCTAACAACACCAACTCTAGATACAACAGCAGATATGTAAGATTTAGAATTCCTGAAGTAATTGATCAACCAAGTGATTTAAACGCTGGAAACTCTGAACCTACTGTAGTTAATAAAGACGCCCATTTTGAAAATATTAAAATTAATTTTGACTTAATTGTTAAACACACAAAGAGCGAAGAAACAAATGATTTCCCAAATAATAATAAAGCTATTGGTGATTTTATCTTCAATAATGGACAAAACGGTGGATTAGATAAAGAGGGCAAAAGAAATCTTTCTTCACACGCCGATATGGCAATAGCTATTATGGATTTGGCTCCATTAATGACCAAATTCACAAGAGAAAATCTAGATAGTGCTCGAAATGGCAATAAATCTTTAACAAGCGATGAAAAAGATATTATGAGATTTTTCTGAAACTGAATGGATTTACCAACAATTAAGGTTTCAAACGAGTTAGAAAACGCTAACGATTATTCAATTTACAACTGATACATAGCTGCTTTTCCACTGGCAGGTACCAATAACAAAGATAGCTACAATGGACGTAGATATCGTGAATACATGATTGCTAACCCAATTGGTTTTAGCTCAGTAAGCTATTTAACTGATAAACCTTTAAGTAACCCCGCAATCAATTTTTCAACTCTATATATGGACTTTAATGGTGGTGCGTCTGGATCACCAATATATGATTCAGAAGGTAATTTTGCTGGATATGGTGTTGAGTCAGAAAAAGGTAATGATCCGCATAGAGGATACAGAATTGGATTATTCTTAGTTGATACTCAACGTCGCAGTTTCTTTGGCTCGGGTGATAACCCAGTCAACACAGCATCATTTTATGAACGCATGAGATATCTTTCATATCTATATCCAGAGCAATTTAGCGAATCTAATTTCAATAAAATGCCAGTATTTAAAGCTTAAAACATTTAATTCCACGCTGTGGAATTTTTTTGTTTTCAACTCAAAAATAAATTAAGATTAATATTTAATATTTAAATATAATTTAAATATGAAAAGATCAAGAAAATTATTGCTAGCTATTTCAGCTTTATCTTCCTCAGTGTTTACTTCAACAATTTTGGCAGCTTCATGTACCAATCCCGCTAATCAACAGGATAATGTTTCAATTTTGGCAAGCTCTGAGTATGTAGATACTGTTACTTTGCAAATTAATAAAAAAATCAAACCTGAAAGCAAAATTGTTGTTAACTACAACAACGGATTAAAATTTGAGCCTAAATCTACGGATTTAGAATTTTTTGAAAATTCTACCAACATCAATATCAATATCTTTAAGCCAAATCAAAAGGTTATTATCAATTCCGTTTTGATTGATGGCAGCGAATACATTGTTAAAAATTCAGTATTAAAGACTCATTCTTATAGAAAAAAAATTGATTTTAGCTTAAATGTTCCCCAAATAAGTGTAGTTAAATTACGCCATGAAAATAAAATTGCCGGTATCAATTTATTTCTAGGCCATTCGTTTGATTTTGCACAAAATGGTTTCGTAGATGATCAACAAAATGTGATTGCTGTACAGTTTACCGAATTAAATCACAAAGTGATTAAATCTATTAAAGTCGACACAGCTAAAAAATTAATTTTCTTTGATCACTCACTGTTTGAACCAGGGGAAAATTACACAGTAACATCTGTAAGTTTAAACAACAAAAAATTAGATATCGATTTATCTAATTTAAACTTTCACGTTCCTGAATACAATGATGCAACTGCAACCGCAGAAGAAAAAACTATCTTGCCGATTGAAAAACAAATCAATGGTAATGTTGAGTTAAGTGCTCGAGACACAAATTCGCTTAGCTTGAACTTTAAATTCCCTTTAGATAAGGATTTAAAATACGTTAGCTTACTTTCATTTAAAATAAATGGAAATCAAAGATTTTTTGGAGTTAATTACTTTGGAAAAGAGGCTGGCGAAAACATAATCAGCTTAACTCTAACCAATTTGGAACGCGATACTCAATATGTTTTAACTGATATTTTGCTTAACGAAACAAATTTATTAAGTCGCCAAGCTGTATTTAGAACTGCGCAAAACAATTTAATCATTCCGCCAAAAAATGATCCCGATAATGGGCAACCAAAAGATCCTGATAACACTAATCCTGGTGAAACTAATCCAAACACAGGTAATGGTTCTAACACTGGATCAAATACACAACAACCTCCGGTAGATCCTAACAACAATTCTGGTGGATCAAACACAGGCAACAATAATTCACCGCAAAACCCTGGCGACAACACACATAACAACGGAGATAATCAAAATCCTTCAACACCAGGCAGCAACCATGATAACTCTAATCATGGCGACAATGGTAACGGCAACACAAATGGTTCATCTAACAGCGGAGATAATGGCGAACAAACTCCACCAAACACAGACAATCAAAACTCGCAGCCATACAATCCCGAACCTACACCTAACACAGGAACAAATAATTTAGGAGCCAATATTGATAATTACTCAGAATTAGTTTTAAATAGAGTTGAGCAGACTAGTTCTGATAATCAATCAAAACTAATATTTCACTTTAGTGGTAACCCAAAAGCTAAAAATAAAGAATTATCTTTCAATATTGGAATACACAATTATGGTTTTAATTATGATGGAAATAGCTCAATATTTGTAATTAATATTGATCAAAGTAATATACCATATCTTGAAAGCGTCAGATATAATGACTCTATAATCGCACAAAACATACAGGTTTCACAAAAAGAAGCCACAAATTCACAATTAACTAATTCATACATTAATTCGGTAAGTTATAACGGAACTACAATTAGTGCATCAGGAAATATATATAGTTTAGGTGTAAATAAAAAAGTAATGTTGACATTTAAGCCATACGATAATGTTTACGATGCCGACGTGACTTTGGAAGGTGTTGTACAAAATGGTCAAATTTTTGTTGCTGACGCATCAAAAATAAACAAAGGTTATTCAAGATATGTGCTTACTTCTGCCTATGAACTGGATTCATTAAAACGAATAAATGTCAATGAAAATATTGAATTTACAATCAATAATAACTACAACAGTCAAATAACATCCGTTTCATTTAACAAGGTTGATAGCACTAACGAATTTATTGGTAATATCCAACTTAACGTTAGAGCTGATGAAATAGCTCAATACAAAAACAAATACTTAAAATTAACTTTTGTTGATCAAAAACAAAATATAGCAACTAATGCCAATTTAGAATGAGACAGAGACCGTTATGCTTTTGATGGCACCGGCTTTGACTTTAGAGAAAAACAACGTGACTATGAAGAAAATCATAAATATGTGTTTTTAAATCTTGATGAATTAAGCAATTTTAGAATTTCACATTTAACTGAGGGCATTAATTGACAATTATTGAGAATTGAACTTGTTAACAAGCATAATTTAAGAACTGTTAAAGACTATGATATATCAAGTTTTATCAATAATTTATCCGATTTATCAACAACTATATTTGAAGAAACTCATAGCTTCACTGATGCATTAGGCAATTCATTTAAATCTCAGATTAACAACATTGACAACTCAAGTCATATCACCAGAAAAGACCTTGAAGATCGCTATTTTACTTTTACAGGTGCTTATACAACAGATTACACCGCAGATTCTGAAGTTAACAAAAATGTTGCTCTAAACTATGAAAACTATAAAGTGTTGAATAATTTCTACATTAAAAACACACAAAAAATGTTTGCCGTATTGCCAGAAGCGGATTATTTGCCAACTGGTACTAAGCTTTATATACCTAGCTACAATATTGGTGGTTTAAACTATAATTACGCAACACTAATTGAAAATTACAAACAAAAAGAGTTCCAAGAATCACAAGATCGTACAACATACACCATTAGAAAAAAACTTTCTCAATTCCAAAACTTAGATAGCCAAAAAGATGTAATTTTCAACTTCAACTTCTTTGCAAGTATTGACAACATTAACTTAGGTAAATGAACTCAAAACACTGATTCATACGCAGTTTCTTTCTCATATGATCAACTTAAAAATGCTGCTTCACATACCTTAGATAACATTAAAATAGACTTTATTCAAGACTGAAACCAAATTTATACACGTTTAAATAAAGGTACAGATAAAAGTGATTTATACAAAAAATTACACACTGATGAAGAACTAGCTAAATTAATAAACCAAAGATTGAAAGCAAAAGTCACTTTGGATAATGATGGCTATATAACCATTGAATTGCAAGCTAGAAAAGGTAGAATCAACAAAGATATTTATATTCACAATTTATCGCAAAATTACTCAACTTTTGTTGAAAAAGCCCAAAATTACTTCTCATTAATGTATATTGAAAATGAATCACAACCACTTAAATTTGTAAGTGAAAACATTGATTCATATGCCAATATTGGTGGCTTCTTATTCGACAAAAAAACTAACTTTAAACCAAAAACTGCGCCCGAAGAAGCTGATTTTGCAGCCACAGAATGAAGAACAAAAAATCATTTAACAAACGATAAAATTCTTAAGGAAGTTGTGGCTCGTTCTTTTGGTGTTGATTATGGTTCAGGGTGAATTGTTGCTAAAGTTGATCCTGATAATGATGCTGATAATTGATACTATTTTGCAACCAATGGACACGTCCCAGTTTCACCTAGCACAATCGTCAACTCGCCACTATTGCATAATGATAAAACCGACACAACGACTACACGTGGCTCTATAGGCGAATGATATACTGATAATGAATTTGTTTGAGCAGCTACAAACAATCGCAAAATTGATGGCAGTGAAGTAACTGGTAAATCAGCTCCCATTAGATCAGCGGCTGACATTTGAATTTATAAAATGAATATAAAACCATTAATTGATTACTATAATCAACACAAAGACAACGCATCAATGCGTAATAGTGACAAGTTTAAAGCTGCAGAGCACGCATACAATTGAAAAAACTTAAATAAAAATGTAAAAGTTTCAAGGATGAGTAGATACATTAAACGTCAACAATTTGTCTCACTTTATGCCTCTAGCTTCCCTGGTTCAAACAGTGGCCGTACCAAGAAAAATGTTCAAGTTAGATTTAACTACATGGCTGAATTCTTTAGAGTAAATCCTGGAGATCATAACCTGGGTTATTCAGATCAATACACAGTTTTTAGAACCTTTAAAGGAGAAAAAAACGGCGAAGCTGACCACTTATTAACTGGTGGTTCATCTGGAACAGGAATTTATGATGCTGAGGGAAACATTTATGGTATTCACGCAGCATCGCTTCACAATTATTCTTTAGGATATGTATTAAATAGCCAATATATAAACTTTTTGGGTGAATTAAACGACTATAATGAGGGTTCATTTGCTGCATTAATTCAAAGAAGAAACAGACTATATCCAGAAAAATATAAAATGATTAATATTTTCAATGAATTTGAAAAACCATTCATTAAATAAAAAATTAATTTGCCTATTAAATATGGTGCAAATTAATTTTTATAATTAACCAAAGGAGAAAAGTGAGTAAAAATAATTTAGTCTTAACTAGCACAGACACAATATCCATCGATAAGGCATTAGCACACATTAGACCAGTTGAAACTACTGAAAATGACTCAAAAAACTCAATTTTTGAGTTAGATTTGCATTCTCAACAAGGCATAATAAATTTAGCCGAAATTATTAACTATGCAGTAAATAGAACTTTTTATGATCTAAAAGAGTTTGAACATTCTGAAATGGATTATTTATACCTAAACAATGGCGAAGTATATCAAAACTATTTAATGCGTAGAGTTCAATATGGCATTGAAAATATACATGACTTAATGTTTAATTTATTTATTGCATTGTTGCGTTCACACAAATTAATTAGCGGAAATAAACGTTTTTTCTATAGATTTACAGTAATTTTTCTGCGAATTTTAGGTTTTAAAATAGACTTTGGCTCAAGTAATGAAGAGATCATAAACAAGATTTATTATTTTTCACTGTTAGTGCAAAATAATACCGCTGATCAATTAAATGAATTGCTAGCGCAAGCCAATAAAAATACATTTGCCTACGCTTTCTTTGCAAATGCAGTGGGCAAAATCAGCATAAAATACTCCGCTTTAAGCATTGAGCAAAAAATTAATGAAGCTGAAAAAGAAATTCGTGATTGAATCAAACAAAATGTGTATGCAACTAACTCTCAAACATTAAATAAAAATGGCAAAAAAATAGATTTTGATCAATATTTCCTTGATTTAATCAATGATTTTACAACCGAACCTATGCATAAATGGGAAAAGCAATATTGGCCTAACATTAATGTTAGCGAAATTATGCAAACTTTAAGAAAAATATAATATGTACAATTAAATTGGAGACACTATGAGTTTACAAAACGATAAAAAACGCAAAAAAATTATTTTTGCTTCTGTTGGAGCAGGTGTTTTAGTGACTGGTGCTGCTATTGGTTTAGGAATAGGGTTAAGTCGAAATAAAAGCGTACAAGAAAGCGAAGTAGTTCGACCTAAACCTAAAAAAGAAGATGATAATAAACAAAAATACATTGAAAAAGTAAACGAAATTATAAGCTCGGGTTTAACTTCGCTAAAGCTATTTAAAGATAAAATATTAGCTAATTTAAAAGGGAACCAAACTAGCGAATACTTGCTAAATGATAACTATTACACCCAGTTGCAAATCTTAATTGATAACTATCAATCGTTGCAAAACCAAATCAAGGAAAATATTGCTTTACTGAGTGATAATTCTTTTAAAAATGCTTATGAAAATTTAGTTAGCAACGCTAATCCATTCGCTTTACTTTCATTACAACTTGCAAACACAATAAACAGCAGCGAGGTTGATATTAATTTTGCTAACTTAAACGATAGTTTAAACGCAATCAAACAACAAAATCAACAAACAAAATTGAATGTGCAAGAGTTTAAAAATAAATATGATTCATTTATTGAATCTATTGATTTTTCACACATTTTTATTGATAAAAAAGTTATTATTGCCAGTCAAGAGTTAAAAAATGACTTCCAACAAAACTCTAATTTCAACACTTATTTAACCAAATTACAAACACACAAAGAACTAACAAGCGAATTAGACAACATCAATAATGAATATCAAAACGAGCCTGCTATTAGTCAAGAATTAAATTCATATTCTGCTCTTAAAAGTGATGATTCAAACCTAAACAATTTAGCAACATTAAATGCAAAATTGCATGATCTAAAGGAAAAAATAACCGCTAAACTTGCTGAAAAATCAAGCCAAAACCAAGAAATTATCAATCTAAAAGCTGAATCTAAAACACAAATTAATAGTCTAGATCTTTTAACAAATGAAAGTAAGTCCTTATTTAATCAAAACATTGATAATTCAGTGTCAAAAGCAAATATTTCATTGCTTGTTGAACGTGCAAAAGCTTTAAATAATGCTAAAAATGAATTAAACTCGCAACTTAACCAATACACTGATCTTGTAGCAAACACAGATTCTAATTATATTAATGCTTCTAACAAACAAGATCTTGATGATTATGTTGCTTCTAATATGTTTAATGATGCTAGTTCAGCACAAAAACTTAAACATATTTATACAATGAGTGAAACTGATTCTTATTTAGACTCATTGACACAATTTAAGCACAGTTTAACAACAAAATTAAACAATCTTGACGGTGTACAACGCTTGCAAGAAGCTAAAAACTCTTTCAATCATATACTCACTTCTAAACCATTTATTGATTCATTGAAAAACAAATTATCTACTTGAGTTTTGGAACAAACACTTGTAAGTAAAATTGAACAAATTAGCAATAAATTGACTCAATTAGATCAAATTTTTGTTGATTTTGAACAAGCAAAACAGACTGAACAAAGCTTATCGTCTACCAATTTGACTCAGGAACAAAACCGTGAGCTTGCACAACTTAAAAATCACGTTGTAATTCATTTTGATAACAATAAACTTAAAAATTTTAATATTGTACAATTAGATACATACAAAGATAATGTGTTGAATGCTATACACGCATGAAATGCTAAAATGCAAGAGTTCAAACAAAACCAAAATGATCAAGAGGTTGATCAAGATTTTCAAACTAAAGCGCAGAGATTATTAAGTATTACCTTAGACCCAAGACTAGATAAATATGATATTAAAAGGTACCTTAGTTCTGTATCTTTCAATAAAGAAAATGCTAAATTATACCTAGTGGAACCTAAAGCAAATGGCGTAAATTATGAACTTAGTTCAGTAAATTTAAACCAAAATAACAAAAACATTGTTGAATTTAATTATATTGCCACATCAACGTTAAACGATAATCAAAGAGCAAACGTTAGCGCACAACTTGATTTAAGTCAAATTAACCCTAATGTTGATGTAAATCAATTAATTACAGATCTAAATGTAGCTGATTTAGACGAAATATACGACATTAATTATGTTGCGTTGTCAAATATAAGTAAAATTGATTTAAACATAGCCAATTTAAATGAATATATTAGCAAATCTAAAACATACACATCAAATTACTTTACTTTTGATATTAAACAAGGTCAATCAAATCTAGTTGATGCTGATAACAAATTAAGTTTTGAGGTTGAATTGTTTTTACATAATAGCCTTATTAAAACCTTAACTCTTAAATCTAAGCAATCAATTAGCTTCATTCAAGATCAAAGCTTTGATGCAAATATTACACTTTCGCAAGAATTTATTGATTCTGACCCATATTTTGATGATAGTAAAAATACATTCCAATATTTCACAGAAACAAACAAAACTGAGTATGATTCAGCAACTAAAGAACAAGGGATTTTTAGATATTGATTCTGAAAATATAAAATTGCTCCGTTTTATGAAACTATTAAAGATCAGTTTAATAATAAGGTATTTAAATTAGAACCTCTTAAAACTCCTAACCCTAGAGGTTTACCAAAACAAAAACAAATAGCTGTTTTTGAGAAAAAATACTCAGAATATGCTCAAAATGAACTTAATTTTGAAGAAGTTAAACAAGTATTATTACTGTGATTTAAATCGCAAAACAACACTGTAAATTGAAATGTTGCCGATGATGTAACAGTTGATTTTAAATTACAAAATGGCAATTTATATTCAGTTGACCAAAACGAATTAAACTCGACAGCGAACTTTATATTCACCTTAACTAAAGGCCAATTACAAAAAGAAATCAAGTTTGCAATCGCTAAGAAAAACTACTATAAACCAGTCATTTCTACCGAAGATCAAAGATACAAAGATAAAGTTGAAGAAATTTTAGCTGATAAAACTGGGGAAAAATTATTCAGCATCTTGAAAATCAAAGATCAAAGTAAAAATAATGGTCTTTATTCAGTAATTCAAGGCGATCCTGCTGAAATGTTCAATGAATTTTATGAATTTCCAAAGATTGGTAAGTATCAAATTTTTGCTAAAAAAACAGTTTCAAAAAATAATTTAGCAGGAAGTGCTGATATATTCTTTTGATACAAAGACGATTCAAATCAATGAGTTGCATATAATACAACCGCATCAACAAGAGAAAGTGTTTTTGAAAACGAAAATAAAATCACAATTAAGAATTGAAAACCAGCGCAATATAGAGACATTAAACCTAAATCTGGTAATGAATATACAGATGCTGATTTTGAACCAATTGCTTCACAGGGTCAATCAAATTCAATTGAACAAGCAGATATTAATGCAATAAATCAGCTGAATGCTCGCAATTTTGACTATCGTAAAGCCGAAGGTGAAAAAAATGGATCTAAATCAGTACAGTACCGCTTAATTGATCCAGCCGATATTGTTGCCCAAAAAGCATCATCAATGCTTAATTACGTGCTTACAATAAAAAATACGCCACAAGTAGATAACGCCAATAATAATAACTTTGCTAACACTCACCCAAGTGAAACTACTAACCCTGATGGTTCTAAAGCAAACAATGAACCAAGCAATGCTAACGGCATTAATATTCAAAATCAAGATATTTTTACTAGCTCAGATCAGGCAAATAATGTAGATACAAATGCATTGTTTAATAAATACTTTATTTACTTCTATGATGTTCAAAATCCAGAAAAAGGCAAAATGAGCTTTAAGCTTGGTTTTATCAATAAACAAGACACTAATAAGCGTTATAAAACAAATCATAGAATCACATTAGTTAATTTAGTAAATGACTACAAGATTAAATTGTATCCAGAGGTAATTTTAAATCGGATTAAACATTCGGATTTAAACATAAATGTACAAAATATCAGTGCAAGCTCAATAAATTCATCGAATTTTGATTCTTATATAACCATTAAACCACAAGCATTAACATACAATAATTTCACAATTAACGCCAGCGATATTCAGCTTTCAGAAGTTAAGGTTCACGAAGGAAATAAAGCTTATATTCGGCTAAAATACAGTGCCAATGGTGCCAACATTGAAGGCTCAACATGATATTTAATTCAAGGGTTTAATTCAAGCCAAAACAGCACACAAGCTCAGTTAAATATCAGTAAAACTAAGCCTTTAACCACAATTTATGATAGCAATAATTCTGTAACTAGAAGTCGTGAACTAGAGCTATTTTACAAAGACGCATTATGAAGCTTTGATGAACAAGATCTAAGCGCTAATTTCACGCTTAAAGCTAAATATTTAGCTAAAACTTTTGAAGCCAACAACGCTTCAAGACGTAAAATTCATATTCACTTGTTTGGTAATACGTTGGTACAAAACCTAAATAGATCAAAAAGAATTATTGGTCGCGAAGCTAATGAAGGTCAGGATTTAACCTTAGATTATGACGCATTAAAAACCAATACAACGCTTACTCTAACAGGTCATACATCTAAAGTTTATTTTGAAAATCAAGGTAAGGGCCAAGCACCAACTATTAATTATGAATTAAAAGCAACACTTAAAACTAATGGTGATATTGACTTTAAATTTAGAGTAACTAATGAGCAATATAAGTTACATTTAGGTACAATTTCACAAAATGTGTATCAGGGTGCAAACTTTTATTCAAGTGAAAAATTTGATGAATTTAACCCACAAAAAGCCTTTTTACTAGCCAAAAATTCAGCGGCGTTTCACATTGAGTACACAAACAGTGTTGAAAATGAGGACTTTGGCATTAAAACTAATGAATTTAACTATCACAAAATTGATTTTAATGAGGAAAATCAGCCAATTACATTCTATTCAGATCAAAAAGCATATGATTTAGAGCAATATAATCCAAACCAAAACGTACATTACAAATTGCACGAAGGTTATTTAATGGATTTCGAGTTCATGCATAAAGGATGAGACTCAAATGCCGAGCAAACTAAATTAATTAAAAACTCACGCGAGCGTACATTTGGATATAGATTTGGTTCAGCCACCATGCTGGCTAAAGTGAACAAAGATCCTAAAGATGGCAAATTCTACATTATTACTAATAACCACGTGGAAGCAGGGCATAATTTTGATATAGATTCTAATTCTGGTGACGCATTACCTAAACAAACAAATGGCGGTTACATGGCTATAGCCGCACCAGATTATGGCAATGCTGTGGATGCAGGATTTAGCTATTGAGGCGGATTGTATAATGTTGGTTTAAAAAACACAAATGTAGTTTGAACAGGTGTTAAACAAAAAGACAAGCAGGGCAATGGGCAAAGTTTTGTAGATATTACTGTTTCAATTGTGGATATTAATCCATTAATTGCGCAGGCTAAAGCTAAGGGCGAGTTCTTAAAAGCATTTTGATTGCAAAATTGATTTGATTTGCCGGACTTAGAACTTAAAACTAATGGTGCTGAAGATTTAGAATTTTGAGCACCTACACGTAAACATTTTGCTTTCAACGGATTCCCATATGGTAAGCAAAGTGGTTATATTGCCAACAGAGCTTCATCAGCTGATAAAACAATTGGTTTTTCACGCCAAAATGGCTATGTGCAAACATTCTTTAACGCGGGTAACTCTGGTACAGGAGTTATTGGTCCAGATAATCAATATATCTCAACAATAAATTCAGGTGCGCCTTTAACATTCTTGCAATCATGAACCTACAGCACTAATTCTCATAATTACTTTGGGATAAACTGAAATAAACAAAACCCACTGGAATTAAATAATAATAACTCGCTGGCTTCATTCATCATGAAATTACACGCAAAAAACCCAATGAGTTATGGTTTAGCTTGATTCTTTAAACCTTTTGAAGAATAAGGAATATAAATAAGTAGCAAAAAAACTTAACGTTTTAAACATGGACAAAAAATAACATCTCAATAAACATGGACATAAAAAATTAACATTTTTTTATGATTATAACATCTCAACAAATTGCTGAGGTGTTTTTCAATTTAAGTTTGATTGAATGCGATTGAAATTGTATCAATGGATATAATCTTTTATAGTTGATTCCAACTCAATAAACGATATTTTTGTATAGTCTAAGTGGTTCAATAATTCTGTTTTTAGGATTCCAAATCAATATTCAATTTCTCTATTGTCCAGAGAATTTCCAACTCTAGATAGCGAAACTGTACCACCAAGCTCATTAACCTTGTTTAAATACGCGTTGTTAGTGTATTGAAAACCATGGTCTGAATGAATAATGAAATTACTGAAACCCGAGTTTTCAATATCTTTAAGATTGTCTAAAACAAGATCTAAATTATTTGTTTTTGATAGTTTAAAACCTATAACTTGTTTTGTTTTGTGGTTAAGAATAGCAGATAAATACACAAAAGACTCGTGTACATCACGCGGTGAATTAACATATGTAACATCAGTTGCAAAAATATTTCTATTTAAGCTATCGTTATAATCTCTATTAACTATATTTAAAATTGAAGAAGCTGTATCTTTAATTTCCTTATTTTTTCTTTTTTGTCTCAATATGCATTTTAAACCCAAAATATTTAAATATCTTCCCAAAGTACGCGAATTTATTGATATTTTGTACATTTTTTCAATATAAACACTTAATTTCTCTCTTCCATAACGACCTTTATTAGAATTAAATGCTTCTTTAATGATTTCGCTGTGTTTGACTTTCTTTGCACTGATATTTATAATTTTATGTTTTGAGATAGTTTGTCGACAAAGGTTAAAAAACGTTGAAAGTTTTACCGCACTTATGTTTATCTTTTGTGATTCCTTAATCTTGTCCTTAATTGGTAAATCTTTAGTTATTTCATAATATCTTTTAGCAATTTCTATTAGTTCATCTTTATTAAAAATATTCCAGTCAGGTTCTATACGTTTTCTAGGTCTACCACTTCCTTTTTTACGCTCCAAACCTTTTTTTGTAAGTAATTTATCTTCCATACCTAAATTATAGTATTTTATTATTTTGGATATTCGTTTGCGAATATTTTTCCTTTTAGCTTTTTGGGTATCTGGGGAAATCTCGTACATAACTTTGATTGAAGCTTCAAACCCTTCCTCTAGATATGTTTGATAAATAAGACAAAATTCTTCCTTGGTTAAATGTTTAGACATTTTAATTCCCTTTCTGTAAAACGAAAAATTAACACCTTTTTTTCAGATGTTAATTTTTTTGTCCAGCTTTAAAAAAGATGTTGTTTTTTTATCCATGTTTACTAAAAAAAGGATATTTTTTGGTGCGGTTGTATTTGATTAAAAACTAAAAAGTAAAAAAGTATATAGTGGTTATAACATTTAAGTGTTGGTAAGTGATGAATAAACTAAGAAATTGCCTTATCTATAGCTAAGGTAAGCTCATCGAGTTTTGAGATGGTTTCATCAGCATCTAAAAATAAATTGTAAATTGCATCCTGAGACAAAATTGCGCGCGGCAATGAAGCGAATTGATCAGTATTTTGATCCATTGTAATAAGCTGTTGGTATTGAGTTGAGTGATAAAACTGTTTTAATTGGTCTAATGTTTCAAGCTCGCATGCAAGCGCGTCGATGGCGTTGTTTAAGTTATCAAATTTATCTTTTAGTCGATTGTAAATTTGTTCATATTTGGTGATTATATTTTTCATTGCCCCAATTATACAAAATAACACAATGGCGTGCATTGTGTTATTTGCGGTTATTGTAAATGTCAATTTTGGAAATAGCTTTGCGCAATTGCAGTTCGTATTTAACATAGTCAATGCTATCAGCTGATTTCATTTGGGCTAAAGCATGGTCGCGCTGATCTAAAGCTCAAGCCAGCACGATGTCTTTATCATAAACTATATCATCAGTGATGATTTTAATTTCTTTACCATCGGTAAAAACTAAACCACCGCCAATAGCACAGGTTTTGTGCTCTGGATCTGAAGCTGAATTGATCAATAATTTACCTACAGCAATATTCGACATAAATGGCACATGGTTTAGCATCAAAGTAATGGCTCCACCTGCGATTGTGGAAAGAGTTACTTGTTGCACAGGACCATCAAAGAAAATGCCAGTAGGAGTAGTGATGAATAAATTGATTGAGTTAGTAGATTTCATTATTTTTGATTTTGTTTATATTCAGCGTAGCGTGCATCAACATCGCTGATATCGCCCGCATATAAGAATAAATCTTCAGGAACTTCATCGTAATGGCCGTCCAGTATGGCTCTAAAGCTTTTAATGGTGTTAGCTAGTTTAACGTAAGCACCTTTTTTACCAGAGAATTTTTCAGCCACAGTGAAAGGTTGTGATAAAAAGTTTCTAATTCTACGTGCACGTGAAACTAGTAGCTTGTCTTCTTCGCTTAACTCACCCATACCTAAAATAGCAATAATATCTTGCAATTCTTTAAAACGTTGCAAAATTGAAACTACGCCATAAGCTACGTTGTAGTGTTCTTGCCCAACAACTAGTGGATCTAGCAATTTTGAACTAGATTCAAGTGGATCTACGGCTGGATAAATACCTAACGAAGCAATATTACGATCTAGCACAGTTTTGGCATCTAGGTGGTTAAAAGTAGTTGCAGGAGCGGGGTCAGTTAAATCGTCCGCAGGCACATAAACAGCTTGCACGGAAGTGATTGAACCTTTGTGTGTTGAAGTAATTCTTTCTTGCAATTGACCCATTTCAGTAGCTAAGGTAGGTTGATAACCCACCGCACTAGGCATACGGCCTAAAAGTGCTGACACTTCTGAACCAGCTTGCGTGAATCTAAAGATGTTATCCACGAATAAAAGTACGTCTTGATTTTGTTTATCACGGAAGTATTCAGCCATGGTTAAACCAGTTAAGGCAACACGCATTCTGGCCCCTGGAGGTTCATTCATTTGTCCAAACACTAGAGCAGTTTTATCTAGCACGCCAGTAGCTTTCATTTCGTAGTAAAGATCATTTCCTTCACGAGTACGCTCACCAACGCCAGCAAACACACTTAAACCACCGTGTTGAGTAGCGATGTTGTTGATTAATTCTTGTACTAGGACGGTTTTACCTACTCCAGCCCCGCCGAATAGACCAATTTTACCACCTTTAGCATAGGGGATTAATAAATCGACTACTTTGATACCTGTTTCTAAAATTTCGCTGGCAGTTTTTTGCTCTTCATAAGAAGGTGCTTGGGCGTGAATTGGCATTAATTCAGTTTGAGGTTGCTCTTTTTCATCAATGGCTTCACCAAGCACATTGAACATGCGTCCTAAAACTTGTTCACCTACCGGCACTGAAATTGGTGCTCCAGTGTCAATAACATCAACGCCACGAGCTAAACCATTAGTTGAAACCATAGCAATTGTACGCACAGTTTCATCGCCAATGTGTTGGGCTACTTCTAGGGTGAAGCTAGTGCCATTAAAATCAGCACGTAAGCAGTTTAATAAGGCAGGCAAGTGTCCTTTGGGGAATTTAACATCCACAACGGGACCTAAAATTTGAATAATTTTTCCTTTTACGTTCATGTTCCTCCTAGACAGCGTTGGCTCCACCAACAATTTCGTTTAATTCCTGGGTAATGTTGCTTTGACGTTTGCGGTTGTAGTCTAAGTTTAAATTGTTAATTAATTCATCAGCGTTATCGGTGGCTGTTTCCATCGCCGCACGGCGGGAAGCAAACTCACTTATAATAGCGCTGGCAAAAGCTAGGTTGATTTTTGCTCCCACAAAAAGTGGCAATGTGTTAACTAACACATCGACAACGTTGGGTTCAAATTCAATTAAACTGCGCAATTTGTCTTTTTGTTTAACCTCGCGGTTGATGTTATAAGGCAAAATTTGCTCGTTAGTTTCATTTTGCACTAAGTTGTTGACAAAATGATCATAAATAATATTAATTTGGCCTACAGCGTTAGAGTTATATTGTTGCATGGCTAATTTAACTATTTGTTGAGCTAGTTTATCAGGTGTGATGTTAGCTCATTTTTGCATTCAAATTAGCTGTGAACTAAAGCGATTTTGCAAAGCAGAAATAGCTTTAGAGCCAATTAAAATAACTAAATCATCAGCATTAATTGTACGTTTAGCTAGTTTAATAACATTAGAGTTGTGCGCTCCGGCTAAACCTAAATCACTGGCAACTACAATAAATAAACGTTTAGCTGAGCGGTGCTGATTAGTGTATTCTTGGAGTTCAAGTGAGTCCACATTAGCTAAAAACTTGTCAAAGACATCGCGTACTTGATCATGATATGAAGTGACCACATTAAAGTATTCGCGTGCTTTACGCATTTTGGAAGTGGAAACTAGTTCCATGGCGTGCGTAATTTTACGAATCGATTCAACAGTGTGAATACGAGATTTGATTTTTTGTAAACTGGCCATAATTAGCTTTCTAGCTCAGCACAATATTGCTGTGGCATTGGGGCATAATCTTCAGGATTGTAATTAGGTCAAGCAATCGTGATTTCTTTAACGATTTTAATTAGTTGCTTGATTAATTTAGCTTTAATCTCATCTGTTAAATCATTACCATTAGCGGCCATTTCGTCACTAATAATAATTCCTTCTGAGCTTTCCATGAACTTGACCACTTCGTCGCGGTATTTTAAAATTGCTTCTTTAGGTAGTGGGTTAATGATGCGCTCTTTGTTGCCTAGTAAAATAGCAACTTGAGCATAAACATTAATTGGTTGATATTGGCCTTGTTTTAGCAATTCAAACACTTTAGCACCATGTTGCAAAATGGTTTTGGTTGATTGGTCTAAATCTGAACCAAATTGAGCAAACGCAAGCATTTCATTATATTGAGCCAGTTCTAGTTTAAGCGAAGAAGAAACTTTCTTCATGGCTTTAATTTGGGCGGCTGAACCAACCCGCGAAACACTAAAACCTACATCAACAGCAGGGCGCTGACCTGAGTGGAACAAGTTTTCACGCGTGAAAATTTGGCCATCAGTAATTGAAATTACGTTAGTAGGAATGTAGGCTGAAATATCCCCTTGCTGAGTTTCTACAATAGGCAAGGCAGTAATTGAACCACCACCATGCGTTGAGTTAACTCTAGCAGCACGCTCAAGTAGTTGTGAGTGTAAATAGAACACATCCCCTGGGTAAGCTTCACGTCCAGGTGGACGGCGCAATAATAGTGAAAGTGTACGATAAGCCACGGCGTGTTTACTTAAATCATCATAAACAATTAGCACATCTTGACCTTGTTCCATTCATTCTTCAGCAATAGTTACTCCTGAATAGGGAGCTATATATTGTTGAGGCGCAAGTTCAGAAGCACTTGAAACTACAACCGTAGTGTACTCAAGTGCACCTGTTTCTTCAAGTTTGTGCACAATTTGGGCTACGGTTGAATTTTTTTGGCCAATGGCAACGTAAACACATTTAACGTTTTTGCCTTTTTGGTTAATGATTGTGTCAATTGCGATGGCAGTTTTACCAGTTTGACGATCACCAATGATTAATTCACGTTGGCCACGGCCAATTGGAATCATTGAATCAATTGCCACAATTCCGGTTTCTAAGGTAACATTAACCTCTTTACGTGACATAACGCCAGGTGCAACACGGAAGATTTCACGTGTTTTGGTGGTTTTAATTTCGCCTTTACCATCGATTGGTTGACCTAAAACGTCCACCACACGGCCAATTAATTCGTTGCCTACGCCAATTGAAATAACTTGGCCAGTACGTTTGCACTCATCACCTTCGCTTAATTCGTTGGCGTGACCAAAAATAGCAATACCGACTACTTCTTCTTCAAGGTTAAGCACCATGCCGTAAATGTCATTTTTAAAGGCGATGATTTCACCGTTTTTGGCGTTGTCTAGCCCGGTTGCTAAAGCGATTCCATCACCAATGGTGATAATTTGGCCCACTTCGCTAAAATCAACAGTTGAATTAAAGTTTTTAATGCGAGCTTTAATGATTTTGTAAATATCTTCGTTATATGATGCCATCTACGCCTCCTTTCGCGAGATTAATTTAGCAAGTTTATCTAAGTCTAAAGCGTTATTTTGTTCAATTACATCGCTATCTACTTCGATTCTAAAACCAGCTAAAAGTTCAGGTTTAATAATGCTCACTAAATTAATTTTGCAATTATATTTAGCTTGTAAATAGTTTTTAAATTTATCCTTGCGTGCTTGATCTAGAGCAAATGAGGTATAAATTTTGGCACGTTTAACACCTTGATGTTTTTCTACCAAAGTAAAAAAGTGTTTAGTAATGCGCGAATATAAACCAACACTTTTGCGTTCTATTAACACTTTAAAAAAGTTAGTGATTAAATCTGAAGTAGTTAAAGATGCAAATGTTTGATCAATGAAGCTAAATTTAGTTTCATTATCCAAGGCAGGATTAGCTAAAAGCTGTAAAAATGGTTTGTGTTCACGCACCGCGTTATGAAAGCTGGCAAAAAGAGTGTAAGTTTGCTCAAGCTCATTGTTTTCTTTGGCCAACTCAAATAATGCATACGCATAGCCTTCAACGTTAGCTTTTTGATACATTATTTACCTTCTAAAAATTGATCAATGATTTCGTTTTCAATTTCTTCATTTGCATGTTTAGCTAAAATTTTGCGGCTTAGCATTGACGCTGCTGAAGCAATTTGTGCACGATTTTGTTCTTCAAGTTGTTCTTTTTGCAGCCTTACATCGGTTTTAGCTTCTTCGATTATGCGTTCAGCCTCGCGTTTGCCTTTATTGATGTAGCGCTCTAAAACTTTATCGCCTTGCAAGCGTGCACGCGTTAATACGTTTTGGGCTTCATCATGAGCGATTTGCAACTTTTCATTAGCCTTGGCCAAAAGTTGCTGTGAACTTGAATTAGCTTGTTCGGCTTGATCAATATTGTCTTGAATGTATTTTTGCCGAGCCGCGATAGCTTCTTTGACTGGTTTATACATAAAGTGTCACAAAATAAGCATCACTAAAAGTAGTGATATTAATGTAGCCACTAGCATTGGTCAAGAAGGATATAATTTGGCAAATTTTTCACCAAAATCTTCTTCAACACTTTTAGGAGCGAATGCTCCGCTGGATTGTGATAAGTGAGTTAAATATGTAAGCATAAATTACTCCTTATCTGTTTGCAAATACGAAAATTAGTAAAATAGCAATTAAAAAACAATAAATTGCGGCTGTTTCAGATAAAGACATACCAATAATCATGATAGTTCTTATTTTTGAAGCAGCTTCAGGGTTACGTCCCACTGATTCAGCAGCACGCCCTGATGCAAGTCCTTGCCCTAGTCCAGTACCGATGCAACCTAGCATACAAATACCAGCGCCAACAGCGATTAAACCTTTATCCATAATAACCTCCTAGTAAATATTATTTGATAATGTGATTATATTAGAATTTTGTTCTTTAGCATTTGATTTAACTTTTTTTGGTTTTTTAGTACGCATTTGTACTTCGTTAGTTCAATAAATGGTAGTTAAAACCGTAAAAATTAAAGTTTGAATTGCAGCACCGAAAATATCAAAAAACATGTGCATTCACGGTGTCACGATTGTGGCAAAAAAGTATAGTTGCGGGCCGGGAAAAATTAAACTTCATGCCCAGCCAGCTGCATAATACACACTCGCCATAATTACAGCTCCGCCGGTGATATTACCAAACATACGGCAACTTAGCGCAATTAAAGGTGAAAATTGACCCAATATTTCCGCGGGGTTACGAATGTAACGGAAAAAGTATCATAGGCGCTGGTATCATATACCCACCAAGTAAATGCCAATGAAAGTAATTAACGCAAGCGTTAAAGTAATTGAATATGAGGAAGCAATAGGTTCTAGACCAATTAAGCCAAGCATATTACCAATAAGTAAAAATGTTGCGAGAGCAAAAATGTAAAAGCGAGCTCATGGCAATTTACCTGAAGCTGTATCATCATATGCATTATCTAGCATATTAACATATGTTTCAGCCACTAGCTGAGTAGCTGAAGGTGCTTTATTAACTTGCGAGCCTTTTTTGATTTTAATAAATACAACCAGACTAATAATTAAAATTATTAACACTGTAACAGCTAGTGAAAGCAGTTGGGGTTGATTTCAAACACCAAAATGTTTAGCGAATACTTCCATGTGCCTCCTTTCGTTTATTTTTTCACAAATGAGCCAAAATTATTGCTACTTTGACATTAATTAATGCAAAACTAAAACTAAACACATTAACTGGCCCACTAACGATGTGATCAAAGCCAAGCGCAAAATAATTGATTGCAAAAATTAACGCTAATACAAGCGAAACTAGTGTTAAAGCTAAAACTCAATTAAGCATGCTATAAGCATAAGCACTTTGTTTGCTAGTTAATATTTTTGTGCTCAGCAATATTCTTAACTCAAAGAGCAAGTAAGAAACGCTTGCTCCAATCACGTATCCAAATATTAATGAGGGTATAAGCCAACTTAGTGATGCTAACACTATACTCAATAAGGAAAATAAAATTCAATGCACATTTGTGACTTTATAAATAAATTTTATATCCATTATGCCCCTATAAATTAATATCTAATACTAGTTAAATTTTAATACTTTAATGCAATATCTAAAACAAAAAAACACGCTAAAGTGAATAATATTTTGCTTAAATAAGCCTAAATATAGGTTTATATGCATTAAAGTATAAAAAAACTGCCTTAGGCAGCGTGCTCTTTGAAAACTGAATAGTTGTTTTAAAATTCATTGAAATGTCATAAATACACATTACTTTTAAACCTATCGATTTATTAGTACTGGTCAGCTCAACATGTCGCCATGCTTACACATCCAGCCTATCGACCTCATAGTCTATAAGGAATCTCAAGGGAATACTAATCTTTGAGGAGGCTTCCCACTTAGATGCTTTCAGCGGTTATCCTTTCCGTACTTAGCTACCCAGCTATGCTCCTGGCGGAACAACTGGAACACCAGTGGTACGTCCGTTTCGGTCCTCTCGTACTAAAAACGGCTCTCATCAATATTCCAACGCCCACATCAGATAGGGACCGAACTGTCTCACGACGTTCTGAACCCAGCTCGCGTACCGCTTTAATGGGCGAACAGCCCAACCCTTGGAACCGACTCCAGCTCCAGGATGCGATGAGCCGACATCGAGGTGCCAAACCTTGCCGTCGATGTGATCTCTTGGGCAAGATAAGCCTGTTATCCCCAGGGTAACTTTTATCCGTTGAGCGACTGCCATTGCACAATGTACAGCCGGATCACTAAGTCCTGCTTTCGCACCTGCTCGACTTGTAAGTCTCACAGTCAAGCACACTTCTACCTTTGCGCTCTGCATACGGTTTCTGACCGTATTGAGTGTACCTTTGAACGCCTCCGTTACTCTTTAGGAGGCGACCGCCCCAGTCAAACTACCCACCACGCACTGTCCCCCCACCCGATGATGATGGCAGGTTAGAAACTCAATATAACAAGGGTGGTATTTCAAGGTTGACTCCACTAAGACTGGCGTCTTAGCTTCAAAGTCTCCCACCTATCCTACACATGTTAGACCAAATTTCAATACGAAGTTGTAGTAAAGCTCCATGGGGTCTTTTCGTCTTGATGCGGGTACCCAGCGTTTTCACTGGGACCATAATTTCACCGAGTCTAGTGTTGAGACAGTTGAGAGATCATTGCGCCTTTCGTGCAGGTCAGTATTTAGCCGACAAGGAATTTCGCTACCTTAGGACCGTTATAGTTACGGCCGCCGTTCACCCGGGCTTCATTTCAACGCTTCGCATAAAGCTAACGCATCCACTTAACCTTCGGGCACTGGGCAGGCTTCACCCCCTATACATCACCTTGCGGTTTAGCAGAGAGCTGTGTTTTTGATAAACAGTTGCCCCTCATAATTTTCTGTGGCTCACTTGCGTGAGCACCCCTTCTTGCGAACTTACGGGGTCATTTTGCAGAGTTCCTTAACACTAGTTTTCTCGCTCGCCTTAGAATACTCATCTTGGGGACGTGTGTCCGTTCTCGGTACAGGTTTCCATAATATTAAGTTTAGAAGCTTTTCTTGGAAGTATGAAATCAACTAATTCAGCTTGCGCCTATGCGTCACAGCTCCCGGTTACAAATTGCGGATTTGCCTACAATTTCCAGTTGCTACTTGCCCCTCAATCCAGTAAGAGGTAAGCCTATCCTTCTCCGTCACTCCATCACTATTATAGAAAGTACAGGAATATTAACCTGTTGTCCATCGACTACGCGTATCCGCCTCGCCTTAGGTCCTGACTAACCCTGGGTGGACGAACCTTGCCCAGGAAACCTTCCCCAATAGGCGTCGTGGATTCTCACCACGAATCGTTACTCATACCGGCATTCTCACTTCTTAGCGCTCCACCAGTCCTCAC
>NZ_JNJG01000008.1 GCF_000702705.1 Mycoplasma simbae ATCC 49888
ATTTCAATGGATTAATCAGAAGAAAATATAAGAAAGGATTTGACTTTAATCTATTGTCTGAAGAAGAGCTTAACGAGTACATCGATTCAATAAACAATATGCCAAGAGAAATTTTAGGTTGAAAAACATCCAAAGAAGTTTTTCAACGTTATTCTTCTGTTAGTGTGTAAGCACACTAAGAAAATTTGTTGCACAAATTTATGTCGGTTTTACAAACCGAGAATTTTCTAATTAAAATAAATAAAAAACAACGTGCTCAACCATGAGTTTGCACGTTGTAATATAATAAAAGTAAGTGTTGCACTTGAACCTTCATTATAGGAACAGTAATCCAAACAGATTACTGTTTTTTAAATTTTTGAGTTATTTTTCAATAAATTTTCTCTATATTCACGGTATTTTTCAAGTGAACCATATTTGCGAATATGGATTTTATCTTCAATTGGCGAAGGTAAAAATACAACTAAATGAAACACAATCAACATCACTACTAGCATGCTTCGACCAACGATTAATGAAACATAAAATTCGTTTGCTTGCTCTATTGTTGCATTATATGTTTGCATGTATAGCTCTTTGTCAAAATAAAATGTGACTATTAAATCTAGAATTGGCACAAGCACTTGAGCAATCATTGCTAAAGATACAAAAATGACTGTTATATACGCAAAGAACTTGAAAAATTTAACTTTTCTTTTAATTTCAATTTTGCCACTTTTACGATTTTTGATAGCTCCCAAAATTGCTAAAGCGATAAAAACAAAGGTAAATACGGTTATTCAGTTAGCGATTAAATCGGTAAAGGCATATAAACGTGCCATTGACCTAAACGCATCATTGCTATAGATAAAGTAGGCTTCATTGGTAGGTAAATACAATAATGAACCAACTATTGTAAAAATTATGTTAGCACCCACGCCAATTACTAGTGAATAAATAACACCCACAACTGGCCTATTCTCGTTTAATTTGCCAATACTTAATCTTCAAAATGGTAATTGCCCTTCTGCTAATAAAGTCTCAATATAGCGTGGCATTCACATAGAAAAATCATTCAATACGCCCAATACGCCAATAGCAATAGCTATGTTTATTAAACCAAAAATAATGCGGCCTGGTTTTGCACCCATTAGACTTTCAATATAGTCTCGCATTTTTGAAAACGATCCACCATTTATTGACATTGCGATCGCAATTAATACATAAATTATGGTAATTATGACTAACCCTAAAGATAATGCTAAGCTGGTTTTTTCGGGTTTTTTCATATCTTTTTGCATTCCTGCAGCTATATAAAAGCCATCGTAAGCAAAAAAGATTGAGCCTATTGACATAAAAATTCCAATAAAGCCACCTAAACCACCATAATGAATAAAATCGCCACCAGTTTTAATGTTTTGATCAGATGCTAAAGAAGTTACATTAATCTCGTTTGTGCCACCCTTACCGGTAAAAGCAAGCACAAAACCAATGATAGTGATGAAGATTAAAGGTATAAATTTGATTGTTAATACAATAATGTTGTGTGCGTTACCTACTTTTGAATACAGGCTTGGAAGCGTTAAAAAATATATACCCATCAATGTTGTGATAACTAACCAGATCAATCAATCGTGGTTGGTTCCAAATGTCAATGCTTCTTGGTTGTTTAAAGCTCCAATACCATCTTGTAAAACCATAATGGTATAAATAGGCATATAAAAAATAGTTAAAGGCAAGGTTAAGTAAACCATAAAGTTTTTTGATGCTTGAGCAACTCAACGTTAGTTAAAAATTCTATTTCAACCAATTAAAGACAAGTTGTCTTTTTTTACGCCAGAAACTTCAACTAGTGCAATAGCCATTGAAATTACTGAAATTGAAGCCAAAATTCAACAAATTATTGCCAAAATTAAGTTCCCGCGCGAGTTAATTAACACCTCTTCAGATTTAAAAAAAATACCAGCACCAATGGAACTGCCCATTACAATAAGCATTGAAGAAAAAAAGCCAATTTTTTTCCGCTTGCTTGCATTTGCCAATCCTAGTTTTTGGGTTTCCATGTTGCTCCTATAATTTCTTTATTTAATATTTAAGTTAAATATTAGTATTAAATATGATATATAATTATTTAAATTTTTAAATTAAAAAGTCACGAAAGGGGCAAAGATGATAACTAAAATTAAAGGTACAAGAGATCTTTCACCAGTGCAAATGAATTTACAAGAGTATATTCGTAATGTATTCACTAAAACAGTTGCAAGCTATAATTTTAACTTGATTGAAACTCCAATTATTGAAAGTGCTTCACTGTATAAACGTTCGGTAGCTGGAAGCGATATTGTTAATAAGGAAATGTATGAATTCAAAGACAAAGGGGATAGAGAAATAGCTCTTAGACCTGAAGGAACAGCTGGATTTGTGCGTGCTTTAATTGAAAACAAATGATACGCAACGCTAAAAACACCTAAATTCGCTTATTTTGGACCAATGTTCAGATACGAACAACCACAAAAAGGTCGTTACAGACAATTTTATCAAGCGTGTGTTGAAGCTGTGGGTGAATCAAATGTTTTTGCAGATGCGGAATTAATCATTCTAGCACACAATATTTTGAGTGTTTTAGGGGTAAATTTTGTTTTAAAAATTAATTCAATTGGTGATATAACTTCACGTGAAAACTACCAGCAAGAATTGAAAAAATATTTTGCATCTTATCGTGATCAACTAAGCGAAGATTCGCAAAAAAGACTTGATAATAATGTTTTAAGAATTCTAGACGACAAAGTCGACTCGCAAAAAGAATTTGTTAAAAAAGCCCCAAAAATCAATAAATTTTTAACAAAACAAAGCCAGGATTACTTTGCAAATCTGTTAAACATTCTTGATTCAGCAGGAATTAAATATCAAGTTGATTATTCACTTGTTCGTGGCCTAGACTATTACGATGAAATTGTTTATGAATTTATTTTGGTTTCTAAAAATGCTGGTTCGCAATCTACATTAATAGGTGGCGGTAGATATTCTAAATTGATTTCTGATTTAGGAGGTCCCGAACTAGGTGCGAGTGGTTGAGGTTTTGGTGTGGACCGTATTGCCGATTTAATGCTGGAAGAAGCAATCGAATTTAGCAATGAAGATGTAGAAGTAGTTGACATTTTAGTTGCCTATACAAATGAACAAAATTCATTGACTTTATTTAATTTAGCCAATGAATTAAGATCTTATGGGGTTAAAATTGAGTTTGTTAAAGAGGCAAGCAAAAGTAAAAAAATCTTTGATAAAGCTAAAAAATTGAGTGCTAAATTCGTAATTTTTGATGATCAAGCTGAGCAAAATAACTTATTTTTAGTTAAAAATCTTGCCCAAGGTGACAAAATGAATTTTGCTCACAGTGAAGAGGGTTTTATTGATCTGTTAGAATTTTTATCGCAAAACGGATTGCAAGCTCTTGAAGATTTAGAGTTAATGATTGATTAAAAAACAACAAAGTTTAAATGCTTTGTTGTTTTTTTAATATTCACCATCTCATTCAAATTCGTATTCAAAGATTCTAACGCTATCACCTGGTTGGATGCCTTTTTTGATTAAATCATCTCAAACGCCAAGTTTTTTCAAAATATTGTTAAATCTCAATAAGTTATCATAGCTCACCAATGGAATACGGTCATAAAGTTGCTGAATTTTTGGACCGCTAATTTCATAAAAACCAGCATATGGAGATGTGACTGTATATTCTTCTTCAAGTTTGATTTCAACTACAGAATCATCCTCAACCACTTCAACAGGTTTTAGTTTGTTTGCCTCAATTAATTCAAGCAGTTCTTTTTTAACTTCATCAAGATTTTCAGCGCTTAATGCTGAAATTGATACAACTTTTACATCAGGGTATTTGTTTTTAAAGGCAGCTAAGTGTTTGCTAAATGACTCAAGATCACTCTTGTTAGCAATAACTAATTGGTCTTTATTTTCAAGATTTAAGCTATATGCTTTTAATTCTTGGTTGATAATTTCATAATCGGCAATTGGGTCTTTAAATTCATCACCAAAGTCAATAATATGTGCAATTACACGACATCTTTCAATATGTTTAAGAAACTGAATCCCTAAACCTTTTCCTGATGAAGCGCCTTCAATTAGGCCTGGTAAATCGGCAATAACAAAAGATTTATCGTAGTATTTAACCATTCCCAATTGAGGAACAAGGGTTGTAAATTCATAATCGGCAATTTTAGCTTTAGCATTACTGATTGCACTTAGCAATGTACTTTTACCCGCTGAAGGCTTACCAACTACACCCACATCTGACATAATTTTTAAAACAATGTGTGCGTCATATCTTTCGCCCTTGGTTCCGTTTTCACTAATCCTTGGGGCTGTGTTACGCGGTGATTTAAATTTCATATTACCACGTCCACCTTGGCCACCACGTGCAACTAAATATTCTTTAGGCTCAATAATATCGGCAACAACTTTGCCATCTTTATACACAACAGTGCCAATTGGAACTGGAATAAATTTATCTTTTCCAGCTGCGCCATACAGGTTTTTAGGTCCACCGTTTACACCATCTTCAGCCGTAATTTTTTTGTTGCCATACAGTGAAAGAAGCGTGTTTTTTCCTAAATCTCCCACAAAATAGATGTTACCACCACGGCCACCATCACCACCGTCAGGCCCACCTTTATCAACGTGTGCCTCGCGACGGAATGAAATCATCCCGTCTCCACCTTTACCGGCCACTAATTGAATTTTAATTTCATCAATAAATCTAGCCATTTAACCCCCTAATTTGAGTAATTTTAATCGTCATCTTCCTCGATTAATTGTTGCTGTTCGCCGCTGTCTTGTGAACTATTGAATTTTGATAAATAATCCATGATAGCTATACCTAAACCGTGTTCTTGAACAGATCTAGTTACATATTTTGCTTTTTCTTTAACAAAATCTTTTGAATTATCCATCGCGTATGAATAATTAAAACGCTTAAACATACTAAAATCGTTTTCGCTATCACCAATAACCATTACGTCATTTGTTGAATGGGTTTTGAAGATATTTTGAAGCATTCAGTGTATTGCTCTACCTTTTGAAGCACCTTTTGGTAAAATCTCAAGGTTCATATGTGTTTTAATTAATTTAACATCATAATTTTTCAAAATTTCAATTAATTCATCAACATTTTCAGTCATTTCGAAGTAAACTTCAATTTTTGAAACGTTTTTAATCTCTTGACCTTCATATAATTCGAATTGGTCAAAGTTTTCATATTTAAAATAAATTCTGTTTAAAAATTCTTTGTCATCTTCACGGAAAATGTAGAATGCATCAGAGCTTCAGCCTGCGGCTGACACTTTTAGTTTTCTAAATAAGTCAAAAATTTTCTTAACATCTGCTGGCAAAATAAATTCTTCGCGCACAAACTTGTAGTGTTTAAAATCATAAATTTGCACTCCACTTGAGCCAATAATGTAATCAGCATTTGTAAGTTTGGCTAATTTAAACATTTTTGGACAAATTGGATTACCTGTTGCGATGTTAAAGCTTAGTTCATTGTTTTTGATAATGTTTAGGTTGTAAATTGACACATAACCATTGCTGGTGTAGATTGTCCCATCAACATCACTAAAAACTATTGGTTTCTTTTTCATTGGGCTCCTTATGACATTTTTCGTAAATGCTAGTAAATAATACACGATTTTTGGTATTTTCGCACAATAATACTATGTATTATTAATTTTTATTGATCGCTGATTTCAAATGTATTGCAAATAAAATCAACTTTTTTAAAAATTGAACAAAATATGCGTGTCGTATATATTCATTTTATAGGCTGATAAGTAAAAACATTGAATAGGATATTGAAATAAATAATATTCTCACGATATACATTATTTAAGCTTAAGTCCAAAAAATGTGTGAAAAAATGGTAAAATTATTCCATAACAATATTTTATATTTACATATGAAAGATAGTATATATAAATCGCACTTTATCAGGTTTCACTAGACTTTCGCACAAAGGAGAATTTATGACACCACACATTCACGCTAAAAAAGGCGAAATTGCCAAGACTGTTTTAATGCCGGGAGATCCTCTAAGAGCCAAATTTATCGCAGAAACTTTCCTAGAACCAGGTTTTAAATTGGTAAATACCGTTAGAAATATGTTTATTTACACTGGAAAATACCAAGGGAAAGAAGTTTCAATTGCTGGATCAGGAATGGGCTGTCCTTCAATTGGAATTTACAGCTATGAGCTATATGCATTTTACGACGTAGAAAATATCATTAGAATTGGATCTACAGGAGCATACGTCAAAGAACTGAAGCTTTATGACACTGTTTTAGCAACTCAGGCAGTAGCTGATAGCGACCACTTTAGAAGATTAGTTTTAGGCGAAGAATTTGCTTCAAAAATTTCATTGCCTTCAAAAGAACTAAATGAACAAATTAAAGAGTCAGCTCAAAGACAAAACATTCATTTAGTTGAAGGTATTGTGCACTCATCAGATGTGTTTTATTCATCGCAAAGTCTTCAACAAAGAATTGACGAAACAAATGCAATTTGTGTAGAAATGGAGTCAGTTGCTCTATTTACAAACGCTGAAAAATTAGGTAAAAAAGCCGCATGTTTATTGACTGTATCAGATAATATAGCAACTCATGAAGAAACTACTCCAGAAGAAAGACAAACAGCGTTCACTAACATGATGAAAGTTGCGTTAGGTACTCTATAATTATGCGTATTGTTGATTTAATAGCTAAAAAACGTTTAAATAATAGTTTAAACGCTGAAGAAATTGAATTTTTAATTAATTCATATGTTGCTGGGGACACACCCGATTATCAAATGGCAGCCTTTTTAATGGCGGTAATGTTCAATGGAATGAGTAAAGAAGAAATAGCTGTTTTTACTAAAACAATGATGAACTCAGGCGATGTTATTGATTTAAGTTCGATTCCAGGCATAAAAGTAGATAAGCACTCAACTGGTGGTGTGGGCGATAAAACCACTTTAGCCGTGGCTCCTATCGTCGCAGCTTGTGGAGCACCTGTTGCTAAAATGAGCGGTAGAGGTTTAGCGCACACAGGTGGAACGCTAGATAAACTTGAATCAATTCCTGGCTTTAGATTTGACTACACAGAAAAAGAATTTATAGAGCAAGTGAAAAAACATGGCATTGCCATTATTGGTCAAACTGGCCAATTAGTTCCAGCTGATAAAAAACTTTATGCGCTTAGAGATGTAGTTAATTGCGTTCAATCAATTCCTTTAATTGCATCATCAATAATGTCTAAAAAATTAGCGACTGGTTCAGATGCTATATTGCTTGATGTTAAATGTGGTAATGGCGCATTCATGAAAAATGAAGATGATGCAATTGATTTAGCTCAAACAATGATTCAAATCGGTAAGTCATTAAATGTAGATGTGCGTGCAGAAATAACTAATATGAATAGACCAATAGGTCGTGAAATTGGGAATAAAAATGAAGTTTTAGAGGCAATTTGAACATTGCAAGGTAAAGGAAGCAATGATTTTAATGAGTTAGTTAAATCTTCTTCAGCAACAATTCTATTGCAAGCTAAAATTTGTTCTGATTATGAAGAGGCTAAACGTAAAGTTGATGAAGTTATTGCTAACGGTAAAGCCTTAGAAAAATTCTTTGAATTAGTGCGTTTACAAGGTGGAGATGATCAAATTTTACGTCGTGAAAGTGAATTTTGAAACCCTGCTTATAAACTAGAAGTTAAATCGCAAAATGAAGGCTATTTAGAAATCTTTGATTCATTCACTTTTGGTTTGGTGGCAATGAAATTAGGTGCGGGTAGAGCCAAAAAAGAAGACTCTATTGATTTTGAAGCGGGAATTACTTTGAACAAAAAAACCAATGATTTTGTACAAAAAGATGATGTTTTATTCACATTATACTCATCAAAACCAATTGAGCCAAGCTTAATTGATGAACTAAAAAATTCTTACAAATTCAACCAAAATAAAGTTGAAAATAAAATAATAATTGCTAAATTAGGATAGGAGAAACAATGAACTACAATAAAATGATTGACCACACATATTTAAAAGCAGATGCGACTGTTAAAGAAATTGACAAATTAATTGCTGAAGCTATTAAATACGATTTTAAAACAATTTGCGTTAACTCATCGTGAGTTGCTTACGCAAAAGAAAAACTACAAGGCACAAATGTAGGAATCACTTCAGTTATTGGCTTTCCATTAGGTGCGTGTTTAAGTAATGTTAAAGCTTTTGAGGCTGCTGAAGCAGTTAAAGCAGGAGCTGATGAAATTGATATGGTTATCAACATTGGCAAAATGAAACAAGGTGACTATGATTATGTTTTAGAAGACATTAAAGCAGTTAAAGCGGCATTGCCACACAATGTTTTAAAAGTTATTGTGGAAACAGCATTATTGACCAAAGAAGAAATTATTAAAGTTACTGAAATTGTAATGGCTTCAGGTGCCGAATTTATTAAAACTTCTACAGGTTTTTCAACGCGTGGTGCTAATTTAGAGGATGTTCAAATAATGAAATCTGTTTGCGGTGATAAATTATTAATCAAAGCAGCTGGCGGTATTAGCAACAAAGATGACCTAGTGGCTATGGTCAAAGCGGGTGCAAATAGATTTGGAACAAGTCGTTCAATTGCCATTATTGAAGGCAAAGAGTCAAACGAAGGATACTAAAATGCAGCAATGCATTTTTTTATTTATTTTTTAGCGTAAAAAAATTTTTGTAATATAATAAATTAGCAAATGCGGATGTAGTTCAATGGTAGAACTCCAGCCTTCCAAGCTGATTATGCGGGTTCGATTCCCGTCATCCGCTCCATTTGTTTAATTACACCAAAGCAGAAATCTGCTTTTTTTATTACAACTAAATAAGGTAAAATAAATATTATGATTAATGACACAATAGCAGCAATTTCTTCGGGCGGTAAAATAAACCAAGCTATCTCGATTATACGCATTAGCGGTGAACAAAGCGTAGAGATAGTTTCTAAAATTTTTACTGGCAAAATCGGGACAAAAAACACAATAACATTTGGCAATATTATTGATAATTTCAATAAAAATACTGTTCTTGATGAAGTTTTAGTGATGTGATTTATTGGTTCTAACACATTTACTGGCGAAACAACTGTAGAAATAAATTGTCACGGTGGAGTGGTAATTACAAACCGAATTCTTGAGTTAATTTTGCAAAATGGTGCACGTTTAGCACTTCCCGGCGAATTTAGTAGACGAAGCTTTTTAAACGGTAAAATGGATTTAATTAAAGCTGAAGCCATTAACGATTTAATTCACGCTCAATCATTAAGCCAAACTGAGTTAGCTGTTAAAAAATTTGACGGAAAAACCAGTAAATTAATTGATAAATTGCGTGATTGATTGATGAATTTAATCGGCAGAATTGAAGTTAATATTGACTATCCTGAGTATGACGACGTTGAAAAAATATTGGATAAAGGTCTACTTGAGGAATTAATTCAAATTCAAAACCAAATGCAAGAATTAATTTTACAAAGTGAAAATTCAAGACTAATTTTTGATGGAATTAAGGTTGCGATTGTGGGTAAACCTAATGTGGGTAAAAGTTCAATACTAAATTGCCTTTTAGGTGAACAAAAGGCAATTGTTACTGACGAAGCGGGAACTACTAGAGATATTGTTGAAGCTAGTTGACAATATAAAGGTATGCTATTTAAGTTAGTTGACACTGCCGGAATGCGTCATGCAAGTGCAAAAGCGGAACAAATTGGAATTGAAAAAAGTTTTCAACAATTAAAAGATGCAGATGTTGTTGTTCACGTACTGGATCCAACTCAAGAATTTGATGAATTTGACTATAAAGTGAGTGAATTGGCGACGCAATTTCACAAAAATCTGATTCAAGTTTACAATAAAAAAGATTTATTGAACACTCCAACAAAACATATTTCAGTTAGTGCAAAACAAGAAGATATTGATGAGTTGCAAAACGCTTTAGTCAATTTATTTGCTAACATTGATTTAAATAATAAAGAGTTTTTATCAAACGCGCGGCAATTATCTTTAATCAAAAAAGCAAAAAACAACGTAGATGAAGCAATAAATTCATTGCAAAATGGCTTATATTCAGACTTAGTTATTGTTGATATCCACCAGGCTTGAGCTAATTTGGTTGATATAACAGGTAGAGCTGACAATGAGCAATTATTAGATGATATGTTTAAGAATTTTTGCTTAGGAAAGTAGGTATCGATGTCAATGAAATTTGTTGATGTACACACGCACCCTCTTAAAGAGTACTACGAGGATACAGATTTAGTGATTAAGCGCGCAAACAGCAACGGCGTTGCGGTTATGATGGTGACAGGCTGTTCGCTTGAGGAAAATAAAGAAGTTTTAAAAACTTGTGCCAAATATAACTTTACTTTTCCAGTCATAGGTGTACACCCAAATAATGCAAAAGGTTCAATTGATGCTCAACTACTTGAAAAACAAATTACGCCCAATGTAAAGGCAATTGGTGAAATTGGTCTTGATTTTTATTGAGATAGTGTACCAAAACAAGTACAAATTGACTCATTTTGTGCACAAATAGATTTGGCAAAAAAATATAATCTTCCTGTTGTTATTCATATGCGTGATTCATATGCTGATTTATATGAAATTTTACTTAAATACCCTGATGTTAAATTTATGATTCATACATATAGTGGAGATTTATATTGAGCTCAAAAATTCAATGAACTAGGGGTTTATTTTAGCTTTAGTGGTGTTGCTACATACAAAAATGCTTTAAAAACTATTGAAGTTATTGATTGATTACCAGTTGACAAAATCTTAACCGAAACGGATGCACCTTACCTGTCGCCTGCTAGTCAGCGCGGTAGTCAAAATGTTAGTGAAAATGTGAAAGAAACAGCAATTTTTATTGCTGGAATTAAAAAAATGCCACCAGAAAATTTTGTTAAGCAAGTTTATAAAAATGCAAAGGAATTCTTTAAATTAAATGAAAAAAAATAATAGTGTGATTGCAAAGAAAAAATATGGTCAAAACTTTATTTCTGATCCTAAATTGATTGGAAAAATTATTGATTTTGTTCAACCAGAAGGCAAAAATATAATCGAAATTGGTCCTGGATTGGGTGCGCTAACTCAACATTTGGCAAATAAAGCCAATATTTTTAAAGCATTTGAAATTGATCCCGATATGGTTGAACATTTACTTTTGAACAAAATTTTGACCACCGAGCAAATTGTAAATCAAGATTTTCTAACTGCTGATTTAGCTAATTTCAAAAATTATGATATTGTTGGGAATATTCCATATTACATAACTAGCGAAATATTATTGAAAATTTTTGATCACAGACACAATTTTAATCAATTTACATTAATGGTGCAAGATGAAGTGGCTAATCGTTTGGTTGCTAAACCAAATTCGCACGATTATTCAAAGCTTTCTTTGACATGTCAATATGTTGCTGATGTTGAAAAAGTACTTTTTGTTGATAAAAAGTACTTTGAACCGATTCCAAAAGTGGATTCAGCAATTGTAACTATTAAATTTAAACATCAGCATGATGATAATTATGAAAATATTAAGGATTTTTTCAAGTTGTGTTTTCTAGCACGTCGCAAAAAATTGTCTTTTTCACTAAAGCGAGCGTATAAATTGGAGCAAATTAGCAATGCTTATTCAAAACTTGGTTTTGAAGACAACATTAGAATTCAGCAGTTAAGTCTTGAACAAATACTGAATTTATTCAAGGAGCTAAATTCATAATGAGAATTGTTGATTTTGATTTTGATAACGAAATAAATAATGAGCAAGCATGATCACCAAAATCCAAGGCACTCTTTAAACGGTTTGAATTTTTTATAATTGTGTCAATTTTAATACATGTAATGACAGCAGTTTTGTATTTTTATGTTAAATTTGATACCGCCTTACATAAATCGATTTTAATTATAGTAACTTTAATTAGTGTGTTTGCATATTTATATTCGCTTTCAGTGTTTTTGGCCTTTGTTTTTTACAAAAAATTTACTAGAAATACTGATAATTTGAATAAAAAGCACGCAAAAAAAGCTTTTGAGCTTTATAAAATATTTATTTTTGACTGAACTTGTTTTAAAAAAATGACTTTAAGGTAAAATGTAGGTAAATATGCAATTAAAAATCAAAAAAATAGCCTTTATTGGTACAGGTGCGTGAGCTTCAGCACTTGCTTCAATGCTAACTAAAAACGGTGTCGAAGTCAAAATGTGAGGAATTGATGAGCAAGAAATTAATGATATTAATAATGGCATCAATTCAAAATATTTTGGGGAAGAAAAGTTCAATAACCCGCATTTAATTAAAGCAACAAGTAATCTTGCATACGCATTGCGTGGTGTAAATACTATTGTTATTGCTGTTCCTACGCCCGCAATTGTTGATGTTTTAGGTCAAATAAAAGAAGTTATTGGCAAAAAACTTGTGAATGTAATTAATGTTGCCAAAGGTATTGAGCCAAAAAGTAAAAAATTCTTTACTGAAGTTATTAGAAAAAAACTAGCCCCTAATGTGGTTGACGTTTGTTCATTAATTGGTCCGTCTTTTGCGGATGAAGTTTTTTATAACCATAAAACAATGATTAATGTCGTGGGTAAAAACCCTGTATTCTTGAAGAGAATACAAGATTTGTTCTGCAATGATAGCTTTGTGTTAATTCCAAATGAAGATGAAAATGGTGCTCAAGCATACGCAGCTTTAAAAAATGTATTGGCCATAGGTATTGGAATTGCTAGTGGTTTACATAGTGCGAAAAATCTTGCACCAGCTCTAATTTCGCTTGGCATGAAGGAAATTATGTCCATTGCTAAGGTAGTATTTCCACCAGTTGATAATACAGTTGGCTATGAATTAGCGGCCATAGGCGACATTGTTTTAACTTGCTTAAACACTTCTAGCCGTAATTATAGTTTTGGTTTGCAAGTAGCACAAATTGGCGTTAAAAAAGCACTAGCTGCTAATACTAAAACTGTGGAAGGATATAACACTGCCAAAACGCTAGACCGTTTCATATGGGATTTAGGTTGATTGGATATACCGTTTTTTAGAACTATTTTAGAAATTTTACTTTACAAAATGGATCCTAAAAAAATATTATGATTCTTTAGAATATAAAACACGCTCGTTAAAAAGCGTGTTTTTTAAAAGTATTCTTCAGTAGCTAATTTATCTCAAAATTGATCATTTCTAGCTTGTCAATGGCAATATGACCTGTGATTTTGATTGTTCATGCCGCAACTAAAGAAAACTATTCCTTTTTCAACTTGTGAAACAAAATGTTCATAAGTTATGGCCGGCCCAAATTTCATAGAGTTGAAATAACCGTGTTTATTGGTTTTTGCTATGCAAAAACCTTCAACACCAAATTTTCCCTCTACTCTGTCTTTTAACGAGCGTCCATGATAAACTGAATTTTTATATATTGGTAACCTGCGCCCATATCATTTGGCTAAAACTATTTCGCCATTTCTAAACTCATTAGGCACTTTTAGTTCTTTATTAGGTCTTTGATCCTGTTGGAAATCATAAATTATGCTAATATCTTTATTTTTGGCAACAAATAATTTTTGTCCAAATGTATTTCATCTATCAATTTTAGGTGCAGATTCGCCTGTTCAAGAATATCTACCGGGTATAGTTTGATTTTTTCTTGCAAACATATATAAAAATATATTTCGGTTAGCAATTTGATCATCTTTGTCAAATATATGTTTATACTGGGGTTGGTTGTAAATATAATAGTTTGGTGATCAATCACCAAAACTAGTTATATATTCACTTTCAATCTTTAATTCATATCCAAACATATCAGGTTTTGATAATCCATTAATGTTTATACCAAACATTAATTCAAGTCAGTGACCTCTTCGACCAGTATGGCCATATTTATATCAAAGTGTTTCTGGTTTTCGTCCTTTAATTTTACGTCTAAAAAGATCCATTATAAATTCGATCTTCTCGATTTTTCTCATATTACGTCCTATTTCGACACGTTTTCATTTCTTTACCCAATTTTATTGTATACCTTTTTTTAATAAAACAAGAAAATTTTTAATTTTTTATTGAAATTCACTGAATAATGTGGAAAATTTTGCAGAAACCGTCTTTTTGGGCCTAACAAAAGGTAAAAAGTAGCTAATATTTGGGTTAATATTATAAATATAGTACACGTACAATCGGAATCTGAATAAATATTTTAATTTTGTTTACGCAGTGTTACACTTATAGTATAATGTATTAGCACCATTATAGTTGCATTCAATTTTTCGGCACCATAGCCAAACGGCCAAGGCATAGGTCTGCAACACCTTGATTACCGGTTCGAATCCGGTTGGTGCCTCCATATATGCGTCCGTAGCTCAACTGGACAGAGCGCTTGGTTACGGCCCAAGAGGTTGTGGGTTCAACTCCTGCCGGACGCGCCATATGTAATCACACCATGTAAGATGCTATTGCATCTTTTTTATTTAAAAAAATATTTTCTATTTTTAAAAAATAGTATATTATTAGTATGCAAATGCAAACGTAATTTAATGGCAAAATTCTAGCTTGCCATGCTAGTAATGGGGGTTCGATTCCCCTCGTTTGCTCCATTTGTGAAAACACCTAAGTAGATTTAATCTATTAAATTGGGCAAAATATGAAACATAAAAAATATTTTTGTTTTTAAAAATATTGTATATAATAATGTAGCATATTTTGCAATGCCGATTTAGCTCAGCGGTAGAGCAGCTGGCTGTTAACCAGTTGGTCGCAGGTTCGATCCCCGCAATCGGCGCCATATATGGTCTGTTGGTGAAGCGGTTAACACACATGGTTTTCATCCATGCATACACGGGTTCGATCCCCGTACAGACTGCCATTTGGAGAATTAGCTCAGTTGGGAGAGCGGCGCCCTTACAAGGCGTAGGTCATGGGTTCGAGCCCCTTATTCTCCACCATTTGTTTATATGCGCCACTAGCAATTGCTAGTTTTTTTATAAAAAAATATTTTTTTCTTATCTAAAAATATTTTTGGTGTATAATAATCAAGTATGCCGGCTTAGCTCAGTTGGTAGAGCAACTGACTTGTAATCAGTAGGTCGTAGGTTCGAGTCCTATAGCCGGCACCATGCGCGAGTGGTGAAATTGGCAGACACGCTAGATTTAGGCTCTAGTGCTTCACGGCGTGAGGGTTCAAGTCCCTCCTTGCGCACCAAATGTTTTTTACACCATGCCCCATTTTGCGGGCATTTTTTTATAAAAATTTGCCAGCAAAAATTCAAAATAAAAAAGTGACCTCGTAGATAGAAAGCACAAAAATAGAAAAAGATGAATAGCGATTTAAAAAATAATTTTCAAATAATACTATAACTAAGTTAAATATGTCAAAAACAAAATTATATTAAAAAAAATTATTTGCTTTGACTTCCTCGGTAAAAAATAGGAATTTGACCATATAAAAAATGCGTTTTAAATTGTTACAATATGGTTGTAGAGGAATTAAAAAAGGCAACAATGTACAAACAGTATCAAAAACAACTCGAAAAACCAAATGAAATAAATAAATTAAAAAGCTTGGTATTCGATAGTTCGACAGATGATATTGAAGATTCTTTAAATTTTCTACCGTTCTTTAATTACTTACTTTCAAATAACTATTAATGTTAATTTCCTCTACAAAAAAATAAACGCAAAGGAGTAATTTGATACTATACAGAATAGGTGAAATTATTTATAAAAATGGTTCAAATATCATTTTCGAATCTTCAGGCGTTGGCTATAGCCTAATTATGCCTGATCACAATCGAGTAGAAGCTAAAACTAAATTAAAACTATACTTATTTGACATTAATAACGATTATTATAAAGCTACATACGCATTTAAAGATTTTAAAGAAAGACTTTTATTCATCGATCTTATTTCATTAAATGGAGTAGGACCGAAAGTAGCCTTTAATATGCTTAATGTTGGCTGAGAAAAATTAGCGGCAATGATTGCAACAGGTGATATAGATGGAATTTGTAAAACTCCATATTTAAATCCTAAGATTGCTAGATTAGCCATTGCTGATTTAAGCGATAAGTGATCAAAGATGATTAATATGAAAAAAGCCAGCCAAATCACAGCCGCTCATAACGTTATCGATGAAGCTAAAGTAACACTTAAAACCTTAGGGTTTAAAGCAAACCAAATCGATCAAGCTTTAAATTCGATCCCAATGTCAAATGATGTAGAAACAATAATTCAACAAGCCATGTTTGCAATGACTGGCAAAAGCTTAGAAAATGAAAATACAAATACTGCGACCAACTAATTTTGAAAATTTTATTGGGCAAAGTAAATTAGTTACAACCTTAAAAACAATGCTTGCAGGGGCACTTCACCGCGATGAACCTTTGGACCACATACTTTTTTATGGCCCGCCAGGAACTGGTAAAACAAGTCTTGCTAGCATTATTGGAAATGAACTTACAAGCAAAGTTCATTACTTACAAGGATCATTGCTGGAGAAAAAATCTGATATTCTCAGTGTTTTTGCACAAATTAATACAGGAGACATAGTTTTTATCGATGAAATACACAGCATTAATAAAAACGTCGAAGAACTTTTATATTCAGCAATGGAAGATTTTAAAATAGATATAATTATAGGCCCTGAAGGCAACTCCAAGGTCATGCGTATGAATCTAAACCCATTTACCCTTATTGGTGCAACGACAAAACTAAATTTATTAAGCCAACCATTAAGAGATAGATTTGGGTTCATAGGTAGATTAAACCCATATACAACAGCTGATATACTTAAAATAATAGAAAATGTTCAAATAACCTTAGCAATAAAGGCAAATCATCAAGTCTTGGAACTTGTTGCAGAATACTCTAAGGCAACGCCGCGAGTAGCTATACATTTACTCAAAAGGATTAATGATTTTTCAATCAACAAAAATGAAAGTGTAATAACCAAAGAAACTGTATTAGAAACATTTAAACATCTAGATCTTTTTGAAAAAGGCCTAAATCGAGAGCATTTAGAGTATCTGCGTGTGTTAAGCGACACTTTTAATGACAAAAGTGCATCTCTTGATTCGCTTTCTGGAATTTTAAACTACCAAAAAGAAAATATACTATATGAAATTGAACCTTTACTTTTATATTTTAAACTAATTGAAAAAAGTCCGCGAGGTCGTAAGATCACAACCAAAGGGATAGATTATCTATTAAATAATTATCGCCACGAAACACAAAAGACTGACTAAACGTCAGTTTTTTTGTTCAATATTTTTCCATATATACTCATTTTATAGGCATATACGTCACGTCTAAATATTACCTAGCTATCATTAATATATGAAGGTAAAATATGATAATAATATATAATTGCAAAATATGAATAACTTTAAACAATTTTTCAGAAAAATTTTCTCGCTCTCAACTTGAAAAAAAATATTTGACCTTAAATCATGGAAAAGATGATTTTTGTCTTTTTTCATTCTGACTTCATCAGTTGTGGCTATTAGTGTGGGCACAACTTTATACACATCGCAAAACATCAATAAATCAATTGAGTACGGTGGCGGTCAAGAATTTTTAATTTCAATTGAAGGTAAGGATTCCACAGCCAACATTTCCTCGTCAGAGGTTGCAAAATCTATTCAAAACCGTATAAATGGAGGCAATGATTTTGGTGAATCTGATGTAGTTGTTGAAAGCAAAGACAAAGTTAAAATTTCAAAAACTGGTCTTTTAACTCCTGAAAATAGAGCTTTATTTGAAAGTTTAATAACCACAAAATCATATTTGATTTTTACCGATACTTCAGGTCAACCTTTGTTTAGAAACGGTGTTTTTGTAGAACCAAATGAAAACAATAAAATTGATTGAGAAGAAGTTATTTTAGATCCAGAAAAATTAAATTCATTTGTTCCACCAATTAAAGGAGCTAGACCTAACTTTAGTTCTTTTGGTAATGGCAAAAACTTTGTTGTAGATGTTGAATTACGTAACAAAGATGCCGAAATTGAGTGAACCAAACTAACCAAATATTTATCAGAAAAACAAAATGAAAACGAAAAATATTTATTAACTTGATTAAACATTGATGAACTAATTCGAATTGCAAAAGATAAATATGCTGCAGAATGACAAAATACAGGCAAAAACCCATATCGTTTTATATACGTGAATGAGGATCCATCACTAAATAATGGCCAAGGAGTTTTAAAAATCCACTCTGTTAAAGCTGATAATTATTTAGTAAATAAAGTTGGTGTTAATCGACCACTAAGCGGCGATAGATTTAGTATCCCATCTACAGCTAGTGGTGAAGCCTTAACACAAGCTACTTCTAAAAAATTAGCCGATGAAATTTCATTCGGTACATCTAATTACTCTCTAAGTATTTTGTCAAGCAACTTCATTCCTGCACAACAAACAAATAATGCTTTTGTGTTTTCATTAATAGCAATTGGTATTGTTTTTGCAATAATTTCAATCTTTTTAATTGCTAATTACTCAATTTTAGGCTTAATTGCTTCCTTAGCTATTGCACTATATCTTTTTGTAGTATTTAGCTTATTTGGCGTATTAAAAGGTCAATACTCTCCAGTTGCTTTAGCTTCAATTCTTGTTGGCTTAGGTCTATGTTTTAATATTATTGCCCTGTCATATTCACGTCTAAAACAAGAGCTTTATAAAGGCGAAAAAATGCGTAAAGCAACAGCAACAACCGCTCGCTCAAGTTTGCCTTATTTAGTTGACGTAAATATTTTGCTAATTCTAGCTTCATTCATGATGTTTTATTTGGGATCGCAAGGTTTAAGAGATTTCAGTATTGGCGTAGTGCTTTCAATTATTGGTATTGCCTTTTCGACTGTGCTACTTGTTCGAATTTGCACTAATTTACTTGTTAACACCAAAGCTTTCATTAATAAACCCGCTTTATTAGGATTGCGTTCTAAAAAACTTCACGCCAGTTATCAAGCTAAATTTAAAGATGTTAATTTTGCTAAACAAACAAAATGATTCTTTGTTGCTTTTGCAATAATCACTGTAATTTCAATAATTGTTTTTAGTGTTTTTGCAATCTATAATCAACATTGAGCTCAAGGTTTTTCACGCTCACTTGAGTTCCAAGGTGGAACCAACATTACAATCCAAGGCAAACAAGCTTTAGGAGTCAACATTAACGCCGATTTAGCCCAAAAAATTAACTCATACTTAATTAATAACTCTTCACGCTTTGGCATATTGAATCCCGAGCAAGTAATCAGTATCAATTCGTTAAATGATCAAAATAGTGCTTATAGCCTTGTTTTAAAAACTTCGCAAGTGATTTCAGCTAGCCAAATTGACTTAATTAAAAAAGATATTCTTGCAACCTTTAAAGAAAGCTTAGATATTGTTAGCTTTGGTGTAAGTCCAAGCGAGTCAATTAGTTTTGTATTAAACTCATTTTATGCACTGATAGCTTCATTAGCAATTGTGTTTGTTTATGCATTAATTAGATTTAAATGAACTTACGCAATTGCACTGCTAGCTTCACTAGCACTTGAATTTATTTTAATGATTTTATTAATTGTTTTAACTAGAATTCAAATTAATTCCATAGCCATCATCGCACTAGCTGCTTGATTATTAATTTCACTAAGTGATAAAGTGATTTTGATCAATCGTATTAAGGAAAATTTAGCTACACTTAATCATAATGATTTTATTTCAGCTCATCAAGTGCTTGCAATTTCCAACCAAGCATTACGTGCAAATTTAAAACGTAGCTTGTATGCTAGCTTAATTTATGTTTTAATCGGCATTGTTGCTTTAGCTTTAGTAGGTGCAATTGATTATTCATTTGGTTCAATTATCATTTTAACTTCAGCAATAACTTTTGCAATCAATTACTTTGTTCTAGCTTCGCTATGAGTTAAACTTGAATCTAAACGCCAAAACGGTATTAAAAAACGTTACCACAGCAAGTACTGAGTTCTACCAGGCGAAGATGAACAAGTTTTTCCTGGCATTAACGATTTTATAGCTTAATTTTGACCGCTTTGAGCGGTTTTTTTATGGAGTAAACATGTTTTATTTATTATTCAAACCCAAAGGCATTTCTTCATTTAACTGCATCAAAAAATTTGCTCGTGAACACGGCATTAAAAAAATAGGCCACAGTGGCACTTTAGACCCACTGGCTAGCGGATTATTGCTTTTAGCAACCGATGAAGATACTAAATTATTGGATTATATTGCCAACAAACAAAAAACATACATCGCCCAAATCGCTTTTGGCCAAGCCAGATCAACATATGATTCTGAAGGCGAAATTATTGAGCAAAGTGACAACAAAATCACGCCTTCTATGCTAAAAGAAATTGAGTATTGATTTTTAAATCAACACACACAATTACCACCTGCTTTTAGCGCTAAAAAAATTAACGGCAAGCGAAGCTACGAATTAGCCCGCCAAAACATCAAAGTTGAATTAAATCAACAAAAAATCAATATTAGCTCAGTTAAAATACACAATTTTGATGAACCAAATCAACTGCTAGACGTGGAATTGACTGTGTCAAATGGCACATATATTCGTTCATTATCACACGATTTAGGTCATGCGTTCAACACTTGCTCATATATGAAAGAGCTTGAGCGCACAGCTATCTCTGGTTTTGATAAAAAAAATATTGTTAAAGATAATTATATTGCTATAATTAATGCCCTATCTTTGTTTGATATGGAAACAATCAGCCTAAAACCTGAGCAAGTAAAAGTTCTACAAAATGGATTGACTTTAGATTTTGCTTTAGCACCTAAAACCTATTTGTTAACTCACCAAAGTGATGCCAATACTGTCATTGGCATTGGTATTGTAGAAAATAACATGCTTAAGGTAAAAAAACTATTTGGCTCAAGATTGTAAAGGAGCATTATGACACAAGCATTACTTAAACAAAACATCAAACTAGCTGCTTTTGATATCGACGGCACACTTTTACCATACGCACAAAGGCAATTTAGCGACCAAGTTACACAAATGATTAAAGAGCTTAAACACAAAAAAATATACAGTGTTTTAGCAACTGCTCGTGAATTTATCACCATTGGTAACTTGATGAATAAAACGCCAGATTTAGACTATTTTATAGGCGCAAACGGAATGTTTGTTTATGATTTTGCGAACAAAAAAATTATTTTTGAAAAAACAATTGCACTAAATGAACTAAAAATAATTTATGATGCTACACTCAATATTGATGAAGCAGACGGTATGACTGTTACCGATCTTGACTGATGTTATTATTCTCAGGGCATGAATATAGATACATGATTTTTAACTCCACATCATGCTAAAATGAAACACATTGATTTTGATGCTATTGACCAAGAGCACATTCATATCATTACAATTCAAACCCACTCACAAGAAAACACGGATATAGTTGTTGCTAAAATGAAACAAATTATTAAAGAAAAAAACCTAAATCTTGAAATTAATGCAACTTGACACAGGGGATTATTCATCTGCCCTAAAGGCGTAACCAAATCTGACACAATTGATTGACTTTGTCAATATTTAGGCCTAAAAAATGGCGAAAATGTTATAGCTTTTGGCGATAGCTCCAACGATTTTGAAATGGTAAGCAATGCCGCTTGAGGCGTAGTAATGGAAGAAGCTGATGAACATTTAAAACAAGTAGCTAAAGACATTGCTAAAAGTGTAAAAAGTGATGGAGTTTACTGAAAATTAAAAGAATTAAACCTAATTTAAGTATAATATCGTCATGGCTTTACATGTATATTCTTTAACTAATTTACCCAAACTAAAACAGCCAATCTTTATGATTGGCTCTTTTGAATCTTTTCACATCGGTCACAATATGCTTTTTGAAAAAGCAAAACAGCTGCAAGCTGCAAGCGAATATGAGCGCGACATTGTCATAGTTTATTTTGCTGATGTGGAAAATATGCCTAAAAATAATGGTGTTTTTCTAACAGATGAAATGTTTAGACTGCAAGCATACGCAGGTATCGGCATTGAACACGCTTTGCGTTTAAAATATTTAGCAATTAGACACATTTGACCACTTGATTTTCTAACACAGCTAACTAAAAACCAAGAAGATTTTGATATTATTACTGGCACAGATTTTAAATTTGGCGTTAACGCATCAGGAAATTCTGCTTTACTCGCCCAACAATATGGCCAAAATTATCACGCAGTTGATGTGATGAAATTAAACAATGACCAAAAAGTTTCCACATCCTTTATCAAAGAATTGGTTGGGGCTGGCGATTTTGACTTAGTCAATTTACTTTCCTTATTTAAATATGGTTTTAATTGTTCTATCACTAAAATTAGCAATTTTTTGGAGCTTCACGTACCTGAAAAATTAATGCCAATGCGTCCGGGCGTTTATTGTGCTAACATCGAAATTAACGAAATGTATTATTATTGTTTACTTTTGGTTAAAACTGATGGTACTAGAAACATTGAAATGATTGATTTTAACTGAACTAGTCTTGATACACACCAATGCAAAGTGACTGTTAATATGTTATTAAGACCTTTTTATGAAAATTCAAATCAAGAAAGCAACGATGATGATCTTACACGTTCAAAAGAGTATTTTGCATTCTTGAGTAAATGTCAATAAATTTACATATACACTGAGTTTATAGGTGTTTACATGACCAATATTTTTTAAATTTATTTCAGTAAATTTATTGATTTTGTGCTAAAATTAACACGTTAATTTAAATAATTTTTGCTCTAGGTTAAATCAATGAATTTATGCTTGGACAAAACATAATAAAGGAGTTATTATGATTACAAAAGAACAAAAAGCACAATTAGTAGCTAAATACGGTAAAGATTCAAAAGACACAGGTAGTTCATTTGTTCAAATTGCTATTTTAACAGCTGAAATTGAAGACCTAAAAAAACACTTCCAAAACAATCCTAAAGACAACCACTCACGTCGTGGTTTCATGGCTAAAATTTCAAAACGTCGTGTTCTTTTAGCTCACCTAAAACAAGAAAACTTTGATCTATACACCAAAGCTCTAAACGAACTAAACCTAAGAAAATAGTTCTAACTCGCCCCGGCGAGTTTTCTTTTTTAATCAGTGGCATTTAGTATAATTAAATAATGAATAAATCACAGATTAAAGACTTATTATTGAACAAATTAACTCAAATTGCAAATAATTTAAATATTGAGCGTCAAGTTGTTTTAATTGAACCAAAAGAACATGGCGATTTCACAACCAATATGGCAATGGGTAATAAAGGATTAAACCCACAACAATTAGCGAGTCAAATTATTGAGCAGCTAGAACCATTTAAAAAAGAGCTTCAAATTAAAGACATTGAAGTGGCTGGACCTGGCTTTATTAACTTTTTCCTTTCTCATGATTATTTAGCTGATGGTGTAAATCAAATAATTTCACTAGGCAAAAACTACGGTAAAGGCAATCGTTCAGGCAACATCAATATTGAGTGAGTTTCAGCCAATCCCACTGGTTTTATGCACGTGGGACACGCGCGTAATGCCGCAATTGGTTCAACAATTGCTAATATTTGTGAATTTAGCGGTTTAAATGTAACTCGTGAATACTACATCAATGATGCTGGAAATCAAATTAATTTATTGGCTGAAAGTATTTATGCTCGTTATCAACAAATTTTTAAGCCAGATTTTGCTATGCCTGAAGATTCCTATCGTGGCGAGGATATTGTTTGAGCAGCTCAAGAATTTAATAAAAAACATGGAGATAAATTTGTAAATGTTGAGCTAAAAGATGATGTTTTAGAATTATTTAAAACTGAGGGAACTGAGCTGTTTTTAGGTCAAATTAAACACGATTTAAGTCGTTTTAATGTACATTTTGACCGTTTTTTCAGTGAAAAAAGCCTATATACTAATAATTCAAAAATAATTCACGATACAGTCGCAAAATTACAAAACACATATGAGCAAGACGGAGCTCTTTGATTGAAAACAACTCTAGATGGTGACGACAAAGACCGTGTTTTAATTAAATCTGATGGTTCATTTACCTACTTTTTACCCGATATTGCTTACCATGACTACAAATTTCACAATAATGGCACCAATCCAACCATTTTAAACGTGTGAGGTGCGGATCACTCTGGCTACATTAAACGTATGGAATCGGCGATGAAAAATTTAGGCAATGATTCAAGCAAATTACACGTTTTATGCATGCAACTTGTTCGTTTGATTAAAGACGGCGAAGAGTTTAAAATGTCAAAACGTAAAGGTACAAGCTTTTGATTACGTGAATTTATTGATTTAGTTGGCACAGATTCTGCTCGTTTTATTTTGTTGGATCGTACAACGAATACTAAATTAGACTTTGACATTGATTTAGCAACAGCTAAAACCAATGACAACCCATCATTTTTAGTTCAATACGCCAATGCTAGAGCAATTGCTTTATTAGACAAAGTTGGTATTAATCTAGACGCTTTACAAGCCGAACACTACTCAGATGAAGCAGATATTAAACTAATTTCATTGCTACTAGAATTTCCAAATATCATTGAAAAATCAGTAGATAAGTTATCAACCAACACGCTTACTCAATACATTATTAAGGTTGCTAAAGAGTTCAACTCTTGATATTCAAATACTGAAAAAATTCTAGAACGTGAAGACAAAAATAGTGCTAGTGCACTCGTGAGAGCTGTCAACATTGTTTTGGAAAATGGACTAGCCCTACTAGGTATTTCAATTCCACGCAAGGTTTAACAACCTTGCTTTTTATATCAATCACTAAAATTTGCTTTTTTATTACCATAAAACCGCATTAATTTTATAATTGAAATATAAATATTTCATAAGACTGAAAGGAAATTATATGAAAATTATTTTAGTTGGTGCAAACCACGCAGGAACATCGTTTATTAGAACATTGAAAAATGTTAATAAAGATGTTGAAATTACAGCTTATGACAGAAATACAAACACTTCATTTTTAGGTTGTGGTATTGCTGTTTGAGTTGCTGGTGAATTTGATGAACCGGGCGGATTATTCTACTCTTCACCTGAAAGTTTAAGAAACGACTATGGCGTAAACTTAAAAACAAGCCACGAAGTTGTTGCGGTAGATAAGGATAAAAAACAAGTAACAGTTCGTAACTTAGAAGATGGCACAACATTTGTTGATAGCTATGACAAATTAGTGTTCGCTGGTGGTACTTGACCAATCGAACCTAAAATTAAAGGTATTGAATACAACAATATTGTGCTTTCAAAACTATACCAACACGCACAAAAATTAATTGAATATGCTAACGACAAAGACATTAGAGATGTAACAATCGTTGGTGCAGGTTACATTGGTGTTGAACTAGTTGAAGCTTTCAAACTAAAAGGTAAAAAAGTTACTTTAATTGATGTTAACAAAAGAGTTGCAAGCAACTACTTTGGTGAAGAATTTACATCAGTGATGGAAGAAAACATGCGTAAAGAAGGTGTTACCCTTGCTTTAGGCGAAAAAGTTGTTGAATTTAGATCACAAAACGGCAAAGACGTTTCTTCAGTTGTAACAGATAAAGGCGAATACAAAACTGATTTAGTAGTAATGTGTGTTGGTTTTAAACCAAGAACAGATTTTGTTGAACTTGAAAAACTTCCAAACGGTGCAATTATTGTTGATGAATTCCAAAGATCAGTTTCAAATCAAGATATCTACGCAATTGGTGACTCATGTGCGCTAAAACACGTTGTTACAGGTGACAACAGACACGTTGCTTTAGCAACTAACGCTGTTAAATCAGGTCTAGTTGCAGCTCTTCACATTGCGGGTGTTAACGTTCCTTTCCCAGGTGTAGCAGGAACAAACGCTATTAACGTGTTTGATTGCCACTACGCAGGTACAGGATTTACTTTAGAAGCTGCTAAAGCCAATGGTTTTGCAGATGCTGCTTCAGTTCACTGAGAAGACATGGATAGACCAGAATTCATGCGTGAAGCTGAAAAAGTTGCAATTACAGTAGTTTATGATTCAAAAACATTCAAATTACTTGGTGTTCAATTAGGTTCATGAGGCAAAACATTGCACGCTGAAACAATTTACATGTTTGCATTAGCAATTCAAAAAGGCTTAACCTTACCTGAAATTGCTCTAACAGACGTATTCTTCTTACCTCACTTCAACAAACCATTCAACTTCTTCCTAGTTCCTATGCTAAAAGCTTTAGGTATTAGCTACAAATAAAACTTAAAAACGGCTCGTTAAAGCCGTTTTTTGTACATTATTTTTTTAAATTTGGATCAAAGACGCCAATAAAAGGCACACCTCTTAATTTTTCATCATAATCAAGCCCATAACCCACAAGGAATGAATCTTCAACCACAAAAGCTGCTTTGTCTGGTGTTAAATCAACCTTGCGATGATGTGGCTTATCTAATAAAGTGATAATACGGTAAGATTTTGGATTTCTGTTACGCAAAATATTTGAAATTTTATGCAATGTAATTCCAGAGTCAATAATATCTTCAACCACAAGCACATCTTTGCCTTGAATATCTGTTTCAATATCCATAATAATTTTCACATTACCAGTTGAAGCTGTTCCACCTGCATAACTAGAAGCAATCATAAATGCCATTTCATTTTCCACGGTAATATCCTTAATTAATTGAGCCATAAAAGGAACTGCACCTTTCAATAAGCCAACAAGAACCAAATCTTTGGAATCACGATATGTTTCATTAACTCACTGAGCTAATTCTTTAATCTTGCTTTCGATTTGCTCGCGTGTATAAAGTATCTTGGTAAATCTTGGATCCATATTAACTCCCCTTATTTTTGATTACAATTATACCGTTTTGACTCAGAAAAGTCAATATTTTCAATAATTTTGATGGCTTCGCCTAACACTTCGTACTCATTTTTGTTGTTTGCATCAATAACAGCAAAAGGAATATCGTAAGTTTGCATCAACTTGACATATAAATCTTTATATAATGCATGTAGTTCTTTAAAATATTCTTCATTTTGCTTATAGTTATCAATTTCACTTTGGCGACCACGTGCAAAAATTCGTTCTTTAAAAGTTTCAAAGTCTATATCAATAAAGATTGCAAAATCAGGATTTTCACTTCTATCAACCAAATGTGCAAACATTTTATCATAAGCTAACAAATATTTTTTGGGCTTAGTTTTCAGCGTGATCAAAGCAAAAATATAGTGCTCTAAATTAAAGCGATCTAAAAAAATGTGATCAGTTTTAGGATTTAAATTTTTTAGTTGATATTGCGCCATGCATTCTTGAAATGAATTTGATAAACTTTCAATAATGTATGATTGAAATCCTAATTCAATATTAGGTTTTTGCTCATAAAATCATCTTAAAAATGTGTTGAAAACAGGGTCATTTTCTTCAAATTCTTCCAATAAAATGGAATTTTTGTAGTGATTGACTAGATTTTTACTCAACGTGCTTTTACCACAACTTATCATTCCACTAATTCCGATTATCATTATTTTAAAAACCTTTTTTTGCTTGAAAAATCAAAATCACTAATGATTTGCACTGCTTTTTGAAGCACTTCCTCTTCGCTTAAGTTATTGGTGTCAATAATAATATAATCCATGCCGAATTTTTTGGCTTGCGATTCAAAAATTGTGCGATAAACACTGTGTAAATGTTTAAAATACTCTTCATTTTGAGCATAATTTTGAGTTTCTACTTCACGACCACGCGCAAATAAACGTTTTTTGAATGTTTCAAAACTCATATCTAAATAAATTGCTAAATCTGGTGTTTCATCTTCGGTAATCAACTCATTAAACAAAGCATCATAACCGTCTAGATATCTTTGCCCTTTTGGAGTTAGATTAACATTTGCAAAAATGTAGTGTTCAATGCTAAAGCGATCTAGGAAGACGTGATCTTTTGAGTGTTTTTTACCCAATTCATTGAATTTTTGCATTAATTCAGCTAATTTTGATGTGTGTGATTCAACTACATATGATTGAAAACCAATTGTTAAATTTGGCGTTTTATTGTAAAGTCATTCCAGGAATTGATTGAATACTTCATCATCTTCTTCAAACTCTTTTAACATAATTGAACTAGGATAGTGTTGCAAAAGTTTTTTTGTAAGCACACTTTTGCCGCTTCCTATCATTCCGCTAATACCTATTAACATTGTTTACCTCCAAAATTTTGACAAAAAAAGTAATTAAAATAATTACTTGTATTCGACGTCTATGATTTTAATTGAATATTTTGAAGCAACGTCAACTTCAACAATTTGACCAATTTTAGCATCAGCTAAAGCAACTGCTAAAGCAGATTCATTAGAAATTTTATTATTTAGTGGATCGCTATCGTGTACACCCATGATTGTTACTTTTTTGATTTCACCAGAGTCTACTTTTTCATATGTTACTGTAGCACCAACACCAATTTTTGTTGTACCTCTTGCGTCTTCGTTTGTAATAACTTCAGCACGTTCAAGGATAGCTTCAAGCTCTCTAATTCTGCCTTCAACAGCACCTTGCAATTCTCTAGCTGCATCGTATTCGGCGTTTTCTGACAAGTCACCCTGTGCACGAGCTTCCTTAAGTGCTTGTTGCACTTCTTTTCTTTTTACATTAACTAATTCTTGATATTCTGCATTATATTTATCAAGAGTTTCTTGAGCTAAATAAATTTTGTCTTGTCTTTTATCTGTCATAATTGCTCCTTATATTTCATTTATTTTATCAAGTTGTCTTAAATTTATAGTTTTAAAATTATTTTTTTACAATAAGTAAATATTTGGCTTTAATTTTCATAACTTCGTGTGGCACTTGAGCCATTTTTAAAGTTTTCAATGTTGAATTTAATTCAGATTTATCAGTGATGTCTTGACGAATCATTAACATACCATTTTGATTTAATTTATTGAAAAAAGATTCAAAAATATCAATATTTTGTTTATTTTTATTTGTGGCTAGAATTAAATCATATGTTGATTGCGTGGAAGCTAAATCAATTATATTTAAGCTTCTTTTAAAATACTGTGGTTGCATTGTTATAACGATATTTCATAAGCTAACGTTTAAGTTTGAATTAGGAATATAAACATTAGCGTCCGTTAAATATAGTAAGCTAGAAGCTTCATATTCATGATTTGTCGAAGCGATTAAGATTGTAGAATAATTGTTCAAAATCACAGTGTTAACAATGTTTTCAATATCATTTTGATCAACTTCGCTATTAAAAGCTAGTTTTAATTCTTCTGGCACTTTATTTCAGTTTTCGCCTCTAATTTCAATTAAACGCTGTTGATTTAATTTTTCTTGCTCTGTTTTGTATTTGGATTTTAGTTGATTGACTTTTCATCTTGATCAAAAGAATACGCTTACACCCAAAATAGCAACTAGTATCATTGAAGCAAATAAGGTTCAACTAACTCAGCTAGGAACTGTAACTTTAAAATTCATTAAGCTTTAATTCCTCCATAGTTTAAAAACTCTTGCAAAATAATAACGGCTGAAACAGTGTCTTTAACTTGTTTACGTTTTTTTGCACTCATTTTGGTGCTTTTTAATGTGTTTTCGGCTTGTATAGTTGTTCCGTATTCATTGACAAAATACACATTTTGGTCAAAGTGTTGATGCAATAATTTTGCAAAATCTTCAACCATTATTGTGCGTTCGCTCTTGTTGCCATTACTACGAAGTGGATAACCTAAAATAAAACTATCAATATCCTTATATTCATTAATAAACTTGTTTACTTGCTCAATAACATTTTCAAATTTTTGTTCTTCAAAAGTTATTGTTGTAAGAGCACTTGCAATAATTGCTGATGAGTCACTAATCGCAAAACCACATGTTTTAGTGCCCAAGTCAAAAGCTAATTTACGCATTTAAAGATTCAATAATAATTTCTTTTAAGTTTGAAACGTTAGCGATTTTACCCATAGCTAAAATTGCGGAACCACCACCACGTCCATTTGTTTTTGTGGCTATTAATTTAAACAATGCATTAGCATCGTGATTTTTTGAGGCAATTGCTAATAAAGTTTGTTCAGCGCTTGGGCTCGCTAGAAAAATGATTGATTCAGGGTGTTTTTCTCTTAGAGTTGAAGCGGTTACTTTAATGTTGTTAGCGTCTACATCTAAATTAATGTAAACATCAATGTTGTTTATTTTTTCTAAAACTACTGAATCATAGTCAAATTCAACAACTGATATTTCCTTGTATATACGTTTGTAGTCTTCACGAACGCTGTTGATTGCACGTTGTATCATAGCTAAATTTTCTTTAAGATCATCAACTAGAACTAATCCAAAGCTGTATGAAGGTTCTAATGATTGAACTTTAGCTACTGAGTTATTGAATTCATCAAGTGCAATTTCTAATTGTTCCATAAATCATTGTTTTACCAATTTAGCAGAAGTTACAACTCTGAAACGGTACACACCAGCTTGTTTTTTCTCAACTTCTGTGATTTTGAAATCTTCCATGACGCTACTGTGAGGCAAGTGTGTACCACCACATAAATCACTAGTTACATCAGCTCATTTAACAATTCTCACGGCTTTAGGATCCATGTATTGATCTTCTTCAATCGTCATAACTGCGTGTTGATTTTTTGCTTCTTCAATTGTAGCAATAATGTATTCACGCTTGATGTCGCGAGCAATAATGTTTTTCATTTCTTGCTCAATTTGTTCAACTTGTTCAGGGGTAGGTTTAGTATCGCCCGGGAAGTCGAAAGTGAATCTATTTTCATTGATATCTGAACCCAATTGTTTGATGTGGGGACCTAAAACTTTTCTCATAACCGAGAACATTAAGTGTGTTGCTGAGTGGTTACGCGCACAATTGATACGCACATATTCATCAACAAAGCACTCTAATTCGTCTTTGGTGTTGATTTTGCCTTCTAAAACGTGAACATGGTTACCAAATTTATCTTTAAACACGTCAATAATCTTGATTTTATTACCGCTTTGAATGATGTAGCCTTCATCGTGTTTTTGACCACCACTTGTTGCATAAAAAGGAGTTTTATCTAGCAGTGCATAAGCAACGCCGTCAATGCTATCTACACGTTTTTCAGTGTCAAAAAGTTCAATAATTCTTGATTTATACTGTGTGTAATCATAGCCTACAAATTCGCTAATTTTACCTTCAATTAAAGCTAATGAGTTAATGGCTTTTTCCATTCCACCTTGTTTGTTTCCACGGCTAGCTTCAATGTGTTTTTGTTTAGCCTGTTCAAAGCCTGCTAAGTCTACTTCAATTCCTTTTTTAGCTAAAATTTCAATAGTTAACTCAATTGGGAAGCCGTATGTTTCCAGTAGGTGAAATGCTGTAGCACCATCAAAAGTTTTAGCCCCTTGTTCAATGTGGCTTTCTAGCAGTTCTTTACCATTTTCAATTGTTTTTGCAAAAATTTCTTCTTCTTCCTTAATTGCTGATTGAACTAATTCAACATCGTATTCAAACGGCAATGAGTCTTTAACAACCGGCACAAGTTTGTATAAGAATAAGCCCTTAATACCCAGTTGCATTCCTTTGTAAATAGAGCGTCTGATTAATCTACGAATAATGTACCCACGACCAACATTTGAAATAGTTTCGCCATCGCCTAATGCGTTAGCTACTGTACGAATGTGGTCAGCAATAATTTTGAAGTTAGTATTGATTTCTCTTTGACGTTCTTCTTTAGTGAAGTAGTTATTTACGTCATATTTAAAGCTGGTGTATTTTTCAATTTCGTGAATGATGTTTTGGAATAAATCTGAATCGTAGTTTGTTGGGGCATCTTGCATAATTGAAACAATTCTTTCAAATCCAGCACCAGTATCAATATTTTTTTGCGCCAATTCAGTGTATTTGTTGTCACCTTCATTGTTGAATTGGCTAAAGACAATATTTCAAATTTCAATAAAACGATCGTTTTCAATATCTTCTCTAATTAATTCAGCACCCCTTGCATCATATTTTTCGCCACGGTCGTAAAAAATTTCAGTACATGGCCCACATGGTCCAGCACCAACGTCTCAAAAGTTGGTATCTTTGCCACCTGGAATCAAATGTGTTGGGTCAATTCCTAAAGATAATCATTTTGCTTTGGTTTCTTCATCTTCATTGAAATAAGTAAAGTAAAGTCTACTTAAATCTAGTTTAAGCACAGTGGTCAAAAATTCATAAGCTAGCTCAATAGCTTCAGGTTTAAAATAATCGCCAATACTGAAATTACCAAGCATTTCGAAAAATGTATGGTGACGTGAAGTTACGCCAACATTTTCAATATCATTGGTTCTAATTGCTTTTTGTGAGTTTGTTAAACGATTTTTGGGTGGAATTTTTTTGCCACTAAAATAGTCTTTTAAGGTTGCAACTCCAGAGTTAATTCAAAGTAATGAAGGGTCATTAACTGGAATTAAGCTCTTGCTTTCAACGATTAAGTGGTCTTTTGATTCAAAGAACTTTAATCATTTTTCTCTAATTAATTTTGAGTCCATATTTACTCCTAAACATATGTTTTTTCTTGATTGTTTAAATAAATTTTTTCGATTGTTGCTCCACCTAAACATTTTTGACCATCGTAAAGTACTACTTGTTGACCTGGTGTGACGGCTTGTGATTTAGTTGGATAAAATACTTTTACAAAATTATTTGGCAAAATTTCAATCTTTACAGCAATATCTTGCTGACGGTATCTAAATTTTGCGCTTAAATTATTGGGATCATAATCGGTATTATTAAGCGTTAACCCACTTGCTAATAACTCATCTGATTCTAGATAAGAAATATCAGAAGCAGGCGCAACGTAAACTATATTTTTGGCTACATCATGTCCGCAAACATAGTGAGGCTCATTCATTCCACCCAAATTAAGACCTTTTCTTTGACCTAATGTATAGTAATAGCAACCTTCGTGTTTGCCAACAATTTTATTATCGATTATTGAATGTATGTTGCCGGGTTGAGCTGGAATATAGTTTTGTAAAAATTTTGTGAAATTTCTTTCGCCAATAAAGCAAATTCCAGTTGAATCTTTTTTAGAGGCTGTTGCTAAATCAAGTTTAGCAGCAATTTCGCGAATTTGATCTTTGGTATATTGAGCAAGAGGCATAATAACTTTTTGTAATTGCTGATGACTTAATTGTGCTAAAAAGTATGTTTGATCTTTATTTTGGTCTTTTGCTCTGTATAAGTGTCCATTTTGTACATCGGCATAATGGCCCATTGCGATTAAGTCGGCTCCTAGCACATTAAAAGCATGATTGGCAAAGGCGTTGAATTTAATGTGCTTGTTGCACAAAATATCTGGATTAGGCGTGCGTCCTTTTTTGTATTCAGAAATAAAATTTTCAAACACATTGTCTCAGTATTCTTTAATAAAGTCTACTCTGTGCAATTTGATACCAAGTTTTTGAGCAACTTTAAGCGCATCTTGATAATCTTGTTCTTGTGGGCAAATATCTTTGGAAATATCTTCGTTGCCTAAAAAATCATTGTTGACAAATGAGTCTCAATTACGCATGAATAAGCCTTCAACTTCATAGCCTTGTTCAAGTAGCAATGCAGCAGCAACTGAAGAATCAACGCCACCAGACATGCCTAAAATAACCTTTATTTTTTTGTCCATATGCCTCCTTTACTTTAAATATAAATAATAAATCCAACCACAATTGGTGGTTGGTAAAAATTTAATAATTTCCTGTAAAACACACCCTAATATCTTGTGGTTTAATGTCAATTAAACTAACAAAACGAGTTTCAAATTCTTTTGAAAATCCTTCAATAATGTCATAAAAACTTTTATTTTTCTTGATTTTGACATCGATAATAAATGATGCGTTTGAGTTATCTTTGCTAAATACAATTCTAGGTGTGCCGTCTAATTTTAAAAATTTTGTATCGCTAGCACATTGTTGAATTAATTGTTGCAAAGCTTCTTCTGAAACAGAATAAGACTGGTTGTATCCACAAGAAACTGTAATCACGTTCATTACTCTTTGCCTCTACTTAGGTATTTACCTGTCTCAGTTGAAATAGTGATGGTGTCACCTTCTTTAATAAACATTGGAGTGTCTAATTCATAGCCTGTTTCAACTTTAACTCTTTTTTGTGGGTTGGTGGTTGTGTTTCCTTTAACTGCTTCTGGGGCTTCAGTTACAACTAAATTTACTGAAGATTCAAGCTCAATGTCAAGAATTTCTTCGCCAAATTTACGAATTTTTACGCTTGCACCTTCTTTTAAAAAGTTCAATTCTCATTCTACGTGTGAAGTTGGAATTTCAACTTGTTCGTATGTTTCATTATCCATTAAAATGATGTTATTGCCATCTGAATATAGATAATTCATTGGTCTTTTGTCAATGTGAGCCTTTTTAATCATTGTTCCACCAGTGTATGATTTGATGGTGATGGCTCCTGTTCTTAGGTTTTTAACTTTGGCCTTAACGTTAGCTTGCCCACGACCTTGTTTTGAGTGTTGAGCTTCAATAACTACAAAAATTTCGCCTTCGTCTTCAAATGTGATTCCGCCCTTAAATGTGTTAACGTTTATCATGATTATTCTCCTATTTTTAGCTTGTTAAATATTAATATTCAAATTTTATATTAAATATGTAAAAATCAACACACAAATTTTAAAAAAGCCAAGGCTTATTTGCCTTGAGCTATTTTTTAAGCGATAAAGTTGACTCATTGCCAGCTAGTAAACGTTGAATATTACTTTTGTGCAGAGCTAAAATGATAATTGCACTAATTAAAAAGTAAATTCCGCTGACATATCAATAAGGTTGTAAATTAGATCAAGAAATATTGTCTGAATAATTAATGAAATTCAATCAATATCCACTAATTCCTTGTGTAAATCAAGGAATTAAAGCCAATGGGCTAATTACAACTGCAGTTAGAATTGAACCTAGTGATACCTTTTTGCTAATTAAAACAGTGCCAAAAAAGGTAATAAAAGCCACTAGGAATAAAATTGGGTTAATCATTAAAATAAATGCTGAAGTGCAGGCTGCGCCTTTGCCACCTTTAAATTTGAAAAAGACAGGTCAGCAGTGTCCAATGATTACGCCTAGCCCAATAGATTGAGGGCTCATTCAGTATGTTTGCGCAAATTCTTTGAAAACATGATTTTGCAAGCTTGTAAAAATTAATGTGGGAATTACAACCTTGAAAAAATCAACAAAATATACAATTAAGGCAAACTTTTTGCCATATGTACGCAACGAATTAGTTGCACCCGCATTACGTGAATAATAATTTCTTATATCGCTTTTTTTGTATTTACGAGACAAAATAATTGAGGTGTTGAATGAACCAATAATGTAGCCAAATAATATTAAAGCTAAATTTAATCCAATTATTGCTCAAACTTGTGTTTGTGATTGTGGGTAATTAATCATTTGAACCTTTGTAAACGATTAATTTGTCATTTGTACGGTAGTATCTACCTTCTTTAGCTTGGTTGTGATCATTTAGCATTGTTGCATCAGCTGAGAATGAAACAATAGGTTTAAACATTGCTTGACCAACACCATAAGCATCAACAGGTGCGTTTGCTGCTTCAAATTTAGCAATTTTTTCAGCGTTTAAGCCACTGCTAATTACAATTTTTACATTAGTTGCACCAGCTTCATCTAGCGCTTTTCTTAAACGTTTAACTTGCTCAATGTTAACACCGTAGTATTCTGGATTATCAGGTTCATTGTCAAACATGTGATCTTTCATGTTTTTTGAAGTGTCAATACGCACACCTCACAATTTGTCGCCAATAGCTTCATAAGAAGCAAGTGATTCTCTAATTACGTTGTTGTGGTAGTCAACTAAAGAAATCAATGAATCTTGTGGGAATACTTTTTGGTAAGCTTTCATGGCAGCTGCTGTATCACCATTAAAGTTTTGAATTAAACAGTGTGGAACTGAACCAAATGTTGTTTCACTTGGAACAACATTTTGTGCATCAGTTGACATTGATGCACAACCACCTAAGGTAGCTGCTTTACCATCAATTTCTTGCATCATTCAGTGGTCCATTCTATCACCCATGTAAATAATGTCTTTACCTTTAGCGGCTAAAACACAATTACGTGCGTTAGTTGCAATGTTTGATGAACGAGTTAAAATGCCATCAATCATTCCTTCATATTTACCAAAATCTTGGTAGTGGCCTTCTAATTCTAAAACAATTTCCAAGGCATTAACAACTGTACCTTCGGGTACATATCTAATTGTATATTTTGACGTATCTGTATTGTTTTTCAATAGTTCAAGTACTTCATTCATCCCTGCAACTAAACAATTATCTGTACGTTGGAAGAATTGTAATTTAATTACGTTGTTTGGATTGGTTTGTCTAATAATTTCTTCGGCACGGTGAAAGTATGAAGAAATATATCTATCGTATTTGGTGCTCATATTTTACCCTTTCAAAATTTGCTAATTTATACGTTTTATAGCGACATTATTATATACCTAGCACCAAAAAATGTGTGTTTTTAGCTTTAAGCCAAAAACACTGGCGTTTTTTTATATAAATTCTGAAAAAACGTATAAAAAACACGTTTTTATACGTGTTTAAGATTATTTTGCAAAGAAATTAGATCTAGCAAATTCTTTAGCTTCTGTGCTGATTGCAAAAGGAATTCTTGTTGTGTATCTTTTTTTAGCAGCAACAATCATTTTTGCTGGTCAATCAAAAATAGCTTCATTTCACTCAAGAACTGAGTCGTTGTATAGTTCTCTAGCAGCAGTAATTTCTTTTTGCAAGTATGAGTTTTGTTGCAATGCATCTCTTAATGCACCGTGTGCTTGCAATTCTGGGTATCTTTCAATTTGAATAGCTAAACCTCTCATTGCACTGTCAACTTGTTGAGCAGCTTGTGATCTAGTTTCATCAGTTAAATTTACTCCTGAACGATAAGCCGCTACTGTTGTCATCACGTTTTCGTCTAGTTTGATTGATTTTTCAACTAGAGAAGCAACGTTTTGCATAATTTGCCCTCTTTGTTCTAGGTAGTTATCAATTTGTGATGCGTTGTGTTGAATTTTTTGTTGCAATTTTGATAAATATTTTTGTGCACTTATCTTTCTGAATAAAAAGATTAAGCCAGGAATAATAAATAATCATAAAATAACTTCAAAAATGATTGAACCAACGCCAGTTTTAACAAGTAATTTTTTGTTAATTACGTTAATATCGTGACCTTGTTCTAGAATTGGGTCATTGAATTCGTCTAATTGTTGTGACATATTTCTCCTTAGTTTCTTTATAGTTTTTAATTATATTACATTTACTAGAGCGTTGAGTGTCATTAATTTGCTTGCACTTTGCTCTGGGTGTTTACCGTCAAATTCAAAGAATTCTTCAGCATAATTTTCATCTGACATCAATGATTCCATTGGGTGAATTTTGGCTTTAACTTCGTTATCGTAACGAATATATTCGTCTCAATGAACAGGAACATTGTGCATTTTTCCATCGCCTCCACGCATCAATACGTATTCAGTGCGCGGAACAATATCATAACCAAACGAATGAACTTTTAAGTTCTCAAAACCATCTTTATTGTCAATAAATTGAGTTTTCATAATGATTTCGGTTTTAACTTTTCTGTGCTTGAATAGATCGCGATCTAAAAAGCTCAATTGGTATTCATGTTCATATTTGCTCATTTTACCTTTTGATCAATCTTTGTATATAAAATCTAATGATTTAGTTTGCTGATAAATCGGAATTGAAAAGTATGGTGCTAATGAAAAGTAAATATGTTTAAAGTATTCACTATTTTGTCTATTAAATTCATTTTGAATGCGATCAAAATTGTAATCTTTAAGTCTTTGTAAATCTTCAATAAACTCAAAATCAGTAAGACTTTCAGATCTAATAAAGTTCATTTCTCTTAATTTTCTAAAACTAAAGTCATCACCGTATCCTTTTTCATTATCGGTTAGCAACTCGCAAATGTTATTTTGTGCTAGCGGCGTGAATAATAAACGGTATTGTTGTTCATTATCTCTATCAAGTGCATTTCAGTAAGTTTCGAATTTTGTGTTTGATAAAGCAGTGAATGAAGTTTGCTTTTCTTGACGTTTTTTCAGTATTTTTTCAGTATTTTTAACCAATTTTGCTCTTTGTTTTTCAGTTAAAGCATGTATTTTTTGGGCTTCGCGCTTGAATGATAAATCAGGTGCGGCGTGCGAACCAAATAGCAATGTTGTTTTGCCTGAATAATATGGATAAGGCTTATCTAGGCTTGCAGTTAAGGTTTGGGTATGAGTGTGTGGCACTCTACGACCTTCTGAGTTTAAAACGTATGTTACTCAGCTAATTGTTATGCTTCCATAGTAGGTTTTAGTTCCTAGTTTGTGATTTAAATCTCTTTTGTATACAAATGGGTTTCCATAGATTGAGCCAGATTGAAGCCCCACTACCATTGATTCGTTGCTATCTTTAGGAACAAAGCCGTATTCTTCTTTAAGTTTAGCTAATTTTTCATTTGAAAAATATTTGTCTAACTTAACAAAAGGCATTGTTTGATTAAAAATAGTTAGTTTCATTCCAAATTTAAACATGTCTACTAGCGGTGCTAGTTGCTCATATGCTTTTTGAATTTGCGAACTTATTTTTTCGTTCAACTGCGCTAAAATTTGTGCTCTTTGTTTGATTCTTTTATTAATAACCAATATTTGCACAATGATTAAGGCAATGAATATAACAATGCTAAAAGACAATGCTAATGATGGACCAAGATAACTAGAATTTGTAAAAGCTGTTTGCGATTTAATCAAATGAATAGCTACACTTGAGCCAATTATTGTTAAAGCAGCCAAAACTATAATAATTATATTTACAGCTTTACCGAATTTTAATTTTTTTAAAGTTGAGCTTTCTTTACTTGCTTTATCTTGGTTTTGTTCAATTTTTTTATTTAAAGCTTTGTTTTCTTCAACATTAATTTGTGATTTTTCAACCAATTTATCGAAATATTCTTTAGTTTTTTCAGTATGTAAACTTTTATAAGAGTCATATTCCTTTAATGGTTGATCAACATATTTAATTTCTTCCATAATCTCCTTTCCAGCTAATTATATTTGTTTTTTGTAAAAAAAATGAGCTATTCTCATTAGTTGTCAATATTAGTTTTCAAAATTTTAAGAAAGGCTTCTTGAGGAACCTCTACAGAACCCAACATTTTCATACGTTTTTTACCTTCTTTTTGTTTTTTTAGAAGTTTTTGACGACGAGTCACGTCACCACCATATAGTTTGGCTGTAACATCTTTACGATACGCTTTAATTGTTTCACGAGCAATAATTTTTCCACCTATTGCAGCTTGTACTGGGACCTCAAAGTTTTGACGTGGAATTGCATCTTTAAGTTTTTGACACAATTCTCTGGCTCTAGGATATGCATTATCTCTGTGTGTAATAATTGTAAAAGCGTCAATTTTATCCCCATTTAATAAAACGTCAACCTTTACCAAATCAGTTTCTTTGTAGCCAAATAGATCATATTCAAATGAAGCATAACCTTTAGTTGAGCTTTTTAAGCGATCAAAAAAGTCAACTACAATTTCGGCTAGCGGCATTTCGTAAGTTATTTTGCTTCTGTTGCCATCTAGTGATTCCATATCACGATAAACGCCACGTTTATTTTGGCACAGTTCCATAACATTGCCAATATAGGTGTCAGGAACAATAATGGTTGCAAAAATGTAAGGTTCTTCAATTCTGTCAATGTATGTGCGGTCTGGTAAAAGCGAAGGGTTAGAAACCATTTCTAGTGTACCATCTGTTCTGTAAACTTTATACTCTACTGAGGGGCTGGTTGCTATAACTTCAATGTGGTGTTCGCGATTTAGCCTTTCTTGCAAAATCTCCATATGCAACATACCCAAAAATCCAACTCTAAAGCCAAACCCAAGTGCTTTAGATGTTTCTTGTTCTCAAGAAATTGAACTATCACTTAGAGCGATTTTTTCAAGACTTTCTTTTAGTTCCATGTAATCACGTGTATCAATTGGATAAAATCCAGTAAAGACCACTGGTTGTTTTTTCTTGTAACCGTCTAAAGGTTTATCCGCAGGATTGTTTACTAATGTGATTGTATCACCTACGCTAACTTCTCTTGCGTCTCTAATAGTAGCTGCTACTCAACCAACTTCACCAGCTTGCAAGTATTCTTTTTTAACTTCTCAAGGGCTTTTTACACCAAGTTCGGCCACTTGATTAGTTTTACCTGAAGACATAAACATAATTTTATCGTTGCGAGCTAGTTTACCTTGCATGATTCTCACAAGCATAACCACACCCCTATATTCATCAAAATATGAGTCAAAAATCAATGCTTTTAGTGGTTTATCATCATCAGCATCTTTAGGAGCAGGAATATATTGTTCAATAGCCTCTAGTACTTTATCAATGTTAATACCAGTTTTAGCTGAAATAGCTACCGCGTTATCGCAAGGTAGGCCAATTACACGTTCAATTTCCGCTTTAGTACGCTCTACATCGGCAGAAGGCAAGTCAATTTTATTGATTACAGGAATAATGGTTAAATTATTTTCAAGAGCCAAATACACGTTTGCCAGTGTTTGAGCTTCAATTCCTTGAGTGGCATCAACAATTAATAAAGCCCCTTCGGTAGCAGCTAATGAACGCGAAACTTCGTAAGTAAAATCAACGTGACCTGGGGTATCAATTAAGTGAAAAATGTAGTCTTTATACTGAATTTGTACTGCATTTAGCTTAATTGTGATTCCACGTTCACGTTCTAGATCCATAGTATCTAGAATTTGTTCTTCTAGATCACGCTTAGCCACCGTATTAGTTAATTCTAAAATTCTATCTGCTAGCGTGCTTTTACCATGATCAATGTGGGCAATGATTGCAAAGTTTCTAATTTTACTTTTATCCATAAGGCTCCTAATTAATAAACATAAATATCAAATTGTATATAATAAAAAAAATTTTACATTATTTTATTATATTGCGAGGTAAATATGAAAATAAGAATTCAAAAAGGGCACACAAATCGTTCTTTTCAAGAGGGCAATGTATTTGTGCAAGAAAAAGTTTATAATGGATTTAACCATAAAATTGATTATCAATTGCTAAGTAATTTTGATTTTGTACCCATGTTAATTTCAAATGATACTGATTTAATCAAGTGAGAATTTATTGAAGGTGTTGAGCCCACTATTAATCTAACTAATGCTTCAATAATTGCTCAACAAGTTAGACAAATTCACCAAAGCAATCTAAAATTTCCACCATCTAATCATGCCGCTAGAGTTAAACAGTACCGTAGGCAAATGAAAGAATTGTCACGCACAGTTCCTGTGCTAGAAAAATTCTTTCGACCAATAAATCAAACCTTAGCAAAAATGGATAAATCTACACCGTTACATAATGATTTGTGACCTTTTAACATGATTCAAACTAGTGAAAAGATTTATTTTGTAGACTGAGAATATGCCACAATGGGTGACAAGCACTTTGAGCTCGCTTATATTATTGAAGCTTCTGGTATGGATTCAGAATGTGAACAGGCTTTTTTACAAGCATATGGTTCATATTCTCCACTATATTTATTAAGACACAAAATACTTGTTAATTATTTAGTTATTTTATGAGTTCACACTCAAACTCAACCTCCTTTTGATACAGATAAATATGAAAAACGGATTTTGGAACTAGATTCTCAACTGCAAAAATTATTAAATGGATAATGATCAAATCATTATCTTTTTTTATAAATGAATCAATTAAAAATAAAAAAGTAATTAGGTTTTTACCCCATACAACTTTTTTATAGTTGAATAAGTTTTTTTGAAATAAAAAAATTAATTTTGGCCAAAAAATTAAAAATATTTATTTTTTTTAAAAAACAAATTTAAAAATTCAAAACTAATATTTGCTGGTTTTTGTCTTAAAAACGCAAAAAATGGGGAAAAATCTGCATTTTTTGAAAAAATATTAATTAATTATTTTACTGAAAAATACAAATTCAAAAACTTTATTTTTAAAATTGTTTTTATATAATAATTTATATTACTCGAAAGGAATATGATATGAAAAAATCTCTAAAACTTACATTAGCTCTTGGTTCAGCAAGTGCATTTACTGCTTTACCATTAATAGCTTCTGCATGTGGTCACACAAAAGAAAAAATCGACTTTGGCAAATATTTCGACGCTACAGTCGCAGATTCAATTAAGGCTTCTAAACAAGCAAAAGATGTTGTAGCTACAGATGTAACATTAACTCTTAAAGAAGGTAAAAAATACAAATTATCAGTTCAAAAAATTGAAGTAAGTAAAAATGACGCTACAGCAATTAACGTTGGCGTTAAAGTAAAATTTGGTGAAGGCAAAGACGATTGTACAATCATTACTAAAGAAATTAAAGGATTTAAAGCAACTTCAGATAAGGACTATGCTTCACTTATAACATTATCAATTACAGATGAACTTAAAAAATCAAAACAAGCAAGCGAAGTTCAAACAACAGATATTACCCCATCAACTACAGAAGCTGGCTTAAAAACAGCTGTAAAATCGGTTGCGGTTAAAGAAAATGAACCAACAACATTAGTTGTTACTCTAACAGTTACAGAAGGTGACAAATCAATGGATGTAACTAAAGAAATCACTGGTTTCTTAGCATTGGCGTCTCTATCTAACTTTAGTGCATTTACAAATGGCCAAAAAGTTACTGTTGAGGGTCAAATTATTTCAACAATTAAAGATTCTACCGGCCAAGCTGCTGATACATATGTAATTAGTACTCCTGACGGATTTGCCGCATACTTTATCCAATTAGAAGGTGACAACTTTAAATCACTTGAATCTGATAAACTTGTTAACGCAAGAAATAAAGTTAGATTAACTGTAACTGTTGTTAATACACCAGAAGATGGAAGAGGGTTAAAATTCATAAAAGGCGATTTTATAAAATTCTATGATGGCGAACAACCTGAAGTACCTGTTGAAACACTTTCAAGTGTTAATGTTGAAGATGCAAAACTTTATAGACTTGTAAACTTATCAAATCTAAAATTTGTATCTAAAGACGAGCAAGGATTAACAGGCGTGTTTAAATTAGGTGAAGATCAAATAACCATCACTAACTTGCCACAAAATGAATTTGTAACTGAAGGCAAAACATATAGTTTTGAACACATTTACTTACATGGTAAAGATCAAGATAAACTATTCTTCATATTTATTGGTGGAAGTGCAACTGATTCAGTAGCTTCTCAACCCCAACCCGAAGCTCCTGCCACACCTTCACAACCAGGAAGCGAAGCACAACCAGGTTCATCAGCAAGTGGTTCAACAACTACTGAAGGTCAACCATCTGCAACTCCAGCCGCAGCAGCTTAGTAAAAAGTAAATACCATCAATTCAGGCACATGCCTGAATTTTTTGTATTAATTTTCAAGTCATTATTGATATTAATATAAAATAATAAATACTGATTTAGAAAATGTTTATAGGAGTAAGTTATGTTTAGTGATAATGAAAAAAGATACAAATCCATTCTTAATAATCTGCTTGATGTTAGTCCCAATGATAAAGTAATTTTCACCAAGGTAGATAACACCTATTTTTTTGATTTTTATAAATTGTTTGGCGAAGCGCTTTTTAATGAAATTTATACAAAAAATGAGTTTAATATTGACATAATTGAAGAAAAATTAAAATTAGTTGCTGAACAAATTAAACTTTCAAATAGCTATGAAAATGCTATTGAAATCCTGACTCGTAACAATGTAAAAATTAATGATTATAAGTTGCGTCAACTTAAAAAAGATTTTAAATCAAACGTGAATAAAATTGTAGATGAGTTGATTTTGCAATATCAAAAACAATCAGTTAAATGAGCTATGTTTTTAAACCGTGCCAAGGAAATTCATGAGCAAACAAATATTTGACCTATTCATATAGGATTTATGTATGTGAAAGTAAATATTGATGGCAAATCAATATATGCGCCTTTATTTTTAAAGGAAGCGAATTTAACAATTGAAAATTCTAGACCCAAACTTTCATCAAAAAGTGAAATCAAACCCAATGAAAAGCTATTATTTTTGCTGAATAATGCAAATTTTGACATCAATACAAACATTAGTATTTCAAATTTAAGTATTAAAAAATTATTTGAGCAAATTAAAGAAGAATGAAAGCAAATTTATCCAAATATAGCTAACATAAACGCTGAATTTACTCCACTAAGTCCCGAAAATATAACTAATGAATCATTAGAATTTTGTCCCGGCATCATTCTAGGTTTATTCCAACCTTCAGGTGGCTATATCCGCAATCGTATGATGGAAATAATTAAAAATGACGAACTAAACAAAATTATTCCTGTCGAATTTAAAAAGCAAGTCTATACAAGTAGAATTGAAGACTTTATTTTAGATCCTAAAAAAAGCCTTTTCAAAATTACACCAACAAACTTTAGCCAAGATAAAGCAATTGCGTCTTCATTGCTGCAAAATACTGTGATTTGAGGTCCACCAGGAACTGGAAAATCGCAAACAATCGTTAATTTACTGGCAAATATTTTAATTTATGGCAAAACTGCCTTAGTTTGTTCGCAAAAAAAAGCCGCATTAGAAGTGATTAGAAATAGAATGGGTGAGCTAAAACAATTTTGTTTGTTTATGCTAAATGTTGCTGATGTAAGTAAAAAAACATTTTATAAACCTTTACGTGAATACATTGATTACTTAGAACATTTTAACAAACCTAATAAACTTAAAGCCTTAAGGATTTTAAGCACACAAGAGCTTAAATACATTAATAATATTGCGCAATTAGCTAATGAAGTAAATTTCAAATCTATTGCAAAAGTATTGCCATTAATCAATAAATTCTTGCCGTTTTTAAACCAAAATAACTGAGAAGTATTGCTAAGTCTACCTGAGTTTTTAAGCTATCCAGCCGAGCTAAATTTTGAAACACTAAAACAGCTACAAAAATGAATGCTACATAAAAATAAACTGAGCTGAAAATTGTTTTCTCGTAAGCGCAAAGCAGTGCTAAAGTATGCAAAAATAATCTTTGAGAATTTTGGAACTAATGGAATAAATCTATCTGAGCTTAAAGGCATCACTAAAGATCTAGAATTTAGCGATTACCAGGCCATTTTGCACTTAATTTCAATACTTCCACCCGAAAACAAAGACAATATTAGTGATCAAAATGAAATCAGAAAATTTGTTGCCAAATTGATTGTTGATCGCTACGATAAATTAAGTGAGCAAGAAAAAGCCGACTATGGTGAATTTGCACTAACTATAAGAATTGGTAAAACTGAGCCATATAAATTCATTAATAAATATGCTCATATTATCAAAAAACTTTTCCCAGTTATTATCGCTACACCAGATGTTGATTTATCAGCTTGAGAAAAAAATGAGTTTGATTACGCTATTTTAGATGAGTCAAGTCAGATTTTTATTGAAAAAGGTTTACCTGTTTTATATTTAGCTAAAACAAAAGTTTTAGCTGGTGATGATCAACAAATGAAGCCTTCGAATTGATTTGGAATTAGAGTGAGCGATGACGAGTCAGTGTACGGAATCACAGAATCATTGCTTGATTATGGAATTGGTTTAGGTGTGCATAGCATTTTACTAAATAAAAATTACCGTTCACACCAAGCAGCTTTAATGACTTTTAGCTCTAAACATTTCTATAATTCAAAGCTAGATGTAATTGACTCAGCTAACGCTAATTTAAATGAAAACGCTATCGAGGTTATCGAAGCTAATGGTCAATGAATTGATAGCCAAAACCTAGTTGAAGAACAAATTGTTCTAGATTTAGTGAACCAAAATTTAAGCAATTACAGCAAAATTATTCTTCTTTGCTTTAATGCTAAACAACAAGAATCAATCACTAAACGTATTTTTGAACAAGAGCCTAATCTAGAAAAAGCACTGAGAAATAATCAGTTATTACTGAGAAATATTGAAAATATTCAAGGTGACGAAGCGGACTTAGTTATTGCAACATTAGGTTATGATTCTAGTGCTAAAATTTACTCTACATATGTTGGACGCCCGGGCGGTAAAAACGCTTTAAACGTTGCCATTTCACGTGCCAAAGACAAAATGATTGTTGTTAAATCTATTCATTCTCAAGATGTGGTTATGACCACAGACAATGATGATGTTTTAACATTCAAAAAATGACTTGAGTTTCTTGAATTGAGTGAACAAGAGCGCAGAGAATTTTTAACAATGGATATTCAGCGCACACGTGAAATTGAACTAGATGAACCAATTGCCCCTAAATCGGAGCTATTTACTGAAATTAATGATTATTTAACTGAAAAAATCTCAAATTTAGGTGGAATAAATCTAATTCAAGATTTTGCCTTAGGAACAATTAATGTTGATTTTATGATCACAAGTCATAATGGCCGTAAATTTGCAATTATGGTTGATGATTATGCCTACGCAAACAGTCCATTAAAATATTTAGAATTTAATGACTTGAATAACTTTATCAAATCAAAAAACTACAATCTATATGTATTAGATCGCATCAAATGAGAGCAATTTAAATCACAGTTAAACGATTTAATAGTTGAGTTAGAACCAACTGATAATAAGCCATTTGAGCAAACATTAGTCGAAAATATAGAACAAAGCAATGTTCACACAAATATCATCGAAGATTATGAAGAAGAGCAAAATCAAATTGAAATTGACGAAGATGATAATACTTTAACAGATGAACCTGTTGAAAACATTGTCTTTTCTGAAGACACTATTGAACTTGCTTCTTCAGTACAAAAAGATAATTTACCAGTTTTACCTATTGATGAAGTTGACGAAAATCCAGTTCAACATTTAGACGAAAAGACTGATAATACAGTGTCAAACGTTCCGGCTTTAAATTCAGTTGATCCAAATGTTCCATCATCAAATGATATTGATATATCAATTGAAGAAATTGAACCTAAAATGCCACTTCCACTTGCTTTACCAACCCAAAATATTGTTGTTAAGGAAAGCGAAAAAATTATTGTTGAAAAAACAAGAGTAATTGAGGTTCAAGCGCCAGTGCAACAATTAGATAATTCAACAAATAACTCAGTCGACACAGCAGAAAATGATGAAATGTCTCTAACCGCCGAATTAGATGCAATGAATGCAATATTTGATTCGCAAGCAGATGAATATAAAGACTAGAAAAAGCCCGCGCGGGCTTTTTATATTTTAGATAATGTTTTAACCATATTGGCTTTATAAACACCAACGGCTGGTTGATTAAAAGGATTAACGCCTAGCAAGTACGCTGACATAGTCAACGAAATCATGAAGAACATGAATAAGTATCCTAAATTGTACTCATCCATTTTGTCGAATTCAACAACAATGTTTGGTATTTTTGAGCTTTGTGAGTGTGCTTGCAAGCTGGCTTCAAAAATTGCTCAATTGACCTTATGTAAATCTTTGCCGTCTAAATATGCAATTTTGTCAATATTTTCTTCATCTTTAGTTAATATGTAATTATGCATTGGATTTTTGACAAATAAACTAGTTTCAAAGAGTATTTTACTTCCATCTTGAATGAATTGCCCTAATGAATGTAAATCGGTAGAAAACTGAGATGAAGCTGGAAACAGTCCGCGACCATTCTTGCCTTCGCTTTCAGCGAATAATTGTTTTCATCACTCTTGGAAAAATCTTAATTTTGGCTCATAACTCACAAGTAACTCAATATTGTAATTGTTTTTGTACATTAAATAACGTGAAACTGCATATTTATAAGCATCATTTGCAGCTAATTGATCTGATGAATTATCATTCAATGCTTGTTGGGCGCCTAACAATAATTGTTGAGTGTTTAAACCCGCACACATGAACGGGAATAAACCAACTGGTGACATCACGCTAAAACGCCCACCGACATCATCAGGAATGATTAATTTTTCATAACCTTTTTGATTAGCTAAATCAAACAACACGCCGTTGTTGGCATCAGTGGTCACCACCACCAAATCTTTAGCCCTCATTGCACCAACTTTAGTTTCTAGCAATTTTCTAAATTCTCTAAAGGCAATAGCAGTTTCTAAGGTTTTACCGCTTTTGCTGATCACATTGATTGCAAAACGCTTGTTTTCAACATAACTTAATTGAGCAGCTAAACTCTCTGAACTCACATTATTTCCGCTAAAAATTAATTCAATTTTAGGCTTATCAATCGAAGGAAATCCATACATGAACTCATATCCAGCAGCTGCCCCTAAATAAGATCCACCTACGCCAATAACAACTACTGTTTCTATGTTCATATTTTTTCATTTTGTACTCAAAAATTCCATTTTTTTGTACTCTTCATTATTCAATTTAAATGGCAGTTCTAGTCAACCCAATCAATCCTTTTCACTAACTTCTTTGTTTTTGATAGCTGAATGAATTTTACTTACGCGATCTTGGTATTTGCTTAACTGATCAATATTGACTGCGTGGTTTAATCTTAATTTTATCGGTTTCATATAACTCCTTAGTTTTTAAATGGATTGAGTTGTTTAATATAACATTCAAATATATTTGATCAGTACAAAAAGCAAATTAAAGCTCCCAAAACAGCTTCGTTGTTGCTATCTAAAGTAATTCTGATTAAAGGTACGTTGGCAACACTCGAAAGAGTGGTTACTATTCCTTCATTATTAATTAAAGTAAACTCGCTTAAACGGTTTTGCTTGTATTTTTCAACCCCATCGTTAATATTTAATTCTGGGGTAATTCTGTAGTCGTGGCGCAATTTATTGACCTCAAAAAATGATGCGTAATATGTATTACTCATACCAATTGTATAAGGCGCATAAGTATAGATTTCTTGCGGGAATATAGTAAATGAACTTCATTTTTGTTGTGGAAAATAATGTTCATTTTTAAAGCGAGAATGCAATGCTAAAATTCCTTTTAGTAAATCATCAGACCCAATTTGCAGTGCTGAATTTTTATCTTGCGAAAGCATTGAACAAATATAACCATATTGAAAAGCTAAATTATCCTTAATTCTATCGGAAGCAAAATCAATACTTGCGGATGTATATCCGTCCAAAACCTGACTTATATCTATACCTTTTACAAACAGCAAAAGCAGGTTAATTTCACTGAAAAATGAGTATTTTTGATGCAAAATATTAGGTATGATTAGTTTGTTTTCTTCATCAATTTCTAGGAATAAAAGTTGCTCTTCGCACGCTTCTTTAGCAACAATGAACATTTGGTTTAAGCAACGATAATAGCCTATTTTTTGTTGCACAAAATTTACAAAAATTTTGATAAATTCAATAAAAGACTGAGTATAAAGACTCAATTTTGCAAAAATATACGCCGTTTTATTTAGATCGATGTGTGAAGCTAAATTTGCTAATTGATCAAATCAAGTGTGGGTTGGATTATCAGAATTTATAAAGAAATAATTTATTTTATTGTTTTGTAATAAATCATTTTCCAAAACAAAATGATAGCCAGCTTTAAAATTTTGCTCCACTTCTAAATCAGAAAAAATCACAATATTTTCAATATTTAAATCACTTAATTGTTGAGCTAATTGAGTAATTTCATGAATATTTTGCGAGCTAAAATTTAATGCTAATTCATGAAAACCAAAATTTTCAAAGCCTGCAATATTTTTTCAATTTATCCCGTTGACAATGTCAACTCCCTTTTTAATCAAATTTTCATTATTAAAATCTGGATAATAATTATATGCTTGTAATTTTATTTTGGGCATTATTGGCTCCGATTTTTACTTCAGCATTCAATTTCATTTTGCACAGACTTAAATAAAGTTTTAAAACCATGTTTGGTTTCTTTTAATTCTTCGCTAAAAGGTGAGCGAGCATAGTAGCTGTGATTAACTTTAAAGTTTCCTACACCAGTTTTATTATTGTGATCAATTTCTTCAACGTAAAAATTAATTTTGTCTTTAAGTTTAAATTCGGCGTATAAATTTTTTCAAGCTCAATCAGTAACCAATTTTTTAGGAATATCAAATATATATTTTTTATTAGTGATTACTGTTAAGCCATCGTTACAAATGTGAATTATTTTGCCAAATAAGATATCGCCTTTTTTATTCATAGTTTAAATTATAAAGCATTTTATTAGATTTAATTGAATATCGATTTTGAGCAGTGAGCTAAAAAATATCGTGGAAATAGTGTCAATGTTTAACTCAAAAATACTGAGTTTATAGGGCAAAAAATTGTATACAACTAAGGGAGCCAAAAATTAAGTTTTATATTATAATTTAAATATTAAATTTTATTCAATAACATACTTAAGTTAAGTAAAAGGACATATATGAAAAAAGAAATTACATTGCCATTAAGAACTAGCTATTACATTTCTCTAAGCCAACAAGAAATTTTTGATTCATTTGCACTATATGTGCAAAAATTAAAAACAATCAATTCAGCTCTACAACACCAACAAGTTAGCCAAATCGACTACTTTAGAATTAAACATAACTACAACCTTGTAGAAGATTTAATCGACGATTTATTAACAATTAAAAGCTATAGATTTACTGAACAAACTAGCGCACTTTTTGCAGAGTTTAAAGATATCTTCAAAAATATTTTGTCGTTGCTTTGCATTGACTATACAACACAAGATTCTGCAACAACTCAAGCATCTTACAAATCTGAAAATGAACAATACAAATCAATAGCTTATGAAACATCTTATGTGGTTTTAGGCGACCAATTCATCATCTTTGAACCAGTACACGACTACAAATATGTAATTTTGACTAACATTGTACAAACGGAAGAAACTAAAGAGGATGTTCAACAAGACTTACTGAAAAAAGAACAAGTTTGTGAATCTTCATGTAAATCAGAATGTGCTTTGGAACAAAAAGAAGCTGATGTTGAATTTGCAATCGATAAATCTTCATATGTTGGAGCATGCGAAGGTTCATGCCAAAAAACTGATTTTGCTCACTGCGAAATTAAAGCCTGCGTTGATGAGACTGTAAATAAATCTGAAGAACAATCATGTGGCTCAAAATGTGCACAGGAAAAAGAATGTGCTAAAGACACTGAAGCAAGTGAATGAACATATGAGAAAAAAGGATACATTTCTGCCTGTGATTTAGATTGTGGTAAAACTAACATCTCTCATGCTAATGTTTCATCTTGCTCACAATCATGTTCAAAAGATGAATGCGAATTAGCAGAAGAAAAAACAACTTGTGAGTCAAAAGACTCTCAACAATGTTGCAAAGAACAATCATGCGTAGTTTATGCATGTGTGAACGATTGCGAAAATACTTGCCAAGGATTTAAAGTTTCTGCCTGTGAACAATCACACGAGAGCGAACAAAAATGTTCACAAGAATGTTCAGATTGCAAATGTGGCGACAACTGCAATTGTGCAACTCAAAATGATTCATGCAAATGTGATGAACAAGTTCAAGACGAAGTTTTAGTTTCAGAAGAAGTTGTAAAAGCCACTGAACCTGCAGTTGTTGAACAAACAATAGATGAAGCTTCTCAAATCAGTATTAACGACTTTGAAATTACTGAATATCCTGTTGAAACATACGAGGTTGAAGGGGATCAACAAGTATATTTAGGTTCTTATGTCTCAACTGAAAAATCAAGATGAAACTGATTATGAATTACAATCGCTGTTATTATGTTGATAGTATTAGTAATCGTTGTTGGTTTAAGAACATTTGAAATCTTGACAAATACATCACTATTCCAATAATTAAATAAACTAGGGGGCATTATGCTAAATAAAGACAAAAACGTTACCACTCTTATTAATCACCTAAAATCTTCTGGTTTTGTTTTTCAAGGAAGTGAAATTTATGGTGGTTTGGCAAATACTTGAGATTACGGCCCACTAGGAGCAACTCTTAAAGACAATATTGAAGCTGTTTGAAAACGTTTCTTTATTAAAAGTGAAAAAAATAACTTTTTACTAGATTCTAAAATTTTAATGAATCCTCAAGTTTGAGTTACATCTGGTCACGTTGTTAATTTTAATGACCCATTAATTGAAAACCAGGTGAATGGCAAAAGATATCGTGCTGATAAGTTAATTGAACAAATTGACCCAACTATTGTTGCTGAAACATTGACTTTTGAAGAAATGAAGCAATTTTTAGAGCAACATTTACACGAATACGAGGGTGCTAAAACTAAATGAAGTGATGTTCGTAAATTCAACTTGATGTTTGAAACTAAACAAGGTGTAACTGAAGAAACTAAATCAAAAATTTACTTGCGTCCAGAAACTACCCAAGGAATTATGGTGAACTTTAAAAATGTTCAACGTGCAATGCGTGCAAAAATGCCCATGGGAATAGGGCAAGTTGGTAAAAGTTTTAGAAACGAAGTAACACCTGGAAACTTTATTTTTAGAACACGTGAATTTGAACAAATGGAACTTGAAGTCTTTTGTCATCCCGCGCAAGCAGATCAACTATTTGACTATTATGTACAAAAATCGGTTGATTTTGTTCGTTTATTAGGCTTAAGTGAGCAAAACACACGTCTTAGAAAACACGATGAAAAAGAGCTTTCACACTACTCTTCAGCCACAAGTGATATTGAATACTTGTTCCCATTTGGTTGAGGCGAGTTATTAGGGATTGCTAACAGAACTAATTTTGACTTAAGTGCACACCAAAAGGCAACTGGCGAAAGTTTAGAGTATTTAGATCCAACCACAAATGAAAAATATATTCCTTATGTTATTGAACCTTCAATGGGTCTAGATAGATTAATGTTTGCTCTTTTAATTGAAGCTTACGACGAAGAAGTTTTAGAAAATGAAACTAGAGTCGTGCTTAGATTAAGCAAACAATTGGCTCCTTATAAAGTCGCAGTGCTTCCGCTTGTTAAAAAACTTAATGATAAAGCACAACAAATTTATGAGCAATTATTAGCTCAAGGTATTGATGCTGTTTATGATGAAACTGCGTCAATAGGTAAAAGATACCGTAGACAAGACGCAATTGGTACTCCTACATGTATTACAGTTGATTTTGACTCTCTTGAAGACGAATGCGTTACTTTAAGAGATCGTGATAGTATGGAACAAAAAAGAGTAAAAATTAGCGAAATTTTAAACTACATTTAATATGAATTCAAGCCTGAAATCGTTACATGAACAAATTGTTTCTCAACTAGATATTGTTGAGGAAGTTAGCAAATACATAACTTTGTCTAAAAAAGGTCAAAGTTATGTTTGTTTATGTCCTTTTCATGATGACTCTTCACCTTCAATGAACGTAAGTTCAAGTAAACAAATATTCAAATGTTTTGCGTGTGGTGTTGGAGGTGATGTTGTTAGCTTTGTTTCTAGATTCAAAAAAACCAGCTATGTTGATACATTAAAACAACTCGCTTTGGAACATAATATTGAAGTAAGTTCAAATCTGTTTTATGAACCTAAAAGCAAATACACTGAACAAGATTTAGCAGTTTTGGATTTACTTGAAAAAGTTAACTCATTTTATAAACTTGAGTTCAAAAGACTCAAAAATACTGAACTAAATGAGTTTTTTACAAGTAGAAAACTTGATAATGATTTAATAAACGATTTTGATATTGGCTACGCCAGTGGCGAAAATTTCCTTAATTTTTTCAAAAGTGAATTAGAAGCCAATCCATTTTTATTTGTTAAGGCAGGATTAATTAATCCCGAAAATAAATTAGCACTTTTTTATAACCGCGTGATATTTGGGATTAGAAATAGCGAAGGTAAAATTGTTGGTTTTAGTGCACGTGCTCTGCAAAAGGATATTAAACCTAAGTATGTAAATTCAGCGGAGTCAAATTTATTTCAAAAATCAGAACTTTTATACAATTTTTATAGAACAAAGTCTCATTTTGATCAAAATTCACTAATAATTGTTGAAGGCTTTTTTGATGTTATAGCTCTGCATAAAATTGGTATTTATAATTCCGTTGCCCTAATGGGAACAGCGCTCACCACTAAACATTTACGTTTGCTTAATAATAAACAAATCACAATATTTTTAGATGGCGATCAAGCAGGTCAAAACGCTTCGCTAAAAAACGCAAAATTTTTAATCGAACATGGTTACGACGTTAAAATTGTTGTCAATAAAACGCGTTTAGATCCTGATGAAATTATTATTCAATATGGACCCCAATATCTTAATGATTTACTAAAGCAAGCTCCAAATGCATTAGATTTTATTTATGATTACTTTAAAACGCAATTCAATTTAGTTGCTGGGCAAAATAACAATTTAAATAGCATTCAAAACTTTATTAGCAGTTTTGAACCGTATTTAAAAGGCGTAAAACAAAATATTGCTCATTTTTATGCTTCGCGAATAAAAAACGATTTTAATTTTGAAGTTAATTTTGATGCAAATATCAATTCAGACTCAGATGAATACAGCTTACCAAATGAATATGATTTTGTTGATACTGGTGAATTTTTAGCACATGATTTTGTACCTGATTATGTGCCACAAAGCGACATAAAAGATTCATTTGACCCTAACACCTATACACTTGTAAATAAATCGCTTCAGTCTAATAAAAAAATAACCCTTGGCTGAGTAGATCGCTTGTTTTATGTGTTGCTTGAACATCCTAATTTAATATCTTTATTTTTGGAGCGCGAATCTAAAGACATAATGAATTTGAGAGTTTTTGATGATTATAAGCAAGATATTTATGAGCAATTAAAATCTGGTCAGATGAATGCTGAACAATTGCAGGACAGCAAAAATAAATTAACTCACAATAATGAATATTTAGAAGAATATGAACAATTTATGAATGATTTTACACAAAATAAAGCAGATTTGCATAATTTACAAATCAATTTAGATTTGCTTTATACAAACGCTTTAAGAGAATGTGATGATAAATATATTGAGACAACGAAAAATCCTAAATTAATCCAAACTATTTCAGCTAATGCCGAAATGTTTGAGGAACACACACAAACAATGCTACGCATTAATAGGAGGAAAAAATAATGGCAAATGAATTAGAAACTGTCGTTAAATTAGTTGAAAAACACGCCAAAAAAGAAGAAAATCAACAACTTTCACAAGCTCAAGTTTATGAGTATCTTGATGAAATTAAGGTTGAAATACCTGACGAATTAATGGACGAGATGTTAGAGCTTCTACACGAAAGAGGTGTTATTGCTGATGATGTTGACGCTGGCGATGAAGAAGAAGTTGGCGAAGACGATATTATTGGCGAAATCAACGAGAATGGTGATGACGAAAGCGCCGAAGTAAGTGATGAAGACGAGCAAGGCTTTAAAAAACGTACCGATGTGCAAGAAGAAGAATTTGACGTAGATGAAGATATTGACTCTTCAATCAACATTGATGATTATGATGATGATTACACATCGGAATATGGTTTTAGTGATGATTATGAATATTCAGATGATTCAAGTTACGCTGAGGAAGATGAAGAAGAACTAATTGAGCGTAAAGAAAGAAAAAATACTAAAAAAGAATCAAAACGTAAAAGTTCAAAAGATATTACTGACGAAGATTTAGAAATTGAAACATATGATGATGAAGAAATTGACCTTTCAAAAGATGATGGCTCAGTTTCAGCCAACGAACTAAGAAACAAGCTAACTGAAACTAACGACATTGTTAAATGATACATGCGTTGAATTGGTAAATACGGTAAACTTTTAACCAAAGAAGAAGAAGAAAAACTTGCCCTAGAGATGGAAAAAGGTGGTTTTAGAGGCAAAAGAGCGCGTGACAAGCTAATCAAACGTAATTTGCGTTTGGTTATCAATAATGCCAAAAAATACAAAAATAGAGGTTTAAGCTTTATTGACTTAATTTCTGAAGGTAACTCGGGAATTGTTAAGGCTGTTCAAAAATACAATGTAAGCAAAGGCTTTAAATTCTCTACTTATGCTACTTGATGAATTCGTCAAGCCATCACTCGCGCTGTTGCGGACCAAGCTAGAACTATCCGTGTACCAGTACACATGGTTGAAACTATCAACAAAATCACCAAAATTGAACGTGAATTGCACCAAGAAAATGGTACCGAACCTTCTGATGAGGAAATAGCAGCAAGATATGGTCAAGGCTATACAGCAGAAAAAGTTAGATACATTCGTAAAATCAATATCGATCCAATTTCGCTAGACAAGCAAATTGGTAAAGAAAATGATTCATCATTTTCAGATTTTGTTAAAGATGAAAGTGTTGTCAACCCAATTGATTATGCTTCACAAGAAGAATTGGTTGACATGTTAAATGAAATCTTAAATGAATCATTAGACCCAGACGAGAAAAAATTAATCTGTAAACGTTATGGCGTTGGTGTAGATGAAAATGGTAATAAATATAGCATCACTCCATTAGAAGAATTAGCCAAAGAACGTAACGTTTCTAAGGAAAGAATTCGTCAAATCGAAAACAAAATATTGAGAAAACTTAAGAATTGCACTCGTAAAGGCAAACATTTAAAGGATTTTTTTAGATAATGCAAATTAAAAAAGTTACTTCATTTCTTTTAGGTTTATACCCACTGAGCAACGCGGAAGAATGAGACCCTGTAGGTTTTGCTCCTAAATTCGCCCTAAGTGAAACCATTAAAGGAGCAGTTGTTGCAATTGATTTAACAACTGATGTGCTTCAACAAGCTATTAAATCAAAAGCTAATTTAATAATTGTTCACCACCCATTTAGATTCGCAGAAACTTGACAAGATGAGTTTAAATTAGCTCCTTACAAGAAAAAAATCTACGAGCAATTAAAAAAATATCGCATCAGTGTATTAGCTTTGCACACAAACTATGACAATAATACCAATGGAACTTCGCACCAAATAGCTAAAAAACTAGGTTTTGGCAATTCTATTGTTTCGTATAAAAAGCCTTACCCAAGTGTAGTTGAAGCCTTCACTGGCTTAAGTGAGCTAAAAATGAAATTTGAACATTTACTAAATCTTAAGCAAATGCGTACAAATGTCAATGATACAGCCAAAAAATACAGAAAAATAGCGTTTTTATCAGGCTCAGGTGGAGCTGATTTAGCTTATGAATTAAGCCAAAACAAGGTTGAATTAATTATCACTAGCGATATTAAATGAAATGAATGACTTTTATACCGCGAACACAACATTGATGTGCTAGAAGTTTCGCATTTAGATGAACAAGTTTTTGTGCATCATATTTGTCAACAACTAAGCCGTGAATTTAACGATTTATCAATTATTCCTGTTTTAATGCAGGAACCATATAAGAATTTTTAGGAGTTAAATATGGATTTTTCAAGAATATTTAGAATGCAAAAAGAGCTAGATCATGCTATTAACTCCCGCGATGATTTGCATCATGTTGACCACACCGAATGACAAGCTAAATGATCTTTAGCCTTGCTGGTCGAATTTGCTGAATTCGCCAATGAAGTTCAATGCTTTAAATACTGAAAAAAACATATAAATGTCAATCATGATGCTGTTTTAGAAGAATTTGCCGACGTGCTACATTTTTTAGGTTCATACGCTTACCAACTTGATGTAAACCCAATTATTGAACCTAAAATTGTCTCAAAATTTCCTACAGATCAAATTCTTGAAATATTCAGAATTGCAAGTAGCGCTAAAACAAACATCACCAAAGAAATTATTAGTGAATTGCTTTCTCTATCTTTAGGTTGTGCCAAAATGCTAAATTATAGCGATGAAGATATCATGAAATGATACGAAGTAAAGAACCAAAAAAACTTTGAACGTGTCAAAAACCATTACTAAAAATCCAATAAATTTGTGTATAAAACAACAAAAAAATCAACTTTTGCGAGTTGATTTTTATTATGGCAATATGGTAATAGCTTGTATTTTATTATTGTGTTTTTCTATAGTATTTAGCTCAAGAACTACAGCATTAAATTGGCACTCGTTATCCGAAATTTGAAATTTGCTCATTGCACCATAGCGCATGTGTTCATAAACTTGCTGAAAATTAGCTCCAATAGCACTATTGTAAGGACCTACCATACCGGCATCACTTATAAAGCAAGTGCCTTTTGGCAACACTCTGGCATCATTAGTTTGCACATGTGTATGGGTTCCGCAAACTGCGTCAACTTTGCCATCAAGATATAATGCTAATACCACCTTTTCACTTGTGGTTTCACCATGAAAATCAATAAAATGAAAGTCTGCTTTTTCACTGTGTTCAACCACAAAATCAGCAGCATCGAAAAAATTATCAGCGCTTTCATGTTTTCAAGGGCGAAGCAACTTATTGAATGCAATGCCCATTAGTGATGTTACTCTAATACTAATCCCGTTGTTTAAGCGAAAAATATTTGAACCATGGCCTGTATATGAATTTGCAATATTTAAAGGTCTAATCACATCTTCATTATTAATGATTTCAAAAATGCCTTCTTGTGCTCACACGTGATTTCCTAGTGTAAATACGTCAATACCTAAAGATTTAAGCACATCATAATCACGCTTAATAAAACCTTTACGATCAGACACGTTTTCGGCTTGAGCTATTGTGAAATCAATATTATATTTATCTTTAATGCTTTGAATGTGTTTAGCAACAGTTTCAATGCCAGGTTGAGCAAAAATGTCGCCAATAAAAAGTATATTTATTTTTTTATTTAACATATCCCTCAAATCTACATATATAATAATAACAAAAATATATTTATTGGAGAACAAATGAGTCAAGAACAAAGAAAAGATGAAACATTAATGCTAATTGCAAAAATTTTCATCATTATTACAATGATACTAACATTTTGATTAGTATTTCCGCTAGTTATAGGTTTTTTAGTATTAAACAAAATCAAAAAAGGATTTTTAGACAAAAACGACCGTATTGTTTGAGGTGTTATTACACTTTTAACTCTTTCAGTAGTTTCTGGCGTTTTAATCCTAGTATCAGAGTAAAAAAATCATTCGCGAGAATGATTTTTTAAACAGTTTTTTGTTCAATTTCCTGTAAAAATTCAGTATTTTGTTTGAATAAATCCTTCAATGCTTTTTTGCCCTGACAAAGATTTTCCCCTTGATAAGCGTATCAAGAACCTTTCTTTTCAATTACATTTTTTTGGCACGCAAGTTCAATTAATTCACCCAACGCATCAATTCCTTGACCAAACACAATCTCGGTCTGGAATGTTTTGAAAGGCGGTGCTAGTTTATTTTTAACAACCTTAATTTTTACATCGTTACCAATAATTTCTTTGCCTTCAACAATTGAAGATACTCTTCTAACCTCAATACGTACAGATGAGTAAAACTTCAATGCTCTTCCACCTGTGGTGGTTTCCGGGTTGCCAAACATAACACCAATTTTTTCACGAATCTGGTTCACAAAAATAATAGTTGTGTTTGTTTTATTTAATGTTGCGGTTATTTTACGCAGCGATTTAGACATCAACCGTGCGTGCAAGCCAATTTGATTATCACTCATTTCTCCATTTAATTCTGCTTCAGGTACAAGCGCTGCTACTGAGTCAACAATGATTAAATCAATTGCTCCGCTTTTAGCTAAATAATCAACTATATCCATTGCTTGCTCGCCACTGTCTGGCTGCGAAATAATTAACTTATCTAAATCAATGCCTAAATTTACTGCATAATTTGGATCAATTGAATGCTCAGCGTCAATAAAGGCAGCAATTCCGCCACGTTTTTGAACCTCCGCAATCGCGTGCAAACATAGTGTTGTTTTACCGCCGCTTTCAGGACCAAAAATTTCAATTATACGCCCCTCTGGATAACCTCCAATTCCTAGTGCATCATTAAGTAAATATGAACCTGTTGGCACTACATTTACAGAGTGTGCGAGGTCATTTTGATCAAAAAAGGCTATAGCTTCTGAACCAAATTTTTTAGTAATTTCACTAATGGTTTTTTTAATTGTTTCGTCTAATACTTTGTTTTCCTTTTCCATTTTTTCCTTTCACACTCTTATACATTTTTCTGTTTAATGATGTGTACAAAAAAACTTTTTTAACATTTTAATACATTTTTTTCAATAATTTATAAGCAAACAATGCTAAGTTATCAAAATGCTTAAAATTCATCCAATATAATTGTACAACTTTGTTAAAAACCACAATAAATCGCTGAATTTGCTTATTTTTTTTAAAAAAATACTCACATTTTTTTGCTCTATGTTTATAATTCGGAAAAATTCACAATATATATATATATTATTCCCGAGCTAACCGGATAAAAAATAACGTTTTAATGCATCTGAATTATAAAATAATTTGCTTTAAACCATTAGAAATATCATAAAAATTAAAGTTATAGCTTCCGTTAGGTACAGCTAAAATAGGCTTTGCTTTATCTTTTCTGCAAGCTTTAAGCAGCTTTGCAAAATTATATGCTCCGTTCTTTGGTTTAACTTGAATATATAGCAATTGTGATTCCTTAAATGCGATTAAATCCACTTGTTTTCCTGCATCATATCCTAATGATGAGGTTAACACAGTGTACAAACATCGCTCTAAATGCGTTTTAACGGCGTTTTCACGCTGGAAATTAACAAAGCCATAATAAAACATTACCGACCATATTTTGCTCAATTCTAGACGGTTATATCGATTGTGCTTTTTAAGTCATGCAATTACTCTTTTTGTAAAGATTGATGAATATTTGTTCCTGAACTCATCAAACGTTTTAGGCTGTTCATTTCATAATATAAATTTAATATTAAAATGTATTTCACTAGGGCTGGGGAAGGGTTTATATTGTTTCATAAAAAAATTATAAAACAAGCTAAGCCTTGCGACTTAGTTTTGTTCTTTCTCATGTTTGTTTAATCATTTTTAAGTATGGCGGGTTATCATCGATAGTGGTTTTTAATTTAGCAACATCAGCAAACAACGATTTTTGTATATTTTCCATATTATCGCCCATTATATTTAAATCATCACTTACATATCGTTGCGTGGTGCTTACGCTTTTGTGTCCCGATAATTTACTAACAATATTTATATCGGCTTTATACTTATTTACACTCCAGGTAATAAAAGTATGGCGTAACAAATGTGCGTGTATTCCATTGGTAAAATTAGGTACATTTTGAAAAACAAATTTTCGAAATAATGCAAAACAGTTTTTAATTGTCTTAGATTTTAAAATTTTAACAGTTCCATTTGATAGCATTTCACGCATCTCAATATTATCTTCATCTAAACTTGCTATTCTTGTGTTATTATGTTTTAATGCTTTAAAATAAATCTTAAAACCGTTTTTAACAAATACTTTAAAATCGATTATATCAATTTCTGCACATCTGATACCAGTAAACAATAAAAACTTAAATCAAAAAGTAAAATTGTCATTACCAAACAATTCTAATTGTTCAAATAATATTTTTAATTCTTCATCAGTATAAGCACGGCGGGTTATTTGTGGGCTTTCTACTTTATATAAATCAGTTAAATCAATAAAAACTTTGTTTTTGTCACTAATAAACTTTAAAAATAGTGTAAAAACCGTTTTATAAAATCTCTTCGTTGCGTTTGTATATTTATCATTTCTCAAAATGCGGTTAATGCGTTCAATTAAGTCATCTATGTTTTGGCAACCAGTAAGCATATTTGTTAAAATTTTGTAATTTGTTAAAGTGCCTTTTGCAAGATAATTATTATCAAGCTTTTTATTACAATGCTGCATAAACAACTCAATATGCTGATCAATGTTTATTTTAATATCGTTATTCATTTTTATTTCTTCCTTTTCAAAATTTAGCCAATGATTTTTTAGACATTAACACAAGCATTGGAGTGTGTCCTTCAAGTTGTCAAATTGTCCAAATATCTTTGTTTTTATTTGCTTTTGCAAATGATCCTAATTCATAGGCTAAAAATAACGCTAAATGCTGCATAAACGTTTTAAAAGGTTGATATATTCAGCCGTTAACATGCTTATTAATTTCAAAATGCTTATCAGTAATAGTTATTATTTTGTCTTGTAATAATGTTTGCACCAAATTATTAGTTGTATTAGTTTTTTTATTTGTATCATAATCTTGATCTAATAAAAAACCTAAATAGCTTTTTCACTCTTTAAACATAGTTTTGTTATTAGTTAATGCTTTGTCCAATGGTCTCACGCTATAATTTTTAAATAAATTAACCTTAACGTATTTGTGTAATTGTCTCTCTAAAAAAATCATTATAAAAAACCTTTCGAGCGTGTTTTCCCTTTGAAAACGACGCCCGAAAAGTCTATAAACTAAGTTGTGTTATGATAAAAAACGGTTTTTACTATCAAAATAAACACATTTAAGTTATAATAATTTCGAGCGTGTAAGTGAAGGTTACACGCTTCTTTTTATTATTTTAATTTTGCTAAAAGAAAAAGGCGGATATTGTCCGCCTACTCCTTGATTTTGTAAAGGTATAATTGCAAGGTGAAGGCTTTCAATTAGCAACATTATTATAACACTAATTAGGGACAAAAAAATATATTTTAAAAAAATAAAAAAGAGGACTCCAACTTGTCCTCCGGTGAAAATGAAATTACATGGGTTGGTATAATCACAAAACCAATATTATTAAATTACGTATTGTTAAAAAGGATGGTCTAAAAACGTTATTTTATGTCACGCAATTTTATCAAGGAGTGGATAGTGCTTTTTTCTATCCGTCAATATTATATAATAATATTGAGTAATATAAAAAATAACGGTTTATTACGCCGTTATTTTCTTAATTTAATTTATTTTGTAGCTTTTTTCCTCGGTTTTAGGTTCTTCTACAGCTTTTTCTTCAATTGGTTCAGCTTTTTCAATTGTTTTTGCTGGTTGAAATACATTTCCCGCAGCCTGGAACATTTGGGCAAGTGTATTATATTGTTGTTTGAATTCATCAACGGATTTTAGTTCTTCGCCTAATCTTTGGGCTTCTAATTTAGCTATTTCAATTTCCTTATCTTTGCTTAAGGCGTATTGTTTAGCTAATTCTAATTCTTTTTGTAGTTCCATAATTTTATTAGCATCTCTATTATCATCTTCTTTAGATTTTGCTAATTGTTTTTCAAGTTCTTCAAAATAAATTTTTTCATTCTTTTGTTCATATGCGGTTAATTTGGCTTTGTAAAGTCTCATTAAATCCTCATTGGTTTTAATAATGTATTCATTTTGCTTAATAATGAATTTAAGTTCCACAATTTTAGCTGATAGTTCTTTTTCTTTGTTGTTGAACTCTAATCTGTCCGTTTCAATTTGCTTATAAAGTTTTTTAACTTGCTTTCCTGTGCCAAATTGGCGAATCAATACAGCAATAAAACCGCATAAAGCAAAAAAGATACCTATAAATTGAATTATATTTTCTACTGTTATATGTCAACTCATTTTATTCTCCTATGTTAGTTGATATAAGGTTGCTCTTATAAAATCATAATCATGCTGATCTTGGTTATTGTATAATGAACCATTTCATAGATGCCATATTCTACCGTCTGAATCTAGTTTAAAAAATGCTAATGATGTTAATGAAGATACATCGGGGTTATTTCCTGTGTACATTGTAAAAATCATTGATGCTTCAGTGCCTAACATACTTTTGCTAAAAGTAAATGTGCTTGTCACGGGTTTTTTGCTGGTTTTCTTAGTTTCAAGCCGTAATAACAAGGCACTAGAATTATTTACAGAATTAAAGTTAAATTTGGCATTTCCGTTTTCACTTAAAAGCACATCAGATAAATAAGTTCATTCTTTTCTAACTTGCGATGCATTGTTACTTTCCAAAGTTGCCACTCTGCTTGTTAAACTCGATACACTCGAGCTTGAGGCAAGTGTGCTTGCTTTTCTGTTTATTGCATCATCAACATAGGCTTTGTTTGCCACTTGCCTATTGTTAGTTGGGTTATTAACGCTAATATTTCAATTATTAATTGTTCTTGCTGTTGAATTTAAATTATTAGACGTTAAAAAGCCTTTTGAATTTGATCAAGTGTTTGCTTTGGCATCAAAATTATTATTGGTTACAAAACCTTTTGAATTGCTTCAAGTATCGGCTTTTGTATTAAAGTTTGATGTAGTTACAGTATTGGCATAATTATTTGCGATAGTTGATTTTATTTCGGTTATATCTGATTGTGCAATTTCAATATCGCTTGATATATCGTTTATTTCGTGCCCGATGTCATCGCAACGTGAATCTACATCAGCAATTGATGATGATAATTCAGCATTCTTTGTTATATATTCCTGGCTTAGTTCATTAAATCTTCTAAGCGTTTCAGCGTCCGCTTGGCTATTAGCTTGTAAACTTAGTCTAATTTGTGCCATTTCGTTTTGTTGATCTTGGTCAACACTTTTAACTCTAGCTAGTTCTGACACAAGTTCGCTTTGCTTATCTCTTAATGTGCTTGTAGATGCGTCAAAATTGCTTTGTAGCGTGTTAATTTGCCGGCTCAGGCTATTTATATCATTTATTTGTTTTTGGCTTAAATTTGAGGCGTTAGCGTTAATTGTATCAATTTGTGGTTGCAACTGCAGCAACGCAGATAAAGGAATTGAATTTTTAAATTCTTCAAGTTTATTTGATACTTGCGATATTCTTGCCTTAATGCTCTCTCTATCTAAATCATTTTCTGCATCTAATGTTTTAGTAATTAGTGATACTTCCTCTTTTAATCCTGAAAATTTGTCAACTATAAAATGAGTTCAACTAAACTCCGCTTCCTCATCAGTGTTTCAAGTATACAAATTTAAAAATGCTATGGATTTAGGATTTAAATAGTCACTAAAGGTTATAAATTTATTAGAATCATTTGTCAAGCTAAAACCATTTGTGGTGTAGCTTTTCCGGTTTGCAAAATCAGGATAAGAATTATTTGTGATTCTATAACTTAATTCACAATATACCGCAGATTTAAAAGCCTCTAACCGTGGGGTATCGGTTAGCGTTGCAGCAATATTATTTTTGCCTACCATTTGTAATTTTGTGAAATAGTTCTCAACGAATAAATCGCACGTTCTGATAATATCATTAGCTAAAATATTAAAAAACTTGTCCTCAGTTAATGCGGGGTTAAGTTCTTTAAATTTCAATGGTATTTTTATATTTGCTTGGTCAAAAAATCATTTTTGCTTAAACTCTGATAAAGTAATACCTATAAATTGTGTATCTATCATTTTTGACCTTTCTTTCTGTTTGTTATTCCTCTAACAACTTTTCTTTTTCAGCTTGTTTTTTTGTATGCATCCATACCGGTTTTAATTGCAAATCAACTATTAGACGTTCAGCCACTTTTGGCAACACGAATTGCTGGGTTTATATATTTCAACCTTAAACCGCTTGTGCTTGCTTCTTTAATTCCTGATAATATCTCATTAGCATTTCAATTTTTAGATCAGTTATTTGAATTATTTAAACTTTTAGCGATGTATTCAATACTTTTAATCGTATAAAACATATTAGATATAAACGTTGCATATAAAGGCAATTTGCTTTTGGCTAAAAAAGCACTTTTATTACGCAATATATAACCAACATCTCAGCCTCACGCAAAACGGTTTAAATAATAACGCCCTGGGCTTTCAACTTGTAAAAGTTGCATAACTTCTTTAATATTTTTTTGGAATAAAAACACGGGGGCTTTTTTATTAGTTGCTAAGGGCTTAAAAGTAATTAAAGCATTTACTCCACCTATATTTCAAGGGTTATATGATTTATATATTTTTAGTTCTTTTAATCAACTTGACTCAATAGGAATTCCTTTTATAGAATCTTCAAATGTTTTATTAGTTGCTTTAATTATTTTTTTAGGTATTGCTTTATCGATAAAACTATTTCATGTTTTAGATATTTTGGCAAAAGGTTTTTTTAATGCAAGCTCAGTTAATTTTCTTGCAGCATATCTTGGAGACATAAGCAAGGTTAAACTTGTACGTGCATAATAAACAGTTTTTTGTGCTACATCAAGTATTTTTTTAGATTTATTAAAAATTAGTTCGCTTTGCAAGCTACTATTTTTCATTTTTAAATTGTTTATTAATTCTTTAGTGCTTGCTCTGTTTTGCTTATTGAATAAAGATCTAATATTCAAGTTTTTTCAGTTTGCAAGATCATATACCGTTTCATCTACTTGATTATATACACTACCGAATTTATTTAATTCAATAGCATTCTTTTTAAATATTTTAGATATGCTTGTATTGTCTGAAATATTATCCGCAACAGAATAAAAGCGGTTATATTTAACACTGTTTGCAAAATGCCTTATACCTTTAGTTATAAACGGTATTGCATTAAACAGTGTGCTTATACCTAATTCTTTATAGTCAATATTACCGTTATTTTGGATTATGTTAAAAACAACATCAGCTACAGTTTGTAAAGCAAAATCTAAAGCTAAACCAATACCCGGAATAACTGCGTTTGCCGCTTCACTAACTGCAGATAAAACAATACTAACTCCTGTTCTCACAATTGCTCATAAGTAGGAGTTATTGTTAGTTGCTGAAGCGTTATTTTTTAGTTGTAAAGAGGTGATGCTAGTATTTAATGTTTTGTTATCATAAACTAGCATAATTATTAAGATTTAGCTACAGTTTGGATTGTTGAGGTGTACGCAATCCCGTATAAATCCATAGCTTCAAAATATAGTGCATAATCATTTGACGGTGCTAGCTTATCAATATTAGATGCGATAACATCGATCATTGAAGGGGCGGTAAAGTTAGTTGCCACCAAAATTTCAGCAGATGCTAAGTAAGGGCAACCAACAATTGTGTATCCGCCTAATTTGGTAATAGCTCCTGCTCCCTCAGTATAAGCTTGTTGTGCGAAATTACCAATAATTCCAGATTGTGCTAGCTTCAATAAATGTTCTTCCTTAATGAAAATTACAATATCATCTTTTGCTACACGTTTCACGCCTTCAGCTTCGCTTTTGGTATTTTGTACTTTTAGTGCTGTGTCCGCTACTAATTTTCATAAGTTTTGAGGGGTTAGCGAATCAATATCTGCTTTAACTGTTTTTTGTGATGTTAAAGTTAATGCTTTTGTTTCTAAAGCTTTAAAAGCTGTTTCTTCGTGTAATGTTAAAAAGTCTTTTAATGCTCTTTCTAATTTAACAGGTGCTACATTTGGTAAACCTCTTGCCATATCCGCAGCGGTAAAACCTACAGCTTGGTATTTAGGTTTTTGTCAATTAATCGTAATAGGTTCTAATTTTGGGGCTACAACTTCTTTGGCTCCTACGCCTTCTTTATCTTTGAATGCGTGTCCGATGTTGCGTAAAAATGTTGCTGAAGCTCTATTTACGTCTTGCAATGGTAAATTTGTACCTAATAAACCGAATAGTGATTGAGATGCTGTAAAATCAGCAACTTGTCCTAATTCAGATTCTGTTAAGCTTAAGTTGTCTGTTCCGTTTTGTTTTGTGGCGAACAGTGCTTTAATAAATTCCATTATTTTCTCCTTTATTTAATTCTTCTTGAACCAACATTAAAGCGTTCCGAGTTAATAGAATAAGTTTTATTTGTTTCATTAATTTCGTTAGGTAAAACTTCGTTTGCTTTAATATTGTTATTTTTTGCATATGTTTGAACGCTTGAAGCTAGATTTTTAAAATCAATGTCATTAATATCTAGAATGTTTTCGCCTCATGAATCAATTGGTAAATTCAATTTTTCCCACGTGGTTTTTATGTCATTGTTTAATTTTTCATTAAAACTTTTTATAGAGATTTCTAAATCAGTATTTTTTTGTTTTAATTCCTGGCTTTCAATTTTTAATGCGTCAATTTCGTTTTGTTTGTTTTGAACTTTAGACTTAATATATGCGGTTAAGTCATCTTTATCTGAGAAAAGCCCATAAAATCCCAGCGAATCCGCTAATTCTTTTGTGCTAGCGTTTTCTTTTAAATTTAATTTTGACATCAACAAATTAACGTCAAGTTCAAGTGCTGATGCTAATTTTTCTAATTGTTTCATTCTCTACCTTTTCCAGGGCGTTAGTTCCCTTGATTATTTAGTTTTCAATATATTTAATTTTTAATTCTTGTACATTTTCATTAAAAAATATATGCTCAATTCCTGATATTTTTAATTTGCCGGGGATTCAAACACCCTTGACAATCATTTCTTTGTTGTGTGTTTTATCCATTTGTGGCAATGTATAAAGCTCATAAGGCTCAACTCAATTTAATGTTCCGACATAGTTAAAATAATCTTCATAGCCGTATACATAATTTTTTGATTGCATTTCGCTTATTTGGCTATTCTCTTCGTCTGCTTGGCTTGTCCCTATTTGCAACTCAAGACCGGTTTTAGTTATTATTTTTTCAGTTGCAATTTGCCCTTCTAACACTGAGTTATAAAAAGGCTTCACAGTTTTGACAGATAATTCTATCCCAGTCTGAGCGTCCGCTATTCCTATTTCTCGCTCATAACTATGTTCTTCAATTGAGTTATAATGAACTTCATAGGATAAGGAGTCTTGATATTGCACGGTCCCACTATAAACCGTTTCAACTTCTTTTACTTTCACTAAATTATTTATGATTGTGTAATTTTCACCTTCTTGTGTTCTTATAAGCTCATTTAATTTTTTAAATGTTAAAAAATAATATTTTATTGTTGTGTGAGCTTCTGAACCTGTTCTAGTGGGTTCTCCTAACTCATCATAATTAATATTTAATTTAATTTTTTTTCTATCAATTAAATTTTTATGTATGTTTTTAAATTTAAAAAATGATTTATATGTTTGCTCATTTTCGTAATATGTGCTTTGCCATTGCAATTTTTCAAATGGTCAACGGACTAAAAATTTGTAATGATCAGGCGTTATTGTGCTCATACTATAAGAATAATTGCCGGCATTAAAATTATTTTCGCTAATCTCTTGCAATGAATTTATAACCTTGTTAAATTTTTTGTCCACTAGTACGTTGTATTGTTCGTTGCTTGCTCGTGATCCTAAAATTCCTAAATCAAAATAATTTGACTTCAGAGTAAAAAATCCGTCATATTCAATATAAAAAGGGAATACATTTTTATGTTCGTTAGTGTAACCTCCATTTACGCAATAATCACTTGTTAAAAAACTTGAACACAATAAAATAAATGTTCTGAACTCTTCGCTCGTTCATTTGTTATCCGCTGAATTTTCAAATTCTCTTAATGCATAGTTTGTATATTGTTTTGAATCATTACCGCCATAAATAGTTTTTTGAAAATTGGTTTTATATTCTTCTGATTTGCCTAAAAAATTAGTTTCAATGGTTTTGGCGTTTTGGATAATTTCTTCTAACTTCTCAAAAAGTTTTTTAAAGCCCGCTTGCTCATTAAGTGTATTTATTTGTGCTGTGCTAGGATTGGTTATTCTCATATCCGCCATTTTTGTATTTTCAAAAAATTTAAAAAACGGTAAAAACATTTTTTCAGCATTCCTTGTTGTGTCAACAGGGTGAACTAATATTGGGCTAGTTTTTTCTAAATCTACAAGTTTTTTAACTCCGCTAACTCCTAATGAGTAAACGTTAGACACTAAAGAGGCGTTATGAAGCGAAATAAGGGGGTTTTTAGCGTGTTCACGTGTTAAGACGATATAAATATCATTTGATGCTTGGAACGCCTCAAAATCGCTAATTATAGCTACGCTCGCCGCTTCATCGGGATTTTGTGGGCTGCGCGTTACATTTATTTGTTCCACTACATATTTTTTATTAGTTAATTTATCCCATAACATCGCAAAACCGTTTTTGTATTCTATTATCTCGCTAAATACAACAGTATGCTTAATAATTGGGCTTTTGCTATTTGTGGGATTAATAAAAGTGGTATCACTGATAAAAGCTTCTACTTCTTTTGTTTTCTGACTGTCTCAAACAATGATATTAACAGAGTAAGGTTTAATTGATATATTTTCATCTGTTTGAAAAAATTCAAAACGTCTTAGCGTGATAGGTTCGACTAATTCTTCAATGCGTTCTAATGTTTGCATTTACTCCTCCGTCTTTTTCATCTGGATATTTACATTTTTGTTTTGAATCATTTCAGGGCTAAATGCATATTTTTTGTTTCATGCTGTTGAACCCGTTATATAAATTTTTTCAACATCTGAATTTATAAAGCTTTTAAAAAAATCTATTAGTTGCATTTCCCTTAAGTTCGCCTTATGCTCGATATAGTCTTCAAAATCGCTATTAATTTGCTGTGCTTCGACGTTGTGCATATTTTTAGTTCCAAAATCGCTAGAATCATTTTTTAAGAATGCAAATTTTTTAATTAGTGAAATAGTTTTATCAACTTTAGGAATTAGAGTTAAGGATTGGCTTTGCCCCTGGATTGATTGTATTGGATAATTTCCGTATAGACTATTTTGGGGTGGTAATGTAATAACACGGTTTGATATATCTTCCGTTCCTGCGGTTATTTTGTCAGCGATAGTTTTATTTGATTCAATAAAAATTCAGGGTGCTGAAATATATGAATCTTGCAACAGTACACTTAAATCTCGATTCAGCAACTCAAAATATTCTTTATTTACTTGTTCCAGGTCTCCAAGCTTAGTTGAATTATTAAAAAATATTTTGTATGGTATTTTAGTAGTTTGTAGGGCTGTATATCCGTGATAGTTTTTTAATTTATCAAGAATATCTAACTTTTGCCTATTTTGCATTAAGTCTTGATAATTAACTTTAAAACTAAATTCAGGAATGTCTGAACCTATAGGAGCGCTTCAGGTTTCGATAACTTCGATTTGAGTTATGCCACTATTGAATTTTAGACTAACTTGTAAATACCTAATCTCGCCATTGGTTAATACATAATCTAATACTTCGCCAACAATAAAGTTATCACGCAAACAAGCAATACCTTTTGCGTATAATAACGATTCTAACTTTTGCAAACTGATTAAATTGTCTGGCGTTATTGTAATTTTATCTCCGCTTGTTGCGTATATTTCCGGATAGTTGCTTCAGAGTGTGTTTATGGTTGTTTGGCTGCCATAATTTAAAAATTGCTTTTTACTGTCAGGTTTTATTTTTTCTAATTTGTTGTGAGGCGGTTTTCTTAAGTTTATTAATCCGTCAATTAAGTTTTTACTTACTTCACTTTGTAATGCCATTTGCTAACCTCCTTGTTTAATATCATTGTTTTTCTTTCATTGTGCCGTTTTCTCATTTTGCTAAATATCTCAATTGGCCGCCAGGCTTGAATAATTTCTCTTCGCCGTGTTTTTTATTGTTTCATCACATTTGCTCGTGGCAAATGTTACCGTTTATATAAAAAGTTCTTGCGATCCCGTGTTTAGCTGATTTAACATATGAGACTTCAGACATAATTTTTCCGTTCTTGTGGTATTGATAAGATTTTGTGCTGTTTTCCATTTTGATTATTCCTTGTACTCTCCATTTGATTTATATATGTATTGATATTTAAATACAACGCTACACGCCATTTCAAAAGCATTAATCAAATCATATATGCGGGGGTTTATATCTTCGTTGCGCTTATCTTCGTTTCAATCTATCGCTTGAGATGCTAATTTTTTAACTAAGATTACACTTCCGTTATTTAAAAACTTGATTAGCTTATTTTGGAATAATCATTTTTGCCACCTTTGGCGATCAGCAATTCCGAATGCCTGTGAAGGCTTGCGCACTGCTGGCACAGCAATTGAATTAATATTTAAAGTATTGAATTCTATGTTTAAGGCTTCTATAGTTGCATTATGATCAGAATAAATTGTGCTGGTATAACCATTAATAAATTTTTCATTAATGTAATTTATGCCTAAAGCACTTTCAATTTTTTCATTAATGGTTTGCACGTGTTTTACAACTAGTTTTATAATCTCTCGATTTATAAATTGGGTTTTAACTTTTTTAAGTTTGGTTTTAATATCCTCTATCGCTTCAATTACAACTAAATCTCCGCTTTCAAATAAAGCAACCGTGCAAATGCTGGCATTATCGTGAATTCCATGGTCATAGCCGTGAAATATTCCTATAGGTTTATTAGTTTGTAACATTTCATTAAATTTTTTATATCCAACTAATCTAACGATATCTTTTCGATATTCCCCTTCATCGTCAAACAGTATTGAATTCATAAAATAATTTAAATTCTTAGGTTTAAAGTTAAATGCAAAACCAACAACTGTAATAACTCATAATCGATAGTTAGTTTCCCTTAAGTCATCTAACATTTTCATTTGAATCATATTTAAGTTTTTTTTAGGTATGAAATATTTAGAAAACATAGTAACGATTAATCCAACACCGTTTTTATAATTCATATCTTCACGTTGAATATAATGATTTTTGATTAATTCTTCTAATACTTCATTATTAGGTTCTTCATTATCATTAACAATTGGAATAACCAAATTATGATAATCAGTTATTAGAAAATGTTTTAAAGTGAATATGTTATATAAAAACGATACATTAATATTTTTACTGTGTGAATTATTACTTTCTCTTAAAACAGTGTTTTGAATTAGTAATGGTAATTTTTCTAATTGCTTTTCATATATCTCTTCTAGCTCGTGCGGTAACTTTTCACTATCCGATACATCTTCGATTGGTTCATCTACTACTAACTCTCCAAAATAAAATGTAGGTTTAGATAATGTTAATCCCTGGAATGCTTGAATCTTTTCTCAGTTTTGAAAAAATATAGCTCTTCCTTGTCCTTCATCTGGATAATTTCAATATACAGCTTCATTTGTAATATTAAAACAATCTCGATAATCTAAATTATGTTCTTCAGCTAAAAAATTTAAAACTTTAGTTACCATTGGTTTTAAAGTTGTTTTTATATGGTTATATTGATTTCTACATCATACTGAACAAAAATCTTTATCATTAACAATTCTATATATTGTTTCTATCATTCTTCCAAATGATTTTGATACACCTTTAGCTCCTGAATATATTTTAAAAAATGCATTTGATTTATATGCTTTATATGAAGGATTATCTTCATTGTCTGTATAGTGTAATAACTGTTTTAATTTATCTTCACTAAAAGTAGGTAAATTTTGTAATTTGCTTAACATGTAATAACCTCTTAACAATTGCTTAACTAAGCTATTGTTAGTGTACTTAACTTTAATAACTTTTAATTAATGTTAAATAAATTAATAACTTAGATTAATTTAATACTGCTTGCGTAGCAAGCACTTGTTTATATATGAATAATTTATTATTTATATATAAACACACACATATATAAGTAAGTAAGTTAAAAACTTACTTATCCTATAATGAAGGTTCAAGTGCAACACTTACTTTTATTATATTACAACGTGCAAACTCATGGTTGAGCACGTTGTTTTTTATTTATTTTAATTAGAAAATTCTCGGTTTGTAAAACCGACATAAATTTGTGCAACAAATTTTCTTAGTGTGATTACACACTAACAGAAGAATAACGTTGAAAAACTTCTTTGGATGTTTTTCAACCTAAAATTTCTCTTGGCATATTGTTTATTGAATCGATGTACT
>NZ_JNJG01000009.1 GCF_000702705.1 Mycoplasma simbae ATCC 49888
TAATCAGAAGAAAATATAAGAAAGGATTTGACTTTAATCTATTGTCTGAAGAAGAGCTTAACGAGTACATCGATTCAATAAACAATATGCCAAGAGAAATTTTAGGTTGAAAAACATCCAAAGAAGTTTTTCAACGTTATTCTTCTGTTAGTGTGTAATCACACTAAGAAAATTTGTTGCACAAATTTATGTCGGTTTTACAAACCGAGAATTTTCTAATTAAAATAAATAAAAAACAACGTGCTCAACCATGAGTTTGCACGTTGTAATATAATAAAAGTAAGTGTTGCACTTGAACCTTCATTATAGGATAATTAACTTGTTATGAGTTAATTATTTTTTTGTTTTTTTAAACAAAAAAAACATTGCCGATGCAATGTTTTTAATCCTCATCAACAAAATGTGTGTTGAATAAGCCAAATGTTTTCGTCACTGGACTCACACTTATCCAAATGGTTGGATGAAGTTGTTTTAGGTCTTTAATAATGTTTTTAGCCTCTAAAAGCAACATCGTTGTTTTTAGTTTATAAACTTTTTCACCTGTATAACCACTTTTAATTTCATAAATTGAATAAGCGTGTCAATAATCAATATCTTTAAAGTAATTCAACACAACATCGAATTTGCCTGAACAAGATATTTCAAGGTTAACTTTTTTGTATTTTGGATACAATAACGAAACTAAGCCATTAACTACACCAATATATACAAACGAGGTAACTTCGCGCATACCAAAGTACACTCTTGATTGTGTTGGTTTGTATGTCACTGCATAAGAACCCTTCTCGCTAGCTGTATACACATGCTCGATTGAAAGATTATGCGGTTTTACAATTGCAAAGATAATTAAAAAGATCATTGAAGTCACTAAAGCTATAGAAGACAAAACAACGCCAATACTTCTTTGTTTAGTTGTTGAGAAATAATACCCAATAATGTCTGTTCCACCAGTTGAACCACCAAATTTTCAAGCTAAAGCAATTGAAGTTCCAATAAATGCAGACCCAATTAAACCATTGGCTAAAATTGGTCAAGTCGTCGGGTTTTCATATACAACGCCATCTAAAATTATTACTTTTTCTCACCCTGGTGCCACGTTAAACACTTTGTGAAATAGGCCCGATATAGAACCGAATGAAGAACTAAACTCATAAGTCAATAAAAAGTTTATTAATATTTGGAATAACATAAACTCGAGCGTATGCAATGAAAATGATTTTTTAATTCTCCATCCAAAAATTAGGAATAAAGGTACGTTGCAAGCTAAGTACATAACAGCAAACCAAGGTTGAGCAGATGGAAATATTAGTGAAATCAACATTGGTATTCCCGAAAGTCCAGATGGTATTGTTTCTGATTTTTGTAAAAATACTACTACACCAAAGTTAAACAGGAACGCAGCCAACAACATGTATAGTGTTCTAATAAAATACAGTTGTTTTTTCTTAGTTTTTGTTTCTTTTTCGTGTGGGTTGCGATAATCATAAGCATGTGCCCCCATTTTGTAATCTTTTATTTTTTGATTAATTTTTCTAACGGCTACATGTTCAGATTTTTTCTGTGTTTTTGGTGTAATTTTCATGAATACAATTATAGTGAAAAATGTATTTTTTGCAATAAATTAATACGTATTTATATCGGCAATATGAGTGATTAAATTTGCACCATTTTTAAGCAAAAAATTGTTGCCATCTTCTAAATCTATGCTTGGGTAGCAATACACCTCTTTGTTCAAATCTGCAAATTTTGAAGCCAAATTTATTATTCCACTACCTGATTTAGAACCATAAATTATTAGCGATTGCGATAAAGCTGCAATTAATAAATTACGTTCTTTGAATCTAGCTAATTTTGGGTTTACGTGCGGTGGATATTGACTAATATATAGATCATTATTATTAAAAGCATTTGGCTTATTATATGAATGACCATTTGCTAAAACATGAATAATGTTTTGATTTTGTTTTTTAAATTCATTAATGATTTTAGTATCAATATCAGTAAAGTCACTAGTTATTAGCGTAAATTGTTTTGCTAATGACTCAATTGAATTTTTCATATACAAATCTATATTTGCGCTGAATGTGTCTCCTGTAATACACATTATCTTTTGATTCAATAAATTTATATCACCTTGATAATAAATTACATATGGCGGATATTTTAAGGCTTTAAGAATTTGTGGATATTCTTCATCAAAAACCGTTACGAACTTAACGCCCAAACGTTTTAACATGTTTATAACCTGTTTTATATTAGATTCACTTACTTTCTTTTTCTTGGCTAGATTTTTAAAAATCTCGTAATTGTTTCCCTTGTTAATAAATGAAAAGTAGACTAATAATTCATTCATTTATACCTCCGCTTATATATAATCGTTTTTAGCCGATAAAAAATATAAAAAGGAAAAAATTATGATTTTTATACATAAAATTCAATAAAAAATCAGCCATTTGGCTGATGAATTATTGGTTGTTTTTTGGTGTAACAACTCTTGTTTCATATACAGAGGCGTAGGTACGATTTCTACGTTTTTCAAATTTTACATATCCTGTTATTAAAGCATAAATTGTGTCGTCTTTACCAATTCCTGCATTTGTACCTGGGAAAATTTTTGTTCCTCTTTGACGGAAAATAATTGATCCCGCTGTACAGAATTGACCATCACCTAGTTTGATACCTAATCTTTTACTTTGACTATCACGTCCGTTTTTGGTAGATCCACCAGCTTTTGTTTTTGCCATCTTACTATCCTACAATCTTTTGAACTTCAACACGTGTATAAGGTTGACGGTGTCCAAGTTTTCTTTTGTGAGTTGATTTAGCATTGTGACGGTATACAACGATTTTTTTGCTTTTGCCTTGTTTTTGGATTACTCCTTCAACATAAGCTTTTTCAAGATATGGTTTACCAATTTTATCTCCAACTAGTAATACCTTGTCAAATTTAACAACTGAACCTTCTTCACCTTCAATTTTTTCAATGAAGATTGTTTGTCCTTCTTTGACTAAAATTTGTTTTCCTCCAGTTTCAATAATAGCTAACATGTCTATTAATCTCCTGAATTTTGTGGCTCATCTTTAGGGTGGCTTAATGCTCTTGGTTACCCGTTCAGAATGGTTACAAAAAAAGTAACGTCTAAATTATAATGCACATTAGCTTTTTTAATAATATTTTTTACATTTTAATAGCTTAAGTAAATTGTTTTGTAATGTGGTGTTACTTCAACTTTTGGTTCTTTAGTTTCATTACTCCACTTTACAGAACTGGTACCTATTTTATTCTCGCCTGAGCGAGAAGTAAACATGCGAACAATATGGGCGATGGCACTAACACCGGAGATAACAAGTGGCGCTATAGCTGTAACTACGCTTAGTGCGGATCCACCATAAATGTTGGCTTGTTCTTTGGTCGATACTTTCCTAAAATTATACTTCATTTATACCTCCTATAGCAATTTACACATTCATATGCTTGAAACTACTAAAAAGAAAAAAATTAGTAAAAACTGAGTAAAAATTCAATAAAAAACAAAACCTATTGTTGGTTTTGCTCATGTTTTGCGAAATGTTGATTTAATTTTTGTAGTTCTAATAAAATTAATTGGTCTGTATCGGGTTCAACGATAGGTTCTGGTTTATCTTCTTTTTTAAGTTTTAATAATTTTCTAAAGTCAATAGATGCTTTAATCAAGAACACTACCATTAGCATTAGATAAATTACAAATGTAATAATAATGAATGCTAGAAGTGCTGATAGGAATTTACCAATTAAAACTGAACCAATTTGTCAATTCTCAACATCTGATGAGCCCATCAATTGTGAAATTGGGGGCATAATAACATCTTTAGCTAATGATTGAACAACTGCGTTAAATGCGGTACCAATCAATAGACCAATTGCTAGCATGAACATATTGCTTTTTTTAACAACTGCTCATGCGTCTTTACTTGCTTTCTTAAACATGTGCATAATTATAACAAAAAACCTTATTTTTCAACAGATTCTTTTTTACTTAACACAACTAGAGCTGGCTTAATCACTCTGTCTTTAAGTTTATAAGCTTCTGAATTAACTTTAACAATTGTGTTTGCTTCTTTTTCGTTATCAATAACAAACTCGAGTGCTTTTTGATAGCTAGGATCAAAATTTGAGCCAACTTGTGGCAATACTATTTCAAGGCCGTGTGATTTAAACACATTTTCAAGCATTCCTAAAACCATCTTGAAGCCACCAACGTAGGTTTTTACGCCTTGATCAGTGCTATTAACTCCTGATTCAACAGCCATTTTAAAAGTAGAATATGGATTAGTAAAGTCTTCAAAGAATTTTTGTAACGAGTACTCTTTAATGCGATCAATTTCTTCTTTTGGGGCTGTAATACGTGTATTTTCACTTAATTTATTGCTTAGTTCACGAACTTTTTCTTTCAAAGTTGCATTAATTTCTTCTAGAGCTATGAATTTTTCAGATAAAATTTTTAGCTCTTCACTAGTACGTTCAAGAGCTTTTTGTAAGCTTTGGTTTACTTCATTAGCTAATTGATTTTGTGTTTTAAAGCTCAAGTTAATTATTTCAAAAGTTAAAGTTTTGCCAGCGTACTCACTTTCAGCTTGTGCATCAAAAACTACAGTCACTTTATATTTTTTTGCTCAACCGTGCTCCAGAATATATTTATCAATATCAGCATGAATTTGGTTTTTACCTAATGCTAATTCATAATTTTTCTTTGAAATTTCTTTATTGAACTTGCCATTTTCAAAAATTTTGATATTGGTTTTTAAAATTGTACCTTCTTTTATTTTTGTTGAACTCATATTTACTCCTTGTTTTCCTTATCAACTATTAAATCTTCTAAAAGCTTAATAGCAGCTATTGAACGATGATAATCCATTCTGTTTGAACCGACTAAACTAATTTCACTTATGCGTCCAGCACTATTGATTTTTTTAGTAATTATTGAACTATGATCATCCCTGATTGAAATTTTTAATTTAGCATCATCATCTAAATCGTTTTCAATAGTTTGCCAAATTGACTGATTTTCAATTAAATACAAAATATTTGACAAGTCTGGGCGTGAAATATCATCCGCTAAAATTATTTTATCTTTGCCATACACAATGTTTTTGTTTTGCAATTCAAAATCAAAAACGTTGTTAACCATACTTTCTAGAATAGATTCATAATTTTTGATTTGAGCAGCCAAAATTGGTGCTAAACTGTCCGCAGTTTCACGCAATTTTAGAATAGGTACATCTATTAATCTTTCTTTAAAAATGCGGATTGCGATTCTTAAATCAGACATTGAGCTTGAACCTAAATCAAGTGAAACAGTTCTATGGCTTACTTCCCCATAAGACGTAACCAAGACGATTGTGGCATCTGATTCGGATAAGGGTACTAGCTGAATACTTTTTAACGTAGCTGACTCATTGGTTTCACCAGCCACTAGTGTTATACCAACTGTGTCTGAAATTACTTGGCAAGCCTCCTTAACGGTTTCGTCAATATTGCTACGTCTGCGTGCAAAAATATCTTTCATTTTTTCACGCAATGTTTTTGAATCATGAGCTACTAAATTTGCCGCATAATAGCGATAACCTTGAGCCGATGGAATTCTGCCACTTGATGTATGAGTTTTTTCTAAATAGCCTTGTTGTTCAAGTTCTTGCATGATATAACGTACTTTAGCGCTAGAAAAGGGAATATTAAATCTGCTTAATAAAGCGCTAGAACCAACAGGAATGCCGGTTTCAATGTATAAATCTATGGTTCATTTTAGTATTTGTTTTTGAGTCTCATTTAGTATGGTTGTATTCATAATAAGAATTATAGCATAAATTTAGCAATTTAAAAGTTAGAGTGCTAAATTAAGCATACAAAAAAACACTTGCGTGTTTTTAAGATTATTTTTTGCTTGATTTTGCAAGACGTTGGTTGAATTTGTCAATCATACCTGTTGCTTTTGTTTTAGCTCTATCGCCTGTGTAAGCAACGTGGCATCCTGAACAAACGTCAACAGAAATTGATGATTTTGTTGTACCGAATAAGAATTGTGTATTACATGTTGAACATACAACTTCAACTTTGTTGTATTGTGGGTGAATATCTTTTTTCATAAATATCTCCTTGACTTAGTTAATTATTTTGAATAGAACTCAACAACTAAGTTTTCTTTAATTTCAGGTAATACTTCACTTCTTTCTGGTAAACGGTCTAATTTAGCATCAAATTCTTTTAGTGTAATTCAAGCTGATGTTTGTTTTGCTTCTAAATTAGCAACGATTTGTACATTTTTTCTTGATTTTTCTTTAAGAGTAATTGTTTGACCAACTTTAATTGTCATTGATGGAATGTTAGCTTTTTTGCCATCAACTAAAAAGTGGTTGTGTGCTACTAATTGTCTAGCTTGTCTTCTTGTGTTTGCAAAACCTGCACGGTAAACTAGGTTATCTAGACGTGATTCAAGTAATTGAATTAGGTTTGTACCCAAAACACCTTTGATTTTTGTTGCTCTTTCAAAGAATTTTTTAAGTTGTTTTTCACTTGTTCCGTAAACAAATCTAACTTTTTGTTTTTCATATAAGTGTAAACCATAGTCTGATAATTTTACACGTTTGTTTCCGTGTTGACCTGGTGCGTAAGTTCTCTTTTTACCTTTTGAGAACTCTTTGCCTGTTTCAAGAATTGAAAAGCCATAACGACGTGATTTCTTGAATACTGGACCTGTATATCTCATGTTTCCTCTTTCTGCATAAAACATTAAAAGGGATTAACTCTGCTAATGAAATAGTTATTTAATGATTTCAGTTTTCAGCTGACTTACTTTCAAATCAAAGGAACGACTATTTGTAATCAGTATGTTAACCTGCTGTAATATGCCTTTCAATTATAACAAAGGAAGTAAAAAACGTATATAAATACTATTTAATCTTTTTTTGTTTTATAAATCTTTTTAAATCTTTGATTATTTTATTAATCAATAGCGTGATTTTGAATTTGTCGGTAAACGAATAAACAGATTTATATTTGTATGTAATGCGTAAATGAGTGGTTATTTTTAATTCATTAGCTGAGGGATCAAAATAGAAAATTAATTCGTGTTTTTTGTCAGTTTGAATTCTGAATAAAAATAATAATGTTGTGTCTCATTTATTGATTTTTTCAATAAAATAACCACTTTTGGCTAAATTATTAAGATTGAATTGATCTATAAATTCCGTTATGGAATCAATTGTTAAGTTTGTAAGTTTGCATGAAGTAGTGGTTGTTTTAGTTGAGCCAAAATTTTCAATTAATTTATTATATTTAAAGGTAAATAAATTATTTCTATTAGCATATGAATTCAACATCCATACCAGACAGATCATAAAATAATAATCATTGATTTGTTTTGAGTATTTTGGGTTGGCAATGAAGCCATTTTTACTGTAGGCGAATACATAAGATTTATCGTTTAGTACACTAAAACGTGTATTTTCGTCAAAATATTCATAGTAAACATGATACTGCAACAACAATTCTTTAATGTTGTTAGGAGCATCAAAAGGAATTAAAACTTTAAATTTAGACACATCTATTTGTGCGCGTTTGTACTCTTCTAAATAAAAGTCCAAATACACTAAAGCTAAGGAATGAATATCCATAAGCTTATATTTATTTTTTAAAAGAAAGTGAACTGAAAAAGTATTTAATTCATCAAAGTGAAAAACATTATTTATTTCTTTATTCCTATAGTTTTTAGTAAAAATATTCAGTAAAAATTCTAGATTATACAAACTTACTTTACGTTTTCGAAACTTGAAATCACTATTGTAATTAGTAACTAGCTTTGTCATTATCTGTAAAGCAAAATTATTGGCGTGTGATAATAAACTCATGCTTTTATATCTTTGTTTAATATTGACAAATGGCTTAAGCATGTGTTCTTTAGATGTTAGTGTATTGACTAGTCTATTCAGATCTAGTTTAATTAGATCCATTGTTTCAAAATCAATATTAAATACTGAATTTGATGAGTAAATTTGTTCAATATTTGCATATTGTTCCAGTGATAAATATTCAAGTTTTGAGTTTAAAATCAGTAACTTTACGCACTTGTTACGGGTATCAACTACAATCTTGATTACATAGTCAAGATTGTAGTTTTTAACGCAAAATTCATCAACCATCAAAGGCACAGATGTGTGTTTATCATAGGTGTAAACCAGATGGTTGCGATATTGCAAATATCTGGCTATCTTAGATATGTATTGCCCTTGGCCAAAACCTTCCATTGAAACCAGAATCTTACTTTTAGCTTTGATATTTTCACTAATTGCTTGGGCAAGCAATAAAAAAGAATAAAGACTTACTGGATCTTTATCGGATTTATTCGTAAAGACAAAGGCATGATTACATAAAATCAATTTATCTTTAACTAAACCGTTTTGCTCCATTTTGCTTTACTCCGTATTTATTTATTCAGCTTGAGAATCAGTATTTTTGATCACTTCCACAGCTTGAATTTGTTCTTTATTTTTCAAATTAATTAATTTTACACCCTTACCGCTACGTCCGATTTCATTGATTTGTGACATTGGAACTCTAATTGTAAATCCACTGGTGGTGATAATTAATAATTCATCATCTCGGTTTACAAAGCGTGAAAATACAATGTTTCCAGCAGATTTGGCTTTAATACCAATTACACCTTTTCCACCACGGTTAACTAATCTAAACTCATCGTGATGAGTAATTTTTCCATATCCTAAGGCACCAATGGTCAACACCATTTCACCTTCTTCGCTACTTGAAGCAGAGACTACGTATTCATTTTCATCAAGTTTGATCCCTTTTACGCCAGTAGCAACACGCGAAATAGGTCTAATATCTCCTGAATTGAATTTAATTACTCTATCAACGTTATTTGCAAGGATAATTAGTGAATCATCTTTGATAATTGTTGCTCTAACTAATTCATCACCTTCAATCAGTTTAAACGCTAATTTACCATTTGAATTTATTGTTTGGTATTCACTAATTGGTGTTTTTTTAACGATCCCGAATTTGGTTGAAGTGAATAAATATTCGTTGTCGTTGTATGAATTTACTGGCAAAATTGAAATAATTTTTTCTTCATTTTTAACATCAAGAGTTGGGACTAAGTTCACAAAAGGAACACCCTTAGATTGACGAGATAATTCTGGCAATTCGTGTGCACGAATTCGGTACACACGTGCTTGGTTAGAGAATAAGAATAAGTCTGTGTGTGTTGAACAAGTTATTAATGAGGCAACATCGTCATCATCGTAAGTTTTCATTGTAGTAATACCAACCCCACCACGACGTTGAGTTTTGTATTCATCTAGATCCATTCTTTTTACGTATCCGTTTGCAGAAGTAGTAATCACGATTTCACGCATTGGAATTAAATCTTCATCAGTAATTTTTGAACCTGCTTCTAGATTTATTTGGGTTCTACGCGCATCTGAATATTTTTCTTTTACTTCGTTTAATTCGCTAATGATTAGTTTAATTAGTTCGTTATGATCGGCTAAAATCAATTCTATTCTTGCAATTTCAGCAATTAAAGCATTCATTTCTTCAATCATATTTTCAATCGCAAGGCTAGTTAAACGACCTAAACGCATATCAACGATAGCTTTTGTTTGTCTTTCACTTAGACTAAAACGTTCAGCAAGACGTGTTTGAGCGTCTGCATCATTTTTAGATTTTTTAATAATTGCTATTACTTCGTCAATATTTTCAACAGCAATTTTCAATCCTTCAAGAATGTGTAATTTATCTTTAGCTTTTTCCAAATCAAATTGCAATCTTCTTGTAACGACGTCTTCTTGGTGAGTTAAATACACCTCAATGGCTTGTTTAATGTTTAATAATTTTGGCTCGCCATTAACTAAAGCAACAAAGTTGACGCCATAATTTACCTGTAAATTCGTTTGCCGATAAAGTTTGTTTAATAAAACGTGTGGATTGACATTTCTTTTAACGTCGATAACAATTCTTATACCTTCGCGGTTAGATTCATCACGAAGATCGCTAATTCCTTCAATTGTTTTATCTTTAACTAATTCAGCAATTTTTTCAATAATTGCTGTCTTTTTAATTTCATAAGGAATTTGCGTAACTACAATTCGGCTTTTGCCGTTTGCAAATTCGTCAATGTGGGCTACTGAACGAATAGTGATTGAACCTCTACCTGTTGAGTATGCCTCTTTAATACCTTGATTACCTAAAATCGTGGCACCCGTTGGAAAATCAGGCCCAGGCATTAATTGCATAATTTCGCTGATTGTAATTTCTGGATTTTGAGCAACCGCAATTGTTGCGTCAATTGCTTCGCCTAAGTTGTGAGGTGGAATATTGGTTGCCATACCAACTGCTATACCTGAACCCCCTGTAACTAAAAGATTAGGAAAGCGAGAAGGTAAAACAACTGGTTCTTTTTCGCTAGCATCATAGTTATCAACAAAATTTACTGTATTTTTCTTGATGCCATCAAGCATTTCTGAAGCAAGTTTACTCATTCTTGCTTCAGTATAACGCATTGCAGCAGCACCATCGCCATCAATAGAGCCAAAGTTACCGTGGCCATCAACAAGCGGATAACGCATTGAAAAATCTTGAGCCATTCTAACCATGGCTTCGTATACTGAAGAGTCACCATGTGGGTGATATTTACCTAAAACATCCCCAACTATACGCGCACTTTTTCTGTGCTGTGAACTATGAGTAATTCCTAATTCGCTCATATCGTAAAGAATACGTCTATGAACTGGTTTTAAACCATCCCTTGCGTCCGGCAGTGCCCTTGACACAATAACACTCATTGCATACTCAAGAAATGAGTTTTTCATTTCTTTATCAATTTCAATTGGGTGTAAACCATCTAAAGGAGTTTCAATAATTTGACTTTTAACTTCGTAATCATCTTTATTTTGAGGAATTTCTTCTTCCTCTTCTTCAACAATATTTACCTCTGGTTTAAAAGCAACAAACAATTCTTCTTCTGGAACTAAATCTTCATCAAATTCAGTAGGTTTTAGCTCTAAATCTTGGTCATTAATTAAACTTTTTTTAGGATCTTTATCATTTTTTGACATGGCAACTCCTTATAAATATTAATATTTTAAATTATACCAAAAAGATGTTTTTTATTGAGATGATTGCATGCTTAAAATAATTAATATTAAAACTTATAAATTTATATATTAGTTCTTGTTCTTGCTATAATTTAAACGACAAGGGTGCTGCAAGTGCGGCTGAGATATACCTATTAGCAGATCATGGTAATTCATGCGTGGCTAGTTATATTAGATTATTCCTTTGTCAAAGGAGTATTTTTTATGAAATTTTCAAGAAAATTAAACATTTTATGATCTATTTCTGGAATTAGTGGATTTGCAGCTTTAGCAACTGCGTGTAACAATCCAGTAGAAAAAAAACCAGAAACAAAAGATCCACTTCAAGCAGAAAAAGAACAAATTGAACATCTTTGAGATAACACAATTACCATTGTAAACGAATACATTAATGATGGTTTTGGCCCTGCCAACGAAGGTGATGAAATTCCTCAAATTCAAAAAGACTTTTTAGCGTTGCTTTCTGCACGTTTTAATGCCTTAAAAGAACAAGACCCTCTAACCAAAGGTCTTCAAGACGTTAAATTCAAAATAGCAACAGACTATGATAAGCCTGCTTACTATTCAAAACTAGAAAACGATAATAAAGACAAAGACGTTTTTATTGCTAACTATTCAACATATTTCCAAAACTTTTTTGATGCAAATAGACAATTTAAACGCAATTTAGATGTCAACTTAATCGCTCAAGCAGCCACATTAAAATTCAAATGACAAGCTTCAGATAATGATTATTATGTTGACGGTTCAGCAACAGACAAATTAAGAATCACAGCAAACAAAAACAATGAAGTATGAGTTAAAGACACTGGCTATGATTTCCCTGATTGAAAAATTGCTGAAAGCAAGGGGAAAGTACATTTTGATGGCTCAAAATATACAACTTTTTACTCAGATAACGAATTAACATATGTATATCATGGTGCAATTTTAATTGCAGGAAACTTGCAAAAAAGACAACAAATTATTCGTGATTGAGAAGCAAAAGATTGAGATAAGTTTGTAGCTCACGGAATTTCATACAAAGAAAAAGAAAGTTCAGGTTCATACAAATACCAAGTAGCTTTATTAGCTCGTCATTTCAATAAAACCGTCGAATTTGTCAATGAATACTTGCAATCATCAAATGCTAATGTAGTCGCTACAAAAAGCCCAAGAGATCAATTAGGCCGTGCAGCCACAACTATCACACCTCACATTGGCTTTGACTATGAAGGAGCATACAACTGAACAAGATACAAAGAAGGTCGTGTACGTTATGAGCCAACAGGCTACATTTCACAAAGACCTTATGATGATCCAGAAAATGTTGTAATTAGAACACTAACACTAACTAACCCAGCAGCTTATGATGTTGCTTTAGGACGTAAAGGTCTATCAAAAAAACAATCTGAATTGATTGGTAAGGCATTACAATCACTTTCATTACAAGAAAATACATACGGTATTTACACAGGTTACAACAAATTTATGCCAATTACTATGGATTTATTAGAAAAATTTTCTAAATTACAAATCCAAGCTGAAACCACTCAAAACCTAGTTAACGATATCCCTGCAATTAGCACAAGTGGCCAATAACATAATTAAACTTGATAAAGTGGATTTAGCATACACAGCCAAATCCGCTTTAATTTTAAAAAACATCAATTTAACTATCAATCAGGGAGAAATGGTGGCTGTTATTGGTCCTAGCGGGGCTGGTAAAAGTACACTATTTAAAGCATTGGTAAATGCTATTAACGTTAAAAATGGTCAAATAACCTTGTTCAATTCAAACACAAGCAATTGAAAAAGAAAAGATTGAGCCAAGAATATTAAAAAAATTGGTTTTTTAACACAAAAACCAAACTTAATAAACACTGAAAATGTTTATGATAATGTCAAACGAGCATACATTGATTATGATAATTTTTTCTTCAAAATGCTAGGCATTTTGAGCAAAAAACAAAAATTTTTAATCGCTCATACTCTAGACGAATTAGGTATATTGGACAAGATTTTCTATAGAGTTAGCGATTTAAGTGGTGGTCAACAGCAAAGGGTTGAAATAGCTAAATTATTGGTTCGTAATGTTGACTTAATTTTAGCCGATGAACCTACCTCAAATTTGGATAATCAAACCAGCATTGAAGTGTTGAATATATTGCAACAATTAAAACATAAAGGGAAAACAATTTTGGTGAATATACACGATTTAAGCTTGATTAAGGAAAATTTTGATCGTGTTATTGCTATCAATAATCAACAAATTATTTTAGATAAAACAACAGATAACATAGAACAATGAGAACTACAAAAAGCAGTAACCAAGATGGTATAAATCAGCAAAGTACTTTTTTCAAGTATCGTTTTGTTAGCACAAAATCAAATCAACAAAGCAGTTGAAAAATACGCCCTATATTTAAGCATTTATTTTGAATTGCAATAATTGCAATAATTGCGTACTTTTTCTATGCACAAAGCAGCGCTTTTAGAGCTGATAATTTTAAAATTGTTTGACAAAAAATCCAAAACTTATTTGTTTTTAGCAATAAAAATCACCAAAAAACAGGATTTTTTAGTGGTGAGTTCACAAACCTATGAAATGATAGCTTTATAGCTTTATGAGTAACCATTAAATATGCCTTAGTGGGAACTTTTATTGGATTTTTATTTGCCGTGGGCACATCCATTCTTTCATTTGCTAGAGCAACTAATAAATATACAGCTTTCGTTTTTAAAATAACAATGTTAGTGCTGCGATCAGTTCCTGAATTAGTATTCATTACACTTATAACAGGAACATTTAGAAATGAATTAGCGTTGCTAATAGTTTATGCATGATTCACTTGACTTTGATTACATAAATACTATATCGAAATACTTGATAATGTTGATTTAACACCATATTTTGTATCAATTAATCAAGGAAATTCACCTTTTAAAGCCTTTATCAAAGAAATTGTTCCGAGAGTCAAACAAAGATTCAATGCCCTATTTATTTATTCATTCGAATCAAATGTTCGTTGAGCGTCAATTTTAGGGGCGTTAGCGCTGCCTGGAATTGGTATATTACTTAAATATGCATCGGCACAAACTTTTAATTTTGTTGAACTTGGTATACCTTTACTAGTTATGATCATTTTCGTTGGCATATTAGAAGTGGTAAATATATTGTTCAAAAAATTCCTTTTTGAAGCTAAAACACAAAAAATTTATACAAAATCTCAGTATAAATTTGCAAATTATGAACAAATATTCAAAAAAATAAATGTTCGTAAAATCGTGCTTTACTCAATTTATTTACTTTGTATAGCATTAACAATTTATACATTAGCAACCACCCGCTACTTACTTTTTGATACTGCTAGCACAAAAGAATTTTTCAAAAACTTTTTAAAACCTGACTTTAGTATCTTTAATCTAGGCTCATCAAGTGTTACAAACAATCCCTTATTAATGTTTTGACAATCATTTCAATTTAGCGTTTGTGCCCTTTTCATATGTATTGTTTTAACAATAATTTCAATAAGATTCCAGTCTTTACATTTGAATAAATACCCAATCGCTATTTTATTTAGAACACTAAATTCTCTAACTAGAATTTTGCCAACAATTGTGTTGATTTACCTATTTTTACCGCTATTTAATACAACTTTAATGGTTTTAATTATTGTTATTGGCGTGCATGAAATGTCTTCAAAAGCTAAACAATTAAGTGAGGCTGTTGACTCACTTGACGAGGAAGTTATTGCGAATATGAGAATGCAAGGCTATACCAACAATGCAATATTTACTAAATATGTTTTAGCAAGTATCAAAAGAGATTTTATAGCTTTAAGTATTTTTTACTTTGAACTAATCTTTCGTTCTTCAATAACATATGCAATTTTTTCAGAAGGTCAGCTAAGTATAGGCTCGGGAATAATTAAATACATGGATGCAAAAAACTTTCACCCCGAAATTGCACTAGCATATGCTTGAGTTGGAACATTTTCAATATTGAGCATCAATATTGTCGGCAAAATCTTAACCAAAAGAATATTGAGATAGTTAAATTTAAGCTAACAAATTGTTAGCTTTTTTATATATAATTATAGGTATTAATTATTAGAATTTATATACTTTTAAGGAATATTATGAGTACAAAAATTAGAACTAGATACGCACCAAGTCCAACGGGATATTTACATATTGGAGGTGCTAGAACTGCGTTATTTTGCTATTTATTCGCAAAACATTTTGGCGGTGACTTTATTTTCAGGCTAGAAGACACTGATGTTAAAAGAAACGTTATTGATGGCGAAAGAAGCCAGCTAGAAAATCTAGAATGATTGGGTATTATTCCAGATGAAAGCCCACTAAAACCTAATCCAGCTTGTGGCAAATATCGTCAAAGTGAAAAACTTGATCGCTACAAACAAATTGCCCAAGAATTGCTTGATAAAGGCTTAGCATACAAAGCTTACGACACTGCGGAAGAATTAGAAGCTCAACACGCTGAATCAGATGCAAAAGGGATCCCTTCTTTTAAATATGATCGTAATTGGTTAAAAATTAGTGAAGAAGAAAAACAAAAAAGAGACGATCTTGCTCAATATTCAATACGTTTGGCAATGCCTAAAGATGTTCAATTAGCTTGAAATGACCTTGTTCGTGGCGAAATTAGTTTTAACTCTTCTGATATTGGTGACTGAGTTATTTATAAATCTGACGGCTATCCAACATACAACTTTGCTGTGGTAGTTGATGATCACGATATGTCAATTTCACACGTTTTAAGAGGCGAAGAACACATTACTAATACACCAAAACAATTAGTTATTTATAACGCATTGGGTTGACAAGCACCTACTTTTGGACATTTAACAGTCATTACCAATATGGAAGGTAAAAAACTTTCAAAAAGAGACACTTCACTTAAACAATTCATTGAAGACTATAGAAATGAAGGCTATGTTGCTCATGCTGTGTTTAACTTTTTAAGCTTATTAGGTTGAACCGCAGAAGATGCTAGTGAATTAATGAGTAAAGACGAAATTATTGCTAAATTTGATCCGCAAAGACTATCTAAATCACCTTCTAAATTCGATGTGGTTAAAATGCAATGATTCTCAAAACAATATTTTAAATCTATTCCTACAGACGAGTTGGCATCAAAACTAAACATTGACCCTGCAAGCGAATGAAACCAACTTTTCATTAATACATTTAAAGAAAGCTGTGCAACATTGCAAGAGCTAAAAGATCATTTAGTTCAATATCAAAATAAAGACTTAACTAATGCACCAGAATTAAATGAGGAAGAAATTAGGGTTGCAAAACACTTCAATACCTTAATTCAAAATACTGATTTTACAGTTGAAAACATTCAAAATATTATCAACCAAACTAAAGCAGAGTTAGCAATTTCAGGTAAAAAATTATTTATGCCAATTAGAAAAGCAGCAACTTATTTAGAGCATGGTCCCGAGTTAGCTAAAGCTATTTATTTATACGGCGAAGACTGTGTAAAAGAAAGATTGAGCAAATGAAAATAAAATTTCACTCAATTGCCGATCAAGAAGAAAATAATAATGTTGTGGAATTTGAAGCTGAAGCTTCGTACGAAATTACGCATTTTAAAGACATTTTCGACAATGATAAACAACATTTTCACACATTCACGTTTACAGACCCTCAAAACAAACAACCTGTTCGTATTGAAATTAATGATTCAAGAGTAAATATCTTGAATAATCATGCAACCCTTGAACTTAGACACAAAAAGTTTCATAGTGGTTCTCATGTAAATGCCAATGGAAATAAATTTAATCTAAAAACGTTTATGAACGCTTGTCAAGTTGAAGATACAAAATATTACTTTGAGTATGAAATTTTCAGCGTTAATAATGATCCAATGGGAAAATTTAAGATAACAATTACAAAAATCGATGAATAAAAATCCAAGTAAAATCTTGGATTTTTTAATTATTACTGAGACTTTATTAGGCTTGAGCTGCTCTAGCTGCTCTTCTTTCGTCTCTAGCTTGTTCTTTTTGTAATTTGTGCAATCTTTTAGCTGCACGTTCTTTATTTTTTAGTCTAACAATTTTTCTCATGATTTCCTTTGTTAAATAAATATATACTTGTTTATTTTAGCATAAACAAGATAAATTCTAAATTCTTTCTTTAATGTATTGTTTAATTTGTTCTACCTTGTTTAAACGTTCTCATGGTAAATCAAGATCTTCACGGCCAAAATGACCAAAATAACTTGTTTGTGCATAAATTGGATTTTTTAACTCAAGATCTTTAATTATTGAAAATGGGCGCAAATCAAATAAATTCATTACTACTTCTTTGATTAATTCACGATCAACTTTTTCGGTTTCAAATGTGTATACGCTTACCGAAACTGGCTCAGCCACGCCGATTGCGTATGAAACCTGTATTTCGATGCGATCTGCTAAACGCGCGGCGACTAAGTTTTTAGCGATTCATCTGCATGCATACGCTGCTGAACGATCGACTTTGGTTGCATCTTTACCACTAAATGCTCCACCACCATGTCTAGCTGCTCCCCCATATGTGTCAACAATAATTTTACGGCCAGTTAAACCAGTATCACCAATAGGACCGCCAATTACAAAACGACCTGTTGGGTTAATTAAAATTTTCTCCGGCAACTCTAAATTGTATTTGCCCAAAACTACTGAAATTACTTGGTTTTTAATAAAACTATTGAACTCTTGTTGGTCATAATCTCCACTGTGTTGAATTGACATTAGAACTGTGTCTACTTTTGTATTTGCTGGATCGCTATAGTCAATAGTTACTTGACTTTTCATATCAGCACCAGCTCATTTAAATTTACCTTCAATTCTTAATTTGTCAGCTAATTTAACTAACTCATGTGCAAGAGTAATTGCTAAAGGCATATAAGAACTTGTTTCATTTGTTGCATAACCAAACATGATTCCTTGATCACCTGCCCCAATTTTATCTTCTGCTAAAGTAACTCCTTGACTTATATCAGCGCTTTGCTGTTTAATATCAGTAATAATTTGTACATTTTCAGTAAAATAACCCAATTTTTTCAATATATTTGTCGCTATTTTTTTGACATCTACAACTGCGTTTGCACTAACCTCGCCGCCTATTAAAACAATGTTACCACTCGCCATCGTTTCTACAGCCACACGAGCATTTTTATCCTGAGATAAGTAAGCGTCCAAAATTGTATCTGAAATCTGGTCACACACTTTGTCTGGATGACCTTGGCCTACACTCTCTGAGGTAAATAATTTTTTAAACTTCATAAAAAAACTCCTTTGTTGTAAAACAAAAGAGTTGTGTACCACAAACCATTGAACATGTTGGAGTAATTTATACTCCCTGACGTTCCACCTTCCATTATTTGGGGTTGGCATGCCTCATAGCTGTCAAGCTAAGCAACTCTTTATGTTTTAACTAATGATAACTAATTTTTATTTATTCAAAAATGAAAATACTAATTTATTATGTATTCATTAAAAATGAATTTTCGTTTGGACCAAATATAAAGTCTTTCATCTTCTGTAATAGTGGAGTCTGAATCATTTAAAGGCGTTATATTTGAATAAAATAACAGTATATAAAGATTATTTTGAAAAGTTTCAAAATTTTTATTAAATACAAAATTAGATAAAACTGAAGCTTTTACTATTGTTTGACTCTTGAATAATCAAGTGAAATTTAAGTTGTCAATCACTAGATTAAATTTAAACTGCTTGTCATCAAAATAATCTTTAATATTTAAATTACTTAAATCGACCCTTTCTTTCGATTTATAAATATCATCGTCATTTGCAATACGTGTTTCACTTTTTAAAAGAAGGATTTTAGTATGAATCAATTTTATCAAGATAACAAGTATGTGGATAAAAAATAAGATAGTATAAATCGAAGCAATTGCTGGGTAAACAATATCTAATATCTTTTGTGAATTAAATGAACCTAAAATACCAGAGCCTTCAAATAATACGGAATATAGGATTGGTATTAAAACTATAATAACCAAAATTATTAAGCTAATTAATTGAATGATTCAGGAAAAAATTAATTTATTTAAACATTTTAAAAGATAATCGTAGTGTCTTTGGTTAACGTGATTGCGTGATTGTATACTTGATATCATGTATCTGGATGCATCCATATAATATCCTTGAAATAGATTTCCACCTATATTTTTAAGTAACCATCAATTAATAATGTTTTTGATTATGTATACAAAATAAAAAATATTAAACTTGCTAAAAAAACTATGATTCTATTGTGCATGATTATCCTAATTTATATATTACAGTAATTGTTCAAGTAAATAACAGCATGTTTGTTGCGTCAATATATTAATATGTAAGAATGCGTACAGCTACCCTAGAATAAAGTATATTAATCATTATCTTAAATTGTTATTCAGTCACAATTTCGTTAAATATTTCAATACGTTTGGATCAAATATAGCAAGATTCTTGTAGTGAAATAGGTTGATTTTCCTTATTTTTAAGATTATCGCCGCTTGTAAACAATATCTAATATAGATTATTTTGATATTCTTCAAAATCTTCCCCCATAGCTAATTCTGTAATTTCTTGTGAATCTAATTTAATCGTTTCTCCATAGAAATATCTCAGGATATGGTTATTAATTTCAAAGGTCATGTTAAATTGTTTGTCAAAAAAGTAGTCTTTTAGTTCAAAATTTACAGAATTGATGCTTTCATCCTCAATTGCACTAGCTTGCAAATCATTGTTCAATGATTGAGCTATCTGAACAATATGTTTTGCTTTAAAGCATTTGACCAATAGTCCTGAAACAGCATAAAATATATAAATAAGAAACAAAACCGCTAAAATAGGTACCACAACAATTCATAACGATCTTATGTCTTTAGCGACTGTTGGTGCAAAATCATCAGAATTTATATTAAGTATAACGAACGGTAATGCAAAAAGCAACGTTGATATTAAATAAAATATGGTTAATAAAAATACGAAGTAAAATTTGCGCTGTAAAAATGAAATTTTCTCATTGTAATCAGTAAATATTCAATCGCTATAGCGTTTACCTTTATGTAGGTTTTTAAAAACATTTTTTGGAAATGTAATTACCAATGAAATCAAAAATATGCTTGAAATTTTCTTGCTAATTTGCAAATTAACTGCCAGTATTGTAAATCAATACAAACAAATTAAGCCCAGCCATACAATAAAGATTATAAACATAATATCTAGAGTCATATTAAATTTATCCTATGTTGTTTCTTTAAATTATTGCAAACAAGATTTGCATAATTTAAAGCATCTGATAATCAAAGTATAAAATTTATATAAATTTTGTGCAATTACAAATTCCATAATGAGATTTCGTACACAAAAATAAATAATTAGTTATTTAATTGAGCAAAAATCTCTTTTCGCATTGATCACACAAAGCTTATTTCACGAGTTGTTATCAATTTGTCATCTTTTTTTAAAATACCATTTGATGCAAGTAACAAAACATGTAAATTGATTTCAAAAGTTTCGTAGTCGTTTTCGCTAATAAAATTAGTTAGATAGCTAGAATCTAATGTAATCCGTTTACGGTGCCACAATTTTAGTATCGGATCATGAACTTCGATAGACATTTGCAACAAATTATCTATAAAATAATCTTCAAGTTTAAGGTCTGAAAAATCGAAATTTTCACTTTGGATATTATCAGAATTTGTAAATTTATTAAGTTCTTGTGCGGCTATAATATTTTTTTTAGACAGAGCATAGGAAATTAACATTTTTAAAAACACAACGCAAAGATATATAAAAAATAAGATTAAAAGTATAAACCCGAATACGTAAAATATATCCCTAATATCTCTAGCAGATTCTTTAAAAAAATCACCTGTAAAGCCACTAAATATAAAAACACCTAACAACAAAGTTGCAATCAATAATAAAATATGTAAAGCGAATAAAATAGCAGTTATTTTAAGTAAAAATGAAATCTTTTTGATGAAATATGTAAATATCATATCAGGATAGCGTATACCATTATTAACATTTTTAAATATATTTTTCGGTAGCGTAATGTACAATCCTAAAAAACTATTATTTTTAATTTTTCTAGACACTATAACAATAGTCGAAATAACAATCAAACCGGTGGTAAAAGAATATAAAGATCATGCGCTAAGTAAAATAAATATTAAATCTACGTTCATTATTTTACCCTAAGTTGTCTTCCTTTGTTTTATTAGGCAGAGACTTGATATATCAGCCTTTGTTTTTGTCAAATACCTTAGTTAATTTATAAAAACGTAACTCAAATTTGCTCATTTTTAGCATTTCGGAAATGGATTTTTCTTCGCCTGTTTTTATGTTTCTAAACACCGTGTTTTCTCCGCCTACGCCTCCTAAATTATATGAGTTGGTTTGAGGCGTTTCATTAACTACAACCCAGCGTTCATCATCTAAAAACTTACTCAATTTTAATATTCTATCACTTGCCGCTTCTAAATCAACAAAGGCATTGTTTATTAACTCAACGCGTTTTAGGTTTTCGGCAAGTTCGGCAGATGCAAAAAAAGCACCAGAAGCTTGCAATATAGGTGTTGCAATCGATGGAGGTTTAAGTGCATTTGTATTTAAAACTTTACTGTTTTTGTATAGCAGCATTACTGACTGTGTGAGCACAACACCCTTTTTAAAAGCGGTTTTTGTTACTTTAAATTTTAACTTTTCAGGAGTATATTCATCTAGATTAGCAAATATTTTAGCGAATGAATTTATATTTTTCACATTGTTTTCTTCCATAGAAGCTCACGTTTCCAAAAGACTGGAAACACTTGACAATGCCGATATACTTATACCCAAGATGTAAGCGGCACCCACTAACGCTCCCCCTGTTATAATGGATAAAAAACTCGCAATACCTGAAGTGAGGCTCCCTAAAATTACAATTGCATTAATTGATGCAGAAACCGTTCTAATCTTTTTTATAAATTCTAATCTCTCATTAATATCAGTGCTTTTTACTAATTGAGCCAATTCTTTAATTTTCTCGATGTTACTAAATAAATCTTTAGTGCTTGCCGATCCGTCAATATTGACAGAATAGTTCTTCTCATTGTCAGTAACTAATCTATCATAATATGAACCAATCTCTGTTTTTATCTCGCGGAGATTTTTGAAATAATCATTTGCATAGGAAGTAATGCCATTTTTAATAGAATCATTTACTTTTGTTACAAATTGATCTTTATGCAATAAAATCAAATCAACATCTGATTTTGTAATTAATCCTTGCTCTTTGTATGAGTTTAATACTTTGAAAAAAAGTTTGGCTTTTTCTTCCATATTCATAGCGTTGAATTGCTTGCTACTTAGTGTAGTTTTAGAGGTAATTTCTCGAACAAAATTTAATAAAAAATCCTTATTTTCAGTGTAAACATCAATAACTTTGCTTTGAGCATAGTTAAAATCTTTATAATCTTCCATTTCATAATCAAAAGTGTTGGCCATCATGACAGGTTGAGAAATCTTAACTAGCGATGTGACTGCATTTATCAATTCAAGTTTCATAGATAATATTATATATTCTACAAAAGAAAAAAACAGCCTAAAGACTGTTTGATTATCTATTTTTTAGAAATTTGATTGTAAATTTCACTGCGGTTTGTCCATATAAATTGCAACTCTTCCAGAGATAAAGTAGCTTCTGTTTTTAATTTACCAAATTTACCAAACAATAAACAGTATAGCTGCGTCTGGAAATCATCAATATTGTTTGTTTTTATGAATTTAGTTACATCTTTAGCTGAAGCCGAAATTTTGCCCATAAAAAAGTTGTAGCGTCAAACGTTAATAACTTCGGTGTTTAAATTTAATGAGTCTTGTGAAAAATAATTTGACAATGTTAAATTAGTATTATTGTTAGGCGTGTTATGTATAAATTCTGAATCTAAAGAATCACTCAATTCACTTGCTTTTTTAAGTTTATTAATTGAATTAACAGCATAATAAATCGATACTGAATATCTAAACAAAATTAAACCATACAAAACAAACAGTAAAGATCAAACAACAACATTAACAGGGTCTTTTAAAATTAAAGTAATATCAACGTTATTTTTCTTGATTTGGGTAGCGCCTACAATAGCTATTGCTATATAAGAAAGTGTTAAAAAAGATAGACAAAAGATTGCATAAGCGAGTATTTTTTTCATTTTCGATGTTAAGAAAACGAACATTTTTTGGTCAAATTTATACCCTTTAGTAACGTTATCGAAAACATTATATGAAATTGTTGTATAAAGTCCTGCCAGGGCAAAACCGCCAATTTTTTTAGCTGATATTGTTTCGATTATGGTTGCCACAACAGCCAAAACGGTCATTACTCCCACAATTAGTAAAAATGAATGCGTCATTTTGCCTCCTCAAAAAAGAAAATTTGATTACTAAAGTAATATACTAATTAATGACAACTTGTTGCATGATGAGTGTATTTTTTAGTCTAATAATCAACTAATTAATTGGATAATTTATGATTGTCTTTTTGTTTACGTTTTAAACAATTTGTCTTATAATTACATTACGTTATTTTAATAACTTATTAAGATCTTATAAATATTAAAAGGAGGAATCATGGCTATTGTTCCAAAACGTAAAACATCCAAACAACGTAAACACAAAAGACGTACTCACGATGCTTTAACACCTCAAAACCTAGTAGCTTGCAAAAACTGTACAAGTTATATTCAACAACACAGAGTTTGCCAAAAATGCGGTTTCTACAAAGATAAAATCGTTGAAGGCTACAAAAGTTTAGACTCACGTAACAATTAATAATCCAGTGCACTTTAATCTGCGTATGCAGATTTTTTTATTTTTTAAGCAATAAAATGAGTGTTATTATTCATATTTAATTATAATTAAATGATATGACTAATACTAAAACCATACTGATTTATACCTTAATTGCTATTATTTTTACTGTTGCACTAGCTATTGAAGGCTTGCTTATTTATTTAGCCATTAGAAAAAATAAATTGCAACACTATAAGAAAAATATTGAAAAATGAGCACGCAAAATCAAACACAGCAACTCAAATAATTCTGCTACGCTAGAGCGTTTTAAATCAATTTCGCAAACAGTGAATTTGCCCATTGATCTAGAGCAAAAGCTAATTAACTTATATAAACAAATGCAAAATTGCACCAAAACAATTTCACCTCTAATGCAGAATTTGAACATTTCAATAACAAAATACAATCTCAAACAAGCAAAACTAATTTACCCAAAAGTAAAAACAAATTTTCAAGAATTTGTCACATTAAATAGTGAATTTGAATCATTAAGCAACACTCTAAACACTCACTGAAACACAATTGAGATTGTGGCTCTTAATGCCTATGAAATGATCAAAACTCTTGAAAAAATTATTGAAGAAAGCAAAGATAAAATTCCTGTTTCGTATAAATCAATAAGCGAAGAGTTAAAAAAACTAAAACAACAAACAACATTGCTAGAGCAGCAAAAAGAATCTAAAAAAATTCAAGATGTTTCCGCTGAATTAAATGCTCATGATCGAAGATTAAGAACTTTTGCTGACAAGGTAAGTCATATTGAAAACATGGAATGATTGGCATTTAAACATTTACCTATGTTGTACGATAATATTAAGAATATTAAAAATCAAGCATCAAATCTATCTAAATTAAACGCAATGCTAATTAATATTCAAGACAATTTTGTTAATACGCCATACCAAAACACAATAACTTTAATCAGAGAATGATTATTCCTACACTACATTATCGATAAAACGAATAAAAATACTGAATCTTTTATTGATTTTGCCAGTCAAAATTATCCAACTATTATTCAATTTGCAATTCAATCTCAAGAAATGCTTAACAGAATAGAGAATTTTATTCAGCCAACCAAGCATTCACTTTGACAACATTTATTAGCTAAAACGCAAATATTGATTGATGATTTGCAAAAGGCTTTTGACAGTCTACAAAGCAAAAAAACAATTGCTCTGATTGATTTTCAAGCCCAACTAGATTCGGTTTTGCTGCTAGCTAATGAGTTAAATCAATTACTTTTATCACTTGAATCATTACAAATGCACCACGAATACAACAAATATTATTTAAACATTATTGAAAGCTGATATTTAAGCATTATCGCTCAACGTGCTAGCGTGGAAAATAGCACTCAAAACGAGTCAATGTTCAATGAGTTAGTATCTTTACATCAATATATATTTAGTAGCAAAAGTCAAAACATTTCAGTGGAATTAGCTAAATTTATTGAAAAAATGCAACAAACATACAAATTAATTACTAAAGCAAAAACATATGAATTTATGTGCGGAGAAATAATCAAAAAAATTGCTCGCTATCGCATTGAAAACGAGTCAGTTGATCACAATATAAATATAGCTATCGAAAAAATTAATTCAAAAAATTACTCACAAGCATACAGATTATTAATCAATACAATTAAAAAGGAGAAATTAAATGTACACTAAGATTTTAATTAGATACGGCGAGCTGACCCTAAAGGGCAAAAACCGTCAAAATTTCATTGATGCTCTGGCACGTAATATCACTAAAATTATTGGTGAAAAACCAATTGCAAAGTTTGACCGTATGTATCTTTCTTATTCACAGCACAACCTTGAAAAACTTCAATATATTTTTGGAATTAGCTCTTATTCTCCAGTAATTGAAGTAGAAAATGATAAAGATCAAATCTTTCAAGCTGCTAGCAATTTAATTGATTCAAATACTAAAACATTTAAAGTTGCAGCTAGACGTAATAACAAAAAATTTGAACTTAGTTCTCAAGAAATCAATATGCAACTAGGCGGATATATTTTGGATAAATTTAGCCACATTGGTGTTGACGTACATAACCCTGATTGCACTATTAATGTTGAAGTTAGAGACAAAAGCACATACATTTTTAAAGACTATACAATCGGTTTAGGTGGCCTACCAGTTGGAATTTCTGGGCGCGTATTGCACTTGATGAGTGGAGGAATTGACTCGCCTGTAGCGGCCTTTGAATTGATGAAAAGAGGCTTAGAAGTACATTTTCTTTCTTTTGTTTCTCCACCCCAAACTGACGAAAGAACTATTGAAAAAATGAAACAACTTATTGGTGTTTTAACAAATTATCAACCCAAAGCAATGTTTTATTTAATTGATTATTCACAAATATTGAACTATATTGCCTTAGTATCTAAGCCTGCCTTTAAAATCACTTTACTGCGTAGAAGTTTTTACAGATTAGCTTCTACATTGGCCGACAAACTACATTTTATTGCTCTTTCAAACGGAGAAAATCTGGGTCAGGTAGCTTCACAAACACTTGAATCTTTATCTGTGATCAATGAATCCAGCTCAAAATTGGTTTTAAGACCTCTTTTAACCAAAGATAAGGTTGAAACAATCAACATTGCTAAAAAAATTGGCACATACCCAATAAGCATAGTAAGTGCTAATGAAACTTGTGAAATGTTTGCGCCTAAAGAGCCAGTGACAAAACCGCAATTAAGTGCTGTTTTAGAGCTTGAAAAAGAATTATTTGAGCTTAACGACTTTGAATCGACTATAATTAATAATAGTGTAGAAGTAATTAAAATCGAAAAATAATTTAAGGAGTATATATGTCAAAGATTATCGATATTTATGCTAGAGAAATTTTAGACTCTAGAGGAAATCCTACAATTGCAGTAGAAGTAGTTACTGAGCTTGATGCAGTTGGAGTAGCAATGGTTCCTTCTGGAGCTTCAACAGGAACTAGAGAAGCTTGCGAACTTAGAGATGCAAACTTCCCAGAATTTAAAGACAACTGATATGGTGGCAAGGGCGTAATGCAAGCTGTTAAAAACGTTAATGAAATAATTGCACCAGAAATTATTGGTTATGAAGTTAGTGACCAAAGATTTATTGATTTAAAAATGATCGAATTGGATGGCACCAAAAATAAAACAAAATTGGGTGCTAATGCTATTTTAGGAGTTTCTTTGGCCGTTGCTAGAGCAGCTGCTCAAGAATGCGGATTGCCATTATATAAATACATCGGTGGTACAAATGCTAGAACATTGCCAGTGCCAATGTTGAATGTTATGAACGGTGGTGCACACTCATCTAACACCGTAGATATGCAAGAGTTTATGATTATGCCAGTAGGTGCAAAAAGCTTTAGAGAAGCATTGCAAATGGCCAATAAAGTGTTCCACAATCTAGGAAAATTACTGAAAAAAGAACACGGAACTACTGTAGGCGATGAAGGTGGATATGCGCCAAACCTAAAATCACACGAAGAAGTTTTAGACTACATGGTACAAGCTATTAAAGCGGCTGGACTAGTGCCTGCCACTAGAGGTGAAAAAGCGGTTGCGATTGCTATGGACCCAGCATCAAGTGAATTTTATGATGAAGTCAATAAAAAATATGTGTTTAAAAAACTTAAACAAGCTATTGATGAAAAACGTCCAGGTTTTGAACATTTACAAAATGTTAAGTTAGAATACACAACCGAAGAAATGGTTGATTACTATGAAAAATTAGTTGATAAATACCCAATTATTTCTATCGAAGACGGTTTAGCTGAATCTGATTGAGATGGCTTTAAACTTATGAAAGAGCGTTTAGGTGACAGATTACAAATCGTTGGTGATGATCTAACGGTAACTAACCAAGAAATTCTTAAAGAAGCAATCAAAAAAGATGTAATGAATTCAATTTTGATTAAATTAAACCAAATCGGATCGCTAAGTGAAACTCTTGACACTATGGAGCTAGCTCACAAAGCTGGATTTACATGCGTTGTGTCGCACCGTTCAGGTGAAACTGAAGATACAACAATAGCTGATTTAGCTGTTGCTTTGAATACAGGCCAAATTAAAACAGGTTCATTATCAAGAACAGATCGTATTGCTAAATACAATAGACTTTTAGAAATTGAAGAAGAATTAGGTGAAACATCGCGTTTTGATGGCGAAAGAACATACTTTAATCTAAAAAGACATGTAGAATAATAAGGCTTTTGCCTTATTTTTTATTGAATTTTATTGAAAAAATGAGGATTAATCCTCATTTTTAGTTTCTGGTTTAGATTCAACATTTTCTTGCTGTGAATGTTGATTTGTGGCCAGTGCATTTTTTTCTTTTTGTTCATCAATGTATTCAGCAATCAATTGAATAAAGAAATAAAGTATTAAACCAATAGAACCACACACTAGCGACACATCGGCAATGTTGAATGTTCCTAGTTCCCTGCCTTGCCATTTCTCTAGAAAGCTGGCAAAAATAATATCTTTAACATGACCTGAAAACATAAATCTATCAAGCATGTTGCCTACATTACCTGATGCAATCAAGGCAAACATAATAATCATCGTTTTAGAATCAGTTAAAAATGGAACCGCCAATAGTGCTAGAAAAATAATTACGCTAAGTGCTTGAATAATATAAACGGTTGTTTTACCTTTTCAGGGCAAAATGGTAACTCCGTGGTGTTCAACTGAGCGAATCCCAAATATAGCATTTACATACAAAACAGTGCGATCACCCTTAAAGTTTTCATAGTCTTGTCATTTAAACAATAAAGATTTAGTAACTTGGTCAAAAATAAGAAAAATCAAGAAAATTGACACAAAAATCAAGTAATTAATCAGTATTTTTTTCTTGTTATTTTGTCATTTGTTCTTTAATTCATTTCCATAATGCTTAAATTTATCTTTTAAATCTTGCTTGCGATCTGATCAAGTTTTTTTCTCTTTAACATTTAAGCCATCAACTTCTTTACTCATTATTTCCTCTTGAAGCTATAACTCTATTGCACAATGGGCATAAATCATTTTGAATTTGACTTGGCAAGAAGTGATTTCAGCATCTTTGGCATTTTAAAGATTCAAATGTTTCAACTTTTAACTCGTCGCCAAATTCAACTAAACCAACCATTAATAATTGTTTCAAATCCAATGATTCAATAAATTCAGATTTAGGTTTTAAAGTTAATTTAACTTCATTACTACGGTTGATTGAACCGTCTTTAATTGCTTTTTCAATTGCTAAGTTAACTTCATCTCTTAATTCAAAGAATTCATCTCATTGTTTAATTAGTTTGGTATCAACTTCTTTTTCACGCTGAATTGCTTCTAAATGTACTGAAATTTGTTTATTTTCTTTTGAAAAATGTTGATAAGCATCCTCAGCGGTGGTTGGTAGAATTGGAGCTAAAATTGTGATTAAAAACTCTGCAATTTCGTATAGGTTAGTTAAAGTCATACGACGATTAATTGAGTCAAATTCTTCAACATAAAGAATATCTTTAGTTATGTTTAGATAAAAACTAGAAAGCTCAATTACGTAGTTATTTAAAAGCTTAATACCATTAATAAATTTGTATTCATCAAATGATTTAAGCACGCTGGCACGCACATATTCAAGTTGCTCTTTAATAAACGCATGCACACCTTTACGTGGCAGTGAAGCTTCATAATTAAAGCCATCAAGATTACCTAGTAAAAACTTAATTGTGTTACGTATTTTTCTATAAATATCTGAGTTTTGATTCAAGATGGAATCAGAAATGGTTACATCATTTGTGTACTCACTGTTGGCTACTCAAAAACGTAAAATATCAGCACCGTGTTTTTGAATAACTTTAAACGGATCAACGGTGTTACCTTTTGATTTTGACATTTTTTCACCTTTACCATCTAAAACAAAACCGTGTGAAACTAAATTTTTATATGGAGCTATACCTCTAAAGGCAACAGAGTTAATTAGTGAAGAGTTGAATCAACCTCTATATTGGTCACTTCCTTCTAGATATAAATCATAAGGAGCTTCAATTTGGTCATCAATATCTACGGCTAGGGAAGTAGATCCTGAATCAAATCATACGTCCATAATGTCTTGTTCTTTTGTGAAACCTTTACCTCTGAATTCGTCAGGTAATAATTCATCAGCTTGTTTTTCTCATCAAATATCTGCACCGTTTTGCTCAATTAATTCAATAACATGATCAAAGATATGGGCATCAAACACTGGTTTTTCATCAGCATCATAGAAAATAATTAAAGGTACACCTCATGTTCTTTGACGTGAGATTGTTCATTCGCTATGATTTTGAATCATATTTGTAAGACGTTTTTTAGCTCATTCAGGATATGTATTGACATCAGTTAGTGAATCAATAATTTTATCTTTAATTTTGTCAATTGATACAAATCATTGCGGAGTTCCCCTGAAAATAATTGGTTTATGTGTTCTTCAATCGTGTGGGTATGAGTGATTTATTTTACCTGCTTGCACAAGAAGATTTCTTTGGCTTAATTCGTTGATTATTTGTTCATCGGCTTTTGAGTAATATTCACCTTGATACTTGCCACCTAGTTCACTAATTTTACCATCATCATTGATATGCATAATTTTGACTAAATCGTATTTGTTTCCGATTAAAAAGTCATCTTCACCAAACATTGGAGCAATGTGAACTAAACCAGTACCCGATTCAAGAGTAACGTGGTGACCTAAAACTACTGGACTTAAATTATTGTTTAGTGCACTAATGTATTTAGACCCAGAAATTTCGCTTGCAGGTAATGAATTGATAATTTCATAATTTTCTCAACCAAAAATCTTAGTAACTTTTTCTACAAGTTCGCTAGCAACGATGTATCTATGATCGTTGTATTTAACCAGTGAATATTCAAATGATTCACCTAAAGCAACTGCGGCATTAGCAAGTAAAGTTCATGGTGTTGTTGTTCAAATGATTAATCTATCGCCTGCTTGAAGGTTGGCACTTGAAGGTTGTACAAGTTCAAATGAAACATAAATTGAAGGGCTATCAATATCTTTATATTCGACTTCTGCTTCAGCTAATGCTGATTGAGAAGAAGGAGATCAAAATACAGGTTTTAAGCCTTTATAAACTAAACCATCTAGTACCATTTTTTTGAATAATCTCAATTGTTGAGCAACAAATTTAGGATCTAAAGTTACATAATACTTGCTAAAATCAGTTAAAAGTTGCATTTGCTTGAATTGTTCCATTTGGGCTTGAACTTGCCCTAAAGCATATTCTTTAGCTCTTTTTCTTAACTCCAATGGGGTTAATTCGTTTTTGTTAAGTTTTGCTTCTTGCAACATCTTGTGTTCAATTGGTAATCCGTGTGTATCTCAACCAGCAACGAAAGGAGAATAAAATCCATTCATAGATTTATAACGAACAATGATGTCTTTAAGAATTTTGTTTAAAGCGTGTCCAATGTGCAAGCTTCCGTTTGCGTATGGAGGACCATCATGCAACACAAAAGAAGCATTGCCTTTATTTTTGGCTAATACTTTTTGGTAAATTTCATTATCAAGTCATAATTGTCTAAATTCAGGTTCTTTTTTAACTAAATTTGCCCTCATATCAAAGTTAGTTTTGGGCATGTTTAGCGTATCTTTATAGTTTTTCTCCATAAATTGCTCCTTAATATAATTAATTTTTATATTATACCAAAACTATTATTTTGCCCGCAAGTTAGCAAATCAAAAATATCAGCCGTTTTTTGCTGATATTTACTGAAATTATTATTCTTTTACTGAATTTTTTTCTAATTGCTCAATCGAACTTACAGGGATAGTTTCACATTTAGAAAACATTCCAACCAGCCCTTTAAATGAGTTCGCAGGAATAGCTAAGTCATCAAGTTGTTCTGGCAATAAATTCAAATTAATTTTGTCAATTTGATCTGTTTGGATTTTGTGTACAAATTCTGGATCAGCAACAAACACTGAACTTAAGCCTACTAAATCACTATATTCAAAGGCTTCTAAACATTTATCAGGAGTGTTGATGCCACCCGATGAAATAATCGGCAATCTATTTTTAAAGTGTTCATATACAACTTTATTGATAAGTTGACCCTTGAATTCGCATTCTGATCTCACTTTATTCAAGTAGATATCGTGACCCCAGCTAGCAATTGCTAAATATGAAATTTTTCCTTTTTCAAGGACTTTATCAACTAATTGATTGAATTCTTCAACAGTATAACCTAAAACATCGCCGTATGTTTCTTCAGGTGTGGCTCTAAAGCCAAAAATAAAATCTTTATTTGCGTATTTATCAATAGTTTTGCGTATTGCTTCAACTACTTCTAAACATAATCTTGATTTATTTTCAAAGGTTTCAACTGAGTATTCATCTTTTCTTTTATTAACAACACGGCTAAAGAAAGTTTGAATCAATAAACGTTGTGCCATTGAAATTTCAATGCCGTCAAAGCCAGCTTTTATGGCCCTCAAAGTGGCGTCAGCATAATCTTGAACAATTTGTTTAATTTGGGCTTTATTTAATTCAAAAACCTCATGTTCAAATGGATAAAAATTTTTTTCGTATGAAGGGCCATACAAATGTTTGTATTTTTTTAGGCTAGCTTGTGAAAATTTACCAGCGTGTGCTAGTTGCAAAATCGCTAAATTTCCTTGAGATTTCATTGAATTTGCCAGTATTTTTAGCGATTCTATATCTTCATCACTTTTGGCACTATAGCCATAATCAAAAAGTTGGCCAAATTCATCAAAATATGTTCCGCCGCTAATTTGTAAAGGTGCACTGTTGGCTCTTCGTGCTGTATAAGCACTCTCTTCAGGAGTCATTTTCCCATCTATTGTGGTTAAATTCAGCGTCATGGGACTAAGTACAAAACGGTTTTTTAAAACATGATTATTCAAAACAAAAGGTTCGAATAATTTAGCATATTTACTCATTTTTTATTCCTCATCCATGATAATTTTGGCAATTTCCAATGGGTTAACTTCGTTGAAAAAGTATTCTTGTACATTTGCTTTAGCAAAAGCTTGTGCAAGATCTTCAACAGTCATTTTAGTGCTTAAAATGTCTTGCTCAAGCTGAGTTAAATCTTTTTTGGTAAAAAAGTCTCCGCTAATTTTGAATTTAGCAATTCTTTGACCTTCAACAGCTAAAGAAAAATTGATTGTACCAATAGCTAAACGTGCATCACGGTTATATTCATAACGTGGACTTAAACCATAGTTTCAGTCTCAGTTTTTGTATTTGGTGTTAACTAATTCATCAACTTGCTCTCAGTCTTTTTCACTCATTTCATAGCGTTTTATAGTTGATAAATCATCTGTTTTGAAAAGCTTTTTAATGAATAAATCTTTAAATTCAAAGATTGATAAATGTTTGTATTGTTCATCAAAATATTCGCTTAATGGAGCAACACGTTGTCTAACTGATTTAACACCTTTAGCTTCTATTTTTTTACGGTTTGGATTCAAAACATCAGTCATTGCGTCGTAGTCAACATTGTATAAAAGCGAGTTGCCACCATAAATAATGTCGTCAACTAGCATCATAGCAGCACCTGAAACTTTACGGCCATCAATTGTTAAATCATTTTTGCCGCTTTGAGTTACATTTTTAGCACCTAACTCTTTTAAAATTTCAATTGTTGGTTCATAAAATTTAGCGTAGTTGCCAATAATACTTTCGTGTTCATTATAGGGAATTAAATAGCATACATTAACTGAGTTTGAATCAATGTAAATTGCGCCACCACCAGTATTTCTACGTACAATTTCAAGGTTTTTTTCTTTTAAATATTTGAAGTTGACCTCAACTTCAGGGTTTTGGAAATAGCCAATTTGAATGTGTGGATCAGCAACACTTGGAAACACAATTGTGTCATCAAGTTTAAGGTGCTTCATAGCTCAAATTTGAATCGCTAGCCAATAAGCTCCATCCTTAATGTATTTGCCATTTCTAATTGGTTCTACTAAAATCATTTTCTTCCTTTAATAAGCTGGCAATAGTTTCTTTAATATCTTGAGTTCAGACTGTAGTTTTAGGTTTAAGTTCGGCTGGTAATCTATAAGATTTATTATTCATTGCTAAATAATGTGCATTTTGATATTTTTGGGTCATTTCTCAGAATGGATGTTTAATTAGCATTGGTGTAGAATAACCTACGCCAATTTCTCAAAATAAGATCTTTTTATCTTTATTTTGCTCAATAAAATACTCATATTTTGCTTTTTCTCCAAAAAAGCGTTCATCTTCAACCATCCCTTTGCCTTTTAGTCTTTTATTAACTTCTAAGAAGTCATTGCATTCAGGACAACGCGGAATGATATCCAAATCTACTTTCATGTTTTTTTGTTCAGCGATCATTTTACGCACCGCATCATCATTTGAATAACGGCGGTTATGGCACATTTGTGAACATTGTAGCAAGTTGTATTTACCTTGAATGTAAAAGATTTTATCTTCATCAAATTCAGCAGCTTCCAAAGCATTATCTGAGTTAGTTGTGATAATAAAATAATTTTTATTAGCTAAAAATTCTTTAAGTTTTAAAAAGCTTTCACTTGCCGGTTGATCAAAATAGTTTAACTCCATAAATCTTGAGTGGAATGCTCAATAATTTTGAATATTGTCAAAATGATAAACGCTGGCCTGCAGCATATCTAAAAACTTAAATTCGTCAATAAAATCCTTGAAATTTGCCTCAAAACGAGCCCCGGTATAACCAATGCCATCAGCGCTTGTCATACCTGAACCAATACCTAGAACTATTGCTTCAGCTTGTTCAATTAAATTATAAAGTTGCTTGATATTTGTTGACATATTAAAAGTCTTCTAATGATGCAAAAACATCTTTGTCAATATCGCTTAAAATCATAATTCAGCTTTGTGAATCATCGTGTGAGCTAACTAATGATGGTTTGTCTAATGCTGCTTTGTTTCATTCCACAACAGTTGCGTCTAGTGGCATTTTTAAAGTTAAAACTGCTTTAGAAGCTTCTAGCGCTAAGAATTCATCATTTGTGTGTAATTTAGTTTTGTCTGTGTTTTTAAATTGAACATGTCCAACAGTTCCAATATCATCTTGCATTTCTGGGGTCATTCTCAAGTAGTATTGGTCTTTTCCTTCGATTTTTTCAATAATTAAGTATTTAATAATCTTTTTCATTTTGATCTCCGTTTCTATTTTTAAAATATTGAGCAACAAGTTTTAAAGCCCTTTTGCGATCACTTAAATTTTGCATTGTTGGCAGCACCATTAAGTGATCAACTTTTAACTGTGTGCATAAATCATCTAGCATTTTTACATCCTCAACTGAACTCAATTTGAACACATTGCGGTAAAACTTATCAAAAAGTTTTTTGCTATCTTCATCGAAGACATACTGGTCTAATATTGCTTTTGTTGGATAAAACTCAAAGGCGTTAAAGTTGTGTCTAAATAGAGCCAATAATTTTGCGTTTAGGTCTATAGATTCAGTATTTTCGCCTGAAACAACGTTAACGCTTAAACCAATATCTGTAGGCTCATAGCCCCAAATTTTTTTGTATGTGTCGATGTAGGTGTTTATAACAGCAGATGCATAAATTTTTGATGGATTTAAAAATCAACCATAATTTATTTTGAATCCATTTTGTGCAGCAAAAATTGCACTTTCTTCAGATGTGATAAGCATCACTGGCGTAAAAGCTTTGTTAATGTGAGGATTAACTTTTAAGAAATTACGCTCTGTTTTAGAAGTATATGTAACAACCTCAAGCAATTTTTGATAATAAGAATTGCTATCTTGAACAGTATTGAACAAAGTTTTAACCTTTTCAGTTCCTGCGTTGCTCCCAAATCCAAAGATAAATCTGTTAGGGTGCAATAAATTCAGTGTATTTATTTGCTCAGCAACATTGAATGAAGGATAATGCTTTAACATTATTCCACCACAACCAAGTTTAATTGAATCTGTTTTGTTTGCTAAATGATTTAGAAGGATAAGCGGACTAGATATCACTAGCGAACCAACATCGTGTTGCTCGCTGATTCAGAATGAATAATAATTTAGATCCTGGGCATATTTGCACAATTCTAAAACATCGTTATATGTTTTTGAATTGTCTTGACTATAATCAAATAACCCATGCTCTAGTACACTTATCTTCATGCTTAAAATTATAAATTATTGACAAATTAAGTTCATTTTTTTGTTTGTCAATATGCAAAAATTGGAAACAATTCCAAATATTGCCTAAATTAGCAATTTATGAGTATTTCATACACGTTTTTTGTATAAAAATCAAAAAATTATTCGCTTACTTAAATATCATGTTTTAGGTAATTTAACAAAAAATTTTGTATGAAGACAAAAAAACAAGGCGTTTAAGCCTTGTTGATATTAAATTATTTTTTATTTTTGTTGTTTCAGGTTGCTTCTAAAAACTTGTCAAAAAGAGGGTTAGATTTGATTACACGAGTGGTAAATTCTGGGTGGTATTGAACACCTAAATAGAATGGGTGATTTTTAACTTCGCAAATTTCAGCCACTTTTAATTCTGGGTGAATACCTGAGAAAACAAATTCATCATCTTCAAGAGATTTACGGTATTTATCTGCAATTTCATATCTGTGTCTGTGACGTTCGTAAATTACATCACTACCATAAATTTGCTCCGCCAAAGTTCCTGGTAATGCTTGAACTTTATCCTCACCTAAACGTAAAGTTCCACCTAAATTCATTGTTTCGCCATTTTCGTAGAATGGAGTTAAAACAAATTCTTGCTTAATGCCTTTGACTTCAAACTCTTTACTTGTTGCGTTTTCAATACCTTGTCTACGTGCTTGAGCAACTGACATAGCTTGAAAACCTAAACAAATACCTAAAGTAGGGATTTTATGTGTTCTTGTGTATTCAGCAGTTTCAACTTTTGAATAAAAGCCACGTACACCAAAGCCGGGTAGAATCATTACACCGTCATAACCAGCCAGTTTTTCATCAATATTTTTAGGAGTTATATCGCTAGAATCAATTAATGTGTAGTTTAAATCAATATTTTGGTGAGCTGCAGCTATTTTTAAAGATGAAATGATTGATAAGTATGCATCTTCTAAGCCAGTATACTTACCAACAAGCAATAAATTAAGTGGTTTTTCGCGTTTAGCTAGATATTTTTTGGTAAATTCGTTTCATGTTTTATTTGCATTTGGATCGATTTCTTTTTCAATTCCAAAGTGCTCGTAAATAATTTTTACAATTCCACTTTTTTCTAAAAATAGTGGAATTTCGTAAATGTTAGCCTTGTCAGGAATGTTAATAACATTTTCTGGTTTAATGAAAGCGTTTTCGCTGACTTTTTTAATAATTGAGCTTTCAATCCCTTCTTGTGAACGAAGTAATAATAAATGCGGGTTGATACCAAATGAACGCAATGAAGATATTGAAACCTGGCTAGGTTTAGATTTGTATTCTTTAGAAGCTGATAAATAAGGGATAAACGCTAAGTGCGAAAACATTACATTTTTAGGGTATAAACTTGCAAATTTACTGATCGCATAAATGTAAGGGTTTGACTCAAGGTCACAAACAGTTCCCCCGATTTCAATTAGCATAAAATCAGGTTGTTTTTTATCTGCTAAAGACAAAATAATGTCAATGATTTCATCGATAACGTGTGGCACAATTTGCACGGTTTTTCCATGATAATCACCTCTACGTTCTTTTTCAAAAATACGGGTAAAAATTCTTCCTGTTGTAAAGTTTGATTCTTTGGTAAGTTTTACGTCAATAAAACGCTCATAGTGGCCTAAGTCAAGGTCAGTTTCGCCTCCGTCGCTAGTTACATAAACTTCACCGTGTTCAATTGGGTTCATAACCCCTGGATCAATGTTTAAATATGGGTCTAGCTTAAGCACAAAAATGTCAAATCCTTGAGCTTTTAATAAATTACCAACGCTAGCGGCAGTTACACCTTTTCCAAGTCCACTTAAAACACCACCGGTTGTAAAAATAAATTTAGTTTTCATACGCCTCCTGACAAATAATTAAAGTTATGTTGTAATTTTACAAAAAATATTGCTTTTTGTATATAAAAAGCAATAAAAAAAGCCCGATTGGGCGATTTAACAATCATATGGTGGCTCCGGCAGGAATCGAACCAGCGACACACGGAGCTTCAATCCGTTGCTCTACCTACTGAGCTACAGAGCCATGGCGGTCCAGACGGGAATCGAACCCGCGATCTTCTCCGTGACAGGGAGACGTATTAACCACTTTACCACTGAACCAATTGGTGGCGGAGGTTGGACTTGAACCAACGACCTCAGGGTTATGAGCCCTGCGAGATACCGAGCTTCTCCACTCCGCGATATGGATTTAAATAGGTGCCTTTGCTAGGCAAATGGCGGGTGATGAGGGATTCGAACCCCCGCGGGCCGTGAAGCCCCTGCTAGTTTTCAAGACTAGTCCCTTCAGCCGGACTTGGGTAATCACCCGTGGTGGACCTAACTGGATTCGAACCGGTAACCGACCGGTTATGAGCCGGTTGCTCTAACCGTTGAGCTATAGGTCCATAACAGTTAGATTTCCATATTGGTAGCGTCGAAGAGAGTCGAACTCTTGACCTTCCGGGTATGAACCGGACGCTCTAACCAACTGAGCTACAACGCCATAATGGTGGAGGATATGGGATTCGAACCCACCACCCCCTGCGTGCAAGGCAGGTGCTCTAGCCAAATGAGCTAATCCCCCAATGGTGAAGAAGACAGGATTTGAACCTGCGACCACTTGGTCCCAAACCAAGCGCTCTACCAAGCTGAGCTACTTCTCCGCTTGTCTTTTGTGCTAAAAGCAAGATTATTATAACACATAAAAACGAAGTGCAAAATTTTTTAAAACTTTTTTTGTTAATGCGCCTACCTTATTTATTAATGATATTTAAGCAGGAATGTAATAAAATATTTGCAATAGAATTATGGAGTAAATTATGAAAAAACAAATTAAATTATCAGATATTTTATTTAATGAATTCAAACGTGATTTAAGCATTGAACAAACACAATTGCTTAAATATTTACAAATTGATAATATTGCTGAATTAAATCCAGTATGTTTGTTTAGAATTATTAATCAAAATACTGGTGAAGAAATAGTTGCAAAAATCAAAAAAATAGATCAAAACGTTAGTTTTATTGAGCAAAAACTAAGCATTAATGATTTTGATACATTTGTTTTTGATATGGACGGTACATTACTAGATCAAAACAAAAATATAGTGCCGGCTAACTTAGAAATGCTAAATAAATTAGCTAAAATGGGTAAAAATATTTGTATCGCTACTGGTAGAGCCATTTTTATGCTAGATAATTATTTAGATAAAATTCCTTACAATAAACCATTTTTATGTGCTAATGGTGGTATGGTATATGACCACAAAAGCATGCAAATGATTTCCAACTTCAATATTAAACATGAAGATGCATACTTATTAATGGATAAGTGTGAAGAATTAAATCTTGGTTATTATGTATTTTGAAGCAACGGATTGGTGGGAGTTAATGTTGAAAATTCTGTAGATTTTAAAACTAGAGATTATTCAAAAATGATGAAACCAGAATTTTGAAAACTTAATCCCGGCAGATCGTTTTTGGATGATAAAAAAATATGCAAAATTTTAGTAACTTTTGATGCACATCAAGTCGATGACATAGCAAAATTTGCTGAGTATGTTAAAAACTTTAAATCACTAATTGGGGTACAAACACAAAAAAACTTTTTCGATGTTGGTGAACCAAGCTCAAAAGCTTTAGCCTTAGTGTCAATTAGCAAAGATTATGATATTGATCTTACTAAAACTGTTGCTTTTGGTGATGCTAATAACGATGCACCTACTTTTGAAGTAGCAGCTCTATCGTGTGCTCCGTTAAACTCAATGGAAAATGCTTTGAATGGTGCTACATTTGTTTCACAAAAAACATCAAATGAAGACTGAATTGCAGATTTTATTGAAATGCAATTAATAAACAAAAAGTAATTTTTCAATAAATTTTGTTTTAAAAAAATCAAAAAATTAACATTTTTCAGATGTTAATTTTTTGTTAGATTTATTTAATGCATCATCTTAATGCTGTACAAAATAATTTTTGACATTTAAACATTAATACCGTATCTTTATTTGTGTAGCAAAACGTATAAATTAATTTGTTGTTACAACAGGAGTTCTTCAACCCTCATGAGGTTTTAATGGATCTTGACTAATTATTTCAGCTCATCCATGTTTACTCTCAGATCAGAAGGATTTTGAGTTTATTAGCAATGTTTGGCTATTTAATTTATACAAATCATTGAAAAATGATCAATTATTTTTAAACTCATTATATAAATCTAGTTTATATTTATAAGATTCGTGATTAGCAAAATCGACAAAAACGGCAACTTTTTGATTTTTATATTGCGAAACTAAACTTGAAATATCTATTCTTATATTAGAGTTTATTTGCTCATTATCAGAAACGGTTTTTAGGGTTGTTTTTTTAATTAAGAAAAATCTTATAAAATTGATTCCACTGAGAGTTTGAATATCGTAGTCAACTAAATATTCGTTGATATCAAAATTACCTTTTACATTAATATCTACAAACGTTGCTACTGAGTTATCATCTAATTTACTGCTTTCATTTGGGTTGTTTCAGTTGAAATATAATTTATTTATATTCACACTTACAAGCCTATTATTTTTTACATACTTATTTGTTGAAGAAAAGTTGTTGTTAAGTATGCGCGAGCGTAAATCTGAGGCATTAAAATCATCATTAGCTAACATTTTTTGGGGATCATATGGAATATTAATATTTTCTAGTTTGCTCATCAATGCAAATTTAGATAAATTTTTGAAATCATTATAGCTAGAATTATTTGTTGGATTTGATTTAATTTTATCAATGATTTCGGGTATTTTTTGGTCTAATAATGTAATTTCAACAGGATGATTTTTATATAGATCGTCAAATATTTCTTTCTTAATTTTTGGATTTATTATTCAAGCGGAAAGCTCCGAAATATTATTACTTTTTTAAACATTTGTTGATCTAAATAAATACTTTTTAGCAAATCATTGAAAGGTTGCACTTCATTATCACTATGACTTACATATAAAATATCATAAATTCTATCCCTTAGCAATCTCATTTGTTGGTTATTCAATTCCCCTTGCAACACATCAACCAAAAGTTTGATGTCTACCGCATCACTAATAGGTCTAGCGCCCTCACTTATATGCAGTTTGGTCTTAATTAAATCAGTTGCTTTTTAATGATTATTTGAACAAGAAACTACAGAAGAAGTAATAAATAATGCTGGCGTAGATATCAATAATGCATTTTTAACTATTTTCATTTGCTACCTCATCAAAAGTTGAGACAAGTTCTCAATTATGGTTATTTATTACGTATTTTTTGTATATTTGTCTTAGTTTCGAAATGTATTTCAGATATGGTTGAATTCGTGGGTGATTTTTGATTATTGAATTAATTGATGTGTATTGCGATAATTCAAGATAATCAGAGCTTAAGTAAAATATATAATTTAACAATACATCTAAATAATATTTTAATTCTGATAGACTAATCTCAAAATTGTAATCCGATCCATTTGAACTATTATTTATATCAAATCTTAATTGTTCAACCTCAGTATGTTTTGTGCTACTTATTTTTTCATATACTATCTCCTTATATAGCAAAAATTATACTCCCGCCAAAAATAGCTAAAAATTTTTGTGGAAGTGTTCCACATTTTGACTTTTTGCCTTATAAATAAGCTTTTCAATAAAAAAACTAGCCTGTTGAAATAGCTAGTTTTTTAAAAATATTTGGTTAATTTATTAATTTTGTTTTTTTCTTCTACGACGGTTAATTAATATACCAGCTAATACAGAAATTCCCAGTGTTATGACTGCTAAAATAATGTAGATATATCAACCTGAGCCTTTTGTTTCATCTGTGCTTGGAGTTACATTTGAAGCATTATTTGAATCTTCAGTTTTACTTGCTGAAATTACATCATTAATTTTTGATTCGATTTCAGTTAATTTTTCAATTGTTTTAGCCTGATTGATTTCATCTTGAAACTCGTCTTTTTGTGCTTGGTTAGTTACTTGATCAAGTTTTGTTTCTAATTCAGCTTTTTTAGTTTCAAAAATGATAATTTTGTCAGCTTGCTGATCAAGCACTGATGTTTGATCAGTAGTTAATGCTTTATCTAACTCATCTAAAATTTGTTGTTTTTTAGTAATATCTTTGATTAAATTAACTTTAGCTTTAACTAAATCGCTAGCTTGTTTTAATTCGCTTAGCTTTTGTTCAGCCAATTTAGTTGATAATTCATCAAGTAAAGCTTTAATGTTTTCTTGGGTAGCATTATCAATACGTGTGGCAAAATCGCCTTTGTCTTTTATTTGCTCTAAAATTGATCTAGCAGTTGTTTTTGCTTTATCTAGAGAATCAGCAGCAAGTACAAGAGCATCTTGTTTAGATTTAATTTCAGCAATAATTGCGTTTGCATCTTGTTTTGAAATTTGCGCTGGCTCTTGCAACAAGTTGTTTAATTTTGCAAAAGTATCTTGATAAGGTTTATATGACTCTGGTGTGTAAATTCCATTTTCGTTTGAAATTTGACTAAAACTTAACTGTTTTAGTTCATAAATTTTGCTATCTCTTTGCTCATTAGCTTGATTTAAAGCAGATTTAAGTTGATCTAAAGCCTGTTGAAGTTGTTCTTTTGTTGCGTTTGAATTGGCTGCTATGGCTTCATTAGCTTGTAAAGAATCTTTAACTAATTTAGCTTCTTCAGGTCATTTAAGCTCAAATTTAGCTAGGAAAGTATCTGCCAATTGTTTTGTATCGTTATATTGAGAAGCAATTTTACCTAAATCGTTTTGTTTTAGTCTAGATACTAATCTATCAAATTTTGTGTTTAATTCTTTAAATTCAATAGGTTTTGTATTTGTATCAGCAACTTTTTGCTTAATTTGTTCAACTAATGTTTTTAGATCTTGATATCCTTGAGCTTCAAAGTGCTTTTCATTTAAAGCATCAAATTTATTAGTGTTTAATGTTGCTTTTTGTTTTTGTAAATCAGAGTCCGCTAATGCGTCTTTAGCCTCATTATATTTAGCAATTAAATCATCAATTTGTTCTTGAGTTAAATTTTGTTTTGAATCCAATGCAACTTTTACATTATTGTAAGCGTCTAGGTATTTAGAATATGAATCTGGAGTATAGATTTCATCATCATTTGAAATTTTAGTATCAACAATTTGTTGCAGTTTTTCGTAATTACCCTTACTTGTTGCGTCAGCAATGGCTTTTTCAACAAGTTTTTTCACTGAATCCACAGTTGATTGTTTTACATAAGGTGAATTAATTACGTTTTGTGCAATTTGTTTAGCTTGTTCATACTCATCTTTAGAATCTTGTGTTCAAGAATCATAATTTGTTGGTTGAGTATTGATTAAGTTTGTCAATTCGTCTTTATTTACGTTTGTATTTGTGTTTGTATCGATTGCTTGAATTTCAGCAATTGAAGGTCTTTTATCGCTTCAAGCAAATTTAAGCGCTTTAATTTTTTGATTTTCGCCTAAAGGCAATCTAAAGTCAGTAACGTCGTGTGACAATGTACCTAATTCAACTTCACTTTCTTGGTTTGTTGTTTTATCAACAACAATAGCTTTAACAACCGCATTTGAGTTTTCACCTTTAGTGATGATTCTTAAGTCTTTATTATTGAAGTAATTTTCTTTTACTGTGTAAGTTAAATCACCATTAGCTTTAGCTGGTGTATAAGCTGTATTTAAGTAGTTATCATCAAGTTTTGCTGGTGTAGAGTTTTTGTCAACTTCAGCATGGTTATTTCCACTGAATCTTGAGTCATTTTCTAGGCTGATGTATGTTCCTTTATTAACTACGATTTCAGTAATGTTGAATCATCTACCTTCAGGGTAGTTAGCTTTAAGCACAAATTTAATATATCTGGCACGACCGCCACCTACATTATCATTTCCTCAGTATCTTTGGTTTGGATAGTTTAAATCAATTGCACCTTCTTCAGTTAAGTATAAGTCAAGGTTTTGGTTGGTGTCAATTTTATCATCGCCAACTTCAAAAGCTTTTGTTCAATCAGCTTCGTTTTCCGTGTCTTTTGTTGAGAAATATACATCAATATCTCTTGGGTAGTCTCAAAAGGCAGTTCCTGCGTAAATTCTAATTGATTCTAGATTTACTTCAGCACCTAAATCATATACAATGTATTGCCCTTTATCTAGAGAACCGGCAATAATAGTTGATGTATTTAAGTCACCATCAAAGTTGCCCAAGTTGTGTCTATAGTCATTAAAGTGTGAAATATTGGTTTTGTGTAATTTACCAAAAATTAGGTTTTGAGGGTTATTAGCATTGGCAACACTAATTCCTGAATTATTTTTTTGCTCTTCTGAGTTTATAACAAAGTTTGTTACTCTTAATCAAGAATTTTCAGTGTTTTCTTCTAAGTTGGTTACTCTAACTGCAACTACATTTTGAACGTTAAGGCCGTTCACTTCGTATGGAGTGTTATCAGTTTTATTAACTTCTGTGTGTCCATTTAAATCCGTTCATGTTTCGCTATTTTCAACTTTGTATTGAATTTTGAATTTTTTGAACTTATCGTTGCCATCGCCCATTTTAATGTACAGAGAATTTAGAGTGATTGGTTTATTGATCGTTGCTTCAAAATAGTCATCTTTTTTAACTCTGTTATGTGCACCATCATGTGAACTACTATATACTTCTTGACTTGTGTTGTCTAATCTAAAAACATCTCCTGATGAACCTTGTTTAACTTGTCTATTGGTGCTAAATGTTGCATTAAAGTGTGATCGATCCAATATTTCATTATAAATATCGGTTGCAACTTTTTTTACTTCTTTTAGCAATGGTTGAATGTGTTGAGAACCTACTTCAGCGTTAAATGAATAGTCTAAGTAGTTGAAACGGTATGAACGTGATTTTTCAATTAATTCTAAAGCATTATTGTATAGTTCTGTGTATAAATCATCATTTTTAGTTGCTGATTTATTTTCTTTTAGCGCTTCAAGATAAAGTGCTAATCCATTGAATAAATCTTTAGCAGAATTAATTCAAGGCATGATTTCTTTTAATAATTTAGCATTTTGTTTTGATGCTTGTAATCTTGTAGCATGTTTTACAACTGCTTTGAATTTATTGATTAAAGAATCAATTTCTTCTAATGAGTATGATTTGTCAGCCAATTTGGCTTTAAATGTGTTTAATTCTTCTTTTAGTTCAACTGATTCTTCTAGTTTAACACTTGAATCACTAGCTTTATTAACTAAATGTTTAGCTAGTTCTCTTAGTGCTATTGATTCTTGAGTTTCTAGTTTTGAACCATTGATTAAGTGATTGAATGAAGCATCTAATGTCTTAGCAATTTGTTCTTCATTATTTCAGTTTTTTCATGAATAGCTAGCAGCACCAAATAGTGCAATTCTTGAAGCTTGTGCTTGTTGCATTGGAGACACTAAAACACCATCAATTTTGTCTTTACGATCTTGAGTAGTGAACGTGTCTTTAAAACCACCTAAAACAAGGTTTGCCTTAGATTTATCGTTTGCCGCCCAGTCAAAAAGTAATACAGGTTTACGGTTCGCGGTTTGTTTAAAGTTTTCTAAGTAAGCGTTTTCATCGTAGTTTTTAATATTTTTAACATTGTTTCCTGAAACAACAATCTCAACTTCGACTGGTAAAGTATTGAAATAGTTATCAGCTTCGGATTTGTATTCATTTACCAATAATTTAATGTTAGTGTTTAGATCAGTATATGTATTTTTAAGCTCTTTTAGTCAAGCAACTAAATCTTCCAGCAGTTTCTTTTGGTATTCTTTGTAGGTTGCATTTCTTCTTGCATCTTGAGCTTTGTTATCACCTGAATTATCGCCTTGAAGTTCATAGAAAGGCTTAATAAAATCGTTGGCTAAAAGACCTATTGAACGAGCTCCAGCTTCAATAACTTGGCTAAATTTGTTTTTTAAAGCAGTTAAATCAGCTTCATAGTTTGCAATTGTAGGGATTTGTCTTGCAAATGGGTGTAATGTATACACAAAATCTATGTGATTTTGTTTACTTTTTTCGATTAAAGGCTTAATATCATTATCCAATTCACTTTGAGAATATAAATCTCTTCATTGTAATCAGTGTTTTGAGTCTTCTTTAGATGCATACACGTAGCTGTTTAGCTTGTAGTGTGAAGCTCACTCTAAATACTCAATTCTTTGTTCTTTGGTTCATTGTGAGCCAAAAAAGCCTTCAAAAATACCACGCATTCTAACATCTGCATAGTCCTCAATGCTAAATTCTTTGATCTCTTGACCATTCAATTGGCTAAAAACGTGTCATAAAGTTGTAGCACCATAAAATGCAGCCTTGTTATCTTTAGCTAACAGAGTAATTTTGTTAGTAACGTTGTTTAGAATGTAACTGTCATTTTTTTGTTTTAATTCATCACTAAATTGAATGTTATCGGCTTGAGCTAATTCATCAACTAATGTATCTGCGTTATCTTTAGTACCAACTAGAATGTTAGTTTTGCCTTCAATAACACGTCTAGATCTACTAAAACTAATGTTTTTTGAAATCAATGAGCTTTCTAAACGTTTAATAGTAGCTTGATCAACTCCATCTTCATACACAATATTAACGTTGTCAGTGATTATGTATTTTTTGCCATTGTACTCAATTTTTTGTACATTTGGATAAATATCATATTCATTGGCTGTTGGTTGATTAGCTTGAGCTGTTGCACTAATTGTAGCAGTTAAACCCACTGAGCTAATAATACCTAATACAGCACTAAATTTCTTCTTTGATTTCATAATACCTTCCTTATATAGATTGCTATATTATAATACATAACTGTATTTATTGTATATTTTTCATTATACCGTTTTAACGTGTACAAAATATCAAAAAGAACGCCTCCAGGCGTTCAATAGCTAAAAAACTAAAATTGCATAATTTATTCAACAATATACTCAAAATTATTTCTTTTTGCAAATTCACTTACTAATTGATTAAAGCTTTTTGTAATTAAACTAGTGCGTGGCGAAACACTCACGAAAGCGTTAGGATCAATGCTTGTTAGTGAATTTGGTAAATAAACTTTTTGTAAATTTGGTAAATATTTAAATACTTCGGCGGGAATAATGCTGATGCCTTCGTCTAATTTAATTATTCTAAGATTATCCTTAAATGAAACTTCTTGACCTTGTAATTTTGTATTTGCATGAATTTGTAAAATTGAATTAGCTTGTGCGATTGCTAAAAGTTGAGAATAGTCGTTGTTGTATAAATTACCTTTATAGCTGGCAAATGAATAATTTCCAGGTTCTACATCAATAAATTTTAATGAAGCGAGATTAAATAAATCTTTTGCGTCATACATTTGACTAGCACGTTGATGCAACGTTATTTTATTTTGTTTATATGCTGAAGGTGTATACAAAATGCGACTAAAATCTTTGCTGTATAAAAGAGCGTCAAAAGTAGAATAATTTGGGTTAGTTTCACTTGCAGTTATTGCTTCAAGTGAACCTTTTGTTCCTTCGTATTCAAGATTGTTGATATTACCACCTAATTGAATAGATTTAATGCTCTGTGAATTCAAGATTGTATTGGCAATATTTTGCACTTTAAACGTTCCTAAAGTGTCTGGAACAATTACATTTTGAGCACTTGAGTTTTTCAATGCTACGCCTTTTCAGTATTCATATTGATTATTTTCAAAGTTATATGTGTAATTCAATACTCTAATGGCTTTATGGTCATTAGAAATTTGGCGTGAATCCATGCGTTCATATTTACGGCTCACTGAACCTCAGGTTGCATCTGAATGATATCACTGATTGGTTTCTGGATCTTTAATCAAGTTTCATTGGTGATCTCCAGCTGAAGATCAACCAATGACCATTACACTTTTAACACCAATCATGTCTAGTCATTCTTTATATAAAGAGCTATATCCACCACAAACTGCGTATTTGTGTTGAATGATTTCTCAAGGATTAATACGTGGAAAATTATTGGCGTTAGCATATTTAACATTAGTTGCAATTCAGTCAAAAATAGCATCAATTTTGTTTTTTAAACTCATGCCAGCTTTTAAAACTTTGGTTTCTAAAAAGTTTCTAACATTTGCTTTTTGTTCTTGTGTGTAGGTAAAATCTTCAAGCGACTCAATAAAACTGTCACCACCATATGAAATAAAATCAATTGCTTCTTGATTAATTGCTGCGTTTGCTTCATTAACGCTACCATTTTGTTTTTTGGATACTGCATTTATTGCATCTAATTCAGGAACATTATTACTATTAGCTGGTGTGTTGGTATTTTGAGGATTATTTTTGTCATAATTTTCACCAGCTCAGCTAGGTTTAATATCAGGTTGTGACTTAAGAGTTTCTTTTTGTTCGCTCAATGTTTTATACACATTTTGCAATTCTGATGAGTATTTTTTCAATAAATCTTGGCTTTTTGGATCTTTAGACATAGACTCAATAGAACCAAAATTATGAATAAATTCGTATGCGGTGTCAATCAATGACTCATATTTATATTGAGCTTCATTTTTCAATGATTGGGCAAAAGTTAATAATTGAGTTTGTTGTTCTAATATTTGCGATTTAAGGTTATTTTGATCTTGTTTTACATCTTCAGGTTTGGCTTCTGGTTTTTTGTCAGCCTCATCTTTTTTATCTTCTTTTTCATCGCTTTTATTGTCAGTGTTATCTTTTTTGCCTAAATCATCTTTTTTATCTTCTTTTTGATCCTTGCCTTTATCTTCGCTAGTTTTTTTGCTGTCTTCAGATTTAGTTATCTGAGTATCTTTTTGTTCAGAAGGTTTTTTAATTTCAGTCTTTTTTTCTTGAGTATTATTGCAAGCTGAACTTAAAACTAACCCAGAAGTTAGGCTCAATCCAGTAGAAATAAGTAAGAGATATTTTTTCATGCTTTCCTAAATTATTTTAATATTGCAAACTCAACTAACGTATCTAGTAAAGCACCCATTGGTTTACCTTTTAAATCGGCTGTACCTGCAATATCACAGTGAATGTAAGGAACGTTGTTGGTAAATTCTTTTAAAAACATTGCCGCTGTGTTGTGGTCACTAGTTTCGTCATTATTATAGTTGTTTAAATCTGCCACAATACTTGCTGTGTTAGGTTCGTGAAAATCTTCATGCATTGGCATTCTTCAAACTTTTTCATGTGCGTTTTTAGCAGCTTGAGCAAAAATTTGTCAATTTTGTTCATCGGTTGAATAAATTCCTGAATATTGTGAGCCTAATGTTCTCACCATTGCACCTGTTAAGGTTGCAACGTCTACCAGTGTAGTTGCATTTAATTTAGTAGCCGCATAGTAAAGCCCATCCGCTAAAACTAAACGTCCCTCAGCATCGGTATCAGTAACCTCAACAGAAATTCCAGCCATTGATTCATATACGTTTTCAGGTAATGAAGCATCACCGTCTTGACGGTTATCAGTAATGCACATAACTGCTGATACATTTTTTTGTATTTTTAATTCAGCTGCAGCTTTGACTGCGTACGCTGCAATTACAGAACCTGACATATCATATTTCATACCTTCCATGTGGTAGCCTTTAGTGTTCATGCCACCAGTATCAAAAGTAATTCCTTTACCAACAAAAACAACTTTTTCATCGCTTTGTGGATTACCGCTGTATTCAATAACCACAACTCTAGGAGCATAGGTTGAACCTTTATTAACTGAAAGCAATAGGCCCATGTTTAAATCTTCTATTTGGCGTTTATTTAAAACGGTAACCACTAAGTCTTTATTTTGAGTAAACTCATCTCTAATGTATTCTGCTAGCATTTCAGAATTACAATAGTTTTCGGGCATAACTTGCAAATTACGAGCTGAGTTTTTGTTTAATGCTATAGTTGCGAATTTGTTAGCTAATTCAGTGTATGAAGCATCATTAAACAAGAATGTGAACTCACGTTTTTTAGGTTGCTCTTTTTTCTTGTTGAATAAAGTTGCCTCGTAAAAAAGTACTCTTGAATAAAAGGCTTTGATTACATCTTCAATTGATAAAGAAGCGTGTACAAATTTTTCTACTTTAATTTGCAAATCTCTTTGTGAGCTTAGAATATATTTATCAATTAGCTCAACTAAACCATAGTAGTCTAGCTCTTTTTCAATATAGATATATGCTTCTTTTTGCTCAACAAATTCAGTAATTTGTCCGTGTTTTTTTGAAATTAGATCACAGCATTTTTGGTCATCAAATCAAAGCGGCTCTAATAAAAATTTATCATTTCTCATTGTTGAATAATATTTTGTCATTTCAACCTCCAATATTTATTTTTTAATTATAGCAACTCAGCACATTAATTGCTCTATTTAACTAAAAAGAATATTAATTATTATCCAGCTTCATCAATCTATTTTTCTATCATGTATCGCTATAATATATGCGATATATTGTTAATTTTTGAGTTTTTAGGAGCAAAATGTTAAGAAAATCAATCTTATTATCGGCGATAACTTTTACACCTTTAATCACTGTAAGCTGCGTCAATAACAAACCAACCGAATTTGAGGAATTTATTAAGGATAAGACTAATATATCTGTAAATGAAAAACATATTTTTAAACATTTTGTTGATGACAAAGGATATGATTTTTCACAAAGATTTGTCAAGGCACTTAACTATATATATGAAAATATCGATCCCTTCGAAAATAATATATTGGCTAGAGATTGAATCAATATTAACCAGAAATTAAACGGTTTAATCACATTTTTGAATAATTCCTCACCAGATAAAAATAAACAATTAAATGAGGCAAAAGTTGCATATATTATATATTTATACAAATATCTTCGTTCAAGAAACAAAAGCATAAAATACAATTTAAATGAATACTTAATTAATCCAAAAAAGAACAAATTAAGCAAAAATAATGCAGATTTTAACTATATAAAATTTAATATTAATCATTTTGTGGAAAACATTTTCCCAAATGATAAGTCCAAATCGTCAGTTGACAGAAATTTTTGGAGTGATATAGTCTACGAACACAGACAACTGTCGGAATTCAAATATGATATTGTCAAACCAATTTGACAATACAACGATTTTTGGCGTAACCATTACACAGATGATAACATAAGCTTAGCTAAGGAATTGAATTACTCTTCAAACAAAAACTTAGCTTATACACCCTACTCATTAAATACAAACAAACTTGTTTATAATCAAAAGAGATTTTTTGCTGACCAAGCCAGAGTTGATTATTTAAATGTTGGTTATAGCGAGGTGTCACATGTTTTATCATTTGAAATGAATGCAAAATATGATCCTAAAAACATTAGAATATATCCAGGAATTCACTATGGACAAACAAAAAATGATTTCAATAATATTATATTTACACTAGCTTATGAACCAGAGTTAATGGATTATCAAGACTTTAGTTCATATTGAAATATGAAATTTGAGTCCAAAAACACAAATAATGAGTATAAAACCTATCATCTTAATATAGATAGATTTGTTAAAAAAGTTGATGATTCTATTAATTTAGATAAAAAAACTATTATTTGGTTTAATCAACTAGGTACAATTATGCAAAGCTATCCGCAAGCATACATGGTCACATCACTAAATCCTATATATTTAGAATATTTTAACCGTCATATTAAGCAAAACCATAATAATTTTATGTTAGTTACAATGGATAGTATTGAAATAAATCCTACAAACTTTACTCGCTGAGATGAAATTGAAGAACATTTATCATCTGGTAAATTAGATTAATAATGTGACAAATTCGTATGAATACAAAAAGCTTGCTCGCATGAGCAGGTTTTTTAAACGTTATTTAATTTAATCTAATATTTTGGCATTATCTAATTTTGAGCTAGCCTGAATTATTTTTCTATTTAGTTCATCTTTTCTAGACTAAACTAAGGTTTAAGAGTTATTATAATTTTGCTGAGGCTTTTGTTTTAAGTTTGTCTAGTTCTAAATATTCTTTATGTCGTGTTGCAAATTGGGTTTGTGAATCTGTATTTTTGAAGTTGCAATTAAATCTATTTCTATCATTATCGCATAAACCAGTCAGATTGGTCAAGATTTTTAGTTTCTTGAACAAAATGTGATGCGAATGAACCTGCATTATAAATAAATATGAAAAATTTACAACAGCTATATAGCAATATACACTATATATTGAGTTTTAAACAATCATTGTATTACAAAATGAAATATTAATGCACTATAAAAATCAAAACCTCACTAAAGTATGCACTGACTTTTGCATAGTGAACAATATAAACCCCATGGTTAATACAAAAACGATAGTTTTTCCTTTTTTTAAAAATTTGTGTGTTTCCATAGTATGTTTTAACATGAACATTAACAACAACACTTATAAAGAATTAGTATTTACACTATATTTGATTTACTCACAATTAAATTCTTTTAGCTTAATGAAATGGAGTAAAGAAGGTATTACACATAATATAAGAATTAAAGTGGTCTGAAATTCAAAATTTTTTATTCATTCTTTAAACTTGACAAGATTAGTGAAACAAAATTTAATGCCCAAACGGCCTTATAAATTAGTTGGTGACATTATGAGCAACAAATATGTTTACAGCAATATTGCTAATGAAATGAATAAAAAAGATAGATTTAATAGCAGTAAAAAAATAAACGCACTGGAAATAATGATAAAAAATATTACTAACCCACATTTTTTCGAGTATTTCAAAATTAAACCAATCACAAATGGAAAAAATGTATACGCTAAATCCGAGTGCATACTTATAAGCCAGGAAATAAACGACAAACGCGTGTTATTACATTGCAAAATTGGTAATATGTATGGCTTAAACATAAGTAAACATAGGTCTGTCTACTGAAATAATAGAAAAGATACAATCAATATAGTTGTTATACCGTTTTCAATTAAGTTAATACATAAAAACAATATTAACACACAAAATTTATTGAAAATTGATTGATTTTTTGTTAATTGAAACCAAAACGAATACAACTTAGATAGGATAAATAAAAATGAGCTAGGGCTCATTTAAATCATCATTAAGAAATTTTTGCTCAGTGTCTTACAACTCTTACTAATTGGGAAACATATGACATTTCGTTGTCATATCAAGCGAACAATTTATATATTTTTTGTCCGTTTGCTTCTTGAATTTTGGTTAAAGTAGCGTCAAAAATTGAACCAAAATGTGAATTGATAATGTCAGAAGAAACAATCGGATCTGTGTTATATTTAAATGATTCATTTGCTGCTTTAGCGAATGCTTCGTTTAATTCTTCAACAGTTGGTGATTTAACTAATTGAACAGATAAATCAATAATTGAACCAGTAATTGTTGGCACACGTAATGCTGAACCATTTAGCACTCCAGTAGCTTCTGGAACAACTAAACCAATGGCTTTAGCAGCACCTGTTGAAGTTGGCACAATATTGTGGCCTGCGGCTCTAGCTCTACGTAAATCACCTTTTCTGTGTGGACCATCTTGCAACATTTGATCACCTGTAATTGAGTGAATTGTAGTCATATAACCATTAATTAAACCAAAATTGTCAACAAGTACTTTAACAACAGGGGCTAAACCATTAGTTGTACAAGAAGCTGCTGAAACAATTTGATCTTCTTTGGTTAAAGTATCGTGGTTTACGTTGTAAACGATTGTTTTAACATCGCTTCCAGCAGGTGCTGAAACTAAAACCTTTTTAGCACCAGCTAGAATGTGTTTGTTGGCTAAAGGTTTTTTAGTGAAAAAGCCAGTACATTCTAAAACAACATCAATCTTTAATTCAGCTCACGGTAAGTTTTCTGGGTCTTTTTCAGCAAAAACCTTAATTTCTTTGCCATCCACAAATATGGCATCAGCTTCAACTCTAACATCATTTGTTAAAGGACCAAAAGCTGTATCGTATTTTAATAAGTGTGCTAGCATTGCTGGATCAGTTAGGTCGTTAACTGCCACAACTTGAATATCATCGCTTCCAATTTCTAATAAATGGCGTAATGTCAAACGACCAATACGTCCAAAACCATTAATCGCTATTCTTTTCATATTTGCCTCCATGAATTTATTTTCTATAATAATTTTACTCTTACCTTGCAAATATATCTAATACAAGTTGTAAAATGTGGAAAAAATTAAGAATTATTTCCACAAATTGTAATTTTTTTTGCTAAAGATCAAATTAAATGATATAAATATCACTTGTTTGTATTATAATAGGCGGCCACATTCGTAAGAAAAAACTCACTGCAATTGAGTGAGTTTCACCTATTTAATACCTTCTCATTTTCAATTTTTAACTTCATCAATGTCAGTTCCGTGTTCACGGATGTATTGAGTGTGGTATTCAAGTGTTGAATTCATTTTATTGATAAATTCGTTTGCTTGATTGCCATAAACTGCTTTAGCAGCACTGATAGACATGTGGAAACGGTCCATGTGAGAAAGTTGACGAATATCAAATGATGTTGTAATATCACCATGTTCACGATATCCGTGCGGGTGTAAGTTTCTATTTTGTCTAGTAAAGAAGATATCTCTTAATAAGCTTTCATAACCATGGAATGCAAATAAGATTGGTTTGTCGCTTGTAAACACTTGATTAAATTCTTCGTCACTAATTCCACGATAATCAACTGAAGGGTGTCTTAGTTTTAAAATTTCTACAACGTTGACAAATCTAATTTTTAGTTCTGGGAATTGTTTATTTAGAATTGAGATAGCTGCAAGAGCTTCAATAGTAGATTCGGTACCACTAGCTGCCACAACTAAATCAGGCTCTTGATCTAAACTTACATTTGAAGCTCAATCAATTACTTTGTAGCCCTTATCTGCTAATTCTTGAGCTTCAGCAACACTAAAGAATTGTTCTCTAGGTTGTTTTGAAGCAACTATTAAATTTATTACATTTTTTTCTTTAAATGCTTTTTCACTAACCGCTAAAAGAGTGTTTGTGTCTGCTGGTAAGTATTCTCTGACCACTTCAGGGCTTTTATCTGCTAGGTGACCTAACATACCTGGGTCTTGGTGTGTATAACCGTTGTGATCTTGCTGGAATGCGTTAGATGTAGCAATTAAGTTTAATGAAGGTAAATCATTTCTTCAGCTTAATGGTCTACATTTATTGATTCATTTTAGGTGTTGGGTAACCATTGAATCAACTACACGTAAAAAGGCTTCATATGAAGCAAATACTCCATGACGACCAGTTAATACATAGCCCTCTAAAAATCCTTCAGCTTGGTGTTCAGAAAGTTGTGAGTCAATGATTCTACCTGCCGGTGAAACTTTTTCATCTAAAGCAGGATCTGCATAATCTAGTCATTGACGATCAGATACCTTAAGTACATCAAATAATCTGTTAGATTTAGTTTCATCAGGACCAAAAATTCTAAAGTTAGTTGGGTTGTTTAGAATAATGTCAGCGTAGTATTTAGATAAATTAGCCATATCTTGAGCAATAACACTGCCCGGTTTGCCAACTTCAATAGCGAATTTAGTTCAATCATTTAACTTAAGCTCTTGAGGGTTTAATCCACCGTTAGTAGCTGGGTTCATTGACATTCTTTTTTCACCTTTTGGCGCAATAAAGAATTCATCTTTAAGTTTGCCATTCTCATCAAATAATTCAGAAGGTTTATATGATTCTAATCAAGCTCTTAATTCACCTAAATATTTTTCATCGCCAGCTTTGGCTGGTAATGGAACTTGGTGTGCTCTAAAGCTACCTTCAATTTGATTGCCGTCAAATTTACTTGGGCCAGTTCAGCCTTTAGGCGATCTAAAGATAATCATTGGTCAAATTGGACGAGTTTGTTCGCTAGCTGTTTTTTTATTTGCTTGTGCTTTAATAGCAAGAATTTTTTCAATAGCATAGTCTAATTTTTCAGCCATTTCAGCGTGATAATCAGTAACTTTTTCAACTTCTACAAAGATTGGTTCTCAACCGAATCCGCTGAACAAGTTGGTTAATTCTTCATTACTTCTTCTTGCTAAAATTGTTGGGTTAGAGATTTTTCCACCATTTAGGTGAATAATTGGTAAAACTACACCATCGTTTTTAGGGTTGATAAAGGTATTTGAGAATCAACCAGCCATTAATGGCCCAGTTTCGGCTTCACCATCACCAATAACTGTAGCTGCGATTAAATCAGGATTATCTAAAATTGCGCCAGTCGCATGTGATAATGAATAACCTAGCTCACCACCCTCGTGTAATGAGCCTGGTGTTTCGGGTGCGGCGTGAGAAGCTGTACCACCTGGGAATGAGAATATTTTAAATAATTGTTTCATTCCAGCTTCATCACGTGTGATGTTAGGAAATAATTCAGTATATGATCCATCTAAGTAAGAGTTGGCAACCATAACTTGACCACCATGTCCAGGACCTTCGATATAAAACATGTTTAGGTCGTATTTGTTGATTACTCTATTTAGGTGAGCATAAACAAAGTTTTGACCAGGAATTGTTCCTCAGTGTCCAATTGGATATACTTTAACATCATCAGATTTAAGTCCATTTTTCATTAATGGATTATTTTTTAAATACATTTGACCAACAGCAATATAGTTAGCTGCTCTTCATCAAGCATCTACTTTAGATAGATATTCTTTAGAATCAAATTCAATATTTTTGTTTTTCATTATACTCCTATATAACAAATGTTCTATTTGCTAATGTATTATATTAAATAATCTATTTAATCCGTCTATTGTTGTCAATGAAATCGTAATTTTAAGGAATCAATATTCAAAATAAAAAAACGATCTGAGTAGATCGTTAATGTTTAAATGTATCAAAATGGAACTATGATCATTAGGGCTTGGTAGGCAGGTTTAATTCTCGCTTTGTAAATATGTAAGTTAACTCCAACCACTATGGCTCGGATTAGTCAGCAACCAACAATTATTAAAACCATGCTAATAGGTGCAAATAATGATCCAGTACGCATAAGATCTTTAGGATTAAATATTGAGTAGAATTGATCAGCAAAAACTAAATTAGCCATAAGTCAAGAAAAAATCAATAAATTGTAGATAATTTGTCAGTATAAAGATATGCTATTGTATTTTTCTCGGTATTCATAATTGTTATCTTTGGCTCTTAATACACGGAGATAAATAAATATATTTGTGTATAGATAAATCAATAAATAGTTAATGCCAAATGCTGTTGAATATCAAAAACTTGAAGCTGCAAATCTAATATCAACAATCCTGATTAGCAAATAAGACGCTAACATTAATAAATTTGTTATTTTCAAAAGTTTAATTTGATGATTTTGTGCAATATTTTTGTTTAGTTTACCAAAAATGTAATGCGACAATGTTAATTCAAACAAATACATAAAAGCTAGACAAATTAAGGATATATATAATCACAGATAATATGGCCTATTGTCAGCTATGTATTTGTCATAATTTATGAATTTGTATATATGCTCTAGAGGTAAAAATATAAATATCAAAAAACTCAATAAAATATAGATAAAAGTTATAGATTTTAATTTATTTTGCTGAATTAATTTTAAATTAGATTTTAATAAAATCAATTTACCAATCAAGATGGTCACCTCGTTTCCTAAAATTGAATAAAAAAAGCAATTCGAAAATTGCTTATTTGAATTTGTGTGTAACACCAATTTGACTTAGTGTGTCATTGTGAACTTTGCAGAAAGCTTCAGCTGCTTTGTCGAATCTTTCTCATTCAGCAGGTGTTAGAGACATTTTTTCGTTTAGGTATTCATAACCGTTTTCACCAACGATAACTGGAATTGAGAAGTAAATTCCAGGGTGTTTGAATGTATCAGGTAATTTAACACCAATTGTCATAATTCTTCTTTTGTTGTTTACAATAGCTGAAGTAATTTCGTATAGTGCTGTACCAATACCAAATTGTGTATTTCCTTTACGTGAGAAAATTGCGAAGGCTTCTTTTTTACTGTCTTCGTATAGTTTTTCTTTAACTTCTTCTGTAAATTGAGGTAAATCATTGATTGATGTTTCACCAATTTTAGCAGTTGATCATACAGGCATTGCTGAAGCACCGTGTTCTGCAATAATAGATACTGTAACTGAGTCTGCGTCTACATTGTAGTGGTGTGAAACAAGTTTTTTTAGTCTTGCTGAGTCAAGAACTGTACCTGATGAAATAACTTTTTCTGCAGGTAGTCCTGATGCGTAGTGGAACACTGAAGCCATAACATCACATGGGTTAGCTGCAACGATAACAATACCTTTGAAACCAACTTTTTTCAATGTTGAACCAAATGAGTCCATTAATTTAGCATTAGCACCAGCTAAAGCTAAACGGTCTGAGAAGTCTTTGTTTGCTGGAATTGATGCACAAACAACAACAATATCAGCGTCAGCACCGTCTTCTTCTAGTGTACCTGGTCTAAATGTTGAACCATTTCTTGGCATGATAGCCACCATGTCTGAGAAGTCTTTTGCGTGAGCAATTGAAATATCTTCATTTCTGTCTACGAATACTCATTGAGCTTCTAGACCTCTACAAACTGCGATATTTACGTATGTGAAACCAACGTTACCCATACCAACAACGATAATTTTTTTCATATTTTTCCCTTCAATATCTTTTTATATATGAGATAAAAATTTATTGTTTTTTATCAGCTAAACTAGCTATCTATATTATAGAAAATTTGAATGAAATCGTTCGCATTTTATATGTTTTTTTGAACATATATTTGCATCTTTTATGGCATCTATTATACGTTCTAAAAAATAAGAAAAACGCCCTTGCGAGCGTTTAAAGGATAATTTTTTTTATTTTCTGAAGTCGATTACTGCACGACCAATGAAGTCACCTTTTTCAAGTTTTTCAAAGATTTCAGCAACCTCATCCAATTTAACTACTTTTGTAACTTCTGATTTTACAAGCCCTCTAGCTGCATAGTCTAAAGCTTCTTTTAGGTCTTTACGTGTACCAACGATTGAACCTGCTAATTCACGTTCAAATAGAACAGTTCAGAATACTGATACAGGGAATTCGTCTTTACCTAATTTGTCTTTAGCTGGTAGACCAACTAAAACTTGACGTCCACCACGACGTAGCATTGACATACCTTGAATTGCTGCTTGAGTAGCAACAGATGTGTTAACAACAGCATGTACACCACCACCTGTAACTTTAATAACTTCTTCAGCAGCGTCTACTTTTTTACTGTTAAATGCGAATTCAGCACCTGATTTTAATGCTAATTCAACTTTTTCATCATTCAAGTCAATACCAATTGGACGGTATCCCATTGCTTTAGCATATTGAATAGCTAATTGTCCTAAACCACCAACACCAATTACGGCAACAAAGTCACCTGGGTGTAGTTTAGCTTGTTTAACTGCTTTATATGTGGTAACACCAGCACAAACAACTGGAGCACCAGCAATAACATCTAAGTCTTTAGGAACAATTCCTACGAAGTCTTCGTGTCCAATTGCGTATTCAGCAAATGAACCATCTTTTGTATATGCTGACATGTTTTGGTTTGGACATAGAGTTTCTTTTCCGCTTAAACAGAATTCACAGTGTCCACACGCATCGTGTAGTCATGCTAAACAAACTCTGTCACCTACTTTAAGGTGTGTACATCCTGGACCAAGTTTTTCAACAATACCAATTCCTTCGTGCCCTGGAATTAATGGGTATTTTGGCTCAACTAATCAATCATAGTTAGCGGCGTGTAAGTCAGTGTGGCAAATTCCACTTGTTTCCATTCTAATTAGAACCTCTTTTTCTTTTGGCTCAGGAATGTCAACTGTTTCAACGCTTCAATTACGTGGTGAACGAACCACGAAAGCTTTCATTTTTGCCATGGTATTTATCCTCTTTTCTTATCTTATGTTTTTTATTTTTTATACGTTGTGATAACCATTTTTGTTTATCGTCTTAATGATATACTTTTTTGGCTACATGTAACAAAAAAATTGGCTCTAAAAGCTATGTTTTTTTACATTTACAAAAATTTTTTCGCATTAATTTACATTATTTACTCATCCATTACACATTTTTTCAATAAAAAATGCACTTTTGCGTGCATTAAAAATTCTCTATAAAGTGTGCGAAAATTTTTTGCGGATTTGAGTTGCTAATTTCTCCAAACGCTCAGAACGAAACTTTTTATAGTATTCTTTTATTACTTGATAGTATTGTTCAATTGAAAAATCTACTATGTCACTTCATTTTAATGGTAAGGCTTTAGCATGCTGACCCACAATTCTTAAGCGAATTTTGTTTTCAAAAATTTCAAGAATTTTATTAGCATAAGCCTGCTCATTTTCAACACATAAATAACCAGTATCGTCATCAGTGATAGTTTCGCCAGCTGCTGAACCTTCTATTACTAAGCTAGCTAAGCCTTGTGAAGCAGCTTCATGAACTACTAAACCAAAAGTATCAAACACAGAAGGGAATACAAATAAATCGTGTGATAAATATAATCCTTTTAGCAAGTTAAAATCTCGCACAACACCAGTGAAAATGATGTGGTCATAAACACCAATTTGTTTAGCGTATTCAACTATTTCATCGTAGCGTCATTCGCCACCAACCATTGTCAGGCTAAAATTAGGATTTTTTTCAAGCACAAGTTTGAAGCTGTCCAATAAAAACTTAATGTTTTTTTCTCACACAAAGCGCGAAACAAATAATAAATTATTTTTGTTTGTGTCGATGTTAAAGCGTTCTTTAGCAAGTGTTATTAGTTCGCTGGCATTATTTGGATATTTAAACTTAGTTCCATTATTTACTACTTCGTGTTTAGAAACATTTAAATCAAAACCGCTTTGTTGCATTGATGTTTTTGAAACGTGGAACACACAGTCACAATTTTTAACAAATTGTTGTGCTAATAGTCCGCCAATTTGACCCACCAATTCACTATTTGATGATTTAGTAATTGCTTCCTTAAAGTTAGTGTGCATAGTTAAAATTAGTGGAACATTGTAACGTTTTTTCAGCTGCAAACCAATGTTTCCAGCAAAAAATGGTGAGTGAACATGAATAATATCGGGATTAAATTTATCAATTTGTTCTAGTTCTTCTTTTACTAAAGGGGTTCTAATTACCTGATAACCACCTCAGCGAACAAGACTACATTTAATACGCATAGGTTTATAACCTAATTTTTCATCATTTTTAATATCATAATCACTATAGGCGGGTGCTAAGACTAAAAACTCAACGTTTTTACGTTGAAATTGCTCAATGTAGTTTTCCATAACTCTAATAACACCATCAACCATCGGAATGAATGAATCACCAACCATTAATACTCTTAATGGTCTTGATTGCATTGCCACGATATCAGCTTTTGTTCTTCAAAGTTGCTTATTTTTCATCTTTCACCTTCTTTTTAAATGTAAACACATCTATATCATACATACCTAGATGCGTAGATAAAACGAATTTTTTGGGTATATTTCAATTATTACCATAAGTTTGAATGAGCATAGATTCATAATTAGTGAATACATTGGCTTGTATATCTTCAAAATCATGTTTGAAAACACTGTTAAAATCAATACATTGATAGCTACTTTTGCGTATTTCGCTTTTAAACGGTCATGTGATTATTAAACTTATGTCACCATTGGGATCATGAAGCTTTGTGTACGCTTCCTCAAGTGTAATTTTTTTTGCTAGTCAAGTTCATAAACATACAAATTTGAGTATTTTCATACCTCATTGACGCTTGAATAAAGGTCTGTGTGTATAGTTTTTTAGATAGCGTATTCGATTATTTAAGGATGTGTATTTTTTAATTAATTTAGCACTAGTTTGCACAGCAACAAACACATCAATAAAAATTGCATCTTCATTAGTTTCTAAATCATGGGTGAATTTACCAAAAAGCAAGAAATTGTTGCTATTTTTATTGTGTAAAAATACATCTGGATAATTTTGAACCAAGAAATCATATGTAGATTTAGGCACAACAACATCAACATCATCATCTCAGGGTATAAAACCATTGTGGCGAATAGCTCCAAGCATTGTGCCATAAATCAATGAATATTGCAAATTATGTTCTTCCATAATTGCTATAAACTCTTTTAATAAAGCCAACGTTTTTTGCTGTTTTAGGTTCATTTATCCTCCGTTTTGTAAATGATATCAAATTATGTATTGAATAATTGCAAACAAAAATGGCCTAAGCCATTTAAGTTATTAACTAATAATAAAATTTCCTGCAAAAATATCAATCGTGTATTCACTTCCCGCTGAAATAGCACCATCAATAATTTTGTAAGCCAAAACACTTTCTATTCTATTTTGAATAAATCTTCTAATTGGACGAGCGCCAAAATGCGAATCAAAGGCAGCTTTTGAGATAAAATCAATTGCTTTATCAGTAAAATTCAATTTTATTTCTTTAGCTTCTTGGACACGTTTAGCTAATTTTTCTAACTCTAAAACAACAATATCTTTGACGGCATTTTCACTTAATTTGTTGAATTTGATGATTTCATCAATTCTGTTCACAAACTCTGGAGTTAAATGTCTTAATAATAATGCTTTTGGATCTGTATTTTCATTGACAGAAGGTTTTAAAATTGTATCTGCTCCAATATTTGAAGTCATAATCACTATCAAGTTGCGACAGTTAATATTTCTACCTTTTGAATCTGTTATGGTTCCATTATCCAAGATTTGAAGCAAGATATTTAACACTTCTCTGTTAGCTTTTTCAATCTCATCTAGAAGCAAGATTGTGTAAGGATTTTTACGAATTTGTTCAGTTAGTGAGTTAGATGAATCAAAACCAACATAGCCTGGAGGCGAACCAATAATTTTAGATACTGAGTGTTTTTCCATATATTCACTCATATCTACTCTAATCATTTGTTTTTCTGAATCAAATAATGTGTAAGCCAATGCTCTAGCAAGTTCAGTTTTACCAACGCCTGTTGGCCCCATAAACATAAATGAAGCTAACGGACGGTTAGGATCGTTTATACTTGCTTTAGCCCTTAAAACTGCTCTAGCAACTGCTCTAACAGCTTCATCTTGACCTTTGATTCTTTGTTTTAAATCTTTTTCTAGATTCAACAATTTACTTTTGTCGCTTTCAAGCAACTTAGTTACTGGAATTTTAGTTCATTTTGAAACAATTGCGGCTATTTCTTCACTTGTAACAGTATCCTTAATCAATGAAGAATTTGAAGCATTGATTTCTTGTTCCATTTGTTGAATTTCTTTTTCTAAATTTGGTATTTCAACATATAAAACTCTTGAAGCTTTTTCATAATCTGCTTCTTTTTGATAAATTGATAATACGTGTTTTAAATTTTCAAGTTTAGATTTAGCGTTTGAAATTTTTTCCAAACGTTGTTTTTCTGAATTTCATTTAGCTTCATATTCACTCAAAATTTTGGTTTCATCAGCAATCAATTTATCTAGTTCGCTTAAGCGATCTTTGTTTTTGCTTTTTGAATCTTTATCTGAACTCAAGGCTATTTTTTCCATCTCTAGCATAGCTAGTTTTTGTTGAGTTTTTTCCATTTGTTCAGGTTTAAAGTTGATTTCAGTTTTAATTGTTGAAGCAGCTTCATCAATTAAATCAATAGCCTTATCAGGCAAAAATCTATCTGAAATGTATCTTGATGAAAGTTTAGCCGCTGCTACTAGAGCATCATCTTGAATTTTAACGTTATGATAATTTTCAAATCTTTCTTTAATACCTCTTAAAATAGCAATCGTTCCTTCAGTAGTAGGCTCAAGAACGTCAATTTTTTGCATTCTACGTTCAAGAGCGGCATCTTTTTCAATATATTTTCTATATTCGTCAAATGTAGTAGCACCAATTAGGTGTAATTTGCCTCTAGCCATTAATGGTTTGAAAATGTTGGCTGCATCCATTGCACCATCTTGCGTTTTACCAGTACCTATCAACATGTGAATTTCATCAATGAATAAAATAATGTCACCATTGCTTTCTTCAATGCGTTTAAGCACAGCTTTTAAACGTTGCTCGAATTGACCTTGAAAACTTGCCCCCGCAATTAGCGAAGCTAAATCAAGCTCAAAAACATCTTTACCTTTTAAGTTTTCGGGCACTTGACCTTCCACAATTTTGCGAGCTAAGCCCTCAACAATAGCAGTTTTACCAACACCTGGTTCTCCTACTAAAATTGGGTTATTTTTTGTTTTACGACTCAAAATACGTATCATTCTACGAATTTCTTCGTCACGGTTAATGACTGGATCTAGCTCATTACGTGTAGCTAAATCAGTCAAATTACGACCATATTTTTTTAGTACATCTTCTTTATCTTCTTTTTTTCCATTTGGGTTCATGCCATTTAATAAATCATCTAAATTAAAGTCCATACAACCTCCTTTACATAATATTTTAGCACTCTTCCCCCTTGAGTGCTAATAAATTATAAAAATTTTTGCTAGGCTCATTTTTCTATAAAATAAAACGCATGAGACTAAGATTTGACAAAAATGCAGAACAAAGAATTAAAGAATCAAAATATTATTATGATTCAAATAATTACCCTATAACTCTTGACTCTAATAGCATAGTGGAAGTAGGGATGGGTAAAGGCGAAATGATAGTGGAATTAGCTAGGTTAAATCCAGATAAAAATTATTATGGCTTAGAAAAATATGCAACCGTGGCTGCTAAAGCTCTTAAAAAAGCGCAGGAATACGAACTGAATAATTTTAAAATCGTGCTGGCTGATGCTAATAATTTAAATGAAATATTCAAAGGAAGTCTAAATACATTATGATTAACTTTTAGTGATCCATGACCTAAAGCTAGACATTTTAGACGCAGACTAACATACAAAACATTCTTGGATCAATATCAATCAATCATGGATTCAAAATCAGTGCTTAAATTCAAATCTGACAATGATTTGTTATATGAATTTTCATTAGAATCATTTGTCCAAAACAACTGAGAAATAATTGATTTTGGGCAAAATCTACACACATCTATACACGCACAAAATAATGTAATGACAGGCTATGAAAAGAAATGATCGCAGCTAGGTAAAAATATTAACTTCATAATTGCTAAACCAAAATTGGTTTAGCTTTTTTTATAAAAAAATAAGGCTGAGCCTTATTCGATATCTTCTTCATCATCATGAATATCATCATCAATTTCTTCTTGATCACCAAACATTTCTGCACGTACATTTTGCAATAATTTTTTGGTAGTTTCGTTTTCGTCTTTACCTTTTTTAACAAAGCTAATTGAACTGTTAGCAAATGCTGGTTCATCTTCTTCATCTGTAAACAAAATTGAAGTAATGATAATAGGTTTACGTCTTTTTTCTTTGTAGAAAAGATTTTCTAAACGTTCTGCTATCAGTTGTTTTAATTCAACAACATTGATTTTTTCAGTATTTTTAATGTAATATAGGGCTGCTCCATGGGCAACTCTTTTAGCTTCCATAACTAAATCAAGTGAAGTTTTAACATAGAAAGCACCACGTGAAATCAATGTAGGGCGACCTATAATATTTTTATTTTGGCGATCAATTGTTAAAGTAACGTTGACAAAACCGCTTTCAGCTAATTTTTGTCTTTCTTTAATCACTGAAGCATTTAAACTTAAAACATTATGACCATCAATATAAACTGGACCATATTCTATTTTTTCATTAGTTTCATACACTTCTTGATCAATAATGTGGTATACACGTCCTTTTTCAGGGATTAAGACTCTTTTTGGGTCCACACCATTACGCACTGCGCTTTGGCCGTGCACAATACTCATTCTGTACTCACCGTGGTAAGGAATAAAGTATTTAGGTTTAGTTAGTTGGAAAATTTTGTCATGTTCATGTTTGTAGGCGTGCCCAGAGGTATGTAAATATCCATCAACCCCGTTTTCTTTAATATCAGCACCTAATTTTGCCAATCTATTGACTAATAATTCAATAACCATGTGGTTTCCTGGAATTGGGCTTGATGAAAAGATGATTAAGTCACCTTTTTCAATTTTTACGCTTTGGTGTTTCCCATATGACATTCTCGCTAAAGCAGCTAATTGTTCACCTTGCGAACCAGTTGTTAAAATAACTAAATCTTTTTCAGGAACGCTTGCAACTTGTTTTTTATCAACTAAAACCTTGCTGTCAACTTTAATGTAGCCTAATTTACGGCCAATTTTGACACCATTAACCATTGAACGTCCAAATGTAGCAACTTTTTTGCCTAATTTAGCAGCTAATTCAATAATCGCCTTAACTCTGGTAAGGTTAGAAGCAAAAGCAGTAACAATTATTTTTCTTGTGGCTGCACGCATGTATTTTTCAATATCTTTTAAAATATCATTTTCAGAAGGTGAGTGGAATGGTCTCATTGCGTTGGTTGAATCAGAAAGCAATACTGTTAAGCCTTGCTTACCAATTTGGTCTAATCTTGCAAAATCTGTATAACTTTCACCAATTGGGTTATAGTCAAATCTGAAGTCACCAGTACACATTACTGAACCATTAGGGGTGTTTACTCTAATACCAAACGCATCAGGAATTGAGTGTTGAGCTGATCAAAAGTCTACAGAGCAAGATCCAAATTTATGAACTGCTGACTTTTCGATTTCAACAAATTCGATACCACTTGGTACTTTGTGTTCTTCAAATTTAAGTTTTAAATATTGAATAGCAATACGAGGTGCAAAAATTTTCTTTAAAGGTACTTGTTTAACTAGATAAACAACTCCACCAATGTGATCCTCGTGACCGTGTGTGATGAATAAACCTTTGATTTTTTCGTGGTTTTCAGCTAAATATGTGTAATCTGGAATGATTCCTTTAATTCCTGTTTGAGCAGTATCAGCAAATTTAATCCCAGCATCAATAATGAAAATATTGTCTTCATATTCAACAAATAATGAAGATTTACCAATCTCTTGCACACCACCAATTGCTACTAATTTAGTAGGTTTCATCTTTCCTCCAAAAAATGTTTAAATTAAAATAAAATTATTTAATAAAATTCTACAAAAAATATTACAAAATATTTATTTATTAAATATACCACAATTAAATACAAATTAATATAAAAAATGGCCGGTAGTAAGGGATTTGAACCCTTGAGCGAATTGCTTCGCTATTTGTTTTCGAGACAAACCTCTTCAGCCACTCGAGCAACTACCGAACATGTATAAATTGACGTAAATACTGATTTTATAGGTGTTTAGGAAACAACTTTATTTTGAAAATAATCAGCATACATAACTATTATAAATTAATTTAGATTTGAATGAGTAATTTATAGTAAAATTTCAATATTAATTTTACTACAAGGAGGTGGAATGAATACTGATAACAGATACGGTATTGTGGCTGGTGTGCCAGCTAATTCAGGTTCTACACTTTTTCACATTGGCTCATTGCCAATTCGTACATACTCAATCACAATGCTTTTGGGTATGCTAGCTGCAATTCTAACAATTAGCTTTTTTTGAAAAAGAGAAAAATATAAATGAGAAATCCTTTATTCATTAATTGTGATTGTAATTCCAACCTCAATTATTGGTTCGCGTCTATGAGATCTAGTGGAAGTAGCTTTATATGATCCTAACTTTGACTTTTCATCTTGATACAAAATTTGAGAAGGGGGATTGAGTATCCAAGGTGGAGTTATTTTAAGTTTAATTTGTGGCTGTTTATACGTTTATCACAAACGCCACGAAGTAGACTTTAGAAAAGTTATTGATTTTATTGTGCCAACTGTATTAATTGGTCAAGTTATTGGTCGTTGAGGTAACTATGCTAACCATGAACTTTATGGAAAAGTAGACTGAGATGGCTCTTCTGTATTGATTTTTGGTAAAACATTTGCCCAAAACATGTTCATTAGTGACTCATTAAGTCAATCACTAAATCAACCAGGATTATTCAGATATCCATTATTCCTATACGAAGGTTTTGCTAACTTAACTGGCTACTTATTGCTAGTGTGAGTAATTAACTTATTTGGCCTATTAAAACCAGGAGCTAATTCAGGTCTATACTTTGTTTGATATGGTGTTGTCAGATTGGCTTTAGAGCCATTACGGCAAAACGCTTACGAAATTTATACAGTTGCTTCATTAATTTTCATTGCTTTGGGTTCAATTATGTTTATTTTCTTTGAATTTTTCAATCCAATTCACTATGTCAAAACCAAACAAAAATACAGATATGTATATCAATATGCACACCCACAAAAATATCTTGAATACGTAAATAAAACAAGATTATTCGATCGTAAAAAAGCAGCATATACATATGTCAATTCTTAATTAACGCTTCGGCGTTTTTTTATTGCTTTTGGATAATTGTGCTAAAATTGTCCCATGAAATAATTATCAAAAAACATTTTTTTTGTATAATAATTTTACTTTTTAAATAATTAATTATTCATGAAAGGAGTCCATATGGCAAGAGTAGATCAATTAACCGGAAAACGTGCACAAACCGGAAATAAACGTTCACACGCTATGAATGCTTCAAAAAGAAAATTCAATGTTAACCTACAAAAAATTAAAGTAAACATTGATGGTAGAGTTGTTACTTTAAGAGTAAGTGCTAAAACTCTAAAAACTCTAAGAAGAGATTCAGCAACCGCTTAATTTAAATCATCGTACGTACACAAATGCGCAACTAAAAAAGTTGTGCATCCCAAATTGTATATTCAAGTGCAACACTTAGTAATATAATACTGGTGTTGCATTTTTAATAAAAAAATGCCCTATCTACTGGTACTAGAAAGGACATAAATGAATTATAGTAAAAAATATTCTCATATTGATAAAAATCAAAGATTCTT
>NZ_JNJG01000010.1 GCF_000702705.1 Mycoplasma simbae ATCC 49888
GAACATATATTTATGATATGCTCTGTTTTTGGCTTTTATATCAGCAGTATCTGACAAATAATTACCGTTATTATCTGAATTTCTCTTTAACTCTCTCGATATTGTTGAAGGAGAAACATGTAAAATCGAAGCTATTTCTCTAATCGAAAAATTCTTATATCTAAGATTTTCGATTAAGAATCTTTGATTTTTATCAATATGAGAATATTTTTTACTATAATTCATTTATGTCCTTTCTAGTACCAGTAGATAGGGCATTTTTTTATTAAAAATGCAACACCAGTATTATATTACTAAGTGTTGCACTTGAATATACAATTTGGGTATAAGTAAGTAAGTTAAAAACTTACTTATATATGTGTTTATAAAAACAAAAGTATTAGTATTAATATTAAATATATATATAGTAATAGGATCTAATTTTTGTTTTTATCTAGGCTCATTAACTACAAATTAAGGTCAATTGTGCTGGATAATTTACCTGTTTTTTTATCGATGAAATATTTTTCTTTTGCTAATTGTCCGTATCGGTTTTTAGCTATTTCAAGATTAACAATTCCTGATCTTCCAAACTCATTATCATCATAAAGAAGCGTTACAACATCGGCTACTTGTTCAATTGCTCCTGTTCCTTTTAAGTCTTCCGTTGTTGGATTAGTTTTCTTTGTATTTCTTCCTAATTGTGATAAAACAAGGATATTTATTTGTTTGTGTGTTGCTAATTTTTGTAAGTCATAACACATTGTGCTTAATCGTTCATACTCCGTTTTATTAACTCTTGGGTTAAGGTTAAGTGCTTGTAAGTGGTCAATAATAACGTATTTAACATTTAATCCTGAACGGTTAGCTCTTTCGATAAAGTAATTTATTGAATCAGCATTTACATTATCTAAATTTATGCGATCAGATGTAACTAACACTAATTTTTTGTTATCGATAATTGGTTGGGTAATTTCTTTAAAGTTGGTTTTGGTTGTTTTGTTGTTGATTTTGGTATCGTCGCAAATCATACCTATAAGTTTTTTAATAATTGGGCGTTGTGCCATTTCAAAACTTAAAAATAAAACAGCATCATTTTCTTCTAATTTTTGGCTAACGTTTCACGCTATGTTTAAAGCTAGTGTTGTTTTCCCTGCTCCAGGGCGTCCACCTAAAAAATATATTTGCCCCGGTTGTAAACCATTGGCGTATTTATCTAAGATTGGGATTCCAGATTCAATTGTCTTATATTTTTCATCTGTGATTTCTTTATGAATATCCATTAACGCATCCTCAAAATTTACAAATTCTTCTCCCATTGTTTTTTCCTTTCTAACTGTCTAAACCATTAAATACACAAGGGGTGTGTTTTTTTTCTGGGGGTGTTGCATTCCGTCCTTAAAAATTAAAAAAGGTATAAAACATTAATATGATCCCGAACTATAAACTCAAGTTATTAAAGTAAAAAATATTGTGATAAATATGTACCGTAATTTGTGGCATCGCTTATATCTCTTTTATATATGATATATATAAAGAGATATAAGCGTGCCCAATTAGTGTTATATATTTTAGCTAATGTATTTGTTAGTTTGATAACTTGAGTAAATGTATTTAAATGGTTGTTATTTGTGAACTTGCATTAAAAAATCTAAGCCGGCGAGCTTAGAATTAGGGATAATATATATATATATATATATATCAAATTAAATAACAGGAGTAAACATGGAAGAAGTTTTCAATAAACAAACTGAAGGTAAAAGCTGTAAGCGTAACTGTTATAAGCGCCCTATTGCTGTTGCCTTGACAATATTTTTCACAATTTTATTTTTGCTAATTTTGTGCGTAGCAATTGCTTATATAGCAGATTTCTACATTTACAAAGGTAGTGGTCAAGATGGCTTATTATGAACAGTTGAACAAAGAATTCACGGATTATTTAGTTGGTGAAATAAGTAAGGAGTAAATCATGGAAAAGAATAAAAAATTAGTTAATGCATTATTAGCCAGTGGTGTGCCAGCACTTGCTTTTGCGGCTGTGCTACCGTTTTTAAATTCAAAAGCGGATTTAACACCCGCTAATGATCGCACAACATCACATCAAGAGTTAAATGAGTCAATAAAATACGCTGAAAAGTTTGTCAGATCAAATCCTAACATTTCAGAAGAGTTAAGCTCACAAGTAAAAGATGCAATTAAATACGCAAAACAGTTGTACAGCTCGCAAGCATATGCAAACGGCAACGATTCACGTTCACTTATTAGTTCAATTCTAGAGCAAAAAAACAAGATTGATTCATTAGTTTCGATGGGAGTGTTATTAGATTCATTAAACAGCGGCAAAAAAGCTGATTTTTCAGGCTACGATCGCTTTATTAGTGTTTTTGACTTGCGTAACGAAGTTAAATCAATTGAACAAAAATTACAAACAAAATCAATTAATGCAGATCAAGCCCTAGATAAACTTAATGCACTAGGCAAAAAACAATTCAGTTCGCTTTTTGATCTAGAATTTAAAATGAACGTATTTGAACTTAATTACAATTCTAAATTTGACCAACTTAACTTTACGCTATTTTCACAAGTAGCTCAAGATCTTAAAACCTATATTGATTCACAACTAAAATCACAGCACGGTGTTACACGTGATGCAATTAAAGTGTATGAAGATTTATACACTAAATTTGTCACTGGTTTATTCAACGTCGAAGCCCAATCTAATAGCCAAATAATCACTGATTTATACGCAAAATTAGCCAATGCTAAAAAAGAAGTTTCAACCCTGCAACTAGATGAAAATGTTAAAGCTCAAATGTATTCAGAATTAGATACACTTGAATCGTTTATCACGCTGAATAAAGGTAATTTATTCTTTGAGGTAATAAATGAAAACGGACACACATTAATTACTCAAGAAATTCTAAATCAATATTTAGATCAATTCTGAACCAAAACTAGCCAATACTTCAACAACAAAGAAGAAACCAAAAACTATTTAGTTAGCCAAATTGCTCAAGCAGAAAAATTGCTGAGCGATACTTCGCAAGCCCTAAATAAACCTTTAAGTGATTTAGTAGCTAAAGCTAAAAAATACGTTGAAGCCAACAATTTTACAAATATTTACCAAGTTAACTCAGAGTTTATTCGCGACTTTAACACTTTAAGAATGGCTCATGGCATGTATAAATATGCATTAAGCACACTTGAACTTTCTTCTTTAAACGAGCAAGCTAAAAAAGATGTTTTAGCTAAAATCAATTCAGTTGCGTTTAATGATTTTATTAGCTACACTCAAGATGCATTTAAAGTTATTCGCGAAGTATTTGTGGACAAATACATTAAAGATCATTTCGCTCATGAAATTGAAATTTTAAAATCTCAATATTTAAACTCATCAGCAAACAGCAAAGAATTGCAAATTGATTTTATAGATCAAGATAAAATTGCCAATAATTTTGATGAAGCTTTAAAAAGTAAGGCAAATGCAGTTGAATTAAGCAATGAATTTGAAAAAATAGCAAATATTGTTCGTGTAAATGATCGTAAAGTTTTAGTTAAACTTGTTGAACTTTTAAACGAAGAATTCAACACGGCAACCAATCATTCTAATTTAGAACGTTTATGAAGCATTTATAAACCTGTCTTTACTCAATACATTGATGAATTTTCAACAGTAACAAGAGAACAATTATCAAGTTTAGCGCCAAGCGAGCTAGATAAATCTATCTACAACAACGACTCCATAGTGCCTTTATACCAAGGTGAAATTTTGAATGCGATTTATCGTGCTAAAAAATTGCTTGAAGAAGTAAAAGTTGCAAACAAAGTTGAAAAAATTGCCCAAAATGCTCAATTTGTTAAAGACAATGTTGACAAAGTCTATGGCGATTCATCTAACCAAGCAAAACAAGAATTAATTAAAGTTATTGATAATTTAGTTTCTCAATCACACCAGATTGAAAATAACGATAAATTAAGTGCTGAACAAAAACACGCTCATTTAGACGCTTTAAACGCCAAAATGGATAAAATCAAAGATCAAATTGAGTTGGCTAAAGCATTAGATTTAACCACCAAAGAAGCTCAAAAAGTTCTAGATAAATACCAAGACAATGACACCGCCAAAATCTATTTTGCTAAAGAATTAAGAAAAATTAGCGACCTAAAAAGACAAGCTCAAAACGCATTGAATAATCCTGGCGAAGAAAACGTTGATTTAGAGGCTCTAAACAGCGATTTAGCATACGCTATTCAAGATTTTTTAAACAAAATGGAAGCAAAAGAAGGAAATTCAATTGCCAACACAATCAAAAAACAAATTTTTGAAACTTTTGAACCTAAACGTGAAAATCATTCAACACCTACAACAATTGAAAATCAGCTAAATAAAGCAATTAATGATTTACAACAGCAAGCTAAAGAAATCAGAAACGATGATAGCAAAAATGATGCAACTAAGTTTGCAGATAACCAAAAAGTTGAAAACAAAATGAATGCTGTGCGTGCAAGTATTCAACCATTAAGCGATTTAGAAAATCAAGCTAAATTCTTAAAAGCAGAGAAAAAACAAGCAAGCGATTTAGCCAATGAACTTAAAGAACAATTGCAAAATAATAGTTTAAATTTAAGCGAACAAGATAAAGCAAAATTCCAAGAGCAAATTGCTAAACTAGAACAAAAAGCCTCGCAAGTTGATGAAAAATTAGCTCAAGTTGAAAGTTTTATTGCAAATGAATTATTTAATCCTCAAGTTCACAACAAAGAATTAATTGATGCAAAAGCACGTGAACTTGCACAATTACGTAAAGAAATTGATCTTGATTCATCACTACTAAATCTTCAAAAACAAGCCTTTTTATTAGCTAAACATGAAATTAAGCAAGCTGAATTACAAAACCCTCAAAACAACCAGTTGAATCAAAGCCCTTATTCATTGCTTGATTCTGATTTTAAAGCATGAGTTAAACTAAAAACAAGTCTAGATCAACAAATTGATGAAGCTAATGTGCGTATTAACACTGCTCGTGAAGAAATTAAAACAGCAAGTGCTGAATTAGAGCAAGCTTGAAAAGAACGTTTAAATTTAACTACTGATGCAGAATTAAAAGCTAATAGCGACAAAATTACTCAGCTGCAACAAAGAGTATCAGATAGCAACATTCAAAGTGAATTTAACCAACTAACCTTAAGCGCTCAAAGAATCAGTGCTAAAATGCACGCCCAACAAGATCTACTAGCTAAAATCAAACAATTAGCTATAGAATTAAGCAAAATAGATCGTAATCAATATCCTGAATTAGCTCAAGCTATTGAGCAATCTTTAGTGCAAAATCGTTCAAGCATCAGTGATGAAACAAATCAAATTAGCGCCAAAACTATTAAGCTTAACGAAATGCTAAATAAAATTGAATTAGGTAAAAAGGCTAAAGATGAGTTGAAAAAACTACAGGAATTAAAGCAAAACCAATTCAAAGAAGATAATTCAACTGCACCGCGTGCAATCTTTAGTGAAATTGACTCACAAATTCAAGAAATCATTGATCAAAATACACAAATTTTATCTAATCCAAACGCTAGCCAATCTGAATTGGTGCAAGCTAAATCTGATTTAGAAAACGCTGTAAGCAAGTTCATTAAAATTAAACAAGATGAATCTAAACGTTTTGAAGCTGAAAAAGCATCATTTGAAATGTTGGCTGATGAATTAATAGCTAAAGAAAAAGATCACAATTATTCTTCTGTAAATGAAGCAAATCCTGAACAAGGAAGCCATGTTCAAAAACTTAAACACGCTTTTGCTCAAGCTTCAAGCAAACAAGCTCAAGCCAATTCAGCTTCGCCTTATGACAACTTAACTTTTGAGCAAATTCAAGAATATAAAGATAAATTAGCTCTAGCTTTCAATAAGGATAAATTTGCGGACGCCAAAGCTAAGCTAGAGGCTAAAGCCAGTGCATTAGACGCTAAACTTAAAGCTGAACCAGTTGTAAATGCGCAAGATTCAAATGGTAATAACCCTGCTCAAAGAGCAATTGAATTATTAAACGTTTTAGCCCAAGATTTTGAAAGCAAAGTTCAGCCAAATGACAATATTGAAGTAATTAACCAAATTGGTAAATTAAACGCTCTTGAATTATTGTTGAATGAGCAAGACAAAGTCGTTGACAAAATTAAAGCTTCAACACAACAAGCTCAAAACAAAGAGTTTTTATTGAATGCATTGAAAAAATCTACCCCAGTTGAGGAAGGAAACAATGCAACTGTCGCTAGTCCTTCTGGCGAAGTGATTACACGTAAATATGATGAATTACACCAAGCTTTAATAGATTCACAATCATTTGATGAATATAAAGCTGCAGCTAAAGCTGAAATTGAAAAAATTAAGGCTGATTTTGATGCATTATTTACTGAAAATGAACAAAATATTGACCCTAAAGCCAAAGAAGGCATTCAAGCTGCCTTAGATCAACAATTAGCACAAATTAATGCGATAGAAAAAACAAGCGATACAGGTGCTAATGAGAAAGCTCAAATCGCAGCAATTGAAGCTCAAGCGCAAAAATTAAATAACAACGCTGACAATATTATTGAATTAGCTAGAACTATTAAATTAGCCAAAGATAGAGCTAGCGCACCTGTTGAAGGTCAATTAGCCGATGTAATTAACGATGTTAAACAAAGCCTAGTTGATAAAACTACTCAAGCTCAGTCAGTGTACACTGATCCAGCTCAATACAATAGAAGTATTGAAGATCTAGAACAAGCAATTACTGAATTAGAAGAAATCAAAAAATTAAATACTGAATTTGAAAAGGTAACTTTAGATCTAGAAGCAATTAACTATTTACCTGGAACTAGCGCAGTAGATCAATCAGCTGCTAAAAAACAACAATTTAAAGACTATATTGCCAAATTAAAAGAATATGCCGCTAGAGATGATGTTAAAAACGACATTGCTCAGATTCAATTGCTAAAAAATGTTGTTCGTTCAGCAATTTCGCTATTAAGTCTACAATCTGATATTCTATCTAAATATCAACTTGATGAGTTTCACTTTGAGCAAGTTAAATATGGCTATGATTGAGATGAAAAAAACATTGGTGAATCAGTATTAATTTCTGTGCCACAAATTCCTACAGGTGAATACGATTCATTAAGCTTAAATAACGAATTAAAACGTTTACAAGAACGCGCTCAAAACGCTTATGAACAAGCAAACCATCTTTACCTAGCACGTAAAGCTGCTTTTGAGTCAACTCTTGCATATTTCAACCAAACTAAATCAACTATTGAATCCAATACAGCTTCGCTAAATACATCAACATATCAACAATTATTAAATGATAATTTAATCTATCACAAGCATATGTTTGCTCAAATTGGTGCGATTGAAGGTTTTGCTAACCGTGATCAAATTGACCAATTAGCTAACGAAGTGATTTCAACCAATTCATTGCTTACTTTATATCTAGAGCTAGCGAATGCTACAGTTGAAACAGCTGCTAAAAAAGCACAAGCTGAAGCATTAGAAAACAAGACTCCTAGTTTAGAAGCAATATTGGCTAAAACTGTTGAATTAATTGAAAGTGTTGAAAAAGCAAGTGCTACTGCACATGTTGATAATTTCTTCTTTAGAGAACAAAATACATTCAATATTAATGCTAAATTGCAAGAAGTTAAAATCAACACAACCAAGATTGAAATGTTTATTAAGCACGCTGAGAAAAAACAAAAACTTAATTCTTCAACCTTAACAACTGAAGCAAAAAGAATTCTTGAACACGTGTTAAATAGCTTTGATACTCAGATCAATAATTTAAATACAAATAGCCATTCAGAATTGAATGAGTTATTGTTTAACTACATTGAAGGTGGTGCAAGCAGTTTTGAAACCTTGTTCAAGAGTTCACATGATTTAGTAAATGTATTGGCAAAAGCACAACTATTTTTACCAACGCAAAATGAGCAATACTTAAATGACGAAACCGATTCAATGAAAGCTCTTTATGCTGATTTAAAAACTAAATATGACTTAGCTAGCGATTTATTGAATAATGAAACGCACGTAAATGATCCAAGTTTACAAGCAAAACGTTTAAGAGTAATGGATGATATAGCCAACGAAAGTTATGGTTTAATAGCTAACTTAAAAGTTGAAAAAACTAGAGAAGTAAACAGTGTTATTAACTCACTAACTCGTTTAGACAAATACATTACAAACAACTTTACTGGTACTCATAAACCTACATTGAGCGAATTTACAAATCTAGCCCTTCGTTCACAAACTAACCCAACATTAGAAAATATTGATGCCTTTAGAACACTAGAGGAGCAAGTAAAACAAGCACACGCTCAAATTACTAAACAAAGAGAAAACATTGTAAAATTCAGTAAAAACCAATTAAAATTAGCCCAAAATATTCTAAAACCTTACTTAGATTACTTGCAGGCACGTCCAATTAGTATTGACTCAACTGACAAAACCTTAACTCAAGTTCAGTCTAATAAATTATTAGCTTATCTAGCGTTAGATACTGACATAGCAGAATACAGAACTGATCTAGAAAACAGCCAACAACTAATTGATAAAGCATTTAATGAGGATGATTTCAACGCAGACTCTCGTGCATTATTGAATCAATTTGCTAAATTAAATGCACACTATCAGTCAGTAAAAAATATTGCTAAAGCTAGCTCAATTGTTCTAAAAGAGCAAATGAATGCATTCAATGCACAATTGAAAACTAAAGCTGACACAAAAGATAATTTATACGATTTTATTGAAGCGCTAGACCGTAAAAATAAGTCCAATGCTAGTGGCATTTCACAATCATTAACAAGCAAAATCAGTGGAGTGGGCGCTAAAGTCAATGCATTGCCTGCCTCATTCGATGATTTAAATGTGATGCAGCACTCAAATTATGATTTCAACAACGAGGTCAACTCACAATCAGATGCAAGCATCAAGGATGAATTCAAAAAATTCTATGAAGCTACATACAAAGTTCTTGATTCAGCAATCACATTGGACGAGTTTATTTATGGAAGCCAATCAGATAACTCGGATGGCTTACAAGCAATAACAAATTCATTTATAAATCAGCGTACTTTTGACAAAATGCTTGAATTAATTGCAGATGCATCACATCGTCAAAATGATTTAACTAACGCTGAATTCAAAAACATTATTAACACATATACCTTGCAATATAACTCACTAGCTACATCGAACAAACCAGCTTCAGATGCGATTTTAGCTAACCAAAACAATAGTTTTGACTACAAACTAAACGCGCTAATAGCTGTATTTAAACCGGCCTATTCATTATTGAAATGAGCTCTAAACAAACAAAATCAAGAATCATTCTTCACTAACATTTTGGTTAACAATGCTCAAAGAATGAGAGATATTAAAGCTAAAGACAAAACTCTACTAGAAGATGTACAAGAATACATTAAAACTCAAATTGCAAATAGCGACAATTTAACTGAAATTGACATTACCGAAAATACTGGTTTATTAGACCTATTTGACAAATTCAACATCTTGAAAAATACAATAACTCCATTCAACAAAGAAAACGTTAGAGTGTATTTAACAAGAAATTCAACAGCAGATAAATGATTACCTACATTCTTGCAATCAGACACTTCAATTAAAAAATCTAAAGTTAACTTGAAGGTTAAATATGTTCAAGCTCAACAAAGTAGCAACTACTTTAATGATGTTGAAGGCTTTGAAATTTCATTCCAAGACATTTGAATGACATTCAATACCTTGAGTACATTTAGTATTACAAAAACCGATATGCACCAAGCAGGATTTACGGCTGCTCAAAACGATAACTATAGAGACAATAAAGTTATTTTCGAGGGTGAAAAGGCTGGATGAAACAACCAAACATTCGGTATGAATTTAATGAATATTTTTGGTAAAAATAACACCTACATGAAAGAACACAATCTAAAATTCTTGCGTGAAGATGTAAGCTTTAGTGATAATGCAGACTTATGAGCTAAATCAATGCATGGGCAACTGGAAAAACCTGAAAATGTACACTTGTTAGATAACCAAGCTCTATATGCCGGCATTCTGGATGGCACTTTTGCTAATAAAGACTTGTCAACTTCGAGTTCAGATTTTAAATATAAAATCAAAATTAAAGATGAAGGTATTAGAATTGACTTTAAAACTTGAAAACACGCAAAATTTGGTACAAAACAATTCCAATACTGATTGCAAAAAGACAGTGATTTTAGTTGAACACCATCACAGTTTAGACTATATGTACCTTACTTTATTTCAATTCCGCTTTATTCACAAGAAACCAATGAATACGCTATTTTATATACCTTCTATGAAAACTACTTAATTTATGATTGAGATACTCAAAATAATGTAAATACTGCAGTATATAAAAACAATATTGCACAGGGCTGAAAACCATATTGAGGACTATATTATGCTGATGTTGAAACGAAGAAAATTGTAGATGCTGACACAGTGTTGACAACACCAAATTTAAGCGAAGAAGAAAAATTACAACTTAAAGCAAACTTATTTGCACAAGCATACATTAGTAAATGAAACGATAAGAAAAAACCAGCATGAGCTTACGAGTCAAATAAAGTTAGAACGCAAATATTTGATATTGGACATGGTCCTTTCTATGACACGTTAGAAAAATATGAACAATTCTTTAGAATCTACCCAGAAAAAGGAGAAAACAATGAGTAAAACAACAGTTTTAAATCTTTTAGCTGCTCTAGCTAGTGCTAGCACCGCAGCTGCCACTTTAGTAATTATCAGTGAAAAAAGAGGTCGGATCAATACTGAAAATAGTATTAAAAAATACGATGATTTTACTGTACCTTTTCTTAAACACTCATCTAGATTTTCTGATTCAACAGAACAAGTTCAAGCCTACAATATCGATGCCAACTTAGTAGGTTATGAATTAACCCAACCACATTTAACTGCTCTGCAAAGATATAAATTAATGCATGCACAAGGTGAAAAGCAAAAAGCAATCGTTTTTGATTGAATCAATTTTATAATCTTGGATGGCGAAGTAACTACCTCAAATGTAAAAGTTATGCAAGAACTTTTAAATGCACAGTTAACACGTTTACAAGAAGCAGATTTAAGAGCTCGCTTTTTATCCAGTGAATTAACCAATTTAAAACTTGCTTTAACTCAATTTAGCTCAAAATCTAAACAAGAACAATACGATTGATTTGAAAATTATTCACGTTCATTCAACGAAACGATTGAAGAACAATATAGTTTAGTTATTCAACATTTAGATCAAAGCAATAATTCACTTGATGATAATGTGGCTGAATTAGTTAAATTATTACCTTCATACGCACAAAGAACATATGTGATGCAAAATGTTGAACAAATTGAAAATGATCTTTTTGCAGACACATTTAGAATCAATGATTTTGCTAAAAATAAAAAAGCTATTGAGTATGCTCTTGAAGAAGCCAAAAAAGATCAAAATCAAGAATTTAATACAAAATTTACTGAAATAAACACAAAATTCGTTGAATTAGTAAATTCAAATGTGGAAAATGTTGCTCAAGAATTTATTAATGAAATATTAAGAAACAATGAAATCGAGCAAGTTCACAAAGATAATCTAGAGTTATTAAAAACTACAATCAGTGCAACTGATTCAATAGCTAGCGCTAGAAACAATTTTGATTTTCTAATTGATTATGTTTTAAAACACAAACTAGTTGCAAATGAAAAATTAAATTCAATTTTGGCTTTAGAATCAATTTCGAAATACTCACAATTAAGCCAACATTATTTAGATGTAACATTTGCTGAGCTAAATTCAACATTAACTGTAGCCGATTTAAATCAAACATTGGATAGTTTCAAAATTGCAAGCAAAATGATTGCCGCACAATTTGAAAATACTAATAAAGTTATTGATGAATTCAAACTTTTTGTTAAGGCAAATAATTCTAAATTATCGCACCTATCTAAAGTGTACGAATTATTGAGTCTTGAGTCAGATTTAGCGAAACTAAGTCAAGAAAATGTAAGCGACCTAGACAAAACATTTGTATTGCAAACAGTTACAAAATATAGAACAATTATCAATAAATTGAGTAATTTAGACTCAAAATTAGCACAAGCATACACTAACTTAAACAGCATAGCTACACATTATCCTGAATTAATCAGCCCACTTGAGTTAATTCGTTTTAGTGACGAAGTTAAGGGCATAATTAACTCAAATAAGCAACCAAGTGCAATAATTAAAGACCTAGAGGCTAAACTTAAATCTGTATCTGCTTTAATTGATTCACGCCAAAGCTACATCGAACTTCAAGATACAATCGTAAACAAAATTTATATTTGAGGCCCTGACTATCAACATATCTCAGTTTCTAACTATTTAAATCCTCAAGCTGAACAATTAGCATCAGATTTAATCAATAAAATTGATGAGTTCATGTCTCAATATGATTACTCACAAGAAAAAGCAATCAAGCAAAAATACTCACTTAGAGAACAATTACGTGGTTTGCAAAAACTACAACTACACTTTTTACGAACAATAACTCAAGCCCAAATGAGGGAGTTTAAAAACTACATTGCATACTCATTGAAAACACTTTCAAGCCAACAAAAAGCAAAAGTTGATGCTAATTGAGTAAATACTGAAGATTTATTCGCTTATTTAGAGCAACTAAATATTGAAACAAACAAAATTACTTCAGTTAAATTTAACCCAATTATTTCAACTGATCTACAAGCTCAAATTGATAAATATTTAGTAGCTTTATCTAACTTTAACCATGCTAAAACCCAAAATACAGCGTTGATTGAATTAGCTATCTCAATTGATCATGCACAAAAAGTGTTCAATCCTTCTTATGCTAATCCAGCTGTATACACACAAGCACAACAAAACTATTTGGATACACTGAATTCAAAATTTGCTGGTTTTGACACTGATTTACAACCTACAAATGAATTTATTAAAGCTTTAGCAAATAACTCATTAAGTCCAGAACAAGCAAATGCAATTGCAAACCCTGTTGAATATATAAGCAATAAAGACTTAAAAGTTTGAGAATTATTGCAAAAAAATGCAACTATTGAACCATTCAACGTTAACAACGAAGATAACGTTCAAGCAATTTTAAATGCTGAACAAGTTTTGGCAACCTTAAACAAGTTAAAAGAACAAATTCAACAAGATCACGCAACCCCAGAATTATTCCAAGAAGATTTTGATCGCATTGCTCAAATTGAGCAAAACTTAATTCAGGCAACTCAAAATCAAGACGTTTCACCTTTCGAAACTGCTAATGACTTAACTGAGCAAGCTAATGATGTTTTGGTTTCAATTAACGCTAAACTTAAAGATGGTTCTTTACTTTCAGCTTTAGAAAAAGTTAAACGTCAAATTAATAAAGTTTATCCAGAAGCTACTTCTGCAGATCAAAAACCTCTTGCGGAGCAAACTTTAAGAAAACGTTGAGAAGAATTACACGAGCAAGCGTCTAAACCTACTATAAATCGTTTTGAAAAAGCTACTTTAGAAGCCAATATTGACGCTTTAGCTAACGCAATTACACCCGCAAGTAAGCTTCAACAAGCCTTGAATGATCTAGAAGCAAAAGAAAAAGAATATAACGCTCACGAAGATAAAAGAACAAGAGTTCCAGACGCAGTTGCCGATGATCAGCAAGTTAAAGATTTAGCTTTAAGTCAGCTTAATGCAATAGCTAACGCCGAAAAAATTCCTACAGTCGATGCACTAAACAACACTCTAGATCAAATCAATACACGTCAAAGAGAACTTGAATTGGCAATGACTAAAGATCAAATTGAAGCTTTAAGAGACAAAATTCAAGCTAAAAAAGTAGCCGATTCAGCTACTTCACCTGATGCTTCAGTGGCAGATTTGAACGCTGCAATTACTTCACTAAGTGATTATGCTAGTCAAAAACTGGCAATTAATGATTTAGTTCAAGCTAAAAATTCAAGAGATTTATTGAACAATGAACTTCCGTTGCTGGATAAAATTAAAGAAGCAATTGACTTCAAACAAACCTTGAAAAATGATCCTGAATTAGACTCAGTTCACTCAACAAAAGATGCCAAAGCTATTGAAGATGCTATTCATGCTAACTTACCAAATGTAACTAATGAGCCAATTGACACCAAAGCTAAAATTGCTCAAAAAATTGACAACATTAATAAAGCTATAGCTGAAGCTAAGTCAAAAAATAAACTTCGTAAACTAGTTGAAAATGATTTAGCAAACATTTTAACTACTGAAGATAAAAACCTTGTTTCTTTAAACCAAGTTGAAGCTGAAATTGAACAACAAAACAACAAATATCAAGCGATTTTAAACTCAGCTCCAAATACATACACGCCTGAACAATTAGCTCAACACGAGCAAGATTTGGAACAAAAAATTGAAGAGCTAAAAGCTCGTAAAAACGAAATTCTAGGCACGTATGAAAATGCTAAAGAAAAAGCTTTAGCAACTAAAGCAGAATTAGACAAACGCGTAAAAGCAAGCAAAGATTTAGATCCAGCAAGCAATTTTGCTAATTATGAAAAAGCTGTTCAAGCATTCAATGATGAACTAGCAAATAGGGCAAATTCAACTGTTGAGAGCTTAAAAGAAAAAGAAAAAGCCCTTACAAACGCATACCATTTAGATCTAGCGCACAATGCCTACAATAAATATGTTCGTTTTGATGCTGAAAAAATTCAACCTGTCGCACACGAATCATTTGCTCAAGTTAAAGAATTAGCCCAAAACTTTAAACAATTCGGCAACGATACAATTGCAAAACCTTTATCCGCTTCACAATTGAATGATTTCATTGGTTTAGTTGACTCAATGCAAACATTTAATGAAGTGCAAAAAGATATAGTTGATTTAGTATCGGAATACGAAAAAGAATTGGCAAATAGCTCTAATGCTGCTGAAGATAGAGTTGTAATTGATCAACTTAAAGATTTATTATCACAACAAAATCAGCCAGTGGCCCCTTACACTAAAGCAAAAGTTGATGCAAAACGTGAAGATATTATTGCTAAATTAACCAAAATTAAAGAAGAAGCAGCACGTAGAATCAACAACAAAGCATTGCTAAGAGAATTTGAAGGTGATGTTGATCGCTTTAGAGTTCAACCTGAAGCTCTTGAGGGAGCTAACAGCCAAAGAGTTGAAGCAAATCAAGCCAATAATGAAGCTACAGGTCAAAATATTGAATTAGGCGATAGCGTTGATCCACAATTAAGCTCAAGAGTTAAAACTGTTACAGAAGCTATTAGAAACCGTAACCAAAGTGCCAAAACTTTAGATGAGTTAAATGCAATTAACAACCAAATTGAAGCAATTAAGCAAACTAAAGCCTACACAAATGCACTTGCGTTGCAAGTTGGTGAAGTGCTCAACCTAATGGAAAATAACTCTAACCAAAGCAGTGAATTAGTACGTTCTTACATCGATAACCATTTAGCCGATTTAGTAGATTCAGCACGCCGTGAATACGCGAATGCTGATATAACTGCAAATGGCGAAACCGTTGAACAAGCTAAAGCCAAATTGCAAGCTAAATTAAGTGAAAAAATTCAACAATTACACGCCGCAAGAACCAATTTACAAGAAATTATTCATGTTAATGAGCTTTATGAACAAGCTAAAAGATTGAATGATCAAACTAACTATTATTCAATAGATGGTGTATCAGGCTCAAGAAACAATGATATTGTTAAAGTTTGATTACGTTCTATAGTTGATGGTGCAATTTATTCTAAATCACAAACTCCAGCCCAAAGAAACGCTAATTTTGAAGCTTCTAAAGCTAAAATTGAAAAAGCTCTAGAGTATTTAAAACTGCAAAAACAAGTTTCAGATACCATTGGTCAATGAATTAGCCAAAGAGATGAAGATTCAGTTAAGTACTTTGCAACTGTAAAAGATGAAGAAAAATTAACTAAGGATATGTGAGACATCTTGCCAAATGCTTCTGAGAATTTATTGCCTGAGCAAATTGAAGCAAGAAAAACACAATTAGCTCAAAAATGAGCAGAAAATACTCAAATTAGAGATAAAAGAATTCAAACATATGAAGCAATCGAATCAATCAAAGATGAGCAAGCATATGTAAATTCAAGTGAATATGTTGTGTTTAAACGTATTTTAGATGAACGCATTTTTGAATTAAAACAACAAAACCGTTCAGCATCTAACAGCGAACAATTGCAAGCAATTCAAGATCAAGTTCAAAGATTAAAACAATTCTTACCTGCTGAATTAGACTTAGCTCTAAAAATTAAACAAACAAACGAATACGCTCATGGTTTAGTACCATTAAATCCTGATATTCAAGCTAAAAAAGATGAATTAAAAGCTGAAATTCAAGCAAGTTTAGACCAATTGCGTCTAAATACGCCAACTCAAGATGAATTAGCTGCCAGAACGTCGGCCTTAGAAACTAAAAAACACCTACTAGACTTACATAAAGTTAGATTAGATGTGTTTCAAAGATGAACTCAAGTTAAAGCTCAAGTTGAAATGGATGAGGATATTGCTACAAAGGAAAAACAAGCTTTAGTTGAGGTGTTGAATCAATTTACAAACGATTTAAACGCAGTTCAATTTAACAACAACACACGCTTAGAAGAATTTAGCGCTATTAGCACTAAATATCTTGAAGGTCAAAGCGAAACATCAGTGCCATTCTTACACGAATTAATTCGTAAATTTGCCGATAAATTAGATCAGGCCCAAAAAGTGCTGCGTACTAACGATGAAGTTAATGCTGATGATGTATCAAATAATGAAATTGCTGGCATTTATACACGTTTAACTCAAGCTATCAACGCTGGTAAAGATTTAATCGAAAACCGTAATGGAGCAACTATTCAAGGTCGTCAAGACCTAATTAGACAAATGGATACACTTGTATCAGAACTTGTGGAAGCCAAAATGAATGCAATGAATTCATTGAAACGTAAGGCTCAACAATTATCATTGCAAATTTCAAATCCAAGCAATGATTTAGCATCATTATTGAACGATAATTTCAATGAAAAAGCAATTGAGGATTTAAGTAATGTCGCTTTTGAAGAAGGCACAAGCACAGTAGAAATCATTGCTAAAATTGACTCATTAATGATTCAATCAATCTTGCTCATGCCTCACAAATGAAACGTATTTATGACGCTCAAGAGAGCAAATTATTAGCTCAATCTGCTCAATTACAAACTGTAATTGATTATATTGACGTAAACAACATTTGAACTACTTCAACCGAGCAAAAATACAATGAAATTAAGGCTAAACTAGCTAAATTAAATTCATTTGCAACCTCAAAACAATATTCTGAATCGCAATTCAAATCATTTGCACAGCCAAACACATCTAATTTCATTGTTGAATACTTGCAACCAAGTTTAGATTTAGATGCACAAAGCAACCAAAAATTAAGCGAGTTAAAAAATTCAATTGATCTAGATTTGAAAAATATATTAAGCGAAAATACTGGTAAAATGAGTACTTTGATCAATTTTATTGACAGTGCAAAACAAGAACAAAAAAGCATTTTTGAAGTAACCAATTTATTACAAACACGTGCAGCTATTGCAGAAATTCGTTCTACATACGAATCATTAAAAGCCTATGCAAGTGAGAATCTAGAATCAACTACTGCTGATCAATTGCAATCGAAATTATTAGCTATATTTACCCTAATTAAAAAAGTAGATGTGTTTGTGGAAACATTCAAACGTGAAGCTGGTGAATTAATTCAACAACGTGCTAATATCGATGAAATTGCCAACTATGTATTAAAAGATTCTCATCACTCTTCTCGTACTGCTATAGATAATTTATACAACACCTACAAACAAGCATTGCAAAGCGCAATTGATTCATTAACTCCAGAGCAAATTGATAATTTCAAACAATCTGGATATATCAATTTAGCTTCCAATCAAACACAAAACAATGTTTTAACTAAATTAAACGAATTTTACAATGCTTTAGCAATGGATAATATCCAAGCTGAATTTGTTAAATTAGTCAACAGCGAACAAGCAAGAGTATCGCAAGGTAATACCTTAGAACAATTTGCGAAACAACTTAAAGAGGTTACTAGTTCATTAGCAGCCGATACAAATGTATTAGATGTTACTGACAATGATAGAATTTTGGAATATTTTGAACAATTTGCTAATACTAAAATTGACAACACAGCTATTTTAAACCCTGTGTATGTGCGAACCTATATTGTTAAAGAAAGTGCAACCAATGATTGATACAATGTGGTTAGCCAAAACGAAAGAGAAAAAACAATTTCTCTAAAAGTTAAATATGAATATAAACCAGTAAACTTGAATGTTTTTGAAAACTTTAAAGGCTTTAACACTGAAAAACAAGTGCAAATTACATTTGCTACTGCTTCAAAATTGGGCTTAGAACCTAAATCAAGAAACATTATTTATGTTGACAAAAATACAATGGGATATGCTGCTAAACAAGTGATTGCTAACGCAAGCGAATTGGGCTGACAAGTAGGTGAAGCTAGCCAAGCAAAAGAAAAAGCCTTAGATAAATTTAAAAAATCTTTAGGCTTAAACGAAAATGTAAAATCAATTATTATTGATTATGCAAATAACAAAACTTATACTTTAGCTTCAGATAATACATTAGCTGAAAAAACTACACCAAATAGCTTTAAATTTAAATTCAGCTTCCCTGAATACCACGTATATCACCAATCTGCTTCTATCACCTCAGATAACTCAAAACAGTTTGTGCGTTTAAGTGTTGAAGGTGAACAAATAGTAGCGGAAGTAGTTGTGCCAGCGTTTATGTCAATAGGACGTGATAACTATAGTCACCACACCAATGTGCTTAATATTGTAAATGGTAACCCAATTGAAGAGGATACAATGCCTTCGGCAATGATAAACACAATTAAATTTGCCTTTGATTTTGATGCCAATACTAAAGATATTAATCTATTTGTAACTCGCTTAGAAAGTCACCACGTAACTAAACATAAGCAGCTTACAGACGCAAATGTTCAAGACGTTAAAACTTATGCGGATGGCAACCTTACAGCCCACGTATGAAGCAATGTTGACTTTGCTAAATGATTAATTATTAATAATGAAACTTGAGCTTCAAAAGATGGTGTTAACAACGGTGATTCACCTTTACGTAAAGATGCTAAAAACCAATTTACTGGTTACCAAGTAGATACTAAGTACTTTATTAAAAACCCAAGAACATCTGAAACATATATTAAAACTGCAAACCCAAGCGGAGAAAATATTAAAACTCAGACAATTTTATCGGGAACAATTTTAGCTAGCTTATTCAATACAGGTATAGAATTATTTGAATACAGCGACGTTAAAGAATCATAATAATTTGATAATTAAGCCACTTAAAAGTGGCTTTTTTTGTGTTTTGGTGAGTATTTTTTCAGTATTTTTTTGAGTTTTTACTGTTTTATGCGCATTCAATAATTATTGTATTTATTTGCTAAAAAACACTGTTTAAAAAATAGCTTTTTTTGCCGAAAATTACTGTTTTTTCAGTGTGAATTTAGATTTTGAAAAAATAACTTACTGCTATAATTTAAAATCAATAAAAGATATAAATATATGAATATATTTAGGAGGAGTTAAATCATGGATGAAGTCTTAGAGAAATACGAAACTAATGACCAGCCAAAACCTAAACACACATGCAAAATTAAAAAACATGTTGGCTCATTTTTTGCAGTTGTGTTTGTAGTTATTTTCTTAGCTATTATTGCTGTATCTGTTGCATACATAGCTGACTTTGTAATTTATCAAGGTAGCGGTGAAGATGGTTTATTGTGAACTGTTTCGCAAAGAATGTATGGATTGTTTGGTCTTTACAAATAAACAACTAAGGAGTTAAAATGAAACCTAAAAATAAGAAAATTTTATCAGCGTTGTTGATTAGTGGTATTCCTGCAATTGCACTAGCAGTTACAGTACCTTTATTAAAAACCAATGCTGAAAGCGTAACTAGTGCAAATGAAACAACAAGCAACAACAGATTACATGATGCCACTGTTGAAGCTGAATTGTATTTAAAACAAAACAATGAAATTTCTGATGCAGATCGTCAAGAAATTCAAGCAGCTATTAAATTAGCAAAACAATTACTTCGTTCTAAGGATTTAGCAAGAAACTCAGATGCACGTTCGGTAATTAGAAGATATATTGAGCAAAGACAACGTATTGACTTTTTAATGGCCAATGCTACTTTTTCAGCTTCTGTTGCTAAACAAAAACCTAGCTTTGAACCTTTCAAAAAGCTAATTAAAACTTTCGATCTACGTTTAGAATTTGATCAACTTGTTAAAGATGTAGAAGCAACTACATTAACTTTAGACCAAGCTAAAAGCAAACTAGAAGCATTAATTGCCAAAGAAAACAATGTTGGTATCGAGCTAGAGCTAACTTCAAACATTTTTGAACTAAACGTCAAAACCAAACAAGATAACTTGCACATCCAATCACAAGTTGCAGTAATTAAAAACATCATTGAATTTATTAACGAACGTACAAGCCAAAGTGAAATTACTAGAGATGCAATCAGTTCATATGAAACTTTATTAAAAAGCAAATTATCGCTTCTTTACGCAGCTGAAACAACCAACAACGAAACACTAGTTAAAGCAATTTACACTAAACTAGCCGACGCTAAAGATCAAGTAGCCAAATTGCAACTTGACTCAGATATTAAGGCTCAAATGTTTGCCGAGCTAGATAACCTTGAAGCTTTTGTTAGCCAAAACAAAAGCAATTTAGCACTTAAAATTGTTAATTTAAACGGTGAACAACAACAAGTTTCAGATATTGTTGACGAATATCTAAGCGGTTTTTGAGCTAAAACTTCACAATACTTTAACAATATTGACCAAACCAAAGCATACTTAGAACAGCAATTGCAAGAAGCTAAAAAACTATCTTCAACAATCCCAGCTCAATTTAAACAACAATTAGATAAGCTTACCGCTCAAGCAGATCAATTCCTACAAACGCCAAACGCTTACGCTAAAGTTTACGAATACAACTCTGAGTTTATTCGTGATTTCAACTCAATTAAAATTGCTCTAAGCGTGTATAATGCAGCACTAAACAATGTTAAAAATTCAAATTTAAGCCAACAAGAAGTAACTCAATTCAATGATCAATTAAACAAGTTTGCATATTCAAACCTATTTGATTATGTAGCTAACATCAACTCAATAAATTCAAAAATTGATTCAGCAAATCAATTAAAAGAATTTTTCAGTGCAGAAGTAAAAGCTTTAACAAATCAATACAATTTAACCAAACAACTTGCGGCTTCACTTTCATTAACTCTTTCTACTCCTGAAGACTTTGAACAAAAACTGAGCCAAATTTTTGTTAATAAACCTTCACTTTCAACTATTGCCAACAACTTTGAGCATTTAGCCAATATTTCACGTCAAAACGATAAAGTTGTTTTGGCTAAATTAGTTGAACTTTTAAGTGCAGAGTATGCAAAAGATACCATTTTAGACTCACCTAAATTATTTGCTCAATATGAAGCTGTTAAACCTATTTTTGTTAAATTTGCTGCTGCATATTCAACCGCAACCCGTGCTGAACTTTCATCAGCTCAACCTGATAAAAGCCAAATTGATTTAAATGCTATTTATCAAGCTCATGAATTACTTGAACAAGGTCAAGTAGCGAACAAAACTAACGCGGTAAATGCAGATGCCAAAACATTGGAACAAGACATTATTGCTGCTTATGAAAATGATGCAGCCTCAAGCGTAAAACAAGATTTAATCAATCAAGTGCGTAAATTAGCTACACAAGCTAAATTGATTGAAGCTGATAAAAATTTAACTACTGAGCAAAAATTAGCACAACTAGAGCAAGTTGCTCAACTAGAACAAATTTATAAATCTAAAATCGCCCAAGCTAAAAGCTTAGATGAAGCAATCAAACAAGCAGAAGCTGTTTTAGAAAAATACAAAGACAACGAAACAGCCAAAATTTACTTTGCTAAAGAAGTTAAAAAGATTGCTGATTTGAAAAAATTAGCTCAACAAGCACTGCAAAACCCAGCTGATACTCAATTCGATCTTGAACAAATTAATAACGATTTAAAATACGCAATGCAAGATTTTGGTAACAAAATTGAAGAAGCTGACGGGAACGCAATTACAAGTACCATCAGAAAACAAATTGGCGATACTTTTAGCGCCAAAAGAACATCAGCTTCTACTCCTACTGCTATTGAATCTAAACTTTATGATGCTTTAGATAAACTAAAAGAGCAATCTCGTGCTATTAGAAATGATCTAGCTAAAGATGAAGTTACTAAACAAAATGAAACTCAAAAAGTTCAAAACAAACTTGCAGCTCTACGTGCTGGCATTAGTTCATTAGATCGTTTAGAAACTCAATTGCAATACTTAGCTTCAGATAGCAGCGAATCTCAATCAGTAGTAGCGGATTTTAAAAGCCAATTAACAAACAACAGATTGCAATTTAAAGATGATGCTGATAAAGCTACTTTCCAAGCAAAAGTTGATAAGGTTGAACAAGAAAACGCTAAAATTCAAGCCGAAATTGATAAAATCAACAATTTAATTAACACTGAATTATTCAATCCTGAAGTTCACAACAAAGAATTTATTGAAGCTAAAACTAGACAAATTGAAGAATTAAGAAAGCAAATAGCTTCAAATATTGCTAATCTAAAACTTGACAAAGAAAAACTTTTAGCTCACAAGCACGAATTAAAAGTTACTGACCTACACACGACTGCCCAAATAACAGATACTCCTTATTCATTGATCGTATCTGATTTTGATGCTATCAAGCGTGCCAAAGCCGAAGTTGACGCTGATGAACAAACAACTAAAGAAGAAATTAGCCAGTTAAAAGAGCAAATTACTCAAAAAAGTGCTGAATTAGACAAACTTTGAAAAGATGGTCTAGAATTAACAGATGAAGACGCAATTAAAGCAAACAAAGCAAAAATTACTGAATTAGAAAAACAAATTAAACCGTTGCAAGATCAAGTAAGCAGCAAATACAATGAAGCTAGAACTAGATCACAACGTATGGGAGCTAAATTAAACGCTCAACAAGATCTATTAGCCAAATTAAAACAAGCTGCTGTGGCGTTAAGTGATTTAGATCAAAATAAATATCCAGAGCTAGCTCAAAACCTTGAACAAGCAATTTTAGCAAGCCGCGCTTCGCTAAGTGATGAATCAGGTGCGATAAGTAGCAAAATCCTAGCTTTAAATGAAGCACTAGCAAAAGTTGAATTAAACAAAGAATCTAAGGATGAGTTAGATAAACTAGTTGCTTTAAAACGAAATCAATTTAAAGAAAATGGCGATAACACTCCACGTGCTATTTTTGCCGAATTTGATGCAGAAATTCAACAAATTATTGACCAAAATCAAGCCATTTTATCAAATCCAAACTCTAGCGAGTCTGATTTAAACCAAGCTAAAGAATCAATTAAAAACGCTTGAGTGAAATACACCAACCTAAAAGATAAAGCTAAAAAAGCTTTTGATTCAAGCAAACAAGAATTTGAATCTTTAGCTGAAACTTACTACCAACTTGAAAAAGCTCAATCATATGCAACTATTAATGACACTACTCCTGCACAAGGTAGTGAAATTCAAAAACTTAGAGTTGCTTTTGAAGCGCTAGCAAGCACAGCTCATCCAGCTCAAGGTCAACCAAGTCCTTTTGATACACTTACTCCAGAAAAAATTAATGAGTTTAAAGACAAATTACTATTAGCTTTCAACAAAGATAAATTTAATAATGCTAAAGCTAAACTAGCTGCTAAAGTTAAATCTCTAGACGATAAAATTAAAGCTGATTCAACTATTCAAGCTAATACAGCGGACGGCAAAAACCCTGCTGAAAAAGTTAACGAAGTTCTAGAAGCTTTATCTACTGATGTTGATGCGAGAAGTGATGCTGCCGATGTAACTGAAGTATTAAGACAAATTGCTAAATTGAACGCTCTTGATACATTGGTTACTGAACAAGACAAAGTAGTTGACAAGATCAAGGAAACTGCTACTGATGCCCAAGCTAGAAAATTCTTAACTGATGCTTTAGTAGCTTCTAATCCTATTGCTGCCAACACTCAAGCTAACGGTGTGAATCCAACTACAGATTCAATTCAAACTAAATTTGAAAACTTACATAAAGCTCTTGTTGATTCACAATCATTAGACGAATACAAAGCTGAAACCAAAAAAGAAATTGATGCAATTAAAACCGCATACAATGAAAAACATGATGCTGAAACCAATATTGATGCAAAAGCTAAAGAAGAAATCAATAAACTATTAGATCAATATAAAGCTGAAGTAGACTCTGTGCAAAGAAGCGAAGGCAGCGAATTAAGCAAAGATAAAGAAAAAATCGGCGTAATTGATGCTAAAGCTCAAAAAATCAAGGCGAAACTTGATGATATTGTTGAATTCGCAAAAGCTGTTAAAACCGCTCAAGATTTAACTACCCCCGCATCCACAGGGCAACTTGCAAGTGTATTAACAGAAGTTAAAAATGAAATTACTGCAGCTGTAACTGAAGCTCAAAGCAAATATGGTGATACCAACTCATATCAGAGCCAAAGTGAAAAATTAGCTCAATTAGGTTCAAGATTAGCCAAATTACAATCCCTAAATACTGAAATGGGTACACTAAACACTGAAATTGAATCTTTAACTTACCAAGCCGGAACTGCTCAAAGCGATGAATCAAGTAGTAAAAAAGATCAATTTAAACAATTCTTCAACAAACTTAAAGAATTTGCCAATACTGACACCGTTAAAAAAGATGAAAGCAAAATTCAATTGCTTAACAGTGTTGTTAATAGTGCCCAAGCACTTGTTGGTACGCAAAAAACAATTCTAGAAAAACACACTTTAGCCGAATTTAGTTTTGAAGGTCAAAGATACGGCTATGAAACTGACCAAAAAAATATTGGCCAGGCTGTTCTTTCTTCAGTACCAACTGTTCCTACAGGCACATTTAACCCAATTGAATTAAATAACCAGCTAAAAACATTGCAAGAACAAGCTCTAAGCCACTATGATGAGGCAAATATACTTTACCTAGCACGTAAAGCTGCTTTTGAAGCATCTCAAAGCCACTACAACAATGATAAAGCTACAATAGAAGCTAAAAAAGCAACTAACGCTACCGGCTATGATGAGTTATTAAAAGACTTATTAATTTATCACAAACACCAATTTAATTTAATTAGCCAAGTTGCTAATTATGCTGATAGAGCTAAAATCGATCAATATAGCTCAGATGTAACTTTAGCCCACTCACTATTGCCTCTATACATTCAATTAGCTGATGCAATTATTGAAACTAAAGCTAAAAAACAAGAAGCAAGTTCAATTCAAAATAAAACTCAAGATTTAACTAATATTCTTGCCAAAACTGATGAATTAGTTGAAAGTATTGAAAAAGCAAATGCTCAAGACTTGGTTAATAATTTCTACTTCCAAGACAAAAACACTTTCAATATCAACGCTAAACTTGAACAAGTTAAAACAAACACAAGTAAAATTGCTTTATATGTAAAACACGCTGAGAAAAAACACGCTTTAGATTCGTCAACTCTTGCACCCGAAGCAAGAAAAATACTTGATTTTGTGCTAAATAAATTTGCAAGCACAATCGCATCTTTAACCACCGCTTCAACAGCTAAATTAGAATCATTATTAAGAGAACACCTTGAAGGTGGGCCTCGCAGTTTTTCAGTGCTATTTGAAAGTTCTAAACAATTAGATGAAGTAATTAAAAAAGCTAAATCATATACACCTACAGTGAAAAATGATGCTTACTACAACAACGAAAGCACTGTAATTAAAGAGTTTTATCGTCAACTTGAAGAAAAAACTGCCGTAGCTACTGATTTATTAAACACTGAAGAAAAGGCTAATGACCCAGACTTGCAAACTAAACGTTTAGAAGTTATGGCGGATATTACCAATGATTCATATGGTTTAATTGCTAAAATCAAAAACGAAAAATTAAGAATTGTAAACGAAACCATCTATGAAATCAATACAATTGATAAATATATAGCCGATCACTATACTGGCGTACACAAACCTGAAAAGGCTGAATTTAAAGCACTAGAATTACGTACTCAAGGCCAAGCTGAATTAAACAACTTTGATGCAATTAAAACTCTTGACACTAAATATAGAGATGCTTTAAGCAAAATCACCACCCAAAAACAAGCAATTGTTACATTTAACAAAAATATGCTGACTGTGGCTAAAGATTTATTAAAACCTTACTTAGATTATCTAAAGGGTAACCAATTCAATGTTGATAACATGAATAAAACCATTTCATCAGATGAATCTAACAAGCTAATTAATTTCCTTGGTTATTCAGCCTTTATCGATACATACTGGAGTGATTTAAATGCTGCTGATGGTTTAATTAATAAAGCTTTTGCCGAAGTTTCATTCACCATTGATGCTCGTTTATTGCAAACCCACTTTAATAAATTAATTAACCACTATAAATCTGTGAAAAATTTAGCTAAGGCTAGTGCAGGTGCATTGCGTGCTCAAATTGTAAGCTTTAATGATCAAATGAAAGCCTCAGGTCAAGGTTCGGCAAACCCAGTTAATTTATATGACTACGTTGAATTAATTGACAAACGCAATCACAATAACGCAGCTACCTTAGATAATGCGTTAAGCACTAAAATCACTGATTTAAATGCCAAAACTACTGCATTACCTGTAGATTTTAGGGATCTAGATATTGTAGACCACGCTGCTAACATAGACTTTAATAACACTATTGATGCAACTAATCAAAATAACATTAAAGAAGAGTTTAAGAAATTCTACGATGTTACTCACAAAGTTCTTGAATCGATTGTGTCAGCTAATAATTTAATTTATGGCTCAAGCGAAACAAACACTGACGGCTTGCAAGGTACATATAACCACTTTATAACTAACCGTAATTTTGCTAAAATGCTTGAATTAATTGCAAGTACCAGTTATCGTCAAAACGCAATTAGCAATAGCGAATTTCAAAACATTATCATCACATTTGAAGCTTTATACAACTCGTTAAAAACCTCAAACAAACCTGCAGCTGATGCACTTTTAGTCAACAAAAACAATAGTTTCAACATCAAACTTGGTGCTCTTGAAACTGTGTTTAAACCAGCACTAGCTCTATTAAAATGAAGCAATGATGCCGAAAACAAAAAATTATTATTTAACAATATTATTAGTGATAACGCTGCTAAAATGCATGAAATAACGCCAGCTGAAGGTGTATTGCTAGAAGATGTGCAACAAGTTATTAGCCAAGTTCAAGATCAAGCTAACCAAACTCAAATTGAAATAACTAATCGCACTGAATTGTTAGCCAAATTTGCTAAATTTAACATCTTGAAAAATACAACTACCCCATTCAACACCGATAACGTTAAAGTTTATCTGACTCGTTCAGCAACTAGTGAAGAATGATTGCCAACCTTTTTACAATCAGATACATCAATTAAGAAAACTAGAATTAGCCTAAAAGTTAAATACATTAAACCAACTTCTGGCGATAACTTCTTTAACGATGTTGAAGATTTTGAAATTGACTTCCATGATATTTGAATTACATTCAAAACATTAGATAGCTTTAGAATTACGCTAGATGATATGCGTCAAGTTGGCAACACTACCGATAGACAAAATAATGATTACGCAAACAATAAGGTTGTTTTTGAAGCCTCTAAAGCCGGTTGAAATAATCAAACATATTCAGTTAACTTAATGAACGTTTTCGCTAAAAACTCTTCATATATGAAAAATCACAACTTTAAATACATCAGAGAAGATGTAACCTTTGACGGTGATCAATGAGAACAATCAATTCAAGATCAAGTAGAAAAACCAGATAATGTATTAACTCTTACCAACCAACAAATCTATGCAGGTCTAAAAGATAATTCTTTAACTAACAAAGACTTGTCAACATCTTCATCATTGTTGAAATACAAAATTAAGATGAATGAAACTGGCACAATTAATGCCTTCAATAAAAACTGAGTTTATGCTCCATTTTTAAACAAAAAATTCTTCTACTGATTGCAAGCAAGTAGTGATTTAACTAACAATAATACTCACTACACAGCTTGAATTCCTTACTTTGTGGCCTTACCAGTAGTTGATCAAGGCAATTCTGAATACGCCGTAATGTTTATGTACTATGAAAATAAACTAGTTACAGAGTGAAACACAACCAATAATGCTAATACAGCTGGATTTAAAAACACTTATGATTTAGGATGGCAAAATAACTCGCCTAACTGATATGTCTATAAACCCACAAATGATTTTGTTAGTGAAGTAGATGCTGAAATTAATCAAATTGCAAACATCCAAGAAGATGAAAAACTAAAAATTAAAGCCAACATTTTTGCACAACGCTTTTTCTTCAAGTGAGCAAACAAAACCAATATTGTTTTCAACCACTATGATGGCGGCAAAAGATGAAAAGTTGCCAATATTCGTGATCCGCACGTTCTAAGTACTTTTGATAAATACGAAAAATTTGTAAGAATTCGTGAAAAAGGAGAAAATAATGAGTAATAAAGCTTCATTTACGCTTGGGCTTTTAGCCTCGCTAGCTACAGCTAGCACTGTAGCTGCTACATTAGTGCTAATTAGCCAACAAAGACAAGACTATGTAAAAAATCAAGCTATATCTAGATATAGATCTTTTAATACGAAATTCTTTAACAATTTAGATTCTGTTGCTGTTAATGAAGAAAACAAAAAGGATTTATCAGAACAAATTGAACAAACTGAAACTAAACTGTCTGATCCAAGCTTAAGTGCGCTGGAAAAATGAAAACTATTGCACCAATTAGGCGAAGTTCAAAAACAAAGTGTATTTAACTATGTTGAACAATTAATTTTAGACAATGAATTTAGTGGCAAAAACGTTAAAGTAGCCGAAGAATTATTGTCTGCACAAGCATCGAGATTGCAAGAAAGTGATTTAGTAGCTCAATTTAAAGCTAAAGATTTAACTAACATTAAACTAGCATTTGCTAAATTTAACGAAATTGAAAAAGAACAAAAACTTGAATGATTAGACCAATATAAAGAGTTTTTTGATAAATTAATTGCCGATCAATATGCTTTAGTTGAACAACAATTAATGCAGCCAAATAACTCATTAGACGATAATGTTGTTGAATTAAATAAATTATTACCAACCTTAGCTTTAAGATATAAAGCTGTGCAAAATGTTGAACAAATTGAAAATGATTTATTCGCTAACACATTTAGAATTAACGATTTTGCTAAAAACAAAAAAGCTATTGAATATACTCTGCAAGAAGCTAAAAGTGATGCTTATGCAGCTTTAAGAAATAAATTAGCTGAGGTTAATGCAGAATCAAAAACAATAGTGAATGGTAACGTTGAAAACGTCGCTGCTGCTTTTGTTAACGAATTAAGACTACTGGGTGTAGACCAAGATCACTTAGCAAATCTAGATTTATTAAAAACATTTGTTTCTAAAAATGCTTCAATTGCACAAGCCCGTGGTGCCTTTTTAGAATTACTAGATTATGCACAAAACAATAAATTGATTCGTCAACGCGAATTCAACCGTATTATTTCCTTACCTTCAATTGCTAAATATTTAGATTTAAGCAAGCACTACCTAGAAAATACACAATCATTTATTGATTCATCTACTTCACAGGAAGAGTTGGATCAAGCTTTAGCAAATCTAAAAGTAGTTAACCAAATGTTGCAAGCTCAAGAGCAACAAAATGAAATAATTATTGCTGAATTCAAAGGCTTTGTTCAAGCCTTTGAACATAGATTTACTAACTTAAACCCTGTATTTAACAGCGTTAAACTAGAAAAAGATTTCATTGAAATTAGCTCAAAGCCAGCTAACGAATTTGATAAAGATGAATTAATTGCTAATGTTACAAACTATCGTAATTTAATTAACAAATTAGCTAATTTAGACACTAGATTAGATTTTGCTATTGAAGCCTTAAGCACTTTATCTCAACGCGATAAAGGTTTAATCACTCTAAGTGAATTAGATAGATTTAAAGAAAACATTAATGAATTAGCACTTTCAAAACTTGCTCCAAGTAAAATTATTAGTGAAATTAGTGCTAAATTATCTGGTATTAACACTCTAGTAGAGGCTAGAGAAGTATTTGGTCAAATTAAAGCTGATTTAGAAGCTAAAATTATTGCCTGAAACAGTTTTGATCCAGATATCAAAAACACATATTTAAATAGACAAGCATTGCAATTAAGTACTGATTTAGTGAATAAAATTAGTGATTATATTGCCCAAAGTGATTACACTAAAGCTCAAAGCATTGAACAAAAATACAACTTAAGAGAGCAAGTTCGTTCAATTCAAAAAATTCAATTATTTAACTTGCAAACTCAAACAGATATCCAGCTAAAAGGTTTAAGAGAGTTCATGATCGCTAACATAGCTGGACTAAGTGCTCAAGATCGTGATAAAGTTGAAGCCAACGGTATAGACACTGAGCTTTTAGCTACTTTAATTCAAGAACTTAACGATGAAACTGACATTATTACATCAGTTAAATTTAACCCAATTACTTCCCAAGAATTACAAGAGCAAATTGATAAATATAACTTTTTAGTCAATGCACTTGAACGTGCCAAAGTACAAAATGTTAAATTAATCAACTTAATTAAAGCAAGAAACTATGCTGCTACTTCATTTAACCCAAGCGCACAGCAACCAGCTCAATATTCAACTTCACAGCAAAACTACTTAAATGCTTTAGAAGCAAACATTGACGCTTACGCAACAACTAATGGCACAATTAATGAATTAATTACTAATTTAGCAAATCAAAGTTTAACTGAAGCAAATGAGGCTTCACTTAATGATTTGGCAAACGTGTTTAATAAAACTGCTTTTGAGCCAATTGCAGCTAGAAGCAACTACTTAAATGCAACCAACCAAGATAATGTTAAAGCAATTCAAGATGCTAACGAAAGCTTACAAGCTCTTGATCGTGAGCGTGATGAAATCAACTCACAAGCTGATAATTTAGATGATTTTAGTGAAGAATTTAGAAAAATTGATGAGATTGAAGATGCTATTGATTCGCTAAGCTCACAAGAAACTATTGACAATGCAAAAATTAACGCGCTAAACGAACAAGCTAAAGATTTATTAGCTAAAATTAATGAGAAGAAAAAAGACGGATCATTAATTAATAGACTTGAGCGTGTAAAACAAAACATTAATAATGTGTTTCCACCTAAACAGCCTGGAGAAACACTTTCACCAGCTGAGCAAAACTTAAGAGCACGTTGAGATGAATTGCACTCACGTGCCCAAAATCCAAACTTATCACGTGAAGAAAAAGCCGAATTAAGTGAAAAAATCAACGCACTTGATGAAGTAATTGCTAAAGTAGCGGAACTAGATCAAGCACTAAATGCTTTCAACGATAAAGAAGCGCAATATAATGCTGATCCAGAAAAAAGAACTAGAGTTCCCGAAGCTATTGCCAACGCACAGAAAAATAAAGATAAAATTGCAAGTTTATTCAATGAAATTAGCTTAAGTGAAACAACGCCTAACACCGCTGCGTTCCAAAATGCATTAAAAGAAATCAAAGATCATGAACAAAAACTTGATTTAGCCTACACTAAAGACAAAATTGAATCAGCAGGCGATGGCATTTTAAACAAAAAATTACCTGTCAGCGCAGGTACAAATGATGAATCAGTTACTGATTACAACACAGCCTTAGATTCATTAATTGAGTATGCTAAAAACAAACAAAACTCAGATTCATTACCTGAAGCTTTAGAAGCCAAAGAACTTTTAGCTAAACAAGCTCAATTGGCAGATGTAATTAAACAAGCAATTGATGCTAAAGAATTAATTAAACAAGATCCAACCTTAGATTCAACTATTTCAAGTGCTGATACCGATACACTAACTAAAGTTATCAGAGACAATCGTCCAAACGTATCAACTCAGCCAATTGACACCCCTGAAAAAATAGCTGAAAAAATGGAAAATGTTAAAAAAGCTATTGCAGAAGTTAAAGCTAAAAACAAATTACGTAAATTAGTTCACAATGACTTGAACAATATTTTAACTGTACAAGAACAAGGTTCTAAAGTTTTAGAACGTGTAAAAAATGAAATTGCTGAAGCTAAGAAAAAATACCAAGCCATTTTAGATTCAGATTTAAACACCTACACACCAGGTGAAATTAAAGCTTACGAACAGGAATTGCAAGAAAAAATTGCTGAATTAGTAGCTGAGAAAAACCAATTGCAAGGTGAATACTCACAAGCTAGAACTAATGCCGATAGAATTCAAGGTGAATTAGAAAAAAGAGTTAACACTTCTAAAGAACTTGATCCAACAAATGTATTTACTAACTATGAAAAAGCCAAACAAGCTTATCATGATGATATCGCTGATGCTTCCAACTCTACAGTGGCAAGCGTTGTGGAAAAACAAAAAGCAATGCTAGCCGCTTACAACAAAGATTTAGCTCAAAATGCACTAAATAAATACAATGGTTATATTGCTAGGGACATTACCTCTTCAACTCATGAAGCAATGGCGTCAGTAAAAACGTTAGCATCTAACTTTAAAGATTTTGCCACTCAACGTGTTGAGCAAAATCTTTCAGATCGTCAAGTGAATGAATTTGTACAGCTAACACAAGCAATGCAACACTTCAATACTGCTCAAAAAGATATTGTTGATTTAATTGCTAAATTACAAGAACAAAATCGTCAAAATCCTAACGATGCTGAAACTAAAGCTGCTATTGAACAACTTAACGAACTTTTAGGCAACACATACGCGCCAGCTACTCCTTATTCAAAAACTGATTTAGACCGCAAACGTGGCGAATTAATTGCTAAATTAGAGAAAATTAAAGAAGAAGCTGCTCGTAGAACTAATAACAAAATTTTAGCCAACAGATTAAATAACGATTTTGACCGCTTTAGAGAGCAACCTGAATCACTTGAAGGTCAAAACGAGCAAAGAGTAGCGGCTGATAATGCAAACAACACTGCTACAGGTAAAACTATTACTCTAGAAGATAGTGTTGACCCACAATTAAGTGCTAAAACTAAAGAAATTCTAGATGAGTTAAGAAAACAAAACCAGAACGCACAAAGTGTTGCGGACATCAATAAAATTACTGAAAAACTTGAAATTATTGATGAAACTAAACCTTATACCAACGCCCTTGCCTTACAAGTTGCTTCAGCAATCAATATGCTTGAAGCCAATGTTGGTCAAAGCAGTGAACTTGTACGTTCATACTTAGATAATTATTTAGCACCTCTTATTGATCAAGCTCGTGCTGAATATGCAAATGTTGAAGAATATACTGCACCTACAACTAAGGAGCAAGCTAAACAAAAATTGCAAGAACGTTTAGCGGCTAAAATTAGAGAAATTGATCATGCCAAAGATTTAGTGAATCAAGTTATCGCTATTAGAGCTTCAGTAGAAGAAGCAAAAGCAATCAGTACAAGCACAAACTACTACACAGTTAATGGCGTTTCAGGAGATGGCAACAACAAAGTTGCACATACTTGATTAGATTCGCTTGCCGCTAACGCAGTTTATCGTTCTGGAGTTGATAAAGCTCAAGCCGAAGCTAAATTTAATGAAGCTAAAGCTAAAATTCAAGCAGCCAAGGCTTATCTAGAAAAGCAAAAACAAGTTTCTGACACTATTGGTCAATGAATTGAACAACGTGAAGCTGATCGTGATAGATACGCAGCTACATTTAAAGATGAAGAAAAACTAACTAAAGACATGTGAGATCTATTGCCTAAAGTTAGTGATAATTTAAGCCAAGAGCAAATTACACAACGTACACAACAATTGCAAGCAAAACTTGATTTAAACACTCAAACACGTCAAAAAAGATTAGAAACTTTTGCAACAATTGAAACCATTAAATCAACTCAAGCTTACAGCGATTCAAACCAATACATTGTTTTAAAACGTTTAATTGATGAACGTATTTCTGATCTAAATAAACAAACACGTCAAGCGGATACTGTTGAACAAATGCAAACAATTCAAGATAAAGTAGCTCGCTTGAAGAATCTACTACCTAAAGAAGTAGAATTAAGTCTAAAAGTTAGATCAATTCGTGAATATAATGATTCATTAGTGCCAATTAATGATGATATTAGAAGCAAAAAAGAAGAATTAAACGCTGAAATTACTAAAGCTGTAGGAGTAATTCGTCAAGATACACCTGAGCAAAATGAAGTGGGTAATCGTGAAGCCGCTATCGCTAACGCTAAACGTTTACTAGACTTGCATAAAGCTCGTTTAGACGTGTTCCAAAGATGAACTCAAATTAAAACTGAAGTAGATAATGATGGTGTAATTGATCCTAAAGAAAAAGAGCAATTAGTTCATAAACTAGAAGAATTTACACATGAATTAAACGCAGTTCAATTCACAGATTCAACTACTCCAGAACAATTTAATAACATCAGTGCTAAATACTTAGAAGGTCAAAGTGAAAACTCTGTTCCATTCTTGCACACTTTAACACAACAATTTGCTGCCAAAATTGAATATGCCAACATTGTTCGTGAAAGCGATCAACAAGTGCAAGGTGAAAACGTATCTAACCGTGAGGTTGACGACGCTTACAACGCCTTAAGAGAACACATTAAACAAGCTGATGATTTAATTAAAAACAGAACCAATGCAACCATTGCTCGTCGTCAAGAATTAATTAGATCTATCGATGCTGATGTAGCTAATATTATTAGCAAAAAACGTGCATCAATGAATGATATTAAAACTAAAGCACAAGAATTATTTGCTAAACTTTCTGAAGCAGCTAATAACACGCGTGATTTAATCCAAGACGATTTCCAAACTAAAGCAATTGAAGCTTTAGGTAATCCAACTTTAACTGCACCTGATGATGCAGTTAAATCTATTGGCGAACTTAACACAATCATAGCTAACGCAATTGTTGCTCATGAAAAACAAGTTAAGGCAATTTATACTGCCCAAAAACAAAAATTGCAAACTGAATTAGTAAGTTTAAATAACTATGTTGAAGATATTTTTGTTGACAACATTTGAACTAGTGAATCAGTAAACGCTTGAAACAATGTTAGAGCACTAAAAGATCAAATTGCCGCTTGAATTCCTACTAAAGTGTTTGCTGAAGATAAAATTAAAGAGTTTGCTCGCCCTGAAAGAGATCAAAACTTCGTTTCCGCTTACCTAAATGAAAACTTAAACTATTTAGCTCAAGTAAATCAACGTATTAGCGATTTAAAAACTAAATTGCAAACAGATTTACGCCAAATGTTACAACAAGAAAATAACGTTGGTAAAGTAGCAGCATTTATTGCTAAATTCGAAAGCGAAATTAAATTTGAGCCTACTGCTCAAGACAACATTCTAGATTCAATTAATTTAAACCTAATTAAATCTACTTTTGAAACTCTAAAAAGCTCATATGATCAAATTAAAGCATATGGCGCTCAAGCTGAAACACTGGAAGCTAAAACAAGTAGCGATATTCAAACTAGAATTAACGCAACACGTAAATTAATGAGCGATATTGAAGAATTCTTTGTAATTTTCAAACGTGATATTGCTGCTTGATTGCAGCCAAGAAACAGATTCAATGAAGTTATTGACTATCTGTTTAAAGATTCTGCAAATACATCACAGCGTCAAGCAATTGATAATCTATACAACTCTTACTTTGCGCCGGCAAATGATAAAACTAATGCTTTAAGCAAAGCTAGTCACACTGGTTGAAACATTCAAACTTATCTAGCTCAATATGTTGATCAAGCTCAAGCTTCGCCTTTAAGCGCCTTAAAAGCATTATATAATGCCTTTAAAGATGGTAGAATTGATGCTGAATTTATTAAATTATTAAATAAAGATAATCCAAACGTAAAACAAGGTGTTATTTTAGAAAAATTTGCCAAAGAACTTAAAGCAATTACCGATACATTGCCAGCTGAGCAAAAAACACTTGATATTACTGAAAACGATCGCTTTTTACAATTATTCTCTAACTTTAGTAACACTAAAATTGATTTAAATTCTAAATTCAACCCAGTATATGTTAGGGCTTATTTAGTTAAAGACGATGCGACCCAAACTTGATATAGTGAAACCAGCAAAAATGAAAGCAATAAAGTAATTAGCTTAAAAGTTAGATATGAATATAAACCAAATAACTTAAACATTTTCACTAATTACTCTGGCTTTAAACACGAACATACTCAAAGCGTAACCTTTAAAACAGTAGATAAACTTGGTCTAGAATCTAAATCTAGAGATATATTCTACTTAGATAAAACTAAACAAGGTTATGATGCCAAACAAGTTGTAGCTAATGCAGACGAATTAGGCTGAGAGGTAAGTGATCGTGCAAGCGCTTCAACTAAAGTCTTAGATAAATTCAAACAAGCTTTAGGTATTACTAGTGACAAACCAAGTGTGTTAATTGATTATTCACACAATAAAACCTATAATTTAGATGCTAACAATAATAAAACTGAAAACGCTAACGCAGATAATTTCAAATTTAAATTTATCTTGCCAGAGTTCTATATTTACCAAAATTCAACCATTATTAACTCATATAACGCACGTCAATTTGTGCGTTTAAGCGTTGAGGGGCAACAAATTGTGGCTGAAATTGTAGTGCCAGCCAACATGTTTGTAGGGCCTGGAAACTACGATTGAAACAAAAATACTTTGCACGTAGTACGTAACCAACCCGTTGATGATACTGAAACCATGCCTTCAGCAATCATTTCAACAGTCAAATTTGCCTTTGATTATGATGCGGCTTCAAAAGATATTTCAATGTTTATTACTCGTTATGAAACTTGACACGTCGCAAAACATAAAAAATTGCAAGATCCTTCAATTACCCCAACCAAAACCTACCAAGACACAACCGATAACAACAATACGGCTTATGTGTGAACAAATGATGATTTTGCACAATGATTAATCTTAAATAACGCTAGCTGAAGTACGAAAAATACCGGCGATAGTCCGCTAAGACACATTGCTGCCAATGCAAACAACGGTAACGCTGGTAAAACCGTGGAAGAAAAATACATCATTAAAAACCCACGTTCATCAGAAACATACATTAAAACAGCTAATGTTGATGGTGACAATATCAAAGTTCAAACTAAGTTGAATGGTACCATTATGGTTAACGTATTTAACTCAGGAATTGAATTCTTTGAATTTAAAGACATTAAATCAAATTAACAAACCGCAGGGTTTGTTTTTTTGCGCCTTTATGCTAAAATAAATTTAATTTACCTTATTTATATATAGGGAAAAATTGCAACAACGCTTATTGGTGTATCGTATTAAGCAAGCAAAATTTTGGCATCAAAAGTCAAAACCAACCTAACAGGCTAAAATTTAGGTAAAAACAAGATATTTTAAAAAGTTAAAATATCAGCTCTTTTTAGTGAAAAAGCACAGTTTTTGCTACAACGCCTGTTGGTGAATCATTAAGCAACAAAATTTTAATTATTTACTTTGAAAATTTAATTTTTATTATAGAATATTAAAGCAACTATACGCTGAAGCATAAGGTTGTTAAATGGCCATTTAGTTGTTGAGGACTGTTTAAGAAATTTATGTGGAGTATGTTCGCTAGATGAACAAAGGAGACAACATGAGCAAAATTAATATCAAGCTAAAAGCCTTCGAACATGAACAACTTGATTTTGCTGCAAAAAAAATCGTTGAGATTGCACAAAAAAACAATGTTAAGTTCTCAGGGCCTGTAGCCGTGCCAACAAGAAGACACGTTGTTACAATCCTTAGATCAGTTCACATTAACAAAACATCACGTGAACAATTCGAAGCTAGAGTACACCAAAGAATCGTTACTCTAATCAATGCAGATGCTAAAACTCTAGATCAAATTCGTAGATTCGAATTCCCAGCTGGAGTACAAATTAGCGACATTAAACAAAACTAAAATAAATCCAACTTCAAAGGAAGCAATGGTCGCCTAAAGGCGTGGAGGAAATTATGAAAGGAATCTTAGGACGTAAAATTGGTATGACTCAAATTTTTACTGAAGAAGGACTATCAGTTCCAGTTACAGTAATCGAAGTTAAACCAAATGTTGTTACTAAAGTTTTAACAGCAGATGCTAATGGATACGTTGCTACTCAATTAGCTGTTGAAGAACTTAAAGCTAACCACGTGAATAAACCACTAGCTGGTCAATTCAAACAAGCTAACACAACACCTAAGCGCTACATTAAAGAAATTCGTGGCATGCAAGGCTATGAATTAGGACAAGAAGTTAAAGCAGATATTTTCACATCTGGACAACTTGTTGACGTTACAGGTATTTCAAAAGGTAAAGGATTTGCCGGAACCATTAAAAGATGAAACCAACACATCGGACCTAAATCACACGGTGGTGGTGGTGGTAGCCAACCTGTTAGACAAACTGGTTCACTTGGGGATATTTCAGGGAACAAAGTTTTCAAAGGTATGACAATGCCTGGACATTTAGGAGCTGTACAAAGCACAGTTCAAAACTTAGAAGTTGTTAAAGTTGACACTGTAAACAACATTCTATTAGTTAAAGGTTCAATTCCAGGACCTAAAAAATCTTTAGTTGTAATTAGAGAAGCTGTTAAAGGTTTACCAGCACACAAACCAGTTGTGTTAGTAGACGTTGAAGAAGTTCTAAAAATGAACGAGCTAATCGAAAGAGCTAAAAAAGTTAACGTAGAGGTTAAAGTTGGTATGCACTCAAACGAACTAGAACCTATTATTATTGAAGCTGAAGCACAAGCTGCTAAGGAAGGAGAAAACTAATGGCTGTTAATAAATTCTATTTATCAGAAACATTTGACAAAGACCGTAACATTTCTTTCAACCTTAAAAAAGAAGGTGTTAAATCAGTTAAAAACTTCAAAACTTTTAAAGAAGGTTTAGAACAATTCGTTAAAGATGCATCTGAACTAGAAGGTGAATCAAGAGTGTGATTCCACAGAGATGGACAATTCTCAGGTTCAACCTCAACTGGTAAAGTTGGCACAATTATTGAAACTCTACAATCAAAACAAATTAAAGATGAAGAATCAATTAAATTCCTAAACGAAGAAAAATTAGTTGATGTTTCAGCTGCTAAAGCTAAAAAAGAAGCTAAAGCTAAAGTTGCTAAAGTAGATCCAAATGCTAAATTTGACTTTGACAACTCAAAACTTCCAGCAGAAGTATTTGGTTTAGAAAAAATTTATGAACAAGCAATTTTTGACACTATCTTGTCAGAAAGAGCTTCAAGAAGACAAGGTACTCACTCAGTTAAATCACGTGCTGAAGTTAGCGGTGGTGGTAAAAAACCTTGAAGACAAAAAGGGACAGGACGTGCACGTGCTGGTTCAACAAGATCTCCTATTTGAGTAGGTGGTGGACGTGCTTTTGGACCTAGAACTGAAAGAAACTACACTCTAAAAGTTAACAAAAAAGCTAAAAGAGCAGCCTTTTTAAGTGCTTTAACTTTATTAGCTCAAGATCGTGCTGTTTTAGTAGATGATTTCAAATTAGACAAAATTTCTACTAAAGATGCCGTTGCTAAATTAAGTGCACTTAAACTAGCTCACGTAAAACACGTTTTAGTTGTTTCAGACAACGAAACAGTTTACAAATCATTATCAAATGTTGCTAACGTTGCAGTTATTAAACCAGCATCAGTAACAGTTGAAGCTTTAGTTTGAGCAGACGTTTTAGTATTATCAAGCGAAGGGTTAAAACATTTCGAAGGGAGAGCTAAATAATGGAAAAAACTCAAGTTATTCGTAGACCAATCCTAACCGAAAAAACTAACCTTTTACAAGCTCAAAACAAATACACTTTTGAAGTGGACTGAAACGCAAACAAGTTTCAAATTAAACAAGCTGTTGAATTTATTTTTGATGTTAAAGTTACAGATGTAAGAACTATCAAAGTAGACAAAAAAGCTAAAAGAGTAGGCCGTTTCAATGGCTTTACAAACCGTTACAAAAAAGCTATTGTTTCACTAGCGCAAGATGACAAAATTGTTTTCTACGCTAACGAAGCAGAAGCACAAGATGAAGCTAAAGAGGCACAAAAAGCCGCTAAAGCACAAGCAACTAAAGAAGCAGATAACGCTGCTGAAGCTAAATTAGCTGAAAAATTAGCTGCTAAAAAAACCAAAAAAGCTGCTAAAAAAGACGCAGAATAATTAAAGAGGATTAAGTAGCTGCTTAAAAGACAAAATTCCTCGAATATTTTTAAGCAAGGAGAAATGACAATGGCAATTAAACACTATAAGCCAACTACAAACGGTCGTCGTAACATGTCATCTCTAGACTACACACAAAACCTTTCAGGACATGCTCCTGAAAAGTCATTACTAGTAATTTTGAAAAACAATGCTGGTCGTAACAACCAAGGTAAAATTACAGTAAGACACCACGGTGGACGTGTAAAGAGATTTTACAGACTTGTCGACTTCAAACGTAACAAAGACAATATTCCAGCAGTGGTTAAGTCAATTGAGTATGACCCAAACCGTTCAGCTAATATTTCATTATTAGCATATGCTGATGGAGAAAAAAGATACATTTTAACTCCGAAAGGACTTAAAGTTGGTCAAACAGTTATTTCAGGAAATGATGTTGACATTTTAGTAGGTAACACATTACCTCTAAGCTCAATTCCTGAAGGTACACTAATCCACAACATCGAAATGCAACCAGGTGGTGGCGGTATTATCGCTCGTTCAGCTGGTACAAGTGCTCAAATCTTAGGTAAAGATGACAATGGTAAATACGTTGTTTTACGTCTAAAATCAGGCGAAACACGTCGTATTCTAGCTCGTTGTCGTGCAACAATTGGAGAAGTTGGCAACGAAGAACACCTACTAGTTAACTTAGGTAAAGCTGGTAGAAACCGTCACTTAGGTGTGCGTCCTACTGTTCGTGGTTCTGTAATGAACCCAGTAGATCACCCACATGGTGGTGGTGAAGGTAAACAACCAATCGGACGTAAATCACCTCTTACTCCATGAGGTAAAAAAGCTCTTGGTGTTAAAACTAGAAAAACTAAAAAATCTTCAAACAAATTGATTTTAAGAAGAAGAAAGGATGCTAAATAATGGCACGTAGTCTGAAAAAAGGACCATTTGTTGATGACCACTTAATGAAAAAAGTAGTGGCCATTGTTGAAAATGGTGCTGCGAAAAAACCTATCAAAACTTGATCAAGACGTTCAACCATCTTCCCAAACTTTGTAGGTTTAACATTCCAAGTTCACAACGGTAAAAGCTTTATTGATGTATATGTAACAGATGACATGGTCGGACACAAACTTGGTGAATTCTCACCAACAAGAACCTACACAGGTCATGGTGCTGATAAAGGTAAAAAATAATGCAAGCAAAAGCACACATTAAAATTCAACGTGTAAGTGTACGTAAAGCAAGTTTAGTAGCAGCTTTGTTTAGAGGCAAAGATGTTCGTGAAGCTTTAGGTATTCTAAACAACACAAACAAAAAATCAGCTCCACTATTTGTTAAATTAATCAATTCAGCTATTGCTAACGCAACCAACAATCACGGAATGGACGCATCTAAATTATTTGTTAAAGAAGTTATAGTTAATGAAGGACCAACACTAAAAAGATTCCAACCTCACTCACAAGGTAGAGCATTCTCAATTTTCAAACGTACATCAAATTTATCTGTAGTTTTGGAAGAAAGAAACTAGAAAGGGCATATTATGGGACAAAAAGTTAATCCAAATGGTTTTCGTTATGGTGTTACTAAAGAACGTAACACTACATGATTTGCCGACAAAAAAGAATTCGGTGCAAAACTTGTTCAAGACGACAAGATTTACAAATTCTTCGATAAATTAGTACGTAAATACCAAATCGGTCAAGTGGAAATTAAAAGAACACAAGCTGACAAAATAACTGTTTACTTGCATGTTGCTAACCCAGCTAAAATTTTAGGTGAAGCTGGTGCTAACATCAATGCTTTAAATACTCAACTACACAAATTCCTAAAAGATAAAAAAGCTGATATTAATCTGCAAGTTGTTCAAATTGCTAAGCCAGAACTAAACGCTCGTTTAGCTGCTGAAGCAATTGCTGTGAGATTAGAAAATCGTGAAAGCTTTAGAATTGCACAAAAATACATTATTAACGATGCACTAAAAGCTAGAGCTAAAGGTATTAAAACTGCTGTTTCAGGCCGTTTAAATGGTGTTGATATGGCTCGTACTGAAGGTTATTCACGTGGTGAAATTAAACTGCACACCTTACGTCAAGATGTAGACTATGCACAAGCAACAGCTAGAACTACATATGGTGCTATTGGTGTTAAAGTATGAATTTCAAAAGGCGAAATTTTGGAAGGTGGTAAAAAATAATGCTACAACCAAAAAGAACTAAATACCGTAAACCTTTCTTATTACGTCACGACAAACGTAAAGCTCACAAAGGCAACAAAGTTTCATTTGGTGAATTCGGTCTACAAGCTGTTACATCAGCATGAGTAGATGCTCGTCAAATTGAATCAGCTCGTATTGCGATTACTCGTCGTATGGGCCGTGAAGGACAAGTTTTTATTAGAATTTTCCCTCACTTCCAAAAAACATCTAAACCTATTGGTGTTCGTATGGGGTCAGGTAAAGGGTCTCCAGAAAAATGATATACACCAGTTAAAGTTAATACCATGATGTTTGAAGTTTCAGGTGTTAAAGAAGAGATTGCTCGTGAAGCCTTACGTTTAGGTGGACATAAGTTACCTGTTAAATGAAAAATTGTTACTAAAGAAGATCAAGGAGGTCAAGAATAATGCTTTATAAAGATATTCAAGCAAAATCTGCTCAAGAACTTAAAACTTTAATCGATGACCTTAAAGCTGAATTATTAACCCTTCGTTTTAAAAATGCAACTGGACAATTAGACCACAGCCACAAAATTAAAGCTGTCAAAAAAGATATCGCAAGATGCTTAACCGCACTAGAACAACTTAAAGGAGACAAATAATGGAAAGATTAACCACACGTAAAACACTAACTGGTAAAGTTTCATCAGTTCGTGGTGATAAAACTATTTTTGTCGAAGTGGAAAGCTACCGTTCACACAGCCTATACTCAAAACGTTATAGAGTTGTAAAACGTTTCGCTGTTCACGATGAAAAACTATTAGCTTCTGTAGGTGATGTTGTTACCATTATGGAAACACGTCCTTTATCAAAAACCAAACACTTCCGTTTAGTTGAAATTAAACAAAAAGCTGCTAGAGGAGAAGAATAATGGTTATTGAATTATCAAAATTAAAAGTTGCTGATAACTCAGGTGCTAAAGAAGTTGGTTTAATTAGAGTGCTAGGTGGTTCTCGTAAAAAAACCGCTAACATCGGTGATATCATTGTTTGTTCAGTTAAAAAAGCATTACCTAACGGTGCCGTTAAAGAAGGTCAAGTTGTTAAAGCTGTGATTGTTAGATCACGTTATGGTATTAAAAGACCAAACGGTTCACACATCAAATTTGATGACAACGCTGTAGTTATTATTAAAGAAGATAAATCAATGAGAGGGACACGTGTGTTTGGGCCAGTAGCTCGTGAACTACGTGACAAGGGATACTTAAAAATAGTTTCTCTAGCTCCTGAAGTTTTATAGAAAGGTCAATATGAAAATTAAGTTTAAACAAAACGACGAAGTTATTGTAATTTCAGGTTCACACAAATTCAAACAAGGTCGTATTATTCGTGTTGATGCTAAAAATAATACAGTGTACATTAAAGATGTTAACATGCAAGTTAAACACAAAAAACCTTCACACGCAGGTGATGGTGCTATTAAAAAACAAGAAGGTCCAATTCACGCTTCAAATGTAGCAGTTATAGCTAAAAAAGGTACTAAAACTCAAGCTCCAGTTATTTCAAGAATCGGTTACAAAATCGACAAAGACGGTAACAAAACAAGAATTATCAAGAAAACTAATAAGGAATACTAATTATGAACTTAAAGAAACATTATTTAGAAACTGTAGTACCAGCACTTAAACAAGAGTTCAACTTCAGCTCAATTATGCAAGTGCCACGTCTTGAAAAAATTGTTTTAAACATGACCGCAGGTAAAGAAGTAACTAACTCAAAAGCAATCGAAGAAGTATTAAACGAATTAACACTAATTTCTGGTCAAAAACCTTACCAAACTGTGGCTAGAAAATCAAATGCATCATGAAAATTAAGAGAAGGTATGCCTATGGGGGGTAAAGTTACTCTTCGTAGAGACAGAATGTGAGAATTTTTAGAAAAATTAATTCACATTGCTATGCCTCGTATTCGTGATTTCCGTGGGGCTAACCCTAAAGCCTTTGATGGCAGAGGAAATTACTCATTAGGAATTAAAGAAGAAATCATCTTCCCAGAAATCGATTTTGACAAAATTAGAAGAATTAAAGGATTAGACGTACAATTAATCACTTCAACTAATTCAGACGTTGAAGCGAAAAGATTACTAGAATTAATTGGTATGAGATTTGTAAAAGGAGATAAATAGTTATGGCTAAAGCATCTTTAAAAGCAAAACAAAAAAAACACCCTAAATTCTCAACCCGTGCTTACACACGTTGCGAATTATGCGGTCGTCCACATGCTGTTTTAAGAAAATTCCAAATTTGCCGTATTTGCTTCCGTGTTAAAGCACACGCAGGTCAAATTCCGGGCTACAAGAAAGCGAGTTGATAATTATGTTTATTACAGATCCAATTTCAGATATGATTGTGCGTATTAAAAACGCCAACCAAAGAAAATTCAAAACAGTAAACATTCCTTTTTCAAACAAAAAAGCCAAAATCCTAGACATTCTTTTAGCAGAAGGCTATATCCAAGCCGTTAACGTTAAAGGCGAAGGCGTGGACAAAACCTTAGAAGTGAGCCTAAAATACAAAGGCAACCAAAGAGCAATTATCGATTTCAAACGTATTTCAAAACCAGGTCTAAAAGTGTATTCTTCAGCGCAAGAATTACCAACTGTATTATCTGGATATGGAACAGCTATCATTTCAACTTCAAAAGGAATGATGACTGAAAAACAAGCACGTAAGGAAAATGTTGGCGGTGAAGTTATCGCTATCATTTGATAGGGGGTTAATATGTCACGTGTTGGAAATAGAATATTAACAATCCCTGCTGGTGTGGAAGTAAAACTAGACGGAACCAAATTTAGCGTTAAAGGTAAATTAGGCGAACTAGAAGCACTTTTTTCACCACTTATTGCTATCAAAATTGAAGACAATAAAATTAGCACCTTAAGAGCAAACGAAGAAAAAACTACTAAACAATTACACGGAACAACTAACGCACTAATAAGCAACATGCTAATTGGTGTGTCAGCTGGTTTCAAAAAAGAATTAGTAATCAAAGGGGTAGGTTACAAAGCTACCTTAAAAGGTGAACAATTAGAATTAGCAGTTGGTAAATCACACTTAGAACTTTTAAACATCCCTTCAGATGTTAAAGTTGAATTACCAAAACCAACAGAAATCGTTTTAACATCAATTTCAAAAGAGAGCGTTGGCCAATTTGCGGCTATAGTTCGTGCAACAAGAAAACCAAGCCCTTACTCAGGTAAAGGTGTGGCATACAAAGATGAAGTTATTCGTCGTAAAGAAGGGAAAACTGCTGCTAAGTAGTTTCGAAAGGATAGATTATGGCTACATTATCAAGAAACCAAGCACGTCAAAAGAAACACTTACGTGAACGTCAATCAATCATTGGTACTTCAACCAAACCACGTTTGAGCGTTTTCAAATCACACCAAAACTTTTATGCACAACTAATTGATGACTCTAAAGGTGTTACACTAGCAAGTGTATCTACTTTAGTTAAAGGCGAATTCCACGGCAACATTGCTTCAGCTGTTGAAGCAGGTAAACAAATGGCTGCTAAAATTGAAAAATTAAACATTACTGAAATCGTATTTGACCGTTCAGGTTACATTTACCATGGTCGTGTTAAAGCTTTCGCGCAAGCAGTGAGAGAACACGCGAAAGGAGTTAAATTCTAATGGCAGAAGTTAAAAACGAAGCAAACGCAACTTTAGAAGTTGTTAAACCAGCTGAAACTAAAAGTGAAGTTAAACAACGTACACCAAGAGTAAACAAAGAACGTAGACAACCAAGAAGAAGAGAAGAAGCAGCAAATAACGAATTTAGCGAAAAAGTTATTGCTATTTCGAGAGTTTCTAAAACTGTTAAAGGTGGAAGAAGATTCTCATTCTCAGCTTTTGTGGTAGTGGGAGACAAAAAAGGACGTGTTGGTTTTGGACATGGTAAAGCTAACGAAGTTCCTGACTCAATCAAAAAAGCAGTTAAAGACGCTAAAAACAACTTAATCACTTTACCAGTATTGCACGGTACAGTTCCACACCAAAACGAAGCTAAATTCTTAGCTTCTAAAGTGCTACTTAAACCAGCTGCAAAAGGTACTGGGATTGTAGCTTCTTCAACTGTACGTGCTGTTGTTGAATTAGCAGGTTACACTGACTTATATTCAAAAACTTATGGTTCACGTTCAAAATCTAACATCGTTAGAGCAACTTTAAAAGCACTGACCCAAATGCGTACACCAGAACAAATTGCCGACATTAGAGGCAAAGACGTTAAAGACTTACTATAATTAAATAAAGTTTAGTTAAGCAACTTGAAACACGATTTTCAAAAGTACTTTTCAAACAGATTTATTTAATTACTTAAAGGAGACAATAATGAGCATTTCATTAAACACACTTAAACCAACATTAGGTTCACGTAAAGAAAAACACCGTGTTGGTCGTGGTCACGCAGCCGGTAAAGGTAAACAAGCCGGTAAAGGTCAATCAGGTCAAAACAAACGTCACGGTCACAGACCAGGATTTGAAGGTGGACAAACACCTTGATTCCGTCGTATTGGTAAACGTGGATTTACAAACGTAAACCACGTTGAATACCAAGTTGTTAACTTAAGCGATTTAGAACAAAGATTTAACGCTAACGATACAGTAAACTTAGAAACTCTAATTGTTGCTAACTTAATTAAAAGAAACTTACCTGTTAAAGTTTTAGCTCAAGGTAAATTAACTAAAAAATTATTAGTAAACGTGCACGCTGCTTCACAAGCTGCTATTGATGCTATTGAAGCTGCTGGTGGAGAATTCAAAGCACTTTAATTCCTCATTAACAAGCCCAAAAAGGCTTGTTTTTTTATTATTTGTGCCCTTAAAACAGGCCTAAAATACTCGCTCAAAAAAAATTAAAAATTTTCTTCGCATATTTAAAAAAAAGAGTATATTTATATCAGCAACTAGCAAATAGCGTTGTAAACATTCTTAAGATCATTAAAAAAATTTAATTATTTATTAGGCGATTTTAGAAATTGTGTTATCATTATTTAGCAACTTGTTAGTTGATATATTGTTCTTTGAAAACTAGATATATAAACATGACGAAGTCAATTTTTTCGAGAGTTTGATCCTGGCTCAGGATGAACGCTGGCTGTGTGCCTA
>NZ_JNJG01000011.1 GCF_000702705.1 Mycoplasma simbae ATCC 49888
AATTAAAATAAATAAAAAAACAACGTGCTCAACCAAGAGTTTGCACGTTGTAATATAATAAAAGTAAGTGTTGCACTTGAACCTTCATTATAGGAAAGCCAACTTCAAAGTTGGTTTTTTACATTTTATTGAACAAATTCAGTATTTTTTCAATAAATATTATTTTTCTTTACCTAATTGTTCAATGTAAAAATCTTTGACAAATTTATGCTCAGCATGCTTATCTATTTGTTTATTGATCATTTCATTAATAATTTTCTTGTTTTCAAGCGTATGATTAAATCCATTTCATTTTGATTCATTATTTAGACAAATCTCAATTAAATCTTCAAAAGTCAGCACTCTGTGATTATCTTTATACTTAGTTTCCTTGATACGTTTAGTAGTTGTGACTTGTACATTGGCTTCATAGAGTGTGTTCAATACATCATTACTTATTGATTCGTCTAGTGTAGCCAAAAACATTTCTCTAGCACCCGTACGACCCATTTCTTCAGGAACCTCTTGCCAACGTTCTCTTAATGTTGTTTTAGCACTTATCAATACTGCATTGCGTTTATTTACAATATATTCAACAACACCAGGAGAAACAACATCAACCATTTTGCCAAGGCCTTTACTTAAAAATTCTTGTGTACCCACATTACCTTGACTATCTAAACGAATACCACTGCCCATTAAAATCAATTCAATTATTGCTTCGAACTCTTTTCCAGCACGACTACGCCGGCTTTGAGTATTTGATAAACTTAAAGCATAAATATAATCAGAATAGTTTTCAACAAAGGTGCATATAGCACTAACCACGTCATGATCGTTGATGTTTAAATCATTAATCAGAATTTTAAGCATTTCTGAGGTGAATTGCTTTTCAATAGGTAAATATTTATTTCAGCAATTTAAACGTAATTGTTCAATAAGGGCACTTGCATTTTTAATAAATTCTACTTTACCTACCTTATCAAAACCAAGCTCGACAAAGATATCATAAACATATTGGTATGGTTGCTCAAAATATTTAACTCTTTGCTCCTTTATATATTGTTTGTACTTTTTTGTAGTTATTTTTTTCATTTTTATCCCCTTTTACTTCCTAAATGCTATAATGTGTTAATAAGCGGACAAATAGTCCTAAATTAATAACTAAAACATTCGGAGTTTATATGTCAATTATATTACACAACGACGTAAGTAAATTTGCTAAATTAGTAAAGGAAAAAAGACACAGGTTAAATATGACTCAAAAAGAGTTTGCAGATGCAATAGGTATGCCAAAATTTGGAGATAGAACCATAAGACGATGAGAAAACGGTGAATCCTATCCGTCACAATTGGAATTGAACGCAATTCTTTCTTTTCCTGAATCTACACCATTTCCAAATATTGATAATGCTCCATACAAAATGATAGATTTGTTTGCTGGAATAGGCGGAACTAGACTAGGTTTTTATCAAACTGGTAAAGTAAATATAGTTTTTAGCAGTGAAATTGATAAATTTGCCGCTAAAACATACAAAATAAACTATGGAGAAGATGTTAGTGGGGATATTACCAAAATAAGTTCGAACGATATTCCTGACCATGATATCTTGGTAGCCGGATTTCCTTGTCAAGCTTTTTCACAAGCTGGTAAAAAACTAGGCTTTGAAGACACAAGAGGTACATTATTCTTTGAAATTGCCAGAATACTTAATGACAAAAAACCAAAGTGCTTTTTGCTAGAAAACGTTAGAAATTTAGTAACACACAACAGAAAGCAAACATTTAAAACAATATTACAAACCTTAGATGAATTAGGTTACAAGGTTTTTTATAAATTGCTAAAAGCAAAAGATTTTGGCGTGCCACAAAACCGTGAACGAATTTACATTGTTGGTTTTGACCAAAATTCAGTAAAAAATATTGAAAAATTCAAATTTCCTGAGCCTTTAAAACTGCAAACAAGTGTAGGCAACATACTTGAAACAAATGTTGATGACAAATATACAATTTCAGATTTACTTTGAAAAGGGCATCAACGCCGTAAAAAAGAACACAAGCTAAAAGGCAATGGTTTTGGCTTTAGTTTATTCAATGCACAGAGTTTATACGCCAATACTTTATCCGCTAGATATTACAAAGATGGAAGTGAAATACTTATTGATCAACAAGGCAAAAATCCACGTAAATTAACTCCACGTGAAGCAGCTCGCCTGCAAGGATTTCCAGATGAGTTTATTATTCCTGTTAGTGATACTCAAAGCTATAAGCAATTTGGCAATTCAGTTGCTGTGCCTGTAATTAATGCGATTGCTAAAGAAATTATCAAAATTCTTGATGAGCAAAAATAGGAATATAAAAACAACTCGCGTGAGTTGTTTTTAGTTTTTTCAACAAATTTTGTTGATTTTATGCGTAAATTAGAATTATTCCAGTTACTAACACAACTATACCAATAGCGATTAAAAACATATAGATTAGTTGGTTAGAACGAGATTGTTCTTTAAGTAAGTCTTTAGCTTGGTTTTCTTCAAGATTTTGTTGCATAATACGCAATGAAATTTTATCTTGCGAACTTAGGTTATTGCGTGAATTGATGCGATTCATTTCACGTTTAATTTTGGCATCACGTTTGTTTTGACTCATTGATCTAAGCGAAGAGCCTAGACCTTTACGAATCGAGATTAAAATGGTGCCATAAGCCAAATATCAACAGCCCATTACCACTAAGGCATCACTGACAATGAAGCGATAATTAGATTCATAAGCACCTTTGTGACTTTGGTAAATTAATACGCTGGCCCCTAAGATTAAACCAATACTTAACACAACTACAAAATGAATTGTTCTAAGTTTGCTAAAGCCTGCTTGGAAATAATTTCTAAGCATTTTGTCCTTTAAATTCTCAAGGATATAAGTTTGTTTGTTCACAATCAAAATTGTGTTCTTTTGCCCCAATTTTAGCTACTTTTAAGTTAAATGGAGCAGCTCATTGCTCAGCTTGCGAAGCTGTACCATAAATAAAGTGTTCTGGTTCAACTTGGAATAATTCAGGCACGTTAGGGTATTGTTGTCCTTTAAAGTAATCTAACTCAAAGCTAATGTTTTCAAATTTTTCGTTGGCATTTGAAATTTTTGGAATCGCTTTAAAAAGATTAATTGTGTAAGGGTGAATTGGTTTAGCATACACTTTTTCAGTATCACCTGACTCAACCACTTTACCATAGTGCATAATTTCCACACGATCAGCGATGTATTCAATCATTGATAAATCGTGGGCGATAAAGATCATACCAATATTTTTTTTCTCACATAAATCTTTAAGCAAGTTAACAACTTGAGCTTGAATCGAAATATCTAGCGAAGCAATTGGCTCATCAGCCACAATAACTTTAGGTTGAGTAATCAATGCACGTGCAATAACAATTCTTTGACGTTGCCCACCTGAGAATTCATGTGGATAACGGAAAGCAAATTGTTTTAATAAACCAACATCTTCAAGTGATTTATAAATAGTTGTTTTAATCAATAAGTTAGTGATTAAAAATCTTGCTATAAAGTTACCTGATAATTTTTTAGCGATTTTAACAGCTTTAGAATCAGCAGCACGAGCTGTGTCAATACCTAAAAGCACTTTGATTGCTCTCACGTCTCTTTTTAGGTATTTAGCTTCAATTTGGAATGATTTTAGCGTAGCTTGTTTAGATTTAACTTTAGTAGTGTACAGTTTAATTAGTTTTGAGTGTTCACTCAATTCTTGTTTAGATGCGTTATTTTGTTTTAGTTTGTTGAACTCTGCGTGTAAAAATGCAATAAAAGTTTTGTGTGCTTGCTCAACTAGTGCGTTAGCTTGTGTTTGCAAGTTTTTCAACTCGTAGTAACGATTTTGTTCTTGATCAACTAATTCACTTAGTTGCGCAATCTTTTCATTGTGTTCAACAATATATTGCTCAAGCATTTGTTTGTTAACTTGAAGTGCTTTATCGTAAGCTTGTTTAGCCTTAGCAATATCTTCTTGGCTAGCAAATTTGTGATTTGCTACTGGAATGTTTTCGTTAGCATGAATTTGTTCACGTAATTGTGACAATGAATCTAAGTAGTGTTTAAAGTTTTGAGCATCGACTTTAGTTCATTCTTCAAAGCAAAAATCAAATTTTTGTTCAATAACCTCTTTAATTTGTTCTTTTAGTTTTGGTGTGTAGTTTAAAGCTAATAAATGCTCGGTAAAGAAGTGTTTTGAATACTCTTGCAATTGTTCAATTACGGCTCTAACTTGTTGATAAGTTAGGTTTTTTAACTCAGATTTAAGTTTTTTGGTAACTTTGTTTAGTTTTAAACTCAGCAATTGGTTTTTTAAATTGTGTGAGTAAATGTCTAATTTTGGAGCTACTCAACGTGCATTACGGTAAATTTGAGCATCTTTTTTGAACTCAACAATAAAGTTAGTAAAGGTGTTTGAGTTAGCAACTTTACGTTCTTTTCAAGCTTGCTCTAATTCTTTAATTTGTTGTTTATAAACACGTACTTTTTCCAGTGCATTGTATTGTTTTAAAGTCATTTTTGACAATTGAATTGTCTTTAAGTAATGATCCTTAGCAGCTTTAAGTTCGCTTTCATCTAATTCAAGATTTGAGTTTCTAAAATCAGCTTGTTTGTGGAAGTAAAAATTCATTAATTCGTCTGTATTGTAGTACATATTATTAACGATTTGACTTTCCATGTTTTGCTTGTGTTCTAAATAACCATAGTAAGCGTTGAAGTTATCTTCATATGATAAAGATTCATCAATTTTTCATGCTTGCAGTTTAGCTACCCACGGAGCAAAGAATTCTTTGGCTAAATCATTGATTGATTTAAGGTTTTGCAATTCTAAAGACTTGTATTTTTGTTGGAATGTGTAAAAATACATTTCTTTAATGTCGGTTCAATCTTTTAAGATATCTTTAATTTTGTTTTTGATAATACCATTAACCACTAAAGGTTCTTTTAAGGTTGAATAAATGTTTTTTTGACCGTTCAATGACGCGTGTGGGTCTTGGAAAATCATTTGTACATTTTTACGCAAAAATTTAGTTTGTGCACGCGAAATTCTTTTACCACTAATAACTTTGCCATCTAGTGTAACAAAGCCGTTAAAGTCATCGTATAAACGCAGTAATGAACGTCCTACAGTGGTTTTACCTGAACCAGATTCACCAATTAGTCCAACAATTTCACCCTCGTGCAAGTTAAAACTTACATCGTTTACTGCTTTATTAACTATACCAGCGTTAGTAAAGTATTTTTTTAAGCCTTGGACTTCTAAAATTAATTTTGCATTATCTTTCTTCATCGTTGTCAAATACCTTTCTAAAGCTATCAATACGAACTTTTAATTCGTTTGGTAATTCAATTTTTGGCGCATCTGGGTGTAATAATCAAGTCGCAGCAGCGTGGGTTGGTGAAACTGGCAGCAATGGTGGCTCTTTGTAAAAGTCAATTTCTAAAGCGTAATCGTTACGTGGAGCAAATGGGTCACCTAATGGCAAGTTGGCCATGTCAGGAGGAGTTCCCTTAATTGAGTATAAACGGTGTTGACTGTTTTCGGGAATGGCTGAAATTAAAGCTCATGTGTATGGGTGACGTGGGTCTGTGAAGATGTCTTTACGGCTACCACGCTCAACAATTCTACCTGCATACATTACGTAAATATAGTCGCAGAATTTAGCAACAACACTAATGTTGTGGCTAATTAAAATGATTGAAATATTCATGCTTTGACGAATACGTTCAAATAAAGCTAAAACTGAAGCTTGCACAGTTGGATCAAGTGCAGTTGTAGGTTCATCGGCGATAATTAATTTAGGTTTTAGGGCCACAACCATAGCAATAACTACACGTTGCTTCATCCCACCTGATAGTGTGTGTGGATAACGATCAAATACGCCTTCAGCGTCTCTGATACCAAATTCATCTAGCAATGAAACTAGGTAGTTTCTTTTTTCTAGATAAGTTTTGCCTTTTCACTCCTCGTTTAAATTTAGCGCATCTAAAAGTTGCTTACCAATTTTACGAGTTGGGTTAAGTGAAGTTAAAGGATCTTGGGGAATATAGCCAATGTATTGGCCTCTGATTTTTTGTCATTGTTTATCATTTTTGAATTTAGTTAAATCAATGCCATCAATTTGCATTTTATCTGCTAAAAAGTAAGCACCTTCATTAACATTAATTAACGCCTTGCTAGTTACTGATTTACCTGAACCAGATTCACCAACAAGTCCAACTATTTCACCACTTTTAATGGTTAAATCTAAGCCTCTAACAATTCTAATAAAGCTTTTGCGTCCGTTTTTAAAGTCAACTCTTAAGTTTTCTACTTGCAATAATTTATCGCTAGTAGTGCTTTGAGGGTCTAAATTTTGTTTGTTTTCACTCATTTTATCTCCTATCTTTTGACTTTAATAACTTTTGGATCAAGAGCATCGTGTAAGCCCACAGCAATGAATTGTAAGCTAATAGAAATTCCTAATAGAATTGAGGCTGGCAGAATTAACAATCATGCATTTTCGTTAGATGCGTCTAGGTTATCCAGCATGAATTTACCTAAGTTAGCAGAACTATCATCTTTGAAAAATCCAAGGAAGGCTAACGAAGCCACGCTTAAAATAACGCTTGGAATTCTTCTTACATAGCTCATAGCAATTTTTCCTAAAATTGCAGGCAAGGCGTGTAAAAAGATTTGTCTAGATTCACTTGCACCTATACTTTTAGCCGCAATAATGTATTCTTCATCTTTAACTGTAATAATGAATAAACGTGTAACGCCAATTGGGCCTGTTCAACCAACGAATAATAATCCTGCGATTAGCACTCATGGGTTTGTTCCTCAAATGGTAACAAATAATAGCAATCAAATAATTGAAGGTGGCGAAGTGAAGATTTCAATCACACGCATCATAAATGTATCTAATCATTTACCGGTGTTAAAACCTAAATATGCTCCTACAAACACACCAATAACAATTTCAACTGTAGCGACAAATAAAGCAATAGCAATTGATTCAAGTGTACCTTTTCATACTGTTGTTCAAATGTCAGCGCCAAGTTTGTTGGTACCAAAGTAGGTTTGCAAGGTTGGAATTGTTGATTTAAGTTGAGCAACTACTTCAGGAGTAATTGCGTTTGAACCGTGCAATTCTTCATAGGCTCTTAGTTTTGAATAAAGTTGAGCACCTTCAAAGAATGTATAGGCGTTGTAGTAAATAATTTGGTTAGGAACAATGTGTTTGTGAGTTAAGTATGGCTCCATAAACTCTTTAAAGGAAGCATTTTGTCAAGCACGCACAGACTGAATTACTGTTTGGCTAGTTGATTCTTTTCAAGGATCAAAGATTGGTGGTAATGATTGAAAGTTAGCAACTTTTTGATTATTTTCTCAGTAGTGATCAATAGTTAGTGTAGCTGGATAAGGAGAGATGTAAGTAACAATTATTGAAGCTAAAATAATGCTCAAAAACACTATAAAAGCAATCAATACGGCTGGGTTAGTGAAAAAACGTTTGAAAATTTCAAGAATTAAAATTTTAGGTTTACCAGCAATGTTGTTGCTGATTTTTTCATCACGTGAAAGCGTAATTTTACTTGCTAATTCATCACTGATGCCGTATTTTTTATTAAACAAATGATTTTGCTCCATAATTATTGCCCTCCTTTCGTTAGTGCGTTATATTCAAGTTGTCTCATTTTACGTGCGTGTCAAATCATTGATAATGAAATTCCACTGCTTGCTTGGTATTTAATTCTTGGGTCAATGAATGGGTATGAAATATCCACGATTACTTGCGTAAATAAACCTAAAGCTGTAAAGAAGAACACGTTAAACATAACAACGTTAATTTCCCCGGCTGGGAATGAGTTGGCAATGATACTTGCGGATCCAGGAATGAATCAGAATTTTTCAACAATAATTGAGCCAGAAAGCAAAATAATGTATGAAGGAATAATGATTGTTGCCAACGGAATCGAAATGTTTCTTAGCACATATTTTCTAAAGATTGCTCCAGCTGAAAGACCTTTAGTTTTGGCAATTAAAACATAATTTGATGTAAGCACAGTAACTACTTGGTTACGTGCGTATAGAGTATATCCAGCTAGTGAGCCTAGTGAAACGACCACAATAGCTGGAATTATTGACTTGATAGTATCGCCTCAGCCTGCACCAATTTCTTCTGGTGAGACAAAACGAATATCAAAGCCGATTTTTTGAAACACATTTAATAGCATTGGTGCCAAGATAAAGCTTGGCACAGCAATAAACACAAACACAAAGCCGCTGATTGCATTATCTATTCAACTTCCCCGTTTGTATCCTGCTCACACTCCTAACAAGATTCCAGCAAAGGCTGAAATAATAAATGAAGGAAGCGAAACTAGAATACTTCAACCTAGAGGTTTGAAGAATAGCTCAGGAATGGTGCTATAGTCGGCTTTTTGGAAAAAGATTTGACCATAGTCGGCTCTAAAGAAACGACTAAAGTAATCAATAATTTTAGAAATAATTGGTGTAGCGTTGTATTGCATTGATAATGCTTCTAGAGCTTTACGTTTTGCGTTATCACTTTCACTAATTAATGCGATTTCAAAAGGGTTTTTAATGAACAAAACAATTAGTGTATATGAGAAAAGTAGAACAATAAATAGCGTAAGAATGGCCAGGGCCATTCTTTTCGCAAAATATTTAAACATAAATTAGTAAACTAATAACTATTTTTTAGTAACTGGTTTGTCTTGTTCTACTTCAATATCCATTTCTCAAGTTCTTTCAGTACCTGTGAATGGGAATTTGTAGTGTTTGTTAATTAGAACTGGGTTGAATCCTTCAACTGAAACACCTTTTTGACGACCAGCTGTTAGTCCATGTCATAGTCTGAATTCTTTAACTACTTCTAGAATTTGTGCGTTGGTTAAAGTTTGCACATAGCTGTTTAGGAAACGAGCTGAAAGTGTTGGTAAGTCAACGTTAGTTGCTTTAACTTGATCTTGAGTTAATTCAACTACTTGACCTTGCTCATTAATTGTGTAGTGGTCTAGGTGTTCGTGTAGTTTTCATAGACCTAATAGAGAAGTGTCTTTTAGTTTGTCAATGTCAATTGAAAGTGTGAATGCACCTTTTTCAACTTCAGCTTTAATTCATTTGTTGAATTCTTCACTTAATTTGAATAGAGCTGGTAATGATGCTTTTAGTTTGGCTTGGCTAGCTGCGGCTGTAGCATCCGCTGTAGTTTGAGAAAGAATTAATAATGGTAATGTTGAGTGGTATGAGTTCACAATACCGTCTAGTCCTGAACCAACGTTGTCAGCATCATAGCTTCAACCACCGATAGCAAATGGTGATCTACCACTTAGGTGTTGTTCTCAGAATGTAGATGCTTGTTCACGTTCGTATTTAACACCTTTCATGTCTAAACGTGGGTCTAATTCTTTGTATAGCGCAGGTAACAATTTGTAAATTTGTTCAAATTGAACTGGGTTTCAGTTAATTCAACGGTATGTTTGTTGTCATGAAACTTTTTCGTCTTTTCCAATACCTGCTTCATCTAGAAGTTTTTTAATTTCAGCTTTAATTTCAGCAAAGTGTGGTGATTTTAGTTTATCTAGTTCACTTTGAGAATCAATTACTGCACGTACATAGTCAGCTGAAGTTTTTTCAGTTGATAATGTTAGATCTGATTTAATGAATTTTAGTTTGTGTAATTCTTCGTATGCTTCACGTGGTGTTTTGTATTCAGCTGTTGCTTGGTCTGTACCACCAATTTTTGAGTCTTGAGCAACATAAGCTACTCACATTTTACTTTTTGATTCAGTTGCAAATCTTGTAACTTGTTCATAGTTAATAGCTGCTGAAAGCAATGATCTAAAGGCAACACCTTTACCAGTGAATAGACTTACTAAGTCTGCTGAACCTTTAAGTGCATCTTTAACTAATTGTTCTTTAGTTTTACCGTAAGCTACTCTAGCGAAGTTGTCGTTGTAGGTAATTGAATCAAGAGCTTTTTTCAATTGAGCCGGGTCTTCTGGGTTGAATTTAACTAATTTACCATCTTTTGTTGTTTCATCTAAATCTCTAACTGCTGGCAATAATTCTCAACCTTGTTCTGAAGCTAAAGTTCCTTTGTTTAAAGCTTGGTTGTATTCTAGTCCGTGTAGATGTGGTGCTTTAACAATTTCTTTTTGTAATTTTTCTTCAACGTTGTTTCAACCTAATTTAGCAAATCTACCTTTTGAGTAGTCATCTCATAGGAACGCTTTAAATGCTGATGCATCACCTTGACCTTGGTATCTTAGAGCTAAGTTTTGTACAGATTTTGGTGATTTAACAAACTCTTGGTCGTGGTAGAATGGGTTGATTGTTCATCTTTCTTCTTGAGCTGATGCAACATAACCTTTGTATAAGTATGGTCCTGCGTATAGAACATCTTCTTTGTTGAATCCGTATCAGTATGTACCAGTTCTAGCTAAGATGTTGTCAGCTGGAATGTTTTTAATTGCATCTTGAGATACTGTTGTTGCATTGTTGTTGAAAGGTTTTAATGTAGGGATTTTGTTTGTTCTTGTTAATTCTTCAATGTATTGACTAGGAGCTGCAACAAATTCTTTTGATGAAACAATTAAACCATCAATGAACAAGTCGAATTGACCTCTAGTAGCAGTTGGGGTTTTGTGGAAAGTAATTTTGCCATCTTCGATGAATGAAGCTTCATCACCAACTTTTGCATAGTCAACGTCGTATAGTCCATAGATGTATGAGTTAGGGTAACGTCTGTTTTCTGTATAGTATGTTGAACCTTGAGAAGCTAATGATTTTAATAATGAGTCTAGTTCTTTAGTGTTTACACTTGTTCCACTAGCTGCTTTAGCACGATCAGCCACACCTAAAAGTTCTGTTCTTTTTAGTGAAATTCAAAAGTCTTTTGGCACAACATCATATTTAGTTTGTTCACCTTTGAAGTTTACTCATTTTTGACCTGTTTTAAGTTCAAATTGCAATTTAGTTGCATTTTTTAAAGCAGTGTCAAATGCGTCCGAGTTAATGCTTCTTTCATCGTTTGAACGACCTTGAATATAAGCTGAAGAGTATGCACCATTAGTTGGTTGAACAGTTAAAGATGCATCGTCTTTGTCAAATTCTTTAACTGTACCGTCTGTTAAAGTAACAATAACTTTAGCCACGTATTCAAATTTGTAGCTTCATACTGATGGTTTTGTAACTTTGTATGTAACAGCACCTGTAGTTGCGTTTGCGTCACGTAAAATTTCAGGTTTGCCCACTGTTCTTTTACGTAGTAAGTATGCACCTAAAGTTTCTTTGTTAGTGTCTAAGAATCCACCGTATTCGTTTGAAGGGTCGGCTTCGAATTCGATAGGTTTAAATTCTGTGTTTGATGCTGATCTAACTGTTCTAGTAGCAACGTAGTCTTCTTGAGTACCACACGCTACTGCCAATAAAGGAACTGAACCTAGTGCAGATACACCACCAAGAGATAGTAATAATCTTGTTTTTTTCATAAATATCCTTATTTTTATTTTTAGTTGTTTATATAGTTAATATGTTATGTTATGCGCCATTGAGTTTTGTAAAAATAAAATTTTGTAAGACCTAAGCTTTAGTCTTACAAAATTAATAAGATTGTTATTAATATGTAACGACTATAGCACCAATGGTAACCAAAGAGCAACAAACTGTTATGAATTGTTGCCATTATTTTTCTACGCCTAGAAAAATAATTCGGCCATCTTATCCTTTCAATAGGTTCTTAGCACGCCTGCTCCACTATTTACTAATATAGAAAGCTCCTCTATAGTTCTTTAGAAAAAAGCAGGTTTTATATTTTTTACCTGCTTTTCACAAAAATAATTTTTATTTCATTCACAGGTATTAACTAAATAGAAATCGCGTGCATCGCCATTTCAATAATATTTTTAATACGTGTAAATGAATATACTTTTAACATAACATGGATATTATAAACACAAAAATTCAAAAATAAAAATATTTATTTAATTTTTTACGCTTAAATTCAAGGCATAATTATCAAAGCAAAATTATTACATTATAATAATATAAAATAAGGAGCAATGATGGCATATAAACCAATTAATGACACCTCGACCATTGAAATTGTTAAATCAGGCAATGATCAAGTTTTAAGCGAAGACAAAAAAATAGTTCGTGACCCTAAAAACCAAATTTCACCGAGAGTATATAGAGTAATTAGAACTGAAAAAAACATTAAATTGTTTAATTTGAGTTTTTCATATTTAATTATGCTTGCGGCCATTATTTTGTTTACGCTTGCATATTTACAAATCGGCGTTTTTGAGCAGCGTCAATTGGGTTATTTAATTGGCTTTGGTGTTGCTGGATTTATCTTTTTTGCACTTGGCACAAAAAATTTAATTGAAAATATTCAATGATCGCACACAATTCAACGCTATCGCGAAGCTATTCAAGCAGGTGATTATACTTCTTCCAATACTTTCCACTTGGCATATCGCCAAATAATTCTTAAAGGTGTCAATTTAACTTGAATATTGATCTTTGTATTGACGTATTTAGGTTTATTTACCATTATTGTTTATGGGCTTTATTCAGCCAAAAATCTGGGTTATTCAAGTGCAGAAGTAGATGGGAGTTTTATAAAATTCAACATCAACTGAGAAGCAATCTTAGATAAAGGTTTTAAAAACACAAATGTATTTTGTTTAATTTGTTTAGCTATCATGGGGGCTTTAATTGCTTTTTACATCATTATGCGTTTAATTGATAAAAAACGTTTGGCAGATTTGGATGATTTTTTAGGCGAAAGAAGCGTTGAAATTCATGAACAAATCAATAAAGCTAAAAAAGATCGCAACAAAGCTTGAATGATTGCTTACTTTGTAATTGTCGCTTTAACAATACTTTTACCACTAGCAATCATTTTAGTGGGTGTATGAAGAGGAATTAAAAAAAGAAAAAATAAATAAAAAACTCTTCATTAATACACAAAAATATACAAAAAATTTTAGTTATCACTCCTTAACTGGAGTGATTTTTTTATGTGTGTTATATTTTAACGAGAAAAGCAAATTTACTATTGTTGATCTTTTTTTGTTTATGATAATGTAGCGCGACCAATCAGCGCCATACAATCCTAAAGTAAATAATAAAGAGTATAATTTAATTATATTAATACATTACACCTCTAATTTGCTGAGCACCTTAAAAAGAATCTTACATTACTATCTCATACGGAGGTTATATATGAAAATTAATGCATTATGAGTGGCATCTACGGCACCATTTATTCCAGCTTTAACTGTCTCGTGCAATCACAAAAATGAGTTCGAAAAAATTGTTTATAACAAATTTGGCTTTAGCATTAATGAAGATGTTATTCGAAAATTTTTATCTAGAAATAATTTTAGATATCCTGAAATAATATCGCAAATAAACACTGAGGATGACAAAATCAAGGAGTTATTTGCACAATTTTATGACGTAATTAGTAATCCTAAATATATATGAACAAAAAATATTCCTTCTACTGAGCAAGAATATATTTCCTTGTTAAATTTAATTTCAAATAAGAATGAGTTTTATAAAAATTTACCAACTTATGGAGCTTTAGATTTTCTTGATACACAAAAAATCGATAAATCAGATTCAAAATTAAATACATATAATTTCTTGGAACATCTTAAAGCAATTATAACCAATAAAAACCAAAATCTTTTGGCAATAGCATCTACTAAATACGTGTATGAAACACTGAAAAATATTGACAAAATTCAAAATTATTCAACAATTGCATATCAACTAAATGACAAGTCATATTATTACAAAACTCCATATAGATTTGAATTTATCCAAGTGCAAAATCCCGTTGGCGTTTCAAGGGAGATTAATAATATAAATCTTTTTAATCATTACAAAGAGTTTGCATTACAAAATGAACAAATTTATTCTAAAAACATTAATAATAAGCCTAGTTATTATTTAAGTTTTGACATATTAAAACATTTTGATTTAGATGATTTATATGTTGCTGTAAACGTAGAGAAAACAACTACAAATAAAAAATTTATAAGCTTAACAATCAATTACCTGCCACAACCGAAAGAATTTGCAGTTTTTAGAGAACTTGCTGAGAAAAACAAATATAAAAAAGAATTAGTGAAAAGCGCTGATGTACAAACATTACAACTTAATTTAACAAAAATATTATCAAAATTTAATATTGATCAAAGTGAGTTAAACACAAGTGTTATTGAATTGTCAGCAATAAATTTATTTAAAAATAATTTAACACTTAAACCGCGAACCCCTGGTGGATTTGATTTATACACTGACTATAGAGAAAGATTCAACAAAAATAAAGGTTTAATGCTAGCTTCGCAATCTTCTTATGATTTGGGAACCATGGGCTCTAATGAATGAAATAATTTGTATAAATATATTGAGACTAAAAACATATATGGAAACAGATTTTAGGAGAAATAATGAAGCATAAATTATTTATAACTCCAATATTAGCAACTGCTCCGCTTATAATTACAGGTTGCAATCATAATAAACAACAAAATAGCAATTTAGAGGAGCGCGGCGATCAAAAAGTTTACACTCAAATTTTAAATAATCTGGAAATAAAATCAGATTGAACCAATCTTAAAAAAATATATGATGAAGAATCATCTTTTAAACAATTGTTAAACTTAAGTTTGTTAAATCATAATGACGTTTATAAAACTAATCTTAAACAATCAATAAATCAAGTGTTGGACAATGAAAATGAAAGTGAAAATAAATATTTTGCTAAATCTTATTTGAGATTTTTAAGATTGCATAAATATTATTCACAGTTTAACTATACACTTACGCCATTAAATCAATTTACTGTAGCTAATAATACAAGTGAATTTGAAAAAGCAAAAAAATTCGATATTTCGGATGAGTTACGTCAAATACAAAAATTAGAAAAAATAGGCAAAAGAGATGGCAAATCTTATGATTGACATACGATAAAGCTTAATGCTTATGAAATGCTAAGAACGCTTTTTAAACGCAACAACGATTCGAACATAGGGTTATATAATATTTACAAACAACTCGATATAGATGATTATAATAACGAGTTCAAATTAACTTCATTTTATAATCCATTCAAAAATTATAGACCTATTGAATCCCCCTTTGTTACAGCGGATTGTAAAAACCGTGTTGTATTTGAAGAAAAGGTCCGCGGGTTTAAGGTAATCAATTCTAATCTCTTTACCAATAACAACAATAATATATTAACTATCAATCTTGAAGCTAAGTACAACATAGAAGATATATATTTAAAAATAGATAATAGTAACGACAATAATTCAAAAAATTTGTATTTTATTTCTATAATTCACTTCCCTTCAGTGCCCTCATATAATGAATTTATAAATGTTTATAAAAAAACTGATGAAAGTGCACAAATTCACACAGTAAACATTGATATCAATAGACTTTTCAATCTAAATGAGAACGCTGTTTCACAAAACTATTATTTTCTAGATACTTTTGAAATTTTTTCACAATTAAAGCCCAACTACCTAATTGATTATTATGGTAAATCATTATCATTTTTTAGTTTTGAAAATAATAATGAAAGCAAAAACTTTTTATATTCACCAGAAAATCTAAGATACAATTCGATAATCAAATCTGATGAAGAGTTAAGAAAACTTCTTATTGATATCTATAATGCTGGTTATAAATGTAACGTCTAAAGTAAAAATTTAAACAAAATAATGTACTATTTACAAGCCGACTTAGCCAATATACTAGTCGGTTTTTTATATAAATAAAACAACACTCTTGAGAGTGTTGAGGTGAAAATTCATATGGTACCCAAGACAGGACTTGAACCTGCACGGATTTCTCCAGTAGATTTTGAGTCTACGGTGTCTACCATTCCACCACTTGGGCATTTGCTATATTATTATAATTATTTTTTTATAATTAGGATATAAATTTTTATATTCTTAGTGAGGTTAGGTTGGCAATTAAAACATTTTTTGACTTTTGCTCAGGTATTGGCGGGGGGGAGATTAGGCTTACAAGATACACGCGGCGCAATAATTTATAGCTTAATTAAAACACTAATTGCTAAGCGAACTAAATATTTTATCTTTGAAAATGTTAAAGGTTTAAGCCACCACGATGGTGGTAAAACAATAAAAATAATCACAGAATGAATCGATCAAGCAGGATATAACCTCTATACAAAAGTTTTAAACAGCGTAGATTTTGTGTTCCTCAAAAACGCGAACGAATCTATTTAGTTGGCGTGCGTAAAGATATTGATACAGGCAAATTTTGATTTGATTTGCCTTTGGCAAACCAATATAATTTTGAAGATTTTATTGATAAAAGCAATGATCTAGAGCTAGATATCAATAATTCAACATTTCAAAGATATCTAAATAATAAATATACCCAAGGCAAAATTGATTTAGACTCAATTTTACAAACAAATAATTTAGTTATTGACACACTTCAATCGGATTTGAGATTAAGCAATAACACGCTTCCGACCTTAAGAGTAGGCAGACATGATCTATATAATGTAAAAAATAAACATATATACAAACTAAACGGCGTTGAAGCTTCAAAATTGCAATGTTTTGGCGAAAAATACACACAAATGTACAAAAATTCAAATATTTCCTTTGCCGTAATAATGCGTCAAACAGCTAATGTGATGACTGTAAATGTTATTGAACATATAGCAAAAATATTGGTTAATTGCCAAAGCACATGAAAATATGCTTAGTATGAATAAACACTTATTTGTATCTATAATTAAACTCGCTAAATAAATCCACAAAATTAATATAAATCTACTATACTACAAAACAAGTTTTATTGAACTTTTATTGAAAGATGAGTAAATTTTCAATAAAAGTTCAATAACTATACAAAGAAAGGGCGGTGATGCTGGTCGCAAAAGTGCGCAAATGTTGCAATTTAAAATTGACCCACATTTAATCACCGATGATACAAAATGCCAATAGGAATAGTTGCTGAATATAATCCTTTCCACAATGGCCATATTCGCCAAATAAATTGAATTAAAGAAAATTTTCCCAATGAGAAAATTATCGTCGTTATGAGTGATAAATTTAGTCAACGTGGTGAATACACTATTGCTTCTTTTAGAGCTCGTAAAGCCATAGCTAAAAAATATGGTGTAAATAAAGTTATTAAGCTAAAATTTGAACAAACAGTTCAGGCGGCACACATATTTGCTTATCATAGCGTCATAGCTTTACACAAAGCAGGCGTGGATAAAATTGTGTTTGGTTCAGAATCTAGCGATGTAGAAGCCATGTATAAAATTGCTAATATTTTGAAGCAAAATGAACAAAATTTCAATCATATTATTCGTAGATATATCAAAAAAGAAAAGCTAGCTTACCCAAAAGCTTTCGCTTTGGCGCTGCAAGAATTAAGTGGACAAAGCTACACAATGCCTAACGATATTTTAGGTTTTGAATATATCAAAACCATTGTCAATAATAACTTAAATATCAAGGCCTATTCAATTCAGCGCAATATTGATTTTCATGCTAATAAGCCTAATGAAACATATGCGTCAGCTTCGTGATTAAGAGAACAACTTAGATTAAACAAGGATATTAGCAAATACTCGCCAATGAAAATCAAAAAACCACGTTTTATTGATCAAAAATACTCAAAATTTATTAAAATTTTAACTAAAACACCTAAACATAAGCTTCAGCAAATACCTTTAGTTAGCGAAGGAATTGAAAATTTATTACTTAAAAACGCAAACCAAAACGATTACAATTCTTTTGTTGATGCTTGTGTTTCTAAACGTTATACTGCTAGCAGAATTAAGCGTATAATAGCATGAATATTAAACAAAAAATGAAAGTAGGCAAGATGAAAAAAATTATTATGGGTACAAACATCAATGTGAATGCAAGTATTGATGCAATGCAAAGACAATTAGATGATTTATGAGAACATGGTCACAATGATGTTTTATTACATTTTATTGATCAAAATGACTTAAGTTTATGAAATAAAACGTTAGCTTATCTAGACCAAAACAAAGAAGAATTTAGCTACCAAATCGTTAAAGAACACAGCGAAATAATTGTTAATTTTGAAATTTAATTTTATAAATTAACAATTATTTTTTATTTTGTTTGACCAAAATATACATTTTATAGGTATATACGCTTAAAAATAAATTTCAATAATAAATCAAATCAAAAAAGGCTCTTGTGTTAAAATTTAAGAGCAATATTTAATTGCAGAAAGTAGATTACATCTCACCTGATGGCCATAGCCTTGGGTTTCTAGCTACAATTAAAATTTTTTTAGTGTAGTTTAGAAGTGGGATACCACTTTTATTTTATTTTCAATTTATCTATTATTAAGGAGTTATTATTCAACCAACAAACGCAAAAAATAAAAAGCCTGTAGCAGAACACATGATTAACTCAAATATTCCATTTGCCAAAGTATTTTTAATTGGTCCAGATGGAGACAAAATTGGAGTTAAGCCTACTCGTGAAGCAATCGAAATCGCTCGTGAGTACAAAATGGACTTAGTTTTAATTAGTGTTGAACCTAAACCAATTGCTAGAATTTTAGATTATGGTAAGTTCAAATACGAAAGAAAGAAAAAACAAAAAGCTGCTAAGGAAAAACAAACAATTATTCAAAACCGTCAAATTCGTTTAACAGTAATGATTGGTGAGCACGATTTACAAGTTAAAGCTCGTAAAGCCAGAGAATTCTTGCTAGATGGTGATAGATTAAAAGTTAGTCTTAAATACCGTGGACGTGAAATTGCGCGTCCCGAATTAGGACACGACACAATTAATCGTTTCTACCAACTTTTAGAAGATATTGCCGACATTACCAAAGAAGCAACGCTAGTGAATAGTAAATTTTTGGATTTATATATTCAACCTAACAAAGTTAAGGTTGCAAGATATAAAAAAGAAAATAATATAGTAGATAAAAACGCTACAAAAACAGATTCTGCAGAATCTTCAGATGAAAATGAAGATGATGAAGAATAATTAAGGAGTAATTATGCCTAAAATGAAGACAAAAAGTGCTCTAAAAAAACGTATCAAAGTAACAGGTACAGGTAAAGTTTTAAGAGAGCAAGCATATCGTTCACACCTAGCCCAAAATAAATCAACCAAACAAAAACGTCAAGCACGTAAATCTGTTCAAATGCACGCATCTGACATCAAAAGATTCAAAGGTTTATTTTAATAACCTATTTATTCAATTTTAAATTAAAGAAAGAAGGAAACTATGAGAGTTAAAGGCGGAACAGTTACAAGAGCTAGAAGAAAAAAATGATTAAAACTAGCTAAAGGATATTTTGGACACAAATCAATCGGTTACAAAGTTGCAAAACAAGCCGTAGTTAAATCATGAACATATGCATTTAGAGACCGTAAACAAGTAAAACGTAACTTTAGAAAACTATGAATCGCACGTATTAATGCATCAACTAGAGCTCAAGGAGTTACATACTCACAATTCATCAATGGTCTAAAAAGAGCAAACATTACAATTAATAGAAAAATGCTTTCAGAATTAGCAATTAACGAACCTAAAGTATTTTCATCATTAGTTGAAATTGCTAAAGACGCAAAATAATGTCAACAACTAGCTAAAACTAGTTGTTTTTTATTGCTACTGTTGAAAAAATCTACAAAAATACTAATTTATTCCTTTTTGGTATTTTTGATTGCAACAGTTTATATTATTTCATAATATAATTAAGGCAGATATAGATATTCTGTATCGCTGTTATAAATAAAATAGGAGATATTATGAAACATAAATGAATGCTAACCTTGGCTAGCGTATCTGCAGTTAGTGCATTACCGATGGTAGCGGTTGCTTGCGGACAAGAAAATAAATACACACACCCTAAAGCACCAGTGGAAAGCGTTACAGATATTAAACTAGACGCTAAATATAACTTAACCGACGAAGCAAAAGCTAGTGTTAAAAAAATTGTAATGATTAATGATGGTGGTGACATTAACGACAAATCATTTAACCAATCTGCATGAGAAGGACTTTTAACCTTTGCAAACGTACAAAACAAACTACCATACGACAAATATGACGTATTGGAAGTTAAAGATGAAGCGTATGCTCAAGCATATACAGCAGCTTTAAATGCTGGATATAACGTTTGAATCGTGCCAGGATTTTTACACTCACAACACATTGGCGAATTTTTGAAAAAACCTGAAAACTTAGCAAAAGCTAAACAATTAGGTATAAAAATGATTGGTGCAGACTACTCATTAGATTTACAAGGACATGGTGTATTCCAAAACTTTAAAACTAAAGAAGCAGCCTTTGCAGCAGGATATGCAGCCGCAGCCTTTTTATCAAATGAAACTAATGCAGCTGATAGAACATTTGCAAGTTTTGGTGGTGGTGCCTTTGCCGGAGTTACAGACTTTAACGAAGGATTCATGAAAGGTGTATACCACTGAAACAAAAAACAAACAGATGAAAACAAAAAAGTTCACTCAACATTAGCAACAGTTAACTTAGGTGCAGGATTTGACACAGCTAAACCTGCAATGCAATCTGTTATTGATTCAGTAATGGCGACAAACCCTAAATTAATTTTACCGGTTGCAGGAGCTGCAACATACCAAGTTATGAAAGCAAGCAACTATGCTGGTAAATACGTTATTGGTGTCGATACTGACCAAGCTTTTGCAGCACCTTCTGGTAAAGAAACATTCTTTACATCAATTTTGAAAAACTTAGGTCAATCAACATACGATGCAGTTAGCTTTTTAGCAACAACAGAAATTACCGATGCAAATAAAGCAACTTTAGGTACAGCTGAAGCTAATGGTGACTACAATAAAGATGGTGGTTTTGCTGAAAAATGAGTTGATATTTCAGTAACTCACATCGAAGAAGCAACTAAAAAAGCACTGGCAACAAAAGCTATTGAAGATGGTAAAGCAGCCTTTCTAGCTCTAAGTGCAGAAGAAAAAGAATGACTATACTCAGGTAAAGCTGCAATTGGTGGCGAAGAAATCGCAGATTTACAAACACGTATGAATACTCTTGCCGAAATGCTAACTAAAAAAAATAGCTAGTGATCGCAGTTGAATTTAAAAACGTAACTAAAAAATTTCCCGGAATAATTGCTAATCAAGATGTTTCTTTTAGCGTTGAAAAAGGAACAATTCACGCATTGATTGGTGAAAACGGAGCTGGTAAAAGCACTTTGATGTCAATTTTGTTTGGTCTATACGAACAAACAAGCGGAGAAATTCTGATAAATGGCAACATGGTGCTTTTTTCTGGACCAAATGATGCTAATGCGTTAGGTATTGGTATGGTGCACCAGCACTTTAAACTAGTTGACGTTTATACAAACCTTGATAATATTATTTTAGGCGAAGAGTGGAGCAATAGAACGGGCGTGTTGAACCGCGATATTGCTATCAAAAAAATTAAAGCGCTACAAAATACCTACAATCTTCATTTTGATCTATTCCAAAAATCAGGCGATGCGACAGTATCAGTTCAACAAAAAGTTGAAATCATGAAAATGCTGTATCGTGGTAACGATATTTTGGTTTTTGATGAGCCTACAGCCGTACTTACAGATGAAGAAATTCAAGGTTTATTACAATCATTTCAAATTTTTAAACAAGCAGGCAAGACAATTATTTTCATTACGCACAAACTAAAAGAAATTCAGCAAGTGGCTGATAGTGCCACGGTTTTACGTTTAGGCAAAGTGGCTGGTAATTTCAAACTAAAACAAACCAGCATTGATCAAATTATTAAGGCGATGGTTGGAGATGATGTTGTTGAAGTTAAAAACACATTGCCAGCCAAACGTGATGAAGTTGTATTTTCATTAAAAAATATCTCAACTCACAAACTGCACAAAAATCTTAAAAATATCTCCTTTGATGTGCACGCTGGTGAAATTTTTGCAATTGCGGGTATATCAGGCAACGGTCAAGAAGAGCTAGAACACATAGTTGGTGGTTTAGTATTACCAAACAAGGGTTCAGTTCATTTAAGAGTTTTTAACAATATTACAAAACAGTACCAATTAGTTGATATAACTAAACAAAGTGCCTATGTTCGTAGTAAAAAACATATGGCTTATATCCCAGCTGATCGTCATCACCACGGCGTTATTCTTGACTTTACTATTGAGGAAAACTCAGTTATTAGACGTTTATGAGATAAACAATTTCAAAGTTTAGGTGTCTTTAAAAACCGTAAAATTAATGATTTTACCAATAAAATTATAGAAAAATATGACGTAAGAAGCTCACAGGGTGCCAAAAGTGTGGCTCGTTCATTATCTGGCGGTAACCAACAAAAATTTATTGTTGGGCGCGAAATGATGTTTGAACATGATTTTATCATCATTGTACAACCTACCAGGGGAATGGATATAGGCGCTATTACCAATATTCACTCGCAAATTTTGAAAGAAAAAGCTCAAGGTAAAGCGATTTTATTAATCTCTTATGAGCTAGACGAAGTTTTAGCTTTAGCGGATACCATTGCAGTTATTAATGAAGGCAAAATTTTATCAATTAATGACGCCAAAAATATTACACGTGAACAAATTGGTAAGTTCATGTCTTCAAGTTCTAACCAGAATATTGATTCATGATTTAATCCTAGCGATATTGAAGAATCAAAAGAAAGTTACATTAGTTATTTAAACAAAAAGTATGCCGCACAAATTGAAGAAGCAAAATTAAAAGAATCTTCAATTAAATCGAGTTTATACATTGCTAAAAAATCTAAAAATGTACACAAAAGTGAAATAAATGAATTAAAACAAAAATATGCGGACGCAATAGCGTATCGCAAACAAATTTTGAGTCAAAAAAACTCACAAATACACGAAGCTAAACAAAATTTTGCACAAATTTATAAGCAAAAATTAATGCAAGGAAAGGAGGCTAATAATGAACAAACGTCACGTTATAATTGAAACTTTAAGTCAATTCAGTAAAAAAATGAGTGATTTTGTAAGGTTAGATAAAACTAGATCCACCGGCCGCAAAATCGCTTCATCATTATGATCTTTATTTTTTGGTATTGTATTGGCAATAGTTTATATTGTTCTAAAAAAAGGTGTTTATGAAAATATCTTGATTAATCCGCTACTGATTTTTCAAGTTGTTGCCAAAAGTTTAAATAGCGCCAACAGAGAATTTATCGTGAACTTTTTCCTAGTTTTTGGTTTTAGTTCACTAGCTTGTGCTTTAAGTTTTAAAGCCGGCTTATTTAACATTGGTATCCCAGGACAAATGATGATTACTGGAGCAGTTTCGTTTGCCTTATTTATTCAATTGGGCTACACTAAATACGAAAGTGTACCTATTTGGCTGCTTATTTTAGCTTTAGGTCTTTCAATTGTTGCTGCTTTCTTTTTGGGTTTTATTTCCGGGTTTTTAAAAGCAAAATTAAATGTTCACGAAGTTATAACCACAATCATGATAAATTGAATTGTTGTTGGAGCTTCAATGATTTTATTCCAACAAAAATCAGCAAGTATTGTGTGAAAAGATTTTAGCGACTTACAAATTACTTATTATTTTAGTGACACTAACACTGGTGTTAATCCAGGTGCAATCAATATTGATCAATCAATTAAAAATGCTTTTGTTATTTTTGGTGTTGTATTATTGTTTGTGTTAGTTTTTGCAATCGCTTTTGTATTCAACTTTACAACAATTGGCTATAAAATCAGAATGCAAGGTATTTCCAAAACAAATGGTAAATACATGGGTGTTAATGACCAAATGTTAACCATTTTAATTCTTGGTTTTTCTGGAGCTATTTCAGGAATTGCAGGATTTTATAACTATGTTATTGCCCCTTCAACAGCGTTTGGAGCCATTACTGAACCATTGGTAATTGGTTTTGAAAGTATTGCTATAAGCTTGCTGGCTTTAAACGCGCCTGTAGGTATACTATTTTCAACCCTATTTTATACAACTATTTATACAGCAAGAATTAATCTCCAATTTGCTCCCTTAAACATCAAACCTGAAGATGTGCAAGTTATCACTTCAATGATATTGTTTTTAGCTGCTACCTCAATCATGTTTGTTAACTTTAAACCTATCAACTTTTTAAAACGTAGATTTATTTTATATAAAGACGCTCGTTACAAAGCTCATAACTACTTAAAATCTTTAGAATTGCAACGATTAAGAATGCAAATTAAACACCAGTTGCAAGTACATAAGCTTAAATACAACGTAACTGAATCTAATCTAGAATTATTAAATCTTAAGTACAATAATTTAGAATTATCATTCCAACAAGCTCTGTTAAAAAACAATATTTTAACTCAGCGTGCAACTTTGCAACTTATTTACGCAGAGAAAATGCAATCGCTAAAAAATGATTTAGCTTTGGCCAAAAGTGCAAATAATATTGAGCAAAAAACACAAATTAGTGCAAAAATACAAGAATTGAAAAAACAACACATTGCTAAAACAAATTCTTTAGGTTCCTTTGCTCACTCATATAAAACCTTAAAAATTGACCCTGTAAGTCTAGTAGCTGAATCAACTTCACGCAAAGATCAAGTCAAAATTTTAAAAGCAGAATTGAAAAAAGTCGCTGATGAGTATTTATCACAAGCAATGAATTATAAAAACAGCGATGAGCAAACTATTCATTTCTTTGAACAAATTAATGACAAAAAACACTCATTAGTTAACAAAATGAATGAACTTGGTGCAAATGCTAAATTCAAAATTCAGCAACAAAGAACTGCTTCAATTAAAAATATTAAAGCTAAATACGAACAAATTTTTATATCTTTAGTAGCTGAGCATACTAAGTTAAAAACTCAACTAAAACAAGCGAAAGGAGCTCAATAATGGCTTTGACACTAAATGTTTATTCTTCATTATTATTATTCTTTTGCATTTTTACATTAGGTGGCATCAGCGGATTATTCTGCGAAAAAATCGGAATTGTAAACATTGGTATTAACGGTATGATGGTAGTAGGAGCTGCTACATATCTAGCTTTTACCAACGTGTTAGCCAAAAGCTTTGGGGTTAATAACCCAATAGGGCACAGCGGTTGATGACAAATTTTAGGAACAATCATCGCAGCTGCTGCTGCTTCTGCGTTTTCACTTTTACATGGTTTTGCAACCATTAAACTAAAAAGTGAGCATACCATTTCCGGTTTTGCTATTAACTTATTAGCCTTTGGTATTGCTATTATTTTGTTAGAAATTTTTGGTAATGGTAATAAAAAACCAATTATGAACGTTACTGAATTATCCTATTCAATTCAAATCACACAAGCGCAAAGCCTGGAAATTATCTCGTTTAAAACCGTAATTACTATTGCTGTTATTGCTTTAGGTGCGTTTGCACTATACAAAACTAAATGAGGTTTAAGATTGCGTAGTATTGGCGAAAATCCTCAAGCTGCTGACGTTGCCGGAATTAATGTTTATAAATACAAATGACAAGGTGTTGCAATTTCGGGTGCTATTGCTGGCATTGCTGGTGCAATCTTTTCACAATCATTAGGTGCTTCATTTAATGGCGACGTTAGAGGTTATGGATACCTAGCTTTAGCAATTATGATTATGGGTCAATGAAACATCTTTATTGTTTCTGGCGTAGCATTCATTTTCTCATTCTTATACGCGATTTCAAATGCATCTGGTGCATTTATTCAAGAACTAGTGCCTTATGCATCATTGCTAACCATTGCCCCTTATTTACTTTCACTAATTGTAATTATGATTACAGCACGCAAATCACATGCGCCAGCCGCAGCTGGGCTGCCATATGATAAATCGGTGCGCTAGGAGTTAAAATGAAATTAAAAAACAAATTATTTTTAGCTTTAGCTCCGATTCCTTCGCTAGCGCCAATAGCTTTTGCCGCTTCATGCAACATCCACGAAACCATTGAAGGCGACACTTACGTAAAGTTTCGTTCACACACGCAAACAGAATTAATTATTCCAGACTACGTAACCAAAATTAAATTTTCAGCTTTTCACCTAAAGAAAAAATTAGCAAAAATAACTGCTAAAAATGTAACTGAACTAGATCCAGAAACATTCCACAAAAGCTTAGGAAGCTCATATTCAGATATTAATTTAGGTCTGCAAGAATTACGTTTTGATTCTTTAGGCCAAATTGAACCTAAAACCTTAAAAGATTTAATTAATTTAACCACTTTTTACGCGCCTAGTGTAACTAAAGTAGGCGAAGAAGCATTTGCTCAAGCAAAATCTTTAAGCAATTTAACTTTAGGTCAAATTAGCGAGGTAGGCAAGGCCGCTTTTAAAGGCACAAGTGATCTTACTCAAGCTCCTTCGTTCGCGCCAAGTCTAACACACTTACCAGATGAGATCTTTAGAGCTTCAGGTATTAAATCATTTAGTTCTGCAAACATAACAAGCATAGGTGAATTAGCGTTTAGAGATAGTGCAATTGAAAGCATTGATTTGCCAAATGTAACTAGTTTTGGCAAGCGTGCTTTTGCTAATGCTCAATTTTTAAAAAATCCTAAACCCACTAACTTTAACATTAATATTAATGCTGAATTTGATGAAGAAGTTTTTGGTACAAGCACCAAAAACATTCACCCATCTTGATTTGATGAGCAAGGCCTTTTCATAATTAATGGTCATTTATTCATGGTTGATGCTGCACGTTTAGGTGAAAAAACTGAATTAGAATTACCTGAAAGTGTTAAAGTAATTGAACCTTACGCCTTTAAAAACGGCGCAAGTGCAAAATTAACTACCATTAGATCAAATTCAGTTTTAACAGTTAAAGCTAAAGCTTTTAACAATAATAAAACCATCACTACCGTTGAATTCCCAAATGCTCAAATCGAGCCAGACGCATATAAAGGCTCAAGTATTACTGAATAATCAAATTAACCTGGCATTTAGCTAGGTTTTTTATATTAAAAACACAATATTTTTCCTTTTATGGGCAACATTGTGTTTTACAATGTATATATTATTTTAGGGTATGCTTTTTATAATTGTTTTGCACGCTGTTTTCAATACACAACCCGCGATTAGTTTGGGAAGTAGTTTCAATACTTTTGAAACACAAAGATTGGTAATGAACTGGCTCGTTTCATGGACTGCCATTGTCTAGTCCAAGAGTATTTATGATTAATTATTATATAATGTGTATTATAAATACACAAAAATGGAGTTAGGAGAATATATTATGGAATTTAACTACAATGGATTGTGAAAAATATTGATTGATAAAAACATGAAAAAGAAGGATTTAATAGAAACTATTGGAATTTCTCCCACAACAATATCAAAAATGACAAGAGGGAAAGCTATCTCATTATCTGTTTTAGGCAAAGTATGTAAATCATTAAACGTTGATATTGGGGATGTTGTAAATTTAATAAAAACTGATATCGAGGATAAATAAATGGATTTAAAAATTGATGTAAGTGAAGAGAAATGAAGCAAAGAAATTTTAGAAACACTCTTAATTGATAGAACAACCAATAAAAATATTATCTGAGCAACAGATGATTATGAATATTTAGGAAACTTTTACTATTCAAAACATCCTATTCAATATCATCTGATTACAGGTATTCAAGGCAATATTATTCAGCCTAGAGTATTAAAGTCTAAACAAAATCAGGTTATTAGAACAAAGGCTAAAGCCGAAGTATTCACGCCTAGTTGAATTTGTAATGTGCAAAATAATTTGATTGATAATGCTTGATTTGGTAGGGATAATGTTTTTAATGTTGAAATGAAAAAATCTTGAACCTCAACAACTGAAAAAATTATTTTTTCTCAAGAAAAAAATAAGTCTTGAGAAGATTATGTAGATGAAAAAAGGCTAGAGATTACATGCGGTGAAGCTCCATATTTAGTAAGTAGATATGACACAGTTTCAGGTGAATACATTGAGCTTAATAAAAGGATTGGTATTTTAGATAGAAAATTAAGAATAGTGAATGAAAATACTGATAATGAGACAGATTGGCTCAAATGGAGTGAACGTGCATTTCAAAGCGTCTATGGTTTTGAATTCCAAGGTGATAGCTTATTAATTGCTAGAGAAAATTTACTGGCTACATACTGCGATAATATGGAATTTAAATTAAAAAGATACCCAACACAAGATGAATTAATTAAAATAGCCAATATTATTTCATGGAATTTATGGCAAATGGATGGTTTGACTTATGCAATACCATTTAAAAAGTCAGTTTTACCAAAGAAAAAGATGTCAATTATTGACGCTAAAGACCAAAGCATAGATGACTATTGCGTGATTAAAGATTGAACATTTGAGAAGATAGTTGTATTTAAAGACTTAATTGGCAAGGAGGTATTCTAAATTGAAACACAATAAAATTGAGGCAATTGACATTCTAGATAACATTATTGTTGGTAGAGTCGATCCTTATATTTACGCTTTTACAACCAATACTATTCCTAATTATTTAAAAGTCGGAGACACTTATCGTTCAGTTGCACAAAGACTAAATGAGTGAAGAGCATTCTACCCAGAACTTATAAAACAATATGAAAGCAAAGCAGTAATTGATGAGGATACATATTTTAGAGACTATTCAGTTCATAAATATTTAGAAAAAGATTTAAATAAGAAAAGATTACTAGCATCAGATGTGCAAAACGATTCATATTACAGTAAAGAATTTTTTAAAGAAGCTACTCCTAAAGATGTCGAAAAATCAATCAAGGATATAAAGAATAACTACATACTAAACACAGGTAAATACGAATATTACAGTTCAAAAAATTCTCTTCCTCAAACTTTTCATTATCAGCGAGGTGACAATTGGTATTTACGTCCAAACCAATTAGAAGCAGTAAATAACTTTGACAAAGCAATTAAAAACGGAAGAAAAAATTTATTAATGTATGCGGTTATGCGCTTTGGTAAATCGTTTACTTCTCTATGTTGTGCGTTAAAAATGGATGCCAAATTGGTTTTAGTTCTCTCTGCTAAAGCTGATGTTAAAGATGAGTGGAAAAAAACAGTAGAAACTGCTGGAAATTTTTATCAATACATATTCTTAGACGCACAAGATTTATTGAGAAATGAAGAAGTTGTAAAAATTAAAAGATCACAGAACAAAAAAATTGTCTTATTTTTAACATTGCAAGATTTACAAGGTGAAGCAATAAAAGATAAACATAAACAATTATTCCAAGAGCAAATTGATTTGTTAATAGTAGATGAAACTCATTTTGGTGCAAGAGCACAATCATTTGGCAAAATACTAAAAGATGCTGGATACGATAAAAATGATGAAAAGAATTTCAAGAAAGTATCTGACGATAGTATAGATATAGCTGATGCTCAGGAAGAAATAAAAAAACTTAATGCTTCGATCAGATTGCATTTATCAGGAACTCCATATCGCATATTGATGGGCAGTGAATTTGAAAAAGAAGATATTATTTCTTTTGTCCAGTTTTCTGATATTGTCAAAGAACAGCAACAATGAGACAAAATCAACTTAAATAATGATGATGTAAATGAATGAGATAATCCTTATTATGGTTTTCCACAAATGATCAGATTTGCGTTCAATCCTAACAAATCTTCAAGACAAAAAATGGAAGCTTTAAAAAGAAGTGGTGTTAGTTTTGCTTTCTCCAAATTGTTTGAACCTATATCTATAAAAAAAGATAGCGAAAATAATAATCATAAAAAATTTCAAAATGAAGCTGAAATATTGGATTTACTAAAAGTTATTGACGGTAGTAAAGATGATGAAGATTTATTAGGATTTTTAGATTATGACAAGATCCAAGAAGGCAAAATGTGTAGACACATGGTTATGGTATTACCTTACTGTGCTTCTTGTGATGCTATGGAAGAATTAATTACTAAAAATAATGATTTATTTAAAAATTTAAATCAATATCAAATATTAAATATTTCAGGTGTAGATTCAAGTAAAACTTTTAAAACGCCCAACGATATAAAAAATAAAATCAACGAATATGAAGCCCAAAACAAAAAAACTATTACATTAACTGTAAATAGAATGCTAACAGGCTCAACAGTAGAACAATGAGATACCATGTTGTATTTTAAAGATACAGCTTCACCACAAGAATATGATCAATCTATTTTCAGATTGCAAAATCAGTATATTAGAACATTGTCAAGTGAAAGTGGCATTATAAAACAAAATTTAAAACCACAGACGTTACTAGTGGATTTTGATCCAGATAGACTATTTAGAATGCAAGAACAAAAGTCACTAATCTATAATGTGAACACTGATGAAAATGGAAATTCAAAATTAAAAGAGAGAATAGAAGAAGAATTACGTATTTCTCCTGTAATTGTGATGAATAACAACAAGATTAAGCAAGTTGATGCAACTAATATTCTTGAAGCTGTAAGTATGTATAATAATAAAAGAAGTGTTTCAGATGAAGTGGTTGATATTCCTATAGATTTATCAATTTTGCAAGATGATGAAATTAGAAAAGCAATTGAACAGCAAGGAGAATTTAATTCTAAACAAGGTTTAACAATAGATCCTTATGATGGCGAAGGTGACGAGTTGGATATAGATGATTCATTAGATGGTTCATCGGATACAAATAGTAATAAAGATAAAGATAACTCATTCAAAGAAGTAAAAACTGATGAAGAAATTAAACGTTTCGAAGGACAAATCAAAACCTATTATCAAAGATTGCTATTCTTTGCTTTCTTAACCAAGGATAATGTTGCATCTTTAGATAATATATTAAACGTTATACAAAAAGATGAAAATGTTAGATTAGCAAAAAATTTATCTTTAAATAAGAATGTTTTAGAAAAATTAACCTATTTAATGGATCCATTTAAAAGAAGTAAATTAGATTACAAGATACAAAATATTTCAAAACTTGCTTCAGATGAAAGTGTTAGTCCATTAGATAGAGCCCTAACCTCTTTAAATAAATTTAACAGAATGTCTGAATCGGAGGTGATTACACCTTTAAATATATGCGCTGATATGGTCAATCTTATTCCAGAAGATGGATTAAGAAAAATAGTCAATGAAAAAAATAAACTTTTAGATATTGCATCTAAGTCTGGTGAGTATGCTGTGGCTTTATATAAACGATTGGTAGATGATTTAGGTTTTGCTCACGAGGAAGTAAAAGATATTATTTACTCTGTTCCAACATCTTCTATCGCTTATGAATTCACAAGAAGATTTTATGAAATATTAGGATTGAATGTAGATAATATTGCAATTAATTTTAATGCATATGATTTAATAAATATTAAAAATGAAACAGGTGATGTTGATTATGAAAGAGTATGCAATTTACTTAAACAAAATAAAAAGTTAAGTGAAATACGCTTAACAGATGAAATAAAAGGAGGTGAGCAAACAGTGAAATTTGGTGCAGTAGTGGGTAACCCACCATATCAAGTTAGTGATAACGATTCTGGAACGGGTAGTGCAAAACCAATTTATAATAAGTTTTCTATGATATCTTTAAAGCTGAACCCCGAATTTGCTACGCTGATAGTTCCAAGTGTATGGTTTTCAGGTGGTAAAGGGTTAGATGAATTTAGAGAATATATGCTATCGATAAAGGGATTAAAGCAAATTACAAATTTTATCACACCACAAGATGTTTTTCACAATGTAAATTTACGAGGTGGAGTTAATTATTTTTTATATCACGATAAATACGATAATGATTTAAATGGAATAAAAATCATTAATATTAAAGATAATGAGATTATTAATAATCAAATAAGGCAAAAGAGAATTAGTGGTGTTGAAATATTTATTTCGGATAATATAGCATTTAATATTGTGGATAGAATGATTAAAGATAGAAGTATTGACCTCTTGGACAACTCAGAAAAAATGTTAATAAGCTATATTTCATTTAGAAATCCTTTTGGATTTAACACAAAATTTACACGAACCGAACAATTCAGAAGTGATAGTGATAACATGGTTAATCCAGTCAAAATTTACGCTAGCAAAGGAAACATAGGTTATGTAGAAAGGGAAACAATCATAAAAAATTTTGATTGGATTAATAAGTGGAAAGTAATTACACCATTTGCAAATAATATAGGAACCAATTTGAATGATGATAATTTAAATACGATAGTAAGTGAGCCTAATTCAATAACCACTGAAACCTATTTAGTGATTGGCGGCCATTTAGATTTGAATGCACATAGTTGTTCAAATATTCAAAAATATTTAAAAACAAAATTCACTAGATTCTTGATTAGTATTGCTAAAGCGAATCACAACGGAACAAGGATTACCTATAGATTCGTTCCTATGCAAAATTTTACAAGCAGTTCTGATATAGATTGGTCAAGCACTATTCAAGAAATAGATGAACAATTATTTGCTAAATACGGTTTAACTGAAAAAGAATGTAATCATATTAAATCTTCGATGAAGGAGATGTAATTATGAATATAATTACCAATATTATTAGCTGAGCAATAACAGCAATACTGGGTTTTATAATTTCAACAATTTTTCACAATAGAAATTTAATACGTTTGTATTACCAGTCAATAATTAGGTGGAACAAGGAAATTAGAGTAAGTTATGCTTATTTATTTAAAATTAGGTATAAAGGAAAATATCTACTTATTAAAGGCAATAGAATAAATCAATTGCAACCAATTGGTGGAGTGTACAAATATTATGATTCATTTACAAATAAGAAGAATGAATTAGAAATTCGAGATGAAAAGAGTGATAATTTTTATGAAACTGGCGACTTGAGACAAATTATTAAAGGAAAATATTTAGTTAAATTTTTAAGATGGTTTCTTAGCGATAACAATAGACAGGTCATGGTATGAAGAGAACTGCTCGAAGAGCTTAATATAGATGATACATTGTCTAAAGAAATTATTTTAAGTACTGAGATAGAGTATTTAAATACAGTGACTGAAAAAATAAAATTCTCTGAACACTTTAAAATTGATGAACAAAAAATATTCAAAATTTATGAAGCTAGAATTCCAGAAAAATTTTTAGAAACTATTATAAATAATGATAATTTTTGTTTGGTGGAAGCGAATGATATAGATAGATTAGATGTAATAAAAAATGGGTTATCTGTAAATATTTCAGAAACTTCAAGGTATATTTTATAAGGAGATTTAGTTTGAAAGAAATTTTTATACAAAAGGAGCTAAAACAATTAATTGAAGAGTTAGATGTTTCTGATTCGAATTATGTTAAAGCTACAAATAGATATCATTCAATAGCAAAATATTTAAAAAATTCACCATTATCCGATAAAAAACCAGATATATATTTACAAGGTTCGTTTAAATTGGGCACAGCTATTAAACCTTTATCTAGTGATGGAAATTATGATATTGATATTGTTTGTAATTTCACAAGTCTTAAGAAGCATGATCAGTCGCAATTTTCATTGAAACAAAGTTTAGGAGAAGTCTTGTGCAACTACTCTAAATCACATTCCATGAGTAACGATCTTGAAGAAAGCAAAAGATGTTGGACTTTAAAATATGTGGATGAAGACAATTTTCACATAGATATTTTACCTTCTGTTCCATTAAATGATCAAAACGATGGGTTTATCGCTATTACGGATAAAACTAAACCATCGTATAATGAAATATCTGATGATTGGGAAACAAGTAATCCCAAAGCTTATGCAGAATGGTTTAGAAATATTTCGGAATTTCATCTGTATAGAAATAGCATCGCAAGACGATTTTGCACTTCAATTGAAGAAGTTCCAGAGTATACTGTGAAGACACCCTTGCAAAGGATTATTCAAATTTTGAAAAGACATGCAGAAATCTGCTTTTCAAATAATTTGGAGTTTAAACCAAGCTCAATAATTATTACTACTTTAGCTGCAAAACAGTATACTTTTGCCTCTCATTACAGTAATGATTTTTTCAAAATAATGTCTTACATAATAGAGAATCTAAAAAATGGTATTAAATTTATAGCGGATAGACCTTGTGTGTTAAATCCAGTAAATGAAAAAGAATTATTATCTGGAAAGTGAGATAAGGATGCAAAATACTATAAATCTTTTGAAGATTGAATAATTCAGCTCAACTCTGATTTTAATATAAATAACCCAGACATTCCATATTCTCAGAGAATACAATATATAAAGAGAAGTTTATTTAAAAACAATGCAGAATTTTTACCGATAATTGATGTTAAAACTATTGCCCATCGAAAAAAATCAAAATGGTCCCATTTAGAGAGGGAAACAGTAATTATTAAAGCGAACTATCTATATAAAGGGTTTAGATGGAAAGAAATTAATAGTGGCGTCGCACTTAATAGAAATGGAGAATTAAAATTCGAAGTAATAGCCAATAATATAAAAGACTATGAAATTTGATGGCAGATTACAAATACAGGAGATGAAGCAAGGGTAGCTAATTGTTTAAGAGGAGATTTTTATAACTCAGTATTAGTTGAAGGAAAACGAATTAGAAAAGAATATACCGCTTATGTCGGACACCATTTTGTCGAGGCATACTTGATAAAAAATGGAGTTTGTTATGGCAAAAGCGATCCTTTTGACGTAAATATAGTCTCTAATCCTACTTTTTCTTGGTATTAAATAAAAAAATAATTACTAAGCAAAAACGTCTCAGTTTGGAAAATATAGCTAAGTAAGATGTTTTGGTATAGAATGGAACAGAAGGTTTTAGAAAACAGTTTCGATTTTTAGAATGACTATTGTTGCTACACTCTTTCATGCGGAAATTACATAGCTATAACGTTAATGAAATTGATTTTGATGTCATCCTTTTGTCTGCGTAAAGTTTAAAAGTTAAAAACATCAAAACATGCTTTTAGAGAAGATGTTTATCTAGAAGTAAAATCATTTCATAACCCAACACCATTGTTAAATAATTATGTTCAAAAAATTAACACCTTTTTAAAGATGTTAATTTTTGTTTATATTTTTTTAAATCATGCAAGATTGGCACTCAAGATTTTCACTGCCTTCTAACACTTCTTGACGTACGCGGACATAGTAAATTGAACTACATTTTTTGCTAAAGGCACGAATATAAGCTTTATTAAGATCTCTAGTTGTTGCTTGATCAGTCATAAATAGTGTTAAAGAGATAGCTTGATCAACGTGTTGCTGCACAACTGAAGCTAAGTCTATAATAGGGTTAGGACCTAATTCATATGCACCTTGCTCATAGTATTTTAAGTTTTCATTGGTTATTCCATAAGCAGGAACATAAACCCGACCTACTTTACCCTCTTTTCTTACTTCCACAGGAGCTACCACAGGTTGTAAAGAAGGTGTACAAGAAGATAAATATGAAATCGAGCCAGTTGGTGCTATGGCTAATAAATGCGAGTTAGCTAGACCTGTTTTTTGAATTTGCTCTGAAAGCAATATTCAATCTTGTTGCGTCGGTATTTTGACACCAAATTCATTGAATAAATCCTTAATTTTGCTAGTTTTTGGTGTGAATTTATCAACTTCACACTCAGTATATTTAGCTAAATATTTGCCATTAGCATAATTTGATAGCTCAAAATCTTTAAACTTGCCATATTTTACAACTAACTTATTTGATGCTTTATACGCATGATAAGCTACTGTATAGAAAAACATATTTGTAAAGTCTAAAGCTTCTTCAGAATCATAATAAATTTCATTATTAGCTAAAAATCCATGCATGTTCATCGCACCTAAACCTAAGGCGTGATTATCACCATTGCCCTTATTAATACTTGGCGCACAAGACAAATCAGCAACTCTAGACACAGTATTAAGTGCTTTAATAGCACTATCGACTATTTGTCCAAAATCGTTGCCTGAATGCATCATTTTGTCAATATTTAAACTCGCTAAATTACATGAAATATCTTGGCCTAATGATTTAATACTTAAGTCTGAATTGTACTGTGTAGCTGTAGAAACTTGCGCAATTTCAGAACATAAATTCGACATGACAATGCGACCTTGATTAGGGTGTGCATTATTGGAATTCACTGTGTCATCAAATAAAATGTATGGATAGCCTGATTCAAAGTGTAATTCGGAAATGCTTTGAAATAGCTTTCTAGCACTGATAAATGTTTTTTTGATTTTATCATTGTTTAATAATTCATAGTATTTTTCAGTAATTGAAATATCCGACATTGGCACGCCATAAACATCATAAATATCTTTAGGACTAAATAGCGCCATGTTTTCATTAGCTTTAGCTAGCTCAAAAGTAATATTGGGAATAATTAAACCTAATGACAATGATTTAATTCTAATTTTTTCATCAGCGTTTTCACGCTTAGTGTCTAAAAATGCTAGCACATCTGGGTGGTGTGCATTTAAATATACAGCTCCCGCCCCTGGCCGTTGGCCTAATTGATTAGCATAGCTAAATGAGTCTTCTAGTATTTTCATCACTGGAATAATGCCAGAAGATTGATTCTCGATTTTTTTAATTGGTGCGCCAAATTCACGCAAGTTAGTTAAGCATAAACTAACGCCACCTGCACGTTTTGAAAGCTGCAATGAGGTAGACACTGCTCTGGCGATTGATTCCATATTATCTTCAACACGCAATAAATAGCACGAAACAAATTCGCCACGTTGTTTTTTACCCGCATTTAAAAATGTAGGTGTAGCAGGTTGTAAAAAGCCTAAAATGATGTCATGCACAAGCTGCCTAGCATGCGCTTGATCTCCACCAGCTAGCAATAATGCATTCATTACTACACGGTGTGAATATGTTTCTAAGTATTCTTTTTCGTCAAAAGATTTTAGGCAATAGGTTGTATAAAATTTAAATGCTCCCATAAAACTAGGGAATTTATGCTCAAACGAGAATGCATACTCCGTTAAATTAATCACAAAATCTAAGCCATATAGATCTATGATTTCTTGTTCATAATACTCATTTTCAAGCAAAAATTGCAATCTTTTTGCTTCATTTTCAAATTTTTTTGTTCTAGGCTCAACATGTGCATTCATGTATTGACGCACGGCTTCTTTATCTGCTTCAAAATCATATTTATTATTGATTTTTAAGCCGCTTAAAGCGTTTAGAGCAATATACTTATCGTCTTCATGTGTTAGTTTATTTTGTTTATTCATCATTTCCTCAAAATTGTTTTAGTATTTTGACAACATTTTCCACATCTTTTTGCGTCCCTCTTAATTCGTATTGATATAGCAATGGTACTTTTAATTTGTTAGAAAGTATAGGGCCTGCTAGACAAAATGTGTCATTAAAATTCGTGTTACCAGAAGCAATTACCCCACGGCAAAACGATCTATTTTGTTCATTATTTAAAAACTTGATAACTTGTTTAGGTACTGCACCTTGTTTAAATTCACCCCCACCTGAATAAGTTGGGCAAAATAAAACATAGTCTTGATTTACTAAGATTGATTCATTAATATCGTAAGGTATGGCAGTAGAGTCAAAACCAGTTTTTTTAACAAATGTTTCAGTGTTTTTAGTGCTGGAAGAAAAATAAATGCAGTGGATTTTACCTGTTGGCTTAACTACATTATCCATTTTAATTAAGTTATTGTGCATATTAAAAGTCTCAGTCCTCATCTTCAGTTTCTTCACTTACACCCATCACATAGCTGCTGCCGTTTCCTGAGAAAAAGTCGTGATTTTCGTCAGCCCGAGCGGATAATTGAGCAAATACTTCTGGTTTAATTCTGGTTTCTTCTTCGCTAAAGGGTGAATCATAACCTAAATTTTGTAAAAATTTACCAGCATTATATAAGCTAAATTTAATTGCATCTTCAGCTAAATTTTCACCATCACTTAAATGGAAGCCTTCATAAAGTTCATATAAGAATTTTTTCTCTAGTTCAATTAATTTATAGGTCAATTCAAACACAAACTCTTTCATTTCTTGTTGTTTTTGGGCACTATATTTTTCAACTTTACGTTGATATTTATAACCACTATAGTAATTGTGAATGACTTTATCTCTTAAAATTAGTCTAATGATGTCGCTAGTGTTAGGTAATTTTGAACGTGCAGCTAAATAGAAAGGTAAATAAAATCCCCCGTACAATAAAAACCCAGGCATTAAAGCGGATGCAACCTTAGATTTTAGTGGATCATCGCCAACATAATAAGGAATAAGTGCTTTAGCACGCTCTTGCAATGCATCATTATTAACCACTCATTCATGTGCTTCTTCAATTTGTTCGCTAGAGCAAAGGGTGCTAAAAATTGTGCCGTAGCTTCGAGCGTGCACGCCGACCATAAAAGCAAAGTTAGCATAAATTACTTGTTCATGATCCGTAATAGAATGGGGAATTTGAGCAACATCTGACACTGTTGCTTGCACAGTGTCAAGTAAAGTTAGACCCGTAAAAGTACGAGTAATTAGTTGCTGTCATTTTGCATCCAAAGTGTTTCACGATTTTAAATCGTTTGATACAGGAATTTTTTCAGGTAATCAAAAATTCTGTGTGACCCTATTTCACACTTCTAAGTCTTTGTCATCATTAATTCAGTTTCAATTTACGCTACGCAATCTGCCTTTAAAACCATTTTGGTAATATTCAATAGGCGAAACAGAGTTGTAATAGTATTCATTTTTTCTAGTTAGTTTTTTATCGTTCATAATTATCCCCTTCTTAAAAATTTATAACTTTATTATATGGATAAAAAAATGATGCAAAAACAAGAAAACGATAATTTGTGAACCTAATATTTACTTTAGAATTTTATCTTCAATACTGTGTGGGTAATTAAATTTGCTGGGATATAATTAAATATTTCAAACTAATTTTGGCAAGCAAAGTAAGTTAGTTCATTTTTTAGATTTAAATGGTAAATCAGAGAATATTAACGTTAAAATAGCCTTTATTTAGCTATAAATTTGCTAAAATGATATAACAGATTGCTAGGAGGTAATATGCATAAACTTTTTGCTTTTGATTTGGATGGAACTTTGTTTGTCAAAGCTAATTTAATGCATGAGCAAACTCCTTTAGCTTTGCTTAACGCGAAGCAAAATGGGCATCATAATATAATTTCTACAGGACGCTCACTTTCAAATACTATTTTGGCCTTGGGCGATAATATTGATTTATTTACATACATAGTAGCATCTAATGGCTCAGTAATTTATGATGTTGCAAGCAAACAAATTCATATTATTGGCAAAGTTAATCACGCAGTATTTGATATTCTTTGAGCTTCAGCTGAGCAAAATCATTTTATTATACGTATTGATACACCGCTAGATTCAAAAAGTTATTTAGATATTAATCGTTTACCAGAGTGGTTAAAGCTTCAAAATTCAATGGACATATCTAAATTTAAAGTTTGCGATGAAAGCGAATTTAAAGCCTTTAAATTCGCTAATCAAGAGCAAATAGTTCAACTAGCTTTGAGAGGCCCTAAAGACATTATTTGAAGCGAGTATAATCGCTTAAACAGTCTAATTGGCGATGAATATGAGGTAAAGTATACTAATCAAATTTATATTGATGTTAATGCCAAAAATGTTAATAAATGAAGCGGAGTAGAATTTGTAGCTAAAGCCTTAAATATTGAACACAAAAATGTATACACTTTTGGTGATTCAGGCAATGATATAGAAATGCTTAGCCATGCCGGTGTGGGTGTAGCTATGGGTAATGCCACTGCGGAAGCTAGAGAAGCGGCAGATATTATTATTGGCGATAATACCACTAATGCTATTGCAACCACAATTGAATCATTAATTTAAAAACACAATAATTGAGCAAAATTATTGTGTTTTTGTTTATGATATTCTATTGAGTTTGATAAATCCAGCTTATAAAGCTGTGTAATTTATTAATCTTTAAGATTCAAATTTAAGTATTTGTTTAATGAACTTTTTGATATTTTCTCTACGATTTTCAATAAATGTTTTGAAATCTTTAGGCTCTAAACCTGTTTGTTCATCAATAAACAATTCATCTTTGGTTATATTATTATTTTTGACTCATGTGGCTAAATCTAAATCCTTTTTTTGATTGTTTACACGGTTATTTAGTAATTGTAAATTAGCTACTGTGTTTCAGTTTTTATCATCACGAGCAAAATCTTTTACTTCTTCAGTAGCTGCTGCAAAGGCCTCAGCAAATTCATCTTTGTTAATAAAAATGTTTTTTGGATACATATGGTCTACATGTAATTCTTCGGCTTTATAACTTAGATTTGAATATAGTAAATTTAAAATGCACTTAGCATCAGCTGAATCATATTTAGATAGTATTAATTTGTTTATGATCTCGTCATTTAGATCATAATTTTTGTTGCTTTCTTTAAAGCTATCAATGATAGTTACATATGGGAATGATTTAGATTTATTATCCTGCAATACTTTACGAATTTTAGTTAAAACAGAGTCGCTGTGAGCTCCAAATATACCTTTGATGAAGGAAAGAATTAATCATTTGCGGATATTATTTTTATTGGCATAATCTTTATATTTAGGATCAGTTAACAAATTGTTTAAATCATTATGATAAATATAATAAATAACAGGTATAGCTGCATTTTTAGATCTAAACATTTTTTCATCAAAACCTAAATCTTTGAATAAATCAAAGGCGTTGACAATGCTATCACGAATTTTGCTTCAATTATCACGGAAAATAGCGATTGTTTCATCTTTATTAAAATTTTTGATTTTGTAAGAAACGTTGGCATCACCTACCACCAAGAATGTTTTCAATATAAAGTCGTTGTTGATAATAAAACCTGTGTTTTTAGCGACTTCACTGATTAAATCGCTAATATTTTCTCTTAAATCAATATCTCATTTGTCAGTAAGCACAGCCATTAACAAATCAGAAAAAGAAAGTGGGGTGCCACCGCTGTTAGTTCGTATAAACATGTCTAGAACTGTGTCGAAGCTATCATTATTAACTAAGAAGTAATTAATTGTATTTTGCTCGTAAACAATTTCTCAAAGTTGATTAAGTATTTGTGTTGCTATTGCGATTGATGAATTTAACAATTCAATATTTTGTTGGATATATTCATCAATTTGACTTTTGCTTGTAATGTTTAAAATCTTGCCAACCTCGAATCAAAAATTGCTTGCATCATTTAAATATTTTGATCCCAAATCAGATTTAGACAAGAATTTAAATTCATATTTATTTTGACTTTGGGCGTCAGTGTTATTGATTTTAGATATATTTAAATATAATTTGCGCACTGGAATATTATCATCACTATCTTTTCAAGTTTTGTGGCGTAACTTGTATGCATATGAGCCTTTTAGGCCGATATATAAACCATTTAAGCGTTGTTGACCATCAATAACTGCTATAAAATCATTGTCAGAAGCATTAATTTGAGCATCTTTGTTTTCCTCGCCAAAACGCTCTTTAAATTCAGATAAAAACTTGTAGTATTTATATTCTGTTTTATCATTTGGCTTATTAACTTCTCAAAATAAAAATGAATTGATAGGATAACCACGCATTAAACTATCAAATAAGTTTTCAATTTGCGTGTGTTTTCAAGTGAATTTACGTTGCAAGGCTGGTAACACAAATTCATTACTTTTGATTTTATCAATTGCGTGTTTGATTGTAATTGAATTAAAATTGTTTTTCATATCTAAATCCTTTTTAGGAGCTGAGTCAATATAATTATTTTAAATCATACTAAAATGTTGCTTATTTTAAGCAATGCATGTAAGCAAATAAAACCTAAGCTAGATTATGTTGTATGCATACTTAAGAGTTAAAAGAGTAGGTGTAGCTATAATTGACAATATGAATAAAGTTAACACTCAAGCTTTAATCCGTTTTTTTCTTTTTTGTTTTGTGTAAACAGCAAAGGTAACGAGTTGGCATATTACACTCGTGTGGGTGTTTTTGCTTATTTTAGGGTCAAATTTGACCAGATTTTTATTTTTTTTATGTTTTAAGCGAGCATATGAAGCCGAAAAAGCTTGGTTAATGTCATTAATCAATTCTTTGTTGTATTGCTGGCAAACTTTTGCATTTTCAGCTAGCATGCCACATATGATTTGATCTAAAATTGAAACATCTCTGCGCAATTCTTCGCTTATATCGTTGCCTATATGCAGATGATTTGTAAAGTCTGATAAAGCAGCAATATGTTTTATGTTATGTACAAATTCGTCAAGGCTGATTTTATCTTTGTTATAACCTAGAAATATGCAATATATACGATAAGCATCAATTGCTAGTTCAGCTATATTAGCAACTTTTTTAGAGCAATATTTTAATGATTCATAAATATATTTAGTTGCTTGGTGCATGTTTATAAAATCAGATAAAATATAGTAAACAAGCCCTATTCCCCATCTATCATATGTTGCAAAAACATAGTTAAAATAATCTTGTACATGTTCTGTTTTTAATAAGCTAGCGCTATCATATATGGCTTGAGTAATATTTTGTTGGTTTGCTTTATGTCCTTGCTCTCTCAAATAGTTGAATACGTTTAGATCAGTAAAGCCTTCGTTTTTAAAATACTTAATTTCAATATCAGATTCATTAAATAAGTTTGAGTCTTGATATAGTTCTTTAGCTTTAATGTATTCAAAATTGTCAATATATTCACCCATAATTGAGTTAAATAGTTTACATGCAAGAGCGTAAATATCCTGGTATTTATCATGAAGATTATTTTTGTCATCTTCATCCAATACATAAAAACAAATAAGTGCAGTTTTAAGCTTTATATATAATTCAAGCTTATTCACATCTGCATTATTTTTTACTAACGTGTGAGTGACATGAAACAAATATAAACGAGCATTCGTGATATGGTTTTTTGCATTTATGTTTTTGCACAATTCGTAATAATCTAAGTAGGTTTTATATAAATCCACATTAAAATTATCTAAAAAAGAGGTGCAAATTTTTTCGTATGATTCTAAGGCTAACAAGTTTGAATATATAAAGGCATCGTGGGGATAAGTTATGTCTTTGTTAAGTGCGATGAGCTTAAAATATTTTTGATCTTTAAATAGCTCATTCATTTTGTTGAGGTTAGATAATGTTTTATTTAAATAAGAAATTTCATTTGAGGCGGCGATTATTTTATCATTATTTTTTTGATACGCTTGATTAACAAGGGCTAGACTCTCATCAATAAATAAATTTAGGTCTTTTTTTACTTTGTCTTTAGCATTGTTTTTTATTGAGTTGATTTTTTTATTAAAATCATAGCTATACCTAGATAAATCGCTGGTCGATATATCAGCTATTGTTTTTAAAAAAGCATTTTTTTTACTTGTTAATTTGGAATTAGACTTTTCAAGTCTTCTTATTGCGCCTTCAATAGTGGATTTATAGTACATATTTTTTCTCCATTTTTATACTATTATGTCTAATGTATTTAAATTAGCTTGCAGATTTTCATTATTTTGTTCTAATTTTTTAGTGATGGTTTTCAAATGATTTTCCAAAGTGACCATAAATTCAGAATTGAAAGCTATGTTCATTTCTTTACTTAAATCATTTGCTTGCAGTTGACACTCTTGTTGAACTGATTGTGATAATTTTTGCATATTACGTACGCTCGCACTAGCATTTTTTAAATTAATATCTTTATCAAAACGAGTGTAATTATAATTAACGCTGTCGTATTCTTTTTCATATTTACTAAGCGTTCTTTTAAGTTGGTCAATCTCTTGGCTGTTTAGTTCGTACATTACAATTCCCCCTCAAAAATTATCATTTTCGTCAATCTTTGATCAAATTGTGACGTTTGCTTATCCATATATTTTGCTAAGTAAGTATTCACTCACTCATTTTGTTTATTTATCAAGCTTTTTATTTTATCTATGTAACTAAAATAGGTATTAGTGAATTTTGTCATCTGGATATCTATATTCTTTTTCTCTTGATCAAGGATTTTTTCAATTGATTTTTTTAATTCATTGATTGTTTTATTAAATTCACGGTCGATGATTTCTATTTCTCTTTCGATTGAATCAATTTTTTTATTGACTAAATTTTCCAACTTTTGTGCATCGTTTTTGCATTTTTCCGATATTTTATCTCACATAATTTATTTGTTTCCTTTATTGTTTAATACCTTAATTATATATATATATATATATCAGAAGCGAATTCAACCTTAAGGTATAAAAAAACAGCATTTGTGCCCGTTCAAACGTGCAAATGCTGTGTAAAATAATAAAAAAAACTGCCTTAAGCAGCGTGCTCTTTGAAAACTGAATAGTTGTTTTAAAATTCATTGAAATGTCATAAATACACATTACTTTTAAACCTATCGATTTATTAGTACTGGTCAGCTCAACATGTCGCCATGCTTACACATCCAGCCTATCGACCTCATAGTCTATAAGGAATCTCAAGGGAATACTAATCTTTGAGGAGGCTTCCCACTTAGATGCTTTCAGCGGTTATCCTTTCCGTACTTAGCTACCCAGCTATGCTCCTGGCGGAACAACTGGAACACCAGTGGTACGTCCGTTTCGGTCCTCTCGTACTAAAAACGGCTCTCATCAATATTCCAACGCCCACATCAGATAGGGACCGAACTGTCTCACGACGTTCTGAACCCAGCTCGCGTACCGCTTTAATGGGCGAACAGCCCAACCCTTGGAACCGACTCCAGCTCCAGGATGCGATGAGCCGACATCGAGGTGCCAAACCTTGCCGTCGATGTGATCTCTTGGGCAAGATAAGCCTGTTATCCCCAGGGTAACTTTTATCCGTTGAGCGACTGCCATTGCACAATGTACAGCCGGATCACTAAGTCCTGCTTTCGCACCTGCTCGACTTGTAAGTCTCACAGTCAAGCACACTTCTACCTTTGCGCTCTGCATACGGTTTCTGACCGTATTGAGTGTACCTTTGAACGCCTCCGTTACTCTTTAGGAGGCGACCGCCCCAGTCAAACTACCCACCACGCACTGTCCCCCCACCCGATGATGATGGCAGGTTAGAAACTCAATATAACAAGGGTGGTATTTCAAGGTTGACTCCACTAAGACTGGCGTCTTAGCTTCAAAGTCTCCCACCTATCCTACACATGTTAGACCAAATTTCAATACGAAGTTGTAGTAAAGCTCCATGGGGTCTTTTCGTCTTGATGCGGGTACCCAGCGTTTTCACTGGGACCATAATTTCACCGAGTCTAGTGTTGAGACAGTTGAGAGATCATTGCGCCTTTCGTGCAGGTCAGTATTTAGCCGACAAGGAATTTCGCTACCTTAGGACCGTTATAGTTACGGCCGCCGTTCACCCGGGCTTCATTTCAACGCTTCGCATAAAGCTAACGCATCCACTTAACCTTCGGGCACTGGGCAGGCTTCACCCCCTATACATCACCTTGCGGTTTAGCAGAGAGCTGTGTTTTTGATAAACAGTTGCCCCTCATAATTTTCTGTGGCTCACTTGCGTGAGCACCCCTTCTTGCGAACTTACGGGGTCATTTTGCAGAGTTCCTTAACACTAGTTTTCTCGCTCGCCTTAGAATACTCATCTTGGGGACGTGTGTCCGTTCTCGGTACAGGTTTCCATAATATTAAGTTTAGAAGCTTTTCTTGGAAGTATGAAATCAACTAATTCAGCTTGCGCCTATGCGTCACAGCTCCCGGTTACAAATTGCGGATTTGCCTACAATTTCCAGTTGCTACTTGCCCCTCAATCCAGTAAGAGGTAAGCCTATCCTTCTCCGTCACTCCATCACTATTATAGAAAGTACAGGAATATTAACCTGTTGTCCATCGACTACGCGTATCCGCCTCGCCTTAGGTCCTGACTAACCCTGGGTGGACGAACCTTGCCCAGGAAACCTTCCCCAATAGGCGTCGTGGATTCTCACCACGAATCGTTACTCATACCGGCATTCTCACTTCTTAGCGCTCCACCAGTCCTCAC
>NZ_JNJG01000012.1 GCF_000702705.1 Mycoplasma simbae ATCC 49888
CCTGCCGTGGATGAGTCAGAAATTATTACTCTTGGTCTAAATCTAACTGGATTGAGAATTGGTTCAAACAAGAACAAACTTAAATTTGGCTCTACGATTTATTACAAGAGAAACTTCGGCCAATTAATTTATGGTAAACAGAATTTCTTTAATGGATCAATTGGAATTATTACTGAACAATTCAGTGGTAAATGTACATCTGGTGATGTTCCGTCATTAAATATACACAACATCGATACATGGTTCCTATATCATTTTTTAGCACGTTCTTGATACTATCAGCCTAAAGAAATGTATGCAAGTGGAACGGGATCAAAGCGCATCCACCAAGAAACACTATTAAAATTTGATATCACGTGTCCAGCAACCACTGAAGAACAATATTTAATAGGTTTATTAATTCAAAAAATTATTTCTTCAATCTCCCTTCATCAGCGTGAGTGAAAAGTTAATAAAAATCAACATTTTTACACAAAAATGTTGAATAAACTGTTGATAATACGAATATTAATTATGGTTCTTTAGTCTAAACTCTTCAATGAAATCTTTATAGTTTTCTAACACATAAGCTAAATCTTTATCACCTCGACCTGATAGAGTAACTAAAATGTCAATTTCTTTGTCTGAGTTTTCTTTAGCTATTTTAATAGCTTGTGCAATAGCGTGTGAAGATTCTAAAGCTGGAATAATACCTTCACTTGAAGACATTAGTAAAAAGGCTTCAAGTGCTTCTTTATCATCAATAGCTACATAGCTAGCTAAGTTATTTTCTTTTAAATATGAATGTTCTGGGCCTACCCCTGGATAATCTAAACCTGAAGCAATTGAATAAACTTCATTTGGTTCGCCTTTTTCATCAGCTAAGAGCATTGATTTAAAACCATGTAAAATTCCGGTTTTGCCATATGAAAGAGTTGATGCGTGTTGACCAACTTGTGGACCTTTTCCTAAAGGTTCAACTCCTACAAGTTTGGTGCTAGAAAATAAATAAGCAATGAATGAACCTATGGCGTTTGAGCCTCCGCCTACACAAGCTACTACATAGTCAGGATCTTTATTGTATTTGGTGTTGAATTGCGCTTTAGATTCTTCGCCAATAACTCGTTGAAAATCTCTAACCATTAATGGAAATGGGTGTGGACCAACTACACTACCAATTGCGTAAAGTGCTTTATCGCTTTGAGCACGGTATGCTTCAAAGGCTGAATCAACTGCTTCTTTAAGAGTTTGAGCACCGTGTGTGGCTGGGACAATTTTAGCGCCCAATATACGCATTTTTTCAACATTTGGTGCCTGTTTAGCAATGTCTACTGCCCCCATATGAATTTCGCATTCTAGCCCAAAATGAGCAGCGGCTAAAGCTACAGCCGCTCCGTGGCTTCCAGCTCCAGTTTCAGCTATTAATTTAGTCTTGCCAATCATTTTGGCAAATAAAGCTTCTGCTAAACAGTGGTTAGTTTTATGGCTTCCGCCTTCATTTAAATCTTCTCTTTTAACATGGATACGCGCTTTGCCAAATTTAGCTGATAAATTAGCACAATAATAAATTGGTGTGGGGCGGCCTTGAAACTCGCTTCTGATTTTTTTAAGTTCACTTTGAAACTTTTCACTTTGGCTTATTTGCTCATATTGACTAGCGATTTGACTAAATAAAACTTTTAAATCTTCAGGCAAATATGCACCACCATATTCGCCAAAATAACCTTGTTTATTAGGCATTTGTAACAAATATTGTTTTAATTTTGCATTCATAATGATTAATTCCTTCAAGTAAATTTATGCCTAAATTATAAATATTTATACAAAAAAGTTGCAAATTTAGTGTTTTTAAGCGATTTGCAGCTTTCAAATAAGTATTTTTTTAAAAGCAATATAATAGTAAACATGAATAAAGCAAATGATCAAAACACACGTATTACGCAAATTACTCGCAGCAGAGTCAAACAATCATTTTTACACTTTGGCTCATTGTATCGTTTACACTCGCTGCGCTGACAAATACTATTATCAATAGTAATGGGCATTTTGTTTGGCGTTGTTGAATTTACATTGCTGCAAATTACGGGTATTTACCAAATGGGTCTAGGGGCTTTAGCACAAGGTCTAGCTAGATTTGTACGTGTATATAACCATAGTGAAATTGTGTTTAATGTACTCTTTTGAATGATTAACTTTTTAGGTAATGTGCCATTATTTATTTTTGCTTACTTTAAAATTGGCAAACGCTTTGCCTTCTTAAACTTTTGCTATTTAATTTCCTCAACAATCAGTGGTTTTGTTTGTGCTTTAATCCCAACCAGTTCACAATGATTTATCTTTAGCGATCCTAACTCAATATTAAAGGTTGATGGCAAAAATATTTTGCAAGGAGTAGAAATAGTGCTTTGAAATATTGCCACACTTAAGGAATTTTCAATCTTTTTCTACGCAATGCTTTTTGGTGCTTTACAAGCCATTTTCAATGCAACCTTATTAATTACTGGTTCTTCAACCGCTGGCTTTGATATTATTGCTATTTACATGTCGAAAAAGAAATTTAGAGACATGGGTTCAGTGTTTTTATTGTTGCATTTAGTTTCATTAATAATTGCCAATTTATTTGGTACTTATATTCCTACTGGCGTAGCCTTATCTAAATATCCAGACTACCAAACACAAGCTTGAGCATTACAAAATTTCTTTAGTCCTACTTTTATGGCTGGCGTGCTCATGATTATTGTTAACGGCATTACTTTAAACATTTTATTCCCTAAATTTAAAGTCGTAAAAGTAGAAGTGTACTCAAGTCAAGTTGAAAGCATTCAAGAAGCTATTTCACAAGTGAAAGAGCGTACGTATGCTACCACTATTGTTTCAGCGCTAGGAGGCTACAGCAAAAAAACACAAAAAATTTTAATCACAAATTGCTTGTTTATTGATGCTGCCCAACTACTAGAATTAGTGCGCAAAATTGACCAAAACGCCTTTGTTTCAGTATTAGATGTTAAAAAAGTCGATGGCTATGTGTATACTGCTTCAACTAAACATTCTCACTTATTAAAATCTAAAAATAAAGCAAATGTTCAAAATCAAGATAATTCACAGATATAATTAAAAAAAGTAATAAAAGAAAGGAATTATGGCCGAAAAAGAATTAGCAACCATATATCACGTTACACCTTATAAAGGCAAATGACAAGTTAAAGGTGTAGGTAACACTCGTCCAACTAAGCTTTTTGACACACAAAAAGAAGCGATTGAATATTCAAATGAATTAACCAAAAAACGCAATGGTTCAGTAATAATTCACCGCAAAACTGGACAAGTTAGAGACAGCATTAACAACAAAAACAAAAGCAAATAACTCCGCGGAGTTATTTTTAATATTTTTTGTACAAAAGTGTTAATTTTTTCCTTTTTTATCAAAAAAATCAAATTTTTAAATATTGATATATAGTGGCACAAATTTATATATATGTGTACAATATTAATATTAATAGAGAGGCAATAATGGCATATAAATTAGTTTCTAAATATTCACCAGCAGGCGATCAGCCGAAAGCAATTAATGAATTAGTGCAAAACATCAAGCAAGGTCAAAAATTTCAGGTTTTAAAAGGGGTAACTGGCAGTGGTAAAACATTTACTATTGCCAATGTTATTGCTCAATTTGACCGCCCTGTTTTAGTTCTTTCACACAATAAAACATTGGCAAGTCAGCTTTATAGTGAATTAAAAGGCTTTTTCCCTGAAAACAAAGTTGAATATTTTGTTTCTTATTTTGATTACTACCGCCCAGAAGCCTACATCCCAAGTTCAGACTCATATATTGATAAAAACTCTCAAACCAACAAAGAAATTGAAGCTATGAGAATGTCTGCGTATAACTCTTTATTGTCTGATAAAAATACTATTGTTGTGGCATCTGTATCAGCAATCTATGGTGCATTAAACCCAGATGAATACAGCGAACAAATTTTCTATATTGAAGTAGGTCAGCAATGAAAAAGAAACGATTTCTTGCGTGAATTAATTCAAAAAAACTATAAACGCAATGAAGTTGACAATGATTTAGGTACGTTTAGTTCAAAAGGTGATGTTGTTTTTATTCGTCCAGCGCACTCAGATCAATTTTTAATTAGAGTAGATTTTTGGGGCGATGAAATTGATTCAATATCAACATGTCATCCAGTTACTAAAAGCGTATTTGAAAAGTTTAAAAAATATAGAATTTTCCCTGGAGATGCCTACACAGTTGGTGCTGATTTAACTCGTCAAGTTGTTGAAAAAATAGGTATTGAACTGGAAAAAAGAATTGAATATTTTGCTAAAAACAATAAATTATTAGAGGCGCAACGTATTGAAGAACGTACTCGCAAAGATATGGACTCATTAAGCGAATTTGGCGTGTGTCCAGGAATTGAAAACTATTCACGTTATTTTGACCGTCGTGAAGAAAATGAACGTCCATATACATTACTAGATTATTTTAAAGGTCAAGACCCTTTATTAATTATTGATGAAAGCCACATGATGCTGCCACAACTAAGAGCAATGTATCGCGGCGATAGAAACCGTAAGCAAACGCTAGTGGATTATGGCTTTAGATTGCCTTCGGCCTTGGATAATAGACCTTTGCGTTTTGATGAGTTTGAGCAAGCTTTTGATTTTCAAACCATTTATATTTCAGCTACTCCTGAACAATATGAATTAGACAAAACCTATGGCGTTTTAACACGTTTATACGTTAGACCTACAGGCCTATTGGACCCTCAAATTGAAGTGAGACCTAGCACTAATCAAGTAGAAGATATTTATGACGAATTACAAAAACAAAAAACCAATAACGAAAGAACACTGATACTAACAACAACCAAGCGTTTGGCTGAAGAATTAACTCGCCATTATTTAGCAAAAAATGAAAAAGTTGCATTTATCCACTCTGAACACAATACTTTTGAGCGTAATAGAATATTGCTTAAATTAAGAAAGGGTGTATATGACACCGTGATAGGAATTAACTTATTGCGTGAAGGTATAGATTTACCTGAGGTGAGTTTAATTATTGTTTTAGATGCTGACAAAGAAGGGTTTTTAAGGGATACCAAATCATTAATTCAGATTGCTGGGCGTGCAGCTAGAAATGCCAATGGGCGTGTTATATTTTACGCAGATAAAATTTCTCAAAGTATGCAGCAAACTATTGAAGATAATCTTGAAAAAAGACAGTTGCAAATTGCCTACAATATTGAGCATAAAATTGTTCCTCAAACAATTATTAAAGATATCCCGGATAGCCTGCTAGATGATGCTAAAGATGAACAAATTAGTTTTTATTTGAGTGATAACAAATCAAAAAATAAAGATAAAAAAGCTAAAGCTGAATTAATTGCTGAGTTAAAACAAAAAATGAATGATGCAGCTGCAAACCTTGACTATGAAAAAGCCATTGAAATAAGAGATATTATTATTGAATTAGAAAAACAATAGGAGGATTTATGTCCACTAAAGAACAAATTATTATAAAAGGTGCACGTGAAAATAACCTCAAAAATGTTAATTTAACACTGCCAAAAAACAAATTAATTGTGTTTACCGGTTTAAGTGGTTCCGGTAAATCCAGTTTAGCATTCAACACAATTTATGAAGAAGGTCGCCGTAGATATGTTGATAGTTTAAGTAGCTATGCTAGACAATTTTTAGGCGGAACAAACAAACCCGATGTAGATGCAATTGATGGGCTAAGTCCTTCAATTGCTATTGAACAAAAAACAACGCACAACAACCCGCGTTCTACAGTTGGAACTGTAACTGAAATCTATGATTATTTGCGTTTATTGTTCGCTAGAATTGGTGTGCCTTATTGCCCACGTCACAAAATTGAGATAAAATCACAAACCAACAAAGATATTATCGACTCAATATACAGTTTAGAGCCTAATTCTAAATTAATTATATTGTCTCCTGTTGTAGATAATGAAAAAGGAACACACGCAAATTTAATTGAAAAGCTAAGAAAAGAAGGGTTTTTACGTTTGAAAATAGATGGGGAAATTTTACCTATCGATCAAGAAATTAATCTTGATAAAAATATCAAACACACAATCGATATTGTAGTTGATCGTATCGTTGTGGATGAGGAAAATAGAGCAAGAATTGCCGAAGCGGTTAGTGTAGCGGCTGAGTATGGTCATGGGTTAGTGAAAATTGAAACACTTGATGGCATCACTAAAACATTTTCAAAATTGCACTCATGTATGTATAAAGATTTTGAAATGCCAAAAATTGAGCCACGTTTATTCTCATTTAACTCGCCAGCTGGAGCATGTACTCAATGTAAAGGCCTTGGTGTTGATTTACGAGCAAGCTTTGAAGCATTAGTTCCTGAACCATGAAGAAGTATTAGTGATGGTGGTATAAAAATCTTTGAAAATACTGTGAATACACAAAATCTAGAGTGACAAGAATTTAATATTTTGCTTGCACACTATGATATTGACAAAAACACTCCAATTGATGAACTTTCCGATGAAGATTTAAAAATTATTAAATACGGCTCAAAAGAAGAAATTGAGTATGTATTAGTTTCTTCGGCAGGCAACAAAACAAGAAGAAATCGTAAAATTGAAGGTATTTTAACATTAGTCGAACGCAAGTACATGGAAACAAGTTCAGAGGCAATTAGAGATTGATTAAAAAAATACATGGGTTCATATCCATGTTCAAAATGTAATTATGCAAGGTTAAATACATACGCTTTAGCTGTTAAAATCAACAATAAAAACATTAACGATTTCACTAAAATGTCAGTTGATGAAGCTTTAGATACGATTGCAAATATTGAACTAAACGAAAATGAAAAACAAATTTCAACCTTAATTATTTCTGAATTATTTAACCGCTTGACTTTTTTACACAATGTTGGCCTTGGATATTTAAATCTAAACCGAAGTGCAGAAACACTTTCAGGGGGGGAAAGTCAAAGAATTAAGCTAGCTACTCAAGTAGGTTCAAATCTAACTGGTGTGCTTTATGTATTGGATGAACCTTCAATTGGTTTACACCAACGCGATAATGAAAAGTTGATTGCAACATTACAAAATATGGTTGAAATTGGTAATACCTTAATTGTTGTGGAACACGATGAAGATACCATAAGAGCTGCAGAACATATTGTAGATATTGGGCCTAGTGCTGGTATGGAGGGTGGTCACATTGTTGCCCAAGGTTCAATTCAAGACATTATCAACGTTCCTGAATCGCTAACTGGCCAATATTTAAGTGGTAAAAGAAAAATTGAAGTACCTAAATCAAGACGTAGCGGCAATGGGCAAGTGGTGACAGTTTTTGGAGCAAAAGAAAACAACCTTAAAAATATTGATGTTAAATTTCCACTAGGTAAATTTATTGCAGTAACCGGAATGAGTGGATCTGGTAAGTCTACACTAGTAAATGAGATTTTTGTCAAAGGAATTCAAAGAGTTGTCAATAAAAGTACTGAAAAATTAGGGAAATTTAGCTCAATAAATAACATTCAAGCTATTGATAAAGTGGTCCCAATTTCGCAAAGCCCAATTGGGCGTACACCTCGCTCAACTCCAGCAACTCATATTTCTGTTTTTGACGATATTAGAGACTTATTCGCCGCCACTCAAGAAGCTCAGGCTAGAGGTTTTACTAAATCTAATTTCAGCTTTAATGTTCCAGGGGGAAGATGCGAAAAATGTTCTGGAGATGGCTCAATTAAAATTGAAATGCATTTTTTACCTGATGTTTATATCGCTTGCGATGAATGTGACGGTAAAAGATACACACTTGAAACTCGTGAAGTTAAATACAGGGGCAAAAATATTTCGGATGTATTGGAAATGAGTGTTGATGAGGCCTATGAATTTTTCCAAAATAGACCTAAAATCAAAGATAAACTTGCAGTTATTAAAGATATTGGCTTAGGATACATTAAGCTTGGTCAGCCTTCCACAACTTTAAGTGGTGGTGAAGCACAACGCGTAAAATTGGCAACTTATTTACACAAAAAACCAACTGGAAAAACTGTTTATGTGTTAGACGAACCCACAACTGGTTTGCACCCGTATGATGTTCACAGATTATTGGAAGTGTTGAACAAAATTGTTGATAATGGAGACACTGTTGTGGTTATCGAGCACAATTTGGATGTAATAAAATGTGCTGACTACATCATTGATTTAGGCCCTGAGGGCGGAATAAATGGAGGTAAAATCGTTGCCAGCGGAATGCCTGAACAAGTCGCTCAAGTTGAAGGTTCATATACTGGACAATACTTGAAAAAGTACTTATAATAATTCAAATTTAGCTATTTAATTTAATATATAATTTAAATTATGAGTTCTAAGAAAAAACTACTTACTTACATTTTAAGTGCAGTACTATTTTTAATAATTGCAATTGTTTCATTTGTCCTGTTTTACGTATATGATTCAAAAATAACTACAATACTTTTTACAGTGTCTATGATAGCTTCTTCTACACTTGTAGGCGTTACTAGCGTATTGGCAGTTAAACAATTTATTTATACGCAAAACAAGATTAAATCTTCATACAACAGCTATGTTGACGATATTTTAACTAGAGGTGATATTGGTGCGTTAATATATGACGCAACTGGCAACATTATTCACGTAAGCAACTTTATTCGCATGCGTTTTGGTAAAAAGCTTGTAGGCACAAGTTTAAATGCATTTTTAGCAAATTTTCACCTAAATTTTACAACTGATGTTAACACGCAAGATTTTAAGCATAATGAATTCTATTATTCAGCTACCTTATATGATTTAGACGGCTATTTGCTTATTCAAGATAAAACCTTGCAAACAAAAAGTTCTTTACTTTACGAACAAGAATTGTCAGTTATTGCTGAATTAGAAATAGACAACTATTCACTATATCAATCAATATTATCTGAAGAGCAAATGTATAATCTAAACAAAAGTGTTGTTAGCGTTTTAGATTCCTTGACTCAAGAATACAATCTAGTTTACAGACAATACAACACTAACGGTAAGTTTTTGATTATTACAAACAAAATTTCCTTAGATAAGATGATTGACAAAAAATTCGATTTCTTTGACCAACTGCACGATAAGTTAAAAACAAACACCAACAATATTGTTGTATCTGTATCTGCAGGTTTTGCATATGGCGATAATGATTTTGCTGTCAAAACTGATTTAGCTAGAACAGCATTATTGCAAGCACAAGGACGCGGTGGTGATCAAGTGGTGGTAATGTCACCATATCAACAACCAATTTATTTTGGCTCAACTACTGAAATTATGCCAAGCGTGGATAGAACCAGAATTAAAGCCTTTACGGAATTATTTGAACAAAAGCTGTTTGATCCACAAATTAAAGATGTTGTAATTTATGGTCACGCCGTAGCTGATCTAGATGCTATTGGATCTGCTTTAGGTGTGCTTGCAATGGCTAAAACTTACGGTAAAAACGCCTTTATATGTTCAGCTACTCAGGATGAAACAACTAAGAAGGCTTTAGCTCAATATTGAGATATTGTTAAACCATATTTTATCCGTCCTCAGCAGGCGAATAAGATTTCAAACGAAAATACACTTGTTGTTTTTGTTGATAATGCACACCCAACTAGAACGGATAATCCAGAAGCAATTAAAAAAGTAAAATCACAAAATATTTTTATTCTAGATCATCATAGAATGAAGCTTTCTATTGATTTTGCACCACGTGAAAACAGGATTGTCAGCACAGCTGCTTCATCAGCTAGTGAGCTAGTAACTGAAATGTTGATGTTTGCACAGCGTAAAATAGACATTGATTTAGTTACTGCGCAAATGTTATTAAACGGAATTTGCTTAGATACACTGCAATTCCAAAAACACGCAACTTCTAAAACATTTGAAGCTGCAAGTTGACTAGAACACAGAGGTGCTAACTCAACAGTGGCTGCTAACGCTCTAAAAATAGATGAACAAACACAAAAACGAGTGAATAAACTTTTAGAAAATTTACAAGAGGTAAAACAAGGATTTTATTTAGCATATTCAAACGAAGCAATGCCTGATGATTTAATTTCAATCGCAGCCGAAGAAATACTGCGTATTGATGGCCGTAAGGCTTCGTTTGTGGTAGCAAAACAAGAAAAAAGTGATAAATACAAACTAAGTGCACGCGGAATTGATACTAACGTGCAAATAATTTGTGAAAATGTAGGCGGTGGAGGCGGCTTTGCAGCCGCTGCCGCAGTTTCTAATGATGATTTAGAAACATTTATTAGTAATATCAAACAAGCAATAGTGGGGGTTAAATAATGAAAGTTATTTTAATTAAAGATTCAGAACACGGTAAAGCAAACACAATCGTTGAAGTGTCTGCTGGCTATGGAACCAACTTTTTAGTTGCTAAAGGTTTTGGTGTTCCATACAATCCAAAAACAAAAAAAGAGCTTGAAAAACGTTTAAGCGATTTGACAGCTAACGAAATGGAGCTAAGAGCCAACGCTAACGAGTTAAAAGCTCAAATTGAAAAAGAAAAATTAACATACACTTTAGATGCGCTTATTGATGCGCACGGCAATTTAGTTGTTCACAAATCAATTTCAACTAAAGATGTTTTAAGAGATTTAACCAAAAAAGGTTACAAATTAGACAAGTATGCAGTACAAAAAGTACACTTAGTTTCAAATGGTCTACACGATGTTGAAATCAACATTTACAAAGACATTGTAGCTAAATTGCAAATCGAGGTTAAAGTTAATGTCAAGTAACTCCGAGCACACCTTACGCAATAGCATTCATATTAACTCAGCCTATGAACAAAATGTCTTAGGCGTGGTTTTGTCTAACAATGAATATGCTGATAGCGTATTGCCATATCTGCTTGAGGAGGATTTTGCAATCATCGAACACAAACGTTTGTTTGTGGTTATTTCATATTTATACAACAATAATATCAGTATTAATAACCAACAAATACTGAATTTAGCTGCTAAAACTAATGAAAAATTAGTTACACCGGCATTATTGAGCGATATTTATGCAAATAGTGGTTTGCCAGCTAATATTCAAATTTATCTTGAAGAATTAATTCGTCTAACTAGACTAAGAGCTCTAGAAGCTAAAGTTAATGAGTTGCAAGTAAGATTAAGCAAACTTGATAAATCATTGCAACCAGATGATATTGTTCAAGATATTCAAAAATTATTAATTGATATCGACCGGGCAAAAAATGGTGAGGACTTTTTAACAGCTAAAAGTGTTTCTGATGAATATGCTGCTGATTTATATACACTGCGTAGCATGGATATGGATTCGATTAGTGGAACTCCAACCGGCTATGATGATTTAGACCGCATCACGCAAGGAATGCACGGCGCGGAAATGATTATTTTAGCGGCTCGTCCGGGTATTGGTAAAACCGCTCTTGCGTTAAACATTGCTGTTAATGTTTCTCAGCAAAACAAAAAAAATAGCAATCGCAAACGTCGTGTAGCTTTCTTTAGTCTAGAGATGCCACCTAAACAATTAATGGGTAGAATTTATTCAATGGTTGCTAGCGTTGATCAATTCAAGCTAAAAAAACCTCAACTTTTAACCGATGAAGATGTAGCTAAAATCAATGCAATTAAACACAATAAGATTGACAAATTAAATCTTTTTATTGATAATACCTACGAAAACGAGCTACAAACATTGCTATGAAAATGTCGCCGTTTACACAAAGTTGAGCCTCTTGATTTAATCGTTGTGGACTATATGCAACTAATTCACTCAGATAAAAAAGGTGGCTCAGATAATAGACAAATGGAAATTACGCGTATTTCTAGAAGCTTAAAAACATTAGCACTAGAGTTGAATGTACCAATAATTGTTTTATCTCAGCTTAATCGTCAAACCGAACTGCGTGAAGACAAACGTCCCAACCTTTCAGACTTGCGTGAATCTGGATCTATCGAAAATGATGCGGATATGGTAATTTTCTTATATCGTGAAAATTACTACAACTCAAAAAACAAAAATATCAACACAGGTGATTTTGAAGGCAAAGACCTTGGCGAACCTATTGAATTAATTATCGCTAAACACCGTGGGGGACAAACTGGAAAAATTGACCTTCGTTTTGTTCCACATTTAGCAAAATTTACAAATATCAACTTTTACAAACCAACCGAAAAGGAAAATAATTTCTAATGGACACGCTCAGCATCGTATTAATACCAATATTAGTATTTTTACTAATTTGCTCATCAATTTTTAGTAGCTGCGAAACAGCTTATTCAACGTTAAATCCTGGTAAGCTTGAATCTATGCTAGATCGCAATGAATTTGGCGCTAAAATCATTAAAAAACAATACAATTCGTTCAATCGTATTTTAGCCTTAATTCTAATTTGCAACAACATTGCCAATATTGCTCTTTCAGCAGCAGTAGCTTATTTAATGTCAACTAATTTCACGCGTTATGCGGAATGATCAGCACTTATTTCTACAGCGGTGCTAACACCTATCATTGTTTTATTTGGTGAAATTATTCCTAAATTAGTTGCTAAAGCCCACCCAGAAAAAGTAGCTAAAATATTTTGTTATGTACTTGAAGTTTTATACTGAATATTTTTCCCAATTTGTTGACCAATTAGCAAAATTAGCAAAGATATTTATATCACCAACACTGAGCAAGATGTCAAAAACATTATTGATGTTGCCCACACTGAAGGTATTTTGGAAGCTAATGAAAGCATTATGGCCCAAAATGCTCTTGATTTAGACACCACCAAAATTCGCAAGCACTATATTCGCATTAAAGATATGTCATATCTGTCTTATAAAGCCAATATTGCTCAAGCCTTAGCAATGTTTAAAGAAACCAATTATTCACGTTTACCGATTGAAAAAGATGGACAGTTTTTAGGCATAGTTTTACTTAAAGATATTTTCTTTTTAGAAAAAGGTAAAGTCATTAACTATATCAAAACAATCCCCACAATTAGTGCCAATTTAACTTTAGCTAGCGGTCTTGAACGTTTACGTTCAGAGCGTGCACAAATGGCTTTTGTTACAAACAACAACTCTTCTAGCGAAGTAATTGGTATTATCACTATTGAAGACATCCTAGAAGAAATTGTTGGTGAAATATACGATGAATACGATGAAGAGGAAATTCAAGACATTTTCGAGATTAGTCTAGAGCTGTTCCAAGCCAGCGGTTATGTAACAATGAAAGAGCTTTTAAAACGTATGAATTTAGATTTTGAACTTCCGGATGCACAATTAAATATGAGTCTGGAAAAATGAGTAGCCAAAAAAACTAATGAAAAACTGGTTAAAAATCTTAAATATGAGTATGAGGGTGTAAGTTTTAAAGTTCTTTCCACTCCCAACAAAAAACAAAAACACTACCGCTTTGAAATTGAAATCGGTACCAATGCCCCTGTTAATATTGAATCAACAACCGAACAAATTTCTGAAACCAATGAATAAAAACCACAAAGCCATTTTTGTGGTTTTTTGTTAATTCATCAATATTTTATGAGTCTTTTAAAGAAAAATTAAGTTTAAATTTCTTTGGTTCATTAATTGTTTCAACCAAATTTATTTTCTCAATAATATTATTGCCCGTTAACCACATATTTGGTGTTATCAAGATAATCACTGATGATGTATTTTCTATATTTATTCCACTGATCGTTTTTATTTTTATTATTTGTAATTAAATTACCAAGTGTACTGCGGTTGCTTGATTATTGTATCTGACTTTAGATAATTAAAAATTACATTACCAGCATAATTAGATAGGTAATTGTAACTGTTATTGCTTGTTTATAATTCTTGCCGGCTTTTATTCTTCTTGGCTTTGCCTTTTGTCGGTAAATCTTTAGTTATTTCATAATATCTTTTTGCAATTTCTATTAGTTCATCTTTATTAAAAATATCTCAATCAGGTTCTATACGTTTTCTAGGTCTGCCACTTACTTTTTTACATTCTGAACCTTTCTTTGTAAGTAGTTTATCTTGCATACTTAAATTATAGTATTTTATTTTTGGATATTCGTCTACGAATATATCTTTTTAGCTTTTTTGGTATGTAGGCAAATTTCGTACATAACTTTGATTGAAGCTTCAAAACCTTTCTTAAGATAAGTTTGATAAATAAGGCTAAATTCTATTTTTGTTAAAAGTCTAGACATTTTAATTCCCTTTCTCTAAAACGAAAAATTAACACCTTTTTCAGATGTTAATTCCTTGTTTAGTTTTAATGCGTGCACAATAATAATTTGTAGTTTTATCCAAACATTTCAATATTTTCTCAGTCTTTTCAGTAGTAAATTTTATCCCCGACTGTAAATATTTTGTCATCTAAATATCTACTTATTAAATGTTTTCGATACTTATTTCATTGCATTGAGTTAAATGTATTGATTTCTCTATCTGTTGGTGTTGATACTAATATATTTTTCACATTGTTTTTACGATGCTCAAGGATAGCTTTGCTATACAAATCGCCATATCAGTAGTAATCATTGTCATTAGTGGTGTAAAAATTAGTGTGAAATATTGATGGTGACACCCTAATATCAACTATCAGGTTTCTTGATAAATTATTAACAAGAACATCTGCATTTATTCCAAGCTCACGCAAATCAATAGAAACAGTTTTGAATTTTAGATTTGAGGTATCATTTTTTGAGTATTTATGTTTGGAAACAAAATCAAGATATTGCTCAAAATCCATCAATTTTGGTTGGTATTTGACGTTAAAAACAATAAAATCTGAGTTAATTTGGTCTTGTTTGAATTGGTTCGTTGCTATTGAAACATCATTTAAATTAATGTGTGTTGGAATGTCAAAAATTAATAAGTTTTTATCTGTATCAGTATTTTTAAAACGGACTCTTGCATTTAAAATAGTTAATTGACTGCGATTATGAGCCAAATCTTTGTATGTAAACATATGTGTGGAATCAAATAAAGAAATTCTTTTTTTCAGATATTTTATTTTTTTCTTAGTTGAGTGTTTATCAGCGCTACGTTCCGTAGGTTCAGTACCGCGTATATAAGGATTCTCATAATCATAGTAATCAATATAATCCTTTATGCCAAAATTTTTATTATCCATTTCATCTAACAATAATCTAGATAACTCTTGTCAATGCTGTTGCAGTTTTGAATTGTCATTTATTTTTAGCGATTCAGAATATATTTCATTAATTTGAGTATCCAAATGCAAATTTATATTATTAAATCCAGCTTGTGCAGAGTTGTTATCTTCGGAAAATGTGCTTGCTATATTTGCTAAATTTGTATAAGATAATGTGTTGAAATACTGAAATTTTAGATACTGATGTAGATATAATAAATAACCATAAACTTCAGATCTTAAATCATATGGGATTTGGTATGCGGGGTTATTAATGCTAAGTGTAAAATTTTTTACGTAGCTTGCTAAAGTTGTGTACTTACTTATAGAAATTTCATTACGTTTAAATAAATAACCTAAATAATCAAGGATTTCGGAATAAAGAAAAACGTGTGCTGTACTTTTATTATTTCATTCATTTATATGAAATCGCTGAGCTAAAGATTCACTGTTTACAATAATGTTAAGTCTTTTGTGTAAATCCGATTCAAATAGATTAAGATTATTTTTTGTAGGGATATTACCAGAGTTAACACAAGATGTTAAAGTGCATGTTGTTGCAATAGATAGAACTAAAAATGATTTTTTAAACATAAATTACACCCCTATAAGATTTCGATTATTGGTTTTTCTCAATGCGCATAATAATTTTCATTATAAACTACGATTTCTGATTATATAGGTCCAGCATGTTGTGGTAAGATTACAACTATCAATAATATTTTTCTCCTTTATGTTCAAAAAGCGTGCCGTCTAGATAGCCACTGATAATGTATTTGCTATATTTATTTCATTCATCATATGAGTTAAAAAATATTTCAAGATCATAAGGCGTAACTATTAATACGTCTTTAAGCTTATTTTTAGGTTGCTCAGCCAACTTGTCTACAAAATAATCTATGTGTGCATAGTCGCGGTAATCATCATCAAAGCTATTTACATCATTGAATATAAAGGGCTTAAAATCAACATTAACAACCAAGTCACTATTATCAATAAATAATTTATTAATGTCTATACCTAAATTGTTTAAATTTACACTGACACGTTTTTGTTAATAGGATCATTATAATTATGTGAGTATACATACTTGTCTTGGTAGGCTAAAAATTCTTGAAAATTCATCAATTGAGGCATATATTTTATTCTAATCAATAAAAGGTCACTATTTGATGAGTATTTTTTAACTGTGTAGGCATTTATATAAATGTCATCGCTGTTCAAATTATCGTTATAGTCAAATGACAAGGTATAGCTATTAATTTTGTTATCAATGTTAAATTTAATATTTTTAGGTATTAGATAGTTCAGGTTTACTAGCCCTTCATAACTGGTATTTCGATTCATTTCAATGATTCGGGCTCTTTCTTGAATACCTCTTCTTATAGATTTAACCTCATCTATATACTCATCATTTTTATATTTTTGTGGCCAGATAAATTTTTTTAAAACAAAAAATTTCGAATAATCGTGTGTAAATTGTTTCTTTTTCATTAATTGGCTGCGATAAATTCGAGCAATGCTTTTTCAAGAATCTATTTGTTTAGGGTCATTTTTTGCTTCTTTTATGTTTTTTAAAATGTTCATCGCATCCTTTTGCAAACTGTAGCTAACAAAATTTAATTGCTGACTATTTTTACTCTCGTCTTGGGGTGTTTTCAAGATTAAATCTTGCGTGTTACGATAATCTAGATTACTTCTTACTTCCATAGATGCAAATTTAGATAGATAAATCAAATAACCATAAATTTCAGTTTTATATTTTGGGTCAATATAAAAATTATTTGACATTATTTGTCTAGTGAAATTTAAAAGATTATGCAAAATCAAATCATGTAATTGTTGTGTAATTCTGTTATTTTCAATACCAAATTTAAGGGTATATAAAATACGTGAATAAAAATATATTGCATCTTCAAAATTAGTGTAAACACGCAATGATTTTATTAATTTATTAATATTTATATTGGACTTAAGAGCTTTATTTAGCCTGTGTTCAATGCTAATTAATTTGTCTGAACATGATTTAAAATCGTCTATATTTTTGTCAATAACGCAAGAGCTTGAAGCTAGCGAGGTTGCAAAAATTACTGTAGATAAATATAAAAGCTTATTTTTTATCATTTTTCCTCAAAATATATTATTTGAAATTATACACTTTGTAAAATCTATTCCACAAAAAAACACGCACAGTAAAATGTTGCGTGTTCGATTAATATTCACCAATAATTGGAAACTCTTTATTCAGTATTTTAATTTGATTTAATAATTGATTTTTTAGCTCTTTATCTTTCAATATAGTTGAGTGGCTTTGCAATATTGTATGCATAATTGAAGCCAATTGCCCCCATTTATTGAACTGACGCGAAGTCATGGCTGCTACACCAATTCTAATTCCTGATGAAACCATAGGGCTTAATTCGTCGTTAGGTATTGTGTTTTTATTCACTGTAATGTTGAATTTGCCTAAAAGTTTTTCAGCATCTTTGCCGGTAATGCCATAGCTTTTGTATACATTAATTGTGAATAAATGGTTTTCGGTTTTACCGGAAACTATTTCAACGTCATGTGCTAAAAATCATTCGCTAAAAATTTTGGCGTTTTTGATTATTTGCTGTCCATATGCTTTGAATTCTGGTTTTAGTGCTTCGCCAAATGCAACTGCCTTACCAGCAATAGCGTGAAATAATGGTCCACCTTGGTAACCCGGAAAGACTCATCGATCAACTTTTTTGGCAATTTCTTCATCATTAGTCATGATAATGGCGCCTCTTGCTCCACGCAATGTTTTGTGCGTGGTAGAAGTGATAATGTCAGCATAACCAACGGGTGAGGGATGAACTCCGGCAATAATTAGTCCTGAAATATGTGCTATGTCAGCTAGCAATTTAGCACCACATGCATCCGCTATTTCCTTGAATTTGGCAAAATCAACAATGCGTGGATACGCAGAATAACCACAAATTATTACAGCCGGCTTTTCTTTAATAGCTAATTGTTTAATTTGTTCATAATCTAATACGCCATTGCTATCTACATCATAAGAAATAGAATTGTAGAAAATGCCACTAAAACTAACTTTATATCCGTGTGTTAAGTGTCCACCAGAACTTAAAGATAGTCCCATAATTTTATCGCCAGGTTTAGCAACTGCAGCTAAAGCTGCTGCGTTTGCTACTGATCCAGAATAAGGTTGTACATTGACATATTGAACATTGAACAATTCTTTAGCTCTTTGGATTGCTAAAGATTCAATTACGTCCACATTTTCACAGCCACCATAATATCTTTTACCAGGATAGCCTTCACCATATTTGTTGGTTAGTGTGCTACCTACAGCTTTTAATACATCATTAGAAACATAGTTTTCGCTGGCAATTAATTCAATGTGATTTTGTTGTCTTTTTGTTTCTTTATTAATTGCTTTTTGTACAGCTTTATCTTTTAGAATTATATTTTTATACATAAGCCCCCTAATTGAATTTTGTACTGATTTGTTCAATAACTTCGCTATCAGCTAGAATTCTTAAAGTAATTTTTTGGCTAGTTGGAGTTAGGTAAGTATCGATTTGGCTAATTGAAAAAATATTGAAATTTTGTTTAATTAATTCAATTTTTGAAGCAATTGAGCTATGTAAATCAATTTCAAAAGTGAGATCAATTGATTTAAGCGGTTTAGCATCATAGCTATTAAAGCTTGGGATAGGCTTAATATCTTGATCTTTAAACTCAGCCACTCATACGTTTTGGCTAGCATAGCGTGGGTGAATTTTACCTATTCAACCAATCATTGAGCCATTGTACATAATTTTAGCTGAGACATTTGGATGAATGTACTCATTGTCTTTAAAAGGCACAAATTCAAGATCTTGAATTTTTAGGTAATTAATAATATCTTGTTTGATTTCATCAAATGTTTTAATGTTTGAAACTAGACCAATTGAATAATCATTGTAATTAATCATACCAAATTCAAAAATGCTTATTTTTTCCATTTTACGCTTGAAGTTGTAATCAACTACACCTAACATTGAAGTAATGATTGAATTTCTAATTACTTCACGCTCTTTTGAAACAAATGTTTGCAATTTAACGCTATTTTCATAGCCAAATGGGTTTAATTGATTATTTTCGACACTTTCAAGGCTAAAAGTTCTAACCTCTTTATAACCCATGGCCTGGATCAAGTTTTTGCTAATGTCACGACGGTTTACTTTAAAAGGAACTAATGTTGGCTTAATTGGTTCAAAATTAGTGTAACCATAAAATCTAAAGTATTCTTCAATCACATCTTCATATGCGTTGATATCACGACGATAGCTTGGGGCAGTAACCCTGTTTTTATCTAACTTGAAATCTAAAGTTTTTAGTTTGTTTTCTACATCTGCAAATTTTCTTAATTGGGCAATGGTACAGTTTGCATAAAGTGCCAATTTTTTACGATTTTGCAATACAGAATTACCTTTTTTGGCTTTAGGTAAGCCCACAATGTTTGAAAAAGGCTGTTTGTCGGCATAAGCTTTAAATTGCAAGTATTGCATCCCTAAGCGAACCATTTCGGTGTTTACGCCACGACCACCTTGAATGCTTGAAGCTGACTCGATTTTGATTTCTTTAGCTCCGTGACGAACTTTTTTAGATTCAAAAGAACCAATTTCGAATACAACTGATTTAGTTTGCTCACTCACAGATGTGTGTTCTAAACCCATAACGCAAGCTAGTGAAACCGGACCATTAGTATCGCTAATTGCTAAAACGTTATTTACATTTACGCTTTTGCCGCCTAAAATATTGACTTGTCCGCTAAATTCTTCGCATTTTAAACGGTTTTGAATTTTGTCTGCATCATATGCGTGAGCTGGTGTACCTACATAAAGCAATGCTAAATTAGTTACATCAATTGCTCAAATGTTTTTAGCTTCCACGCCGTGTTTAGCTAAAAACAGCATGTCCAATAAGTTAGTTTTAGTTTTAGTTTGTTTTGCTTCAATAAAACTTAAAGCTTCAGCTACATTTTTGTCTGAGCGAATTTTAGTTTCAAATCTAGGTTTAATAAAGCGAGTGTCTCATTTGAATCAAGTGAATTTAGTGTTATAGTAGGCTGCTAATTCGCGAGCTAAAACATAGTATGAGTTGGCATCTGAACGATTGGCTGGTGTAGTAATATCAATAATATAATCATCAAGTCCAAAATATTCAACTGGATCGGCATCTAAAGGCAATTGTTCATCTAGCATCATAACTTCATCAGCATTGAAAGGCAATTTAGAAATATCAAAACCTAATTCATTGAAGTTAGAAAGCATCCCTTGCGATTCAATTCCTGCCATAGTTTTGGCACCAAAAGTTATTTCACCTTTTTGAGAACCAATCACAAAAGCAGTTGTGTAAGCACCTACTCTAGCGTTTTTAGCATTTGTTTGAATTGTAACTTTGTCATTGTTAGCTAAAAGTAATTCAACAACGGTTAAATTTTTTGAATTTGGGTTTGGATAAACATTAACAACCTTGGCAAATTTAACGCCTTTAACATCGCTAAAAGGCAAAATGCTTTCAACTTCATAACCTAAATTGTTGATAGCTTTTTCCACTGAAGCATCTAATTTGATTTCAGGCATGAATTTATTTAATTCTTTAAGAGTAATAATCATTTTTATTCCTTTCTTAAACTAAAATCAATGTTTTGATCTAGTTTTTGGTTGACTTTTTTGAAAAAACCAAAATCTTTAAAACTTTTATTGGTGCGTGCATAAGCAAGAGGCGAGGGGTGCGAACAATAAATTATTTGCTCTGGATTTATTAAGCCCTTATCAATAAAAGGTTTAATAAATTGATACGCACTATTGCCTCAAATTCCAAAAACAATATCTTTTTTTATGTTGATAATAAATTCAATTAAATTAGCAACAAATATTTCTCAACCCATATTCGCGTGCGAGTTGGGTTGTTTTTCACGCACACTTAAAACTGTATTAATCAGCAAAACACCTTGTTTTGCTCAACTATCAAGCGAATATGTTTGAATTAGACATTCTGGATAATCTTTTTTAACTTCCTTGATAATGTTACTTAAGCTTCGTGGCGGGGTATCCAAATGAGTACTAAAAGCTAGTCCGTCCGCTTGGTGGGGCAAATGATATGGGTCTTGACCAATAATAATTAATTTAGTATCAATAGGTTCGAAAAAACTGAGCGTTCTATATCTATGTTGCTTGAGCGGGTAAATATTGTATTTTTGCTCATCTTGGTCAATAAAAGATTGAAGTTTTTTAAAATAATCTAAATTATGTTGACTTTGAATAAAGTCTTGAAAGCTATTTTTCGCCATGGAATTGATTTAGGGTTCTTAAATCGTTATTGTAAAATTCACGAATATCTTTGATGCCGAATTTGATCATTGCTAAACGTTCAATCCCCATGCCGGTAGCAAATGCGTTGAATTTTTTGTTATCATAGCCAGCCAATTTCATCACGTTTGGATGCAACATTCCAGCTCCTAAAACTTCAATTCAACGACCTTTATAGAAAATATCTACTTCAACACTTGGTTCAGTAAATGGGAAGAAGCTAGGACGCAATCTTAACTCTAATTCTTCTTCAAATACGTAGCTTAGCAATGATTTTAAAGTTCAAATTAAGTTAGGGAAGCTAACGTTGCCTACACTAACAAAATCAAGTTGCGTAAATTGGTGTGAGTGAGTAGCGTCGTCCTCGTCATTACGGTATACCTTACCAATGGCAAAGTTATTTAGTGGTTTATTTGCATTTTTTTCAAGTTCGGCAGCACTAATTCCAGTGTTGTGTGTACGCAAAAGTGTGGTGGCGTTTAAATATAATGAATCGTGCATTGCTCTCGCTGGGTGATCGCTGGGCATATTTAATTTTTCAAAGTTGTAATAATCTGAAACAATTTCGCCATCTTTAGATTCAAAATATCCATTTTGAATAAATCAATCACGAAGTCTGTTTTCAATAATAGTGATTGGATGCAATGAACCTGCAAATTCGCTTGGTTTAGCCACGTCTATAAATTCAGAGTTCACTTGCTGTTCAATACGTTCCTCTTCTAAACGTTTTTCAACTTCGCTAAATTTTGCTTCGTATTCTGCTTTTAGGTGGTTAATTTGTTGACCAATCAGTTTTTTTTGTTCAATTGATGCTGTTTTTAATTGACTTTGTAATTCGAAGATTTCGCCTTCTTTTGAATAAACCTTGCTTTTAGCTAATTTTAATTCTTCAAAGCTTTTAATTTGGTTAAAATCAAGTTTCATTATTTATTTTCCTTTCAATTTTGCAGTGTTTTAAAGTATTTTTGAATCTTGTCTAAATCGTTTTCACCTGGCTCAAAAAACACATTATTTTGAGCTTTTTTAGGTAAGTAAGTTTGTTTAACTCAATGGTGTGGATAATCGTGAGGGTATTTGTAGTCATTGCCATGACCTAATTTTGCAGCCGAAGCATAATCTGATTCACGTAAATTGTTAGGAATATCAAAGATGTTTCCTTCATCAACATAGCTTTGAACTTTTTTCATTGCTATATAAGTGCTGTTGCTTTTAGGACTTAAAGCAATATAACAAATTAGATAATATATTGGCAAATTAGCTTCTGGAAAACCTAGTCTTTCAACTGCATTCAAAGCTGCTTCGACTCTTAAAGCTACATTTGGATCAGCAAGTCCAATATCTTCATAAGCAACAGCACTTATACGCCTGAACAAACCCTGGTAATCACCTGTTTTTAAAATCAATGCTCCATAGTATAAGGCGGCATCTACATCTGAACCTCTCATTGACTTATGGAATGCTGATAAATTATTGTAATGTGCATCAGATTTCATATCCGAGTAAAAATGTATGTTGGGAATGAGGGTTTTTATCGCGTTTTCGTCAATATTGTTGTCATTATTTAGCAGTGCTAACATCTGTAAATTGTTTAAGCAAAACCGATAATCTCCAGTGGAATGCTTGATCAAAATTCGAATATTTTTGTCTTCAATTTGTAAGTTTGGATAATGATTAGCTATCACCCTTTTAATTCCAGTAAAAATTTCTTCTTCGCTTAGTTTATTGAACTGAAGAATTTGCATTCTGCTTCTTAAAGCTGGATTTATACGAAAATAAGGATTTTCTGTTGTTGTTGCATAAACAATTATTTTGTCAAATTCAAGATATGAAAGCAATATGTCTTGTAGATTTTTGGTAAGTCTATGAATTTCATCGATTATTAAAATATCATTGTGTTCGAGTTTATCTATTAGAGCAGTTTTATTATCGACACTTGCATTAAAAAGTCCATATTTTAAGCCTAAATCATTTGCTAATGCAATTGCGCATGATGTTTTGCCAGTACCTGATTCACCATAAAACACAAAAGAAGTAGTTAAACGTTTTTCAACAACTTTTTTAAGTAAATTAACGTTGTTTACTTGACCAACAATATCATCTAATTTTTGCGGTCGCAACATATTTGCTAAATTATTCATATATGTATATTTTAAGTCAAAGAAATGAAAAAAATAACAAATTTTAAAAATTCCCAAAATTATAAAAAATAAGCTTAATGCTTATCTATTAAATGTTTTTTGATGAAGTTGTAAACATCATTATGTACTTTTTGGCGGCAAAAATCGTTTAAGATTTCGTGTCTATATCCTTTATATAAAATTGAGCTAACTTTTTTGTTACCTAGTTTATTGTAAAACTTAAGTGCTTGTTTGTTGGCTTTGCCATAATTTCCAATTGGATCCATAGATCCAGCAATTAATAAAATTGGCAGTTGTTTATTGAAATTATCAATAATTTTTTTGTTATTCATATCAATCACTAACTGAGATAAATCAACAAAAAATTGATTTGAGCAGCCAAAACCGCACCATTTATCGCCCATATATTTAGTTATTTCTTTTGGGTCAGTTGACAACCAAGAATACATTGATTTATTTTGCTTAATTTTTTTATTAGCATCTTTAAAAGCTAAAGAATTCACTAGTGGATTTACTGTACGAGCCCCTTCTTTTTTAACAAATCTTTGAGCAATGAATTTACCTATTTTAAGCTGTAAATTAGCAAATGAAGCAGTGCCACAAATAATTGCAGCATCTAATAGTTGCGAATATGAGTGAAGATAATTGCGCAAAATAATTGAACCCATACTGTGACCAAATATTACGTATTTAGCATTTGGGTATTGATTTTTTCAGTATTTTCTTAAATCTTCAACATCATTTATTAATTTAGAAGTTGCATCACTATTATCTAGATGTCCTAATTGTCCTTGTCTTGTTCCTGTTTCGCCATGGCCTCTATTGTCCATGGATACTACTTTTATGCCATTTTGCGATAAAAATCTTGCAAATTCACTATATCTTTGAGCATGCTCTGCCATTCCATGAATTATTTGAACAATAAGTGCTGGCTTAGTTATTTCTGGCGCAAAATCGTAAGTTACCAGCTCTAAATTGTCTATTGAAGAATTTAAAATTATTTTATCCATTTGTACCTCTGAATTTATTATATTCTATAGACATTTTTTTGAAAATAACTATTGAAAATGTATAAAAAAAGCTCATTTTGAGCTTAATTTATTATTTTACGTCTTCTTCTTTAAAACCTTGTTCTTTTTCTTGTTGTTGTTTTTGAATTTGTTCATTAATTAATTCAAAAGCTTTGTCAATTTCATCAAGTTTGGTTTTTAGTTCTTCAAAGTTTTTATCGTCAAGAAGTTTTTGTAATTCAGCCACTTTTTCTTCAGCTTGTTTTCTTTGAGCTTCATCAATTTTGTCTTTATTTTCTTCAAGTGATTGTTTCATTTTTGAAATTAATGATTCAGCACGAACTTCTGTTTCAATTTCTTGTGCGCGTTTTTCATCAGCTTCTCTGTGAGCTTCTGCATCTTTAATCATTTTTTCAACTTCTTCGTCACTAATTTTTGATGAGTTTTGAATTACTTTGCTTTCTGATTTACCTGATTTAACATCTTTAGCTGAAACTGTTGTAATACCATTGGCATCAATTGTGAATGAAACTTCAATTTGAGGAACGCCTCTAGGAGCTGGTTCAATACCGTCTAGATTAAATGTTCCAAGAGATTTACAATCGTTTGCTAATTTTCTTTCGCCTTGTACAATGTGAATTGTAACTGCTGTTTGGTTATCAGCTGCTGTGGTAAAGGTTTTAGTTTTTGTAATAGGAATACGTGTGTTACGTTCAATTAATGAAGCAACAACACCATGTTCTGTTTCAATACCTAATGTTAAAGGAGTAACATCAACTAGTAAAATGTCGTTAATGTCACCAGCTAAAACAGCACCTTGAATTGCAGCACCCATTGCAACCACTTCATCAGGGTTAACTGATTTGTTAGGTTTTTTGCCTAATTTTTGCTCAACTAGAGCTTGAACTGCTGGCATTCTTGTTGAACCACCAACTAAAAGTACATCGCTAATTTCTGATAATGAAACTTTAGCATCCGCTAAAGCACGGTCAATTGGAGCTTTAGTTCTTTCTAGTAATGAAGCTGTCATTTGTTCAAATTCACTTCTTTTTAGTGTCGCTTCCACATTAATAGGCGCTTGTCCTTCAATGAAAATTAAGAAAGGAAGTGAAATGTTTGCCACCATTGAAGAAGAAAGATCAATTTTAGCTTTTTCAGCAGCTTGTTTTAAACGAGCCATTGCCATTTTGTTTTCTTTAACATTGTAATTGTGTTCTTTTTTGATTTTGTCAACTAATCAGTCAACAATTGCGTGGTCTCAATCATCTCCACCTAGTTCATTATCACCTGCTGTTGAAAGAACTTCAAAAGTTCCATCTGCTAATTCTAGAATAGAAACGTCAAATGTACCACCACCTAAGTCAAATACAAGCACTTTTTTCTCTTCGTCTGTTTTATCTAAACCAAAACTTAGAGCTGCTGCAGTAGGTTCGTTAATAATTCTTAAAACATCCAAGCCCGCAATTTTACCAGCTAATTTAGTTGATTCACGTTGTGCGTTGTTGAAGTAAGCTGGCACTGTAATAACAGCTTTTTCTACTTTGTGACCAATTTTTTCTTCAGCATATTTTTTAAGGTTAGATAGAATCATTGCTGAAATTTCTTCAGGTTTGTATTCTTTTCCGTTTGCTTTAACTGTTTGTTTTGTACCCATTAATCTTTTAATAGATGCGATAGTATCTGGGTTTGTTTCGATTTGGTTTTTTGCGTTTTCACCAACGATTGTTTCGCCATCTTTAAATGAAACTACAGAAGGAGTAGTTCTTTTACCATTCATGTTTTCCAAAACAACAGGAGTTCCATTATCCACGATTGAAACAACTGAGTTTGTGGTACCTAAGTCAATACCAATAATTATTTCTTTTGCCATATTTTTTCCTTTCAATTCCGATTTGTTATGTAATTATTTTATCACAACTTTAGCACTCAAACAATTAAAGTGCTAATTTTTTGTTTTTTTACGTTTATGTCTATAAAATAGCGGTATAGATAAAATAAATGACCATAAAACTAGCCAAATTAATATAGAATTATGCGAGATATTTGCATTTATGTATCAAATTAGGCTATATTTTTGTGCTAGCAAAATCAAAAAGTTCAAAACTAAATAAACATAATGTAATAAGACGGGTATAAATCAAAATAAAATAGATAAAGTATATGTTAGCTGGATAATTGGACTAAATAAATTTGCGAATATTAAACCTGTTATATTGATAAATCCATTTAGTTTGAGAGTTCATATTAAAGATGTTATGTAAATAATCGTGGCTAAAATTAAAAACTTAATGATTTTGTGCTTTATCTTCATAACTCCAAGCGATTTGTTTATCAATATAATAAATAAGGTAGTGCTAAAACTCAAAATAAAGCTTATTGATAAAATAATGCTTGGGTTCATATAAAAAATTATTAAAGCCGCAATTGGCATTGAGTAAATATTAAGCTTAGGATGTTTAATTTTAAAAAACTGCATCACAAAAGCTCTTAAACCGCTAACAAAGTTGGCCAGCATACATAAATAATAAAATAAGACTAGAAATGATAATAACGTAGCAATCTTTTTGTATTTAGCGTTATTAATTTTTTTAATAGGTCATAAAACTAACCTGAATAGTATGTCAAAATGCAATCCCGAAATAACTAATAAGTGTAGGATATTGACTGAAATTGCATTTTTAGTTAATTGATATGAATCATAATTAAAACCAAACACAATTAGCTTTCAATATTGCTTAAATATTTCACTGGATTGATTAGATCAATTATCAATTAATTGAGAAGTTGAATAAAGAGGTTTATCAACACGTTCAACTATGGCTTTTTCAAAAATATGGTCAATGCGATTGGCATAGTAAAAATTTTTTTGCTCCGTAATCGGATTCAAAACACCTTTAATATTAACTAAATAACCTACCCTAAGTGCTTCAGCGCTGGTGTATTTATTTGTGTAGAGTAAAAAATAATTGTTCTTAACGTTTAAAATCGCATATTTTTCACCTATTTTTACAACACTAGCTCGTAAATAATAATTTCCAGGTTCTAAATTTGATGGCAAACGAAGATATCTTAAAAATAAATACGCGCTTAAGACAGTAATTAATAACCATAGCAATTTAGGCGAAATTATTGCAAGAGCTAAAGACCCTGTTGAAAGCAATAAAATTCAAAAATATTTACTATCAACGTTGCTTAATGATAAATGTAATAATAATGGCGAAAGTAATAGAAAAATTTTGACTGCTATAAAATAAGCACTTTTTTCAATTTTTCTAATGCTTTTGAGCCTATTCCTGAAATTTGATTTATTTTTTCTCAAGTTGTGGATGGATTATTCTTTCTGTGCGTGAGTAATTTTTGTGCTATCGACTTAGAAATTCCCAAATTAGTTAAATCAACAAGCGAATTTATTTGTGATCATGAGATTGCAGGTTTATGTTCCCTATTTACTTTTTTAAAGGGAATTTTGATAGTAATATTTGAGGCAATTTTTTGATTTTGATCAATGCTTGTTAAATCAGAATCAGCTCTAGGTTTAGCCATAATTAGAGCTTGTTTTAATGTTGAGTTAATAGGCACCTCATACTCACCTGGATGTAAAACGGCGCCACTTATTTTTACCTTAACCTCCTTGTTTTGATTGGTTTTTGAAATAAAAGTTTGTTTTTGGTCCAGTGAAAGTGAAAGCGCTAAGCCAAATATTCCAGCTGCTAAAACACTTCCTAAAATTCATACTCTTTTTCTCATCACTTACACATATTGTTTGCGAAGTAAAAAATCCTAAAAAAGGAAAAATTTAACATTTTTATTGAAAAATTTCAATAAAAAACAAGCATTAAGCTTGTTGTTCAAAAACTAATTGTGTTGCAATACCTTTGTTTTTAAATACGTATGTGTTGTTGTTGCCATACACAACATCAATTAGTTCAGGGTAATCACTAAAGACATTTCTATTTCTTTGGTGTTTATAAATTCCATTATTACGATCTAAATCAAATTGCGTTAAAGGATCTTTAGCAGATCAAGTTAGCATTGTTTGTAAAAATTTAGGTTTTATTTGGTTGCCTGTGGTAAAAAATCTTTTACCTGAACCATTTTGAGTTAAGTTTTTATCCCTATAAACTAAAGCAAAATAAAGAATAGCTCTAGCCACGTCACCTTTAAACTCATTAATTACTTCGGTAACTGGTTGATTATCTTCAACTCCTGAGCCCACTTTGGTACCATTTCTTGAAGTGAATGTTGCGTTTTTGACTTCACCATAAGGGTAGTTTGAGTGTCTAGCGTTTACTTCCGCATCAGTAGGTCAAACGTGATGAGCATCATCACGCATTGGGCTTTGTTTATTGAATCATGATTGAGCAATTATGTGTTCACGGTTTCAGCCACCACCTTCTCGTCCGCCATTGCCTTTATTACCTTCGTTGTATTTATATGGGTCATTACCACTTGGGTTTTCCGCATACATATCCATTACTGAACCATCATTTTCATAGTATTTATCAACGAATGCGTCTCTATATGTTGCGTATAAAGCGTTGTAACTTTTACCGTGATTTCTATGTTTTTTAACAAGTTCAAATAAAGCGGCTCTTAATGCATCACCGCTTAAGCCTTCTAAACTTGCATAATAGTTATCTTGTTGATAGGTCACGCCTGATGCATTTTTTAGAGATTTGGCCACTAAATTTGAATAAACACTGCCATCATTTTGGCTAGGAGTTACAGGTTGAGTGGTTGAAACAGCGCCGTTTTCTGGTTGACTAGGCGCTGTTGCACTACCTGCGTTTGAATTGTTATTGTCTGTAGAATTTTGTGTATTTTTAGCAATATTAAACACACTTTTATACACGTTTTTACTGAAAACAGGATTAACTTTTTTACCTTTATACAGCGAAGCACGATAGCTAATAATTAATTTATTTTCAATTATTTGGTATTCAAGTTGAATATTTTCTTTTTTATCTCCCGCACTATTATTTGGTGAAGAAAGATTGAATTTATCATCTTTAGAATGCTGTTCTTTTAGTTTGAATACTACTGTAGCACGTTCTCAAACGGCAGGTTTGCCCGGAAGCTCAGATGAAGCAACTACACTTTGAGTTTTAAATGAATAGTATAGTTTCTTATCTTGTAAAAGTTCAATTACATTTTGAGTTAAATTCTCATCAATAATTAAGAAATTGTCTAAACGTTCTGCTCAAGCAGCGAATTTAGCTTCACTAGCTTTTAATTCATTTTCATTTTTTGCTTCAAATTGGTATTCAGTGTCTTGAGTTAACCCACTTGGCGAAGATGGCTGACCTTGAGACTCACCTGTTCCTGGGTTAGTCTGTGACCCCCCCTGACCAGGCTGAGGTGAAGGATTAGGTGTTGGGGTTGTTTGAGTCCCTCCTTGACCTGGTGTTGTACTACTCCCTTGCTCTGGTTTTGTTTGATTTTCAGTATTTTCCACGCAACCAGCACTCATAATTAAAGCTGGCATGCTCAGTAGTGGAAATTGGGCTAAAAGTCAAAATTTTTTACGTTTAGGCATATATAACTCCTTGATAATATCTAAATTTTTACGCACTATTTTAGTGCATTATAATTATATTATATTTTGGTAACATTTTCATTGCTATATTGAAAGCTTTAGCACTAACTTTATTTGCTTTAGCTGCACAAAAATAGAGTTTTGTGTGTATAATACAAATTATTATTGGAGGTGTTATGCAAGTTAAATTTTTATCAAACCCAGTAAACTTATTGGGCCAAGAACTTAAAGTAGGTGATATTTTTCCTAGCTTTAAAGCAGTTAATCTAGATATGAGTGATTTTGATTTTGATTCATTACCAAAATCAAAAAAATTAGTGTTTTCAATTCCTTCTATTGACACAGGTGTGTGTGAAATGGAAACAACTAAATTTTTAAACTTTTTTAAACATAAAGACTACCCAGTAGTCGCTGTTTCACACGATTTACCATTTGCGTTTAAACGTTGATGTACAGCTACAAATAATGAAAAAATTGTACCTGTGAGTGAATTTAGACACAAAGAATTTGGTCTAAAAACAGGAACACTTTTAGAAGGTATTGGTTTATTAGCTCGTGCTGTGTTTGTGCTAGATGAAAACAACAAAATTCTACACGTTGAATACGTGGAAGAAGTTACAACTGAACCTAACTATGACAAAGCTTTAGCTTTCTTCGCTTAATAAAGTCGCATTTAGATGCGATTTTTATTGTAATTATGCCCAAATATATTCTAAGTTTAGATGTAGGCACTACTTCGTGCCGAAGCATAATTTATAACCAAGAAGGCTCAGTTGTAGCACAAACTCAACACGCATATAGTCAACTTTATCCCCAAGCTGGTTGAGTTGAACAAGACGCACTTGAAATTTGAAACAGTGCAGTTTTGTGCATGCAAAATGTAATTCAAAAAGCCAAGATTCAGCTTGAACAAATCGAAGCTATTGGTATTAGCAACCAGCGTGAAAGCGTAGTTTTATGAGACAAAACTACTGGTTTGCCTGTGTATAATGCCATTATTTGACAAGATTCACGTACTAGTGAATTTTGTGAAAAAATTAAACATTTTGAAACAAAAATTCAACAAAAAACAGGTTTAATTTTGAATCCATATTTTTCTGCAACTAAAATCAACTGAATTTTAGACAATGTTTCACTAGCTCAACACACACTTAAACAAAACAATTTGCTAGCTGGCACCATAGATTCGTGAATAGTATGAAAATTAAGCCAAGGCAATATGCACATTAGTGACGTAAGCAACGCCTCTAGAACTATGCTTTTTAACATCCACGCTTTGGAGTGGGATCAAGAATTACTGACTATTTTTAATGTTCCTAAGCAAATTTTACCTAACGTTGTACCAAGTGCACAAATCCATGGAGCTTTTAATTCTAGTGTTATTTTTGCCAACACTAATACCAAGATTAAAATCGCTTCCATAATTGGCGATCAGCAAGCCTCACTATTTGGGCATTTATGTGTACACGAAGGTATGATTAAAAACACTTATGGCACTGGCTGCTTTGCTTTAGTTAACACAGGCACTAAAATTATTCAATCTAAGCACAAACTTTTAAGCACCATTGCCTGACAATTTGACTCTCAAAAACCCATTTATGCCTTGGAAGGCTCTGTTTTTGCGGCCGGCTCAGTAATTGAATGAATTAAAAATGATTTGCAAATACTTTATCATCCTAGCCAACTAGATTTTTATGCATCTTTGGCGGCCCAAAGCAAACAAAATCACGTGTATTTTGTTCCTAGCTTTAATGGTTTGGGAGCTCCATACTGAGATCCAGATGCGCGCGGAGCAATTATGGGTTTAACTCGCGGCACTAAACGTGAACACATTATTCAAGCTGGCTTATAATCAATTGCTTTTCAAAGCTATGATTTAATTCAAGCTCTCCAAGCCGACACAAATTATGAATTTAAGCAAATTAGTGTGGATGGAGGTTTAAGCAAAAGTGAATATTTAATGAATTTTCAAGCAAATGTTTTAAATGTAAATGTCGCTAAAAATAATAATAGTGAATTAACTGCTTATGGCGCGGCTTTAATGGCTGCACTTGCAAGTGGGTTTTGATCTAACCTAGATCAATTTAGCAAAAATCAATCTCAAATCTATGCTCCAAATATCAACGAGCACAAGCGCCAAAAATTAATTCAAGGTTGACACCATGCAGTTAATAAAACTTTAGGTTGAAATAAGGATGTTAATAGCTAAGCTGCTGCTGGCAGCTTTTTATAATAAAGTAGCTAAAAAACAAAATAATATATAAAGATACAATATTAATATTAATAGAAAAAATATTTTAACTTTTTTGTTTGCTTTGTTAAAAAGTGTTATACAATAATTATCGCTAAGTTGTTAGCAAGCAAATATAAGTTAAAAAAATCTTAAAAATTTATTTGGTTAAATTCTAGATTGTGTTATCATTATTAAGCGTTTTAACAACTGCAAATATTGTTCTTTGAAAACTAGATATATAAACATGACGAAGTCAATTTTTTCGAGAGTTTGATCCTGGCTCAGGATGAACGCTGGCTGTGTGCCTAATACATGCATGTCGAGCGAAGTACTTGTACTTAGCGGCGAATGGGTGAGTAACACGTACTCAACGTACCCTTCAGATTGGCATAGCGGTTGGAAACAACCGATAATACCAAATACTTGTTTAGATCGCATGATCTTTACATAAAAGACGCCTCAAAGCGTCGCTGAAGGAGCGGGGTGCGCAACATTAGCTAGTTGGTGAGGTAACGGCCCACCAAGGCAATGATGTTTAGCGGGGTTGAGAGACTGAACCGCCACACTGGGACTGAGATACGGCCCAGACTCCTACGGGAGGCAGCAGTAGGGAATATTCCACAATGGACGAAAGTCTGATGGAGCGACACAGCGTGCAGGATGAAGGCCCTATGGGTTGTAAAC